>NZ_JBSYXB010000023.1:0-374 GCF_054114245.1 Brachybacterium netajii (SeqCode) | reverse complement strand
GACGCGTGGGCGGTCAACGTGACCGGTGTCGGTGCGCTTGTCGCCGCGGCCAGGTCCCAGGGCGCGGTGTTCGTGCAGGTATCGAGTGACTACGTCTTCGACGGGACCGTCGACTCCCACATGGAGGATGAGGCGCTCAGTCCGCTCGGGGTCTACGGGCAGTCGAAGGCCGCGGGCGATCAGCTCGTCGCCACGCTCCCCGAGCACTATGTCGTGCGGACGAGCTGGGTCGTGGGCGAGGGCGGGAACTTCGTCGCGACGATGGCGCGGCTCGCGGAGAAGGGCGTGGATCCCTCGGTCGTGGACGACCAGGTCGGGCGGCTCACCTTCGCCGATGACCTCGCCGCGGGGATCGAGCATCTGCTGACGGTGCG
>NZ_JBSYXB010000022.1:0-557 GCF_054114245.1 Brachybacterium netajii (SeqCode) | reverse complement strand
AGACCCGCGGCGTTGGACCGCGCGTTCTCGAACCGCGCCTGGACATCCGCCCAGTTCACGATGTCCCAGATCGCCTTCACGTAATCAGCCTTCACGTTCTTGTAGTCCAGGTAGAACGCGTGCTCCCACATATCCAGCTGGAACAGCGGCACCGTCGCGACCGGCACACCGTTCTGCTGATCGTAGAACTGCTCGACCACGAGCTTCCCGCCCAGCGGCTCATACGCCAGCACGGCCCAGCCCGAGCCCTGGATCCCCAGCGCCGCCGCCGAGAAGTGCGCACGGAACGCATCGAACGACCCGAAGAACTCATCGATCGCCGCCGCCAGCTCACCGGTCGGCTTGTCCCCGCCCTCCGGCGAGAGGTTCTTCCAGAAGATCGAGTGGTTCGTGTGACCGCCCAGGTGGAACGCCAGGTCCTTCGACAGCTGGTTGATCGTCCCGAACGAGCCCGCCGCACGCGCCTCGGCCAGCTGCTCCAGCGCCGTGTTCGCACCCTTCACGTACGCCGCGTGATGCTTCGAATGATGCAGCTCCATGATCTGACCCGAGATCGC
>NZ_JBSYXB010000021.1:0-944 GCF_054114245.1 Brachybacterium netajii (SeqCode) | reverse complement strand
TAGGCCGTGTTGCTAAACGCCTTCGGGTGCCTTGTGGGCGAGTCTTGAACGCGTGTCGCGTGATGTGATCTCGGATGAGGTGTGGTCGGTGATCGGACCGCTGTTCCCGACTGCGAAGTCGACGGGGCGACCTCCGGTGGACCGACGCACGGTGGTCGAGGCGACGGCGTGGCGGTTCCGAACGGGAGCGCCGTGGCGGGACGTGCCGGAGCGGTTCGGGAACTGGAACACGATCTACAAGAACTTCAACCGGTGGTCCGAGCAGGGGGTGTGGGCGCGGGTGCTGGAGAAGACGCAGTCGCTCGCGCAGCAGTCCGGGGACCTGGATTGGGTCGCGTCGATCGACTCCACGATCGTGCGCGTTCACCAGCACGGTGCGACACTTCCCCGCACCACGGGGGGCTCTATCGAACGACAAGAAGTTCGGTGAGGAGCCGCCTGATCATGCGATCGGCCGGTCCCGCGGTGGGCTGACGACGAAGAATCACCTGGTCTGCGACGGGAAGGGCAGGGCTCTCGCGTTCATCCTCACCCCGGGGCAAGCAGCGGACACCAGCATGCTTGCCGCGACGCTGAGTGAGATCCGCGTCCCCGGCGCTCGGGGCAGGCCACGGTCGAGGCCGGAGCGGGTGCTCGCGGACAAGGGCTACCCATCGAAGGCGAACCGGGCCTGGCTGCGCGAGCGCGGGATCGCCGCGACGATCCCGGAGCGTGACGATCAGATCGCCCATCGACGCAAGCGCCGAGGTCGACCGATCGACTTCGGTGACCAGCAGCGGGCCCGCTACCGCGGCCGCAACGTCGTCGAACGGTGCTTCAACAAGCTCAAGCAGTGGCGCGGGATCGCGATGCGCTCAGACAAGACCGCGCGGAACTACCACGCCGGCCTCTGCCTCGCCGCGACACTCCACTGGCTCACCAGCGCATTTAGCAACACGGCCTAG
>NZ_JBSYXB010000020.1:0-1575 GCF_054114245.1 Brachybacterium netajii (SeqCode) | reverse complement strand
GGCCGGGTCCGCGAGATCCAGCTCGGCCCGCGACACCAGATCCACATCATCGCGGCCCGCCCAGCGGGCCGCGATGGCTCGGCCGAGCTGCCCGTTGGCACCGACCACCAGCGTCCGGCCCGCCGACGCTGCCGCGGGGGCCGACGCCGCGGAGGTAGATAAGGGCCCTGCGGACGATGCGGTCTCCGGCGTGGCGGCCGGGACCGGGGTCACGTCCCCGAGCCGCGGATGGGCGACATCCTTCGCCGACAGCTCCGCCTGATCGAGAGGGATCGGCCACGGGATCGCGACGGTCTCATCCGCGAGATTCACGAACGTGTACTCCGCGTCCGAGGACCAGTGGTCGTTCACCAGATACGTGTACGCCGCCGGCGCCTCCAGCGTCTGGAACGCGTTCCCGACCCCGCGCGGCACGAACACCGCGACATCCGGGGTGATCTCCAACCAGAACGCGGCCCCGAACGACTCACCGGCCCGCAGATCCACCCACGCCCCGAACACGCGCCCGGTGGCGACGGAGATGTACTTGTCCCACGGCTCCGCATGGATACCCCGGGTCACGCCGACCGCCTGGTTGAACGAGATGTTGTTCTGCACCGGACCGAAATCCGGCAGACCCGCCGCGAGCATCTTCTCCCGCTGCCAGTTCTCCTTGAACCAGCCCCGCGCATCCCCATGCACCGGCAGATCCACCACCAACAGCCCCGGGATCGGGGTCTCCCGCACCACCAGGCCCTTCGGCCCCGCGGGGGTCACTGGCCGGCCTTCGCGTACTTCGCCTCGGTCGCGGCCTTCTGCGGACGCCACCAGCCCTCATTCGCCCGATACCAGTCGATCGTCGCCGCGAGCCCCGCCTCGAAATCACGGAACGACGGGACCCACCCCAGCTCGTCCCGCAGCACCGACGCATCGATCGCATACCGCAGATCATGACCCGGACGATCGTTCACATGCTCGAAATCATCCCGATCCCGACCCATCAACTCGAGGATCAGCTCCACGACCTCACGGTTCGACTTCTCCCCGTCCGCACCGATCAGATACGTCCGCCCCAGCTCACCCTTGTCCAGGATCGTCATCACCGCCGAGGAATGATCATCCGCATGGATCCAGTCCCGCACGTTCAGCCCCGCCCCATACAGCCGCGGACGGATCCCATCGATCAGATTCGTGACCTGCCGCGGGATGAACTTCTCCACATGCTGCCGCGGACCATAGTTGTTCGAGCAGTTCGAGATCGTCGCCCGCACCCCGAACGACCGCACCCACGCCCTCACCAGCAGATCCGACCCCGCCTTCGTCGACGAATACGGCGACGACGGGTTGTACGGCGTCGACTCCGTGAACTTCGCCGGATCATCCAGCTCCAGATCCCCATACACCTCATCCGTCGAGATGTGATGGAACCTCACCCCACGCTTCCGCACCGCCTCCAGGAGCGTGTACGTACCGATCAGGTTCGTCTGCAGGAACGGGCTCGGATCCTCCAGCGAGTTGTCGTTATGCGACTCCGCCGCATAATGCACCACCGCATCATCCTCACCCGTCAGGCCACCGACCAGCTCATCGACCAGG
>NZ_JBSYXB010000019.1:0-1867 GCF_054114245.1 Brachybacterium netajii (SeqCode) | reverse complement strand
GGATGGGTAGGGGAGCGTCGAGCAGCCAGCGAAGCCGCGGGGGAACCCAGTGGTGGAGGCTGTTCGAGTGAGAATGCAGGCATGAGTAGCGAAAGACGGGTGAGAAACCCGTCCGCCGATTGATCAAGGGTTCCAGGGCTAGGTTAATCCGCCCTGGGTTAGTCGGGACCTAAGGCGAGGCCGACAGGCGTAGTCGATGGACATCGGGTTGATATTCCCGAACCGATCGTAGGAGGACCCATACCGAGGCGTCTGATGCTAACCACCCGATCCGTCTTCTGCTCCTTCGGGAGTGGGAGTTTTGGTGAGGCTGGGAACCAAGGGTGTAGTAGGTCAGCGTGTGGAATGACGCAGAGAGGTAGCTTCCGCGGACTTAATGGAATAGTCCGTCTAAGCGTGCAGCCCGATCCCGGGTAATGCTGGGGTCATGTGGGTCAGACGTGATGGGGATCCCGTATGGGCGTAGGTGAGTGATCCTGTACTGCCAAGAAAAGTTCCGGCGTGACGAATACGGTCGCCCGTACCCTAAACCGACTCAGGTGATCAGGTAGAGAATACCAAGGCGTTCGAGAGAATCGTGGTTAAGGAACTCGGCAAAATACCCCCGTAACTTCGGGAGAAGGGGGGCCTTAGAGGTGAGAGCCTCGAGGGCCGCAGAGACCAGGGAGAAGCGACTGTTTACTAAAAACACAGGTCCGTGCGAAGTCGTAAGACGCTGTATACGGACTGACGCCTGCCCGGTGCTGGAAGGTTAAGAGGACTGGTTAGCACTTCGGTGCGAAGCTGAGAATTTAAGCCCCAGTAAACGGCGGTGGTAACTATAACCATCCTAAGGTAGCGAAATTCCTTGTCGGGTAAGTTCCGACCTGCACGAATGGCGTAACGACTTCTCCACTGTCTCAACCGCGAACTCGGCGAAATTGCATTACGAGTAAAGATGCTCGTTACGCGCAGCAGGACGGAAAGACCCCGGGACCTTTACTATAGTTTGGTATTGGTGTTCGGAACGATTTGTGTAGGATAGGTGGGAGACTGGGAAGCATTCACGCTAGTGGGTGTGGAGTCGCTGTTGAAATACCACTCTGGTCGTTCTGGATTCCTAACCTCGGTCCGTGATCCGGATCAGGGACAGTGCCTGATGGGTAGTTTAACTGGGGCGGTTGCCTCCTAAAGAGTAACGGAGGCGCTCAAAGGTTCCCTCAGCCTGGTTGGCAATCAGGTGTTGAGTGTAAGTGCACAAGGGAGCTTGACTGCGAGACAGACATGTCGGGCAGGTGCGAAAGCAGGAACTAGTGATCCGGCACCTCATTGTGGAATGGGTGTCGCTCAACGGATAAAAGGTACCCCGGGGATAACAGGCTGATCTTGCCCAAGAGCTCATATCGACGGCATGGTTTGGCACCTCGATGTCGGCTCGTCGCATCCTGGGGCTGGAGTTGGTCCCAAGGGTTAGGCTGTTCGCCTATTAAAGCGGTACGCGAGCTGGGTTTAGAACGTCGTGAGACAGTTCGGTCCCTATCCGCTGCGCGCGTTGGATATTTGAGAAGACCTGTCCCTAGTACGAGAGGACCGGGATGGACTGACCTCTGGTGTGCCAGTTGTTCTGCCAAGGGCATGGCTGGTTGGCTACGTTGGGAAGGGATAACCGCTGAAAGCATCTAAGCGGGAAGCCTGCTTCAAGATGAGATATCCATGCACTTCGTGTGCGAGAGGCCCCCAGTAGACCACTGGGTTGATAGGCCAGATGTGGAAGCGCGGTAACGTGTGGAGCTGACTGGTACTAATGGCTGATGACTTATCAACATTCAATTGTTGTTTGCGTGTGTGTTTGCGTCCACTGTGTGGTTCTGGAGAAACAACCCCAGCA
>NZ_JBSYXB010000018.1:0-3256 GCF_054114245.1 Brachybacterium netajii (SeqCode) | reverse complement strand
GAATGACACAGCTTCGGCGGTGTACTTGAGCCCCGCTACATTGTCGGCGCAGAATCACTTGACCAGTGAGCTATTACGCACTCTTTCAAGGGTGGCTGCTTCTAAGCCAACCTCCTGGTTGTCTCAGCAACTCCACATCCTTTTCCACTTAGCACACGCTTAGGGGCCTTAGCTGATGTTCTGGGCTGTTTCCCTCTCGACTATGAAGCTTATCCCCCACAGTCTCACTGCTGCGCTCTCACGTACCGGCATTCGGAGTTTGGCTAAGGTCAGTAACCCGGTGGGGCCCATCGCCTATCCAGTGCTCTACCTCCGGCACGAAACACGCAACGCTGCACCTAAATGCATTTCGGGGAGAACCAGCTATCACGAAGTTTGATTGGCCTTTCACCCCTATCCACAGGTCATCCCCTCCATTTTCAACTGAAGTGGGTTCGCGCCTCCACGCGGTCTTACCCGCGCTTCACACTGCCCATGGATAGATCACTTCGCTTCGGGTCTAGAGCCGGCGACTGAACGCCCCGTTCAGACTCGCTTTCGCTACGGCTACCCCACACGGGTTAACCTCGCCACCGACCACTAACTCGCAGGCTCATTCTTCAAAAGGCACGCCGTCACCCCTAAAGGCTCCGACGGATTGTAAGCACACGGTTTCAGGTACTATTTCACTCCCCTCCCGGGGTACTTTTCACCTTTCCCTCACGGTACTTGTCCGCTATCGGTCACAAGGGAGTATTCAGGCTTACCAGGTGGTCCTGGCAGATTCACACCGGATTTCACGGGCCCGGTGCTACTCGGGAACAGCAACAACGCCGCATATCAGTTTCGTCTACGGGGGTCACACCCTCTACGCCGTCGCACTCACCACGACTTCGACTACCAACACACGTCCACGTCGACCTCCCGGCAGAGAGATCACGCACTGTCCCAACAACCCCCAACCTGCAACCCCTGCCGGGTATCACACAGACCAGGTTTAGCCCCATCCGCTTTCGCTCGCCACTACTCACGGAATCACTATTTGTTTTCTCTTCCTGCGGGTACTGAGATGTTTCACTTCCCCGCGTTCCCTCCACACCACCTATACATTCAGTGGCGGGTACCGCAACATGACTTGCGGTGGGTTTCCCCATTCGGACATCCTCGGATCACAGATCGGTTGTCATCTCCCCGAGGCTTATCGCAGACTCCCACGTCCTTCATCGGCTCCTTGTGCCCAGGCATCCACCGTGTGCCCTTAAAAACTTGGCAACACACAAAGACAAAAAATTGCTTACAAGATGCTCGCGTCCACTATGTAGTTCTCAAGAAACAACCCCACACCCACCACACCACCGCAAACGCAGTCAGCGTGACGAGGGAGGACCAGCCACACACCAGTACGGCCATACCCGAAAGCATGACCCCTGGCCGCGTGCAGCCTCACAACCCAATAGCGTGTCTCCACCTCAAACCCACCGGACCATCATCCTTTCCAACCCCGAGGGGCGTACTCCGGACGATCATTGCCAGCGAGTGAAGTGCCTATTCGTTGATGTTCCACCCATGAGCAACCATCCCCACCACACGCGGGCAGGTTGATGGCCACCAATCTTGGTGATGCTCCTTAGAAAGGAGGTGATCCAGCCGCACCTTCCGGTACGGCTACCTTGTTACGACTTAGTCCCAATCACCGATCCCACCTTCGACAGCTCCCTCACGAGGATGGGCCACTGGCTTCGGGTGTTACCGACTTTCGTGACTTGACGGGCGGTGTGTACAAGGCCCGGGAACGTATTCACCGCAGCGTTGCTGATCTGCGATTACTAGCGACTCCGACTTCATGGGGTCGAGTTGCAGACCCCAATCCGAACTGAGACCGGCTTTTTGGGATTCGCTCCACCTCACAGTTTCGCAACCCATTGTACCGGCCATTGTAGCATGCGTGAAGCCCAAGACATAAGGGGCATGATGATTTGACGTCGTCCCCACCTTCCTCCGAGTTGACCCCGGCAGTCTCCCATGAGTCCCCGCCATTACGCGCTGGCAACATGGAACGAGGGTTGCGCTCGTTGCGGGACTTAACCCAACATCTCACGACACGAGCTGACGACAACCATGCACCACCTGTGCACCAGCCCAAAGGAAGCCACATTTCTGCGACCGTCCGGTGCATGTCAAGCCTTGGTAAGGTTCTTCGCGTTGCATCGAATTAATCCGCATGCTCCGCCGCTTGTGCGGGCCCCCGTCAATTCCTTTGAGTTTTAGCCTTGCGGCCGTACTCCCCAGGCGGGGCACTTAATGCGTTAGCTACGGCGCGGAGAACGTGGAATGTTCCCCACACCTAGTGCCCAACGTTTACGGCATGGACTACCAGGGTATCTAATCCTGTTCGCTACCCATGCTTTCGCTTCTCAGTGTCAGTAATGGCCCAGAGACCTGCCTTCGCCATCGGTGTTCTTCCTGATATCTGCGCATTTCACCGCTACACCAGGAGTTCCAGTCTCCCCTACCACACTCTAGCCTGCCCGTACCCACCGCACGCCCGAGGTTGAGCCTCGGGTTTTCACGGCAGACGCGACAAGCCACCTACAAGCTCTTTACGCCCAATAATTCCGGACAACGCTTGCGCCCTACGTATTACCGCGGCTGCTGGCACGTAGTTAGCCGGCGCTTCTTCTGCAGGTACCGTCACTTTCGCTTCTTCCCTACTGAAAGAGGTTTACAACCCGAAGGCCGTCATCCCTCACGCGGCGTCGCTGCATCAGGCTTTCGCCCATTGTGCAATATTCCCCACTGCTGCCTCCCGTAGGAGTCTGGGCCGTGTCTCAGTCCCAGTGTGGCCGGTCGCCCTCTCAGGCCGGCTACCCGTCATCGCCTTGGTGAGCCACTACCTCACCAACAAACTGATAGGCCGCGAGTCCATCCCCCACCGAAAAACTTTCCAACCACCACCATGCGGTAGTAGCTCATATCCGGTATTAGCCCCGATTTCCCGAGGTTATCCCGAAGTGGGGGGCAGGTTACTCACGTGTTACTCACCCGTTCGCCACTAATCAGGTGGTGCAAGCACCACCGTCATCGTTCGACTTGCATGTGTTAAGCACGCCGCCAGCGTTCGTCCTGAGCCAGGATCAAACTCTCCATAAAAAATGAAAACAATCCTGGCAAAAAAACAAACAACCAGCATTTCTGCTAATCATCCGTATATCTTGCCAATTAAAATATTGGCATCAACAAACAGACACGCTATTGAGATATCAAGCAACACGCGCAC
>NZ_JBSYXB010000017.1:0-5157 GCF_054114245.1 Brachybacterium netajii (SeqCode) | reverse complement strand
ACGTGCGAGGGCATCTCGGGCCTCTCGCTGGCTCCACGGTCGGCCCGTGCGGGTACGGAAGAATGGCGCAACCGATTCAGCAGGGCGCAGTACCGCAAGCCGTTCAGCAGCGAGGGGTGGGACGACGACCGTGCGGGTTCGCTCTCGCTTTCCGGCGACGGTGGCGAGCACGCGCCCGCCCCCGTCGGTGCGCACTGCTGAGGGGTCGAGCGAGAGCATCTCCTGGATGCGGAGGCCTGTCGTGAGGCCGAGAGCGGCGAGCTCGGACATTCGTGGCGAGTGGTCATCGGCGACGGCGAGCAGCCGGTGCGCCGTCGCCTGGTCGAGGCCGACGAGTCTGGCGTCGTCTTGTCCTCGTGAACGCGGGCGGGATGCCCTGGGCACCTCGGGGACCACGGCTACGACGGACTCGTCCCTCAGCCAGGTGTACATGCTCATCACGGCGGACAGGCGTCGCGCCCGGGTGGAAGGGCGCAGGTGCGCGAGCTCATCGAGCCATGCGGTGAGGTCACGCCCCGTGGCGTCTCGTGGGTCGAGGCCGACCCTTGCGCAGTGCACGATCCACGAGCGTGCGTCGGTGCTGTACCCGCGTCGAGTCGAGGGCGTCAGGGTGCCGAGCCATCGTGCTTGGAGCCGGCCGATGTCGGCCTGCATGGGTGCTTGAACGAGCTGCTCGGCCATGCCTCCAGACTACCTAGAATGTAGCCGAAAATACGGATTATCGGCTAAACCTAGGATCGGCTCAAACTACGGTCCTCCGGCTCCTCGACGGCTAACCGTTCCCCGGTTCCTCCCGTGCAGCACCGAGTGCTCCGACATCGGGCTCCACACCCGCAGCCTTACGGCGTCGCCGTGCTTCCGTATGCAACGTGATCGGTGTGATGTCCAGAACGTGGTTGACGATGATCTGAAGGAATCGGGAAGGCTTCAGCTCAGCAGGAACGGCGTCCTCTAGGATCTTGACCTCAGGGAGACCCCTCAGGATCCCTTCTACCTCGTCGGTCGGCACTGCTTCGTCGGGGTCGGAATCGTCATCCTCGTCCGCGTTGACCGTGCCTGCGATGGTGTCGCGTTCGGACTCACCGTCGTCTTCAGGCGGTGCGATTGTCTTGTCGTAATCCATTAGCACGACGCATGTGGCGTGGTAGGCATCATCCTCCTGGCCGAGCTTGGCCATGAGGTCCATCAGCCAGTCGGCCGTCCCTGACGAATCCTCAAGGATGTCCGAGCGCAGGCCCATCAGGAAGCCGTGGGCAGCGAGTGGATGGCGCAGCCTGAGGTTCTTTGCGTCACCGTAGGCTTCCTCCACGCGGTTGGCGGCGTTCTTCCCGTACGAGGAGTCCATGCGCTTGGTGGAGATGAGCAGTTCTGGGCCGGTCTGCCAGTCCGTCATGATGACGTCGACCTGCTTGAGGTAGTTCTTCCCAAGGATGTTCGCGCTTGCCGAGGTAACTCCCTTGACCGCCGTCTTCGCGGTGAGCTTCTTCTCGGCGTACGCACGCTCCTTCTTCGAGAAGCCATCGAGCAGTGCAGGGATCTGTCGCGGCAAGATTCGAGGATGCGTCGACCTGGGCCAGGTGCTGTCGGGATCAAAGCCAGCGCGGCGCAGCTCGTAGCTGAGCCAGACGTCGAGTGCGAGTGCGGGCACGCCGCTGGTTGTAGTCGCCTCAAGGTACAGAGGCACTCCGAGCAGCGTTCGCAACGTCGCGAAGTCGGGCGCGTACCGCAGTTTCCCGTCCTCGATGTACCAGGGGGTTGTGTGCTCACCCTCCGGTGCGGCGTCCGCAACGATTCGATCGAACAGGCGCCACGCGCGAGTCTTCGTACTGGGCTTCCTAGCGGCCACTTGCACCTCGGCTAGCTCTCCGCGACGCGAGCATCTCCCGCGTCGTCATCACACTGAGTAGTGCTTCACTGTCCAGCTCCTCGTTGACAGCGAACAGGACATCATTGACGGCTTCTACCGCGCCGGTCAGGTCGCCGTGCCCGAGCAGTCGCGTAACCCGCGCCTTCACCGCTCTCAGCTCGTCAGCGTGGGACGCGACAGTTTGCGGTGAAGGGAGCAGCCACTGGTCAGCCTCACGAGGTTCGATCTTCAGGATGCCGCCACCGTATGCGCGACCGACGAGCTCGGCGTGCAGCAACGTCACCGAGTTCAGGCTCGCGAGCGGGAGCAACTCCCGGCCAAGTTCGCGGTACTCCTCGTTCAGGTAGACGCCATGTACCGAGTTGAGGTGATGAGCGCCGGCCTCGTTGGTTGTGATGCGTGCCGTGTCTGCATTCATGTAGGTGAGGAGCAGATCGGCCGGGGGGACCACGGGCGGTTGATACCACACGCGCCGGACGCGGCACTTGTAGGCAAGATGGACCCCTGCTTGTTCCCCAGCCTGAATGTACAGCTCGGCCTCTGTCGAGTGTTGTTCAGCCGGCCTGAACAGCCGCGTGGCCTTACCCTCTGCGCCAAGGCGTCGAAGAGCTGAGGTCGTCAGCGCGAGTCCGCGAAGATGGGCGCTTCCCGGAGGAGACAAGGGCAGAGTCTCGTTCCTCTTCAGACCCTGTTGCTTGACACGTTCCGGGGACATTGCGAAGTACTTGTTGTTACCCGTCACGATTCCCAGGGTGGTCTCTCCCCAGGTTTGAAGTTCGGAGAAGGTACCCCGTGTACGCAAGTCAGCGACGGCATCTGCCGCAACTTCTTCGACAAGGCTGCCGGTCCACTTGGCATCCGCTGTAATCGGAGTCCACGTGGTCGAGGTCTGATCCAGGGCACCGAGCGTGTTCGCATCGGTGGTCTGTCGGAATGTTGCGCTATCGGTGGGGCCGTGACCGTATCCGTCCGCCAGCAGCAGGACTACGTCAGCTTCAGCTTCCGGGAACACCTGGTGCTCGAAGAGGACCAGGCTCACTTCGCGGAAGTTCTCGAAGAGGTACTTGCGCACGGGAGCGGCATAGTTCACGCTCAGCAGCTCTGCGGGGAGCACCAGGCCGAGGCGGCCTCCATGACGGAGGAAGCGTGCGGAGTGAACGGTGAAGGCTGCCCAGCTTGACGCGAGACCGCTTAGTCCAACGCCTCCTGCTAGTGCCGCAGCCCGTGCTTTCGCTCGTGACTCGCCAGCAAACTCCTGGTACCGGATGTAAGGCGGGTTCCCGATCACGGCGTCGTACGAGGGCGTCGCAGGAATGTCGAAGAAGTCGCTGACCGTGATCGAGGGCTCAGCACCGGCGGCCATAACTCGCTCGCGCCCGACTGTGGCGCTCGACTCATGGATCTCGACACCCTCCACGACTGGCACGCCCGATCCGGTGTTCAGCTCCTGGAGCCGGGCCGCCGCTGCGAGCATGAACTCAGCGTCTCCGGCGGAGGGTTCGAGTACTCGGTCGTCCCCGGACTGGATCGCCCATTCGGCGATGTACCGCGAGATCGGGGCCGGGGTGAAGAACGCGCCCCGGGCCTTGCGCAGCTCCGCCGTGTCGTCTCCAGGATGTGCTGTGCTCACGTGGCTTAGCTTCTCATTCACGACCGACCGATGTGGGGAGTGACGCGCGACCTGGTGGTGAACCCCGCATCGAAGCGCAACATCCGGCGGTGAGCGCGGCGGTACGGGGCGAGACTGCCCCGGTCAAGTCCCTGGAAGTGGTGTAGCGATCCTTCGCTGAGGGGTCAGGCGGTCAGGGCGGGTAGGGAGCTTGTGGTGACCTCCTCGGTGCTGGTGTCGGGGACGAGGTTGAGGCGGCAGCGGGCCAGGACGTCCAGTCCGAGGTAGCGGCGTCCTTCGGCCCACTCGTCGGTCTGTTCGGCCAGGACCGCGCCGACGAGGCGGACGATCGCCTCGCGGGTGGGGAAGATGCCGACGGAATCGGTGCGGCGACGGATCTCCTTGTTCAACCGCTCGGTGGGATTGTTCGACCAGATCTGCACCCACACATCCTTCGGGAACGCCGTGAACGCGAGCAGATCCGCGCGGGCGGCATCGAGGTGATCGGCCACGGCCGGCAGCTTCTCGCTCACGTAGCCCAGGAGCCGGTCGAACTGGGCGTTGACCGCTGCTGCATCGGGCTGGTCATAGACGCTGTGCAGCATCGCCTTGACCGCCGGCCACATGCTCTTCGGTGTCACGGCCATGAGGTTCGCTGCGTAGTGGGTGCGGCACCGCTGCCAGGCCGCCCCGGGAAGATGCGCGGCGATCGCCTCCACCAGTCCCGTATGCGCATCGGAGGTCACCAGGCGCACCCCGGCGAGGCCGCGGGCGACGAGGTCGGCGAAGAAGCCGTTCCACGCAGCTCCGGTCTCGCTGGTCGCGACCCGCATGCCGAGCACTTCGCGGTGCCCGTCACCGTTGACGCCGGTCGCGAGCAGGACGACGGCGTTGATCACGCGCCCGCCCTCGCGGACCTTCATCGTCAGCGCATCGGCGGAGACGAACGTGAACGGCCCGGCCTCGTCCAGGGGGCGGTGGCGGAACTGTTCGACGTGCTCGTCCAACGACTCCGCCATCCTGCTGACCTGCGACTTCGAGAGGTTGTTGATGCCCAGGGTCTTCACGAGCTTATCCATGCGGCGGGTGGAGACACCGGCGAGATAGCAGTCCGCGACGACCGTGATCAGGGCTGACTCGGCGCGCTTGCGCCGCTCGAGCAGCCACTCGGGGAAGTAGGTGCCGGTGCGGAGCTTGGGGACGGCGACGTCGATCGTGCCGACGCGGGTGTCGAGGTCGCGGTGGCGGTAGCCGTTGCGCTGGGCGGTCCGGACAGGGCTGGGGCGGCCGTACTCCGCGCCGGCAACAGC
Organism: Brachybacterium netajii (SeqCode); assembly: GCF_054114245.1. Taxonomy (NCBI): domain Bacteria; kingdom Bacillati; phylum Actinomycetota; class Actinomycetes; order Micrococcales; family Dermabacteraceae; genus Brachybacterium; species Brachybacterium netajii (SeqCode). The sequence continues at coordinate 371 of NZ_JBSYXB010000017.1, read as the reverse complement.
GTCCGCGTCCGTGGAGAGCAGGGTGTTGATCACGTCCTGGAGCAGGCTGCGCATCAGATCCGGGGACGCCTCGGCCAGGGCTTCACCGAGCAGGCCGGAAGGGTCGACAATGTGGGGAGCGGTCATCGTGATGACTCCGTTCGAGAGTGCTGTGAGAGGTTCACTCGAAGGATCACACGGTGGCCGCGTCCTTGTCCGGGACGATCACAGGGCCACCGCGTTACACCACTATCGGGGACTCAACTCCCTCTGAATCCAGCCCCGTCTGGGAGGTGTGCCGACTCTCTTCGGGATTGCCCCCGGGACACCCGTATTGAAGCTGTACCGGCCTCTGTCGCGGCAATCCCTCGGAGCCCCTTCGTGAAGCTGTC
>NZ_JBSYXB010000016.1:0-5864 GCF_054114245.1 Brachybacterium netajii (SeqCode) | reverse complement strand
GGGGACAGGATCGGTGTACGGGTCCACCCTCACTTGCTAAGGCATACTGCGGCTTCGCTGGCCCTCGCTACGGGCGCGGACATGGAGGCTGTACGGGCCATGCTCGGCCATAAATCCCTGGCGACGACTCAGCGATACGTCCGAGCAGCATCCGCTCTTGATCGCTCGCCAGCCTATGCGTTGGCCGCCGCTCTGGGATAATAGGGGCTAGGATGACGCTAAGGAGAGAGGTACCAATGATACTGACGAGGGGGTCATATGCAGCTAGCCAAGCTAGAGATTTCAGGTTTTCGGTCGTACGTCGAACCCTTTGAAATCGAGTTCGAAGAAGGGGCGACCTCTATAGTCGGCCGAAACGATGCCGGCAAGTCGTCGATCCTGGAAGCTCTGGAGGCCTTTTTTGCAGGAAAGGTTGATCCCAAAGACTACTCTGTTAACTCGAGCCTTCCGATTGCTGTTTCCTGTGAATTCACAGAGCTTCCCGAGACGGTCTCAATCGATGCCAACTTCTCAACGACCCTTGCTGCCGAGTACCTACTAACTCGCTCTGGTTCGTTACGGGTCACAAAGGAGTGGTCAAGGGGGAAGCCGTCCGGACCGAAGGTATCTGTTCTCGCGGACCATCCGACATCTGATACCGTTGAAACTAACTTGCTGGACCTCAAGCAGCAGGGTTTAAAGAAAGTTGCCGCCGGTAGAGGCATCTCCCTTGAAGATGTTCAAGGGAAGGGCGACGCCCGGACGAACTCAGCATACAGGAAAGCAATTTGGGATCAGGTCCTCGAGTCGGGAGACGCCTCTCTAGTTGAGCGTGAGGTACAGCTGTCCAAGGAGGACGGGCTGGATGTAGCGAAGGCGCTAGAAAAGTATTACCCATACTTCCACTTGTTCCGATCCGATCGGGCGTCAGACGAAAATGAGCCCATCGCTCAGGATCCGATTAAGCTTATCGTAAAAGAAGTGTTGGAGCAGCACTCTGCTCAGTTGAATGAATTCGCCACGGTAATCGAAGGCGAAGTCAATCGCAAACTTAAGGCGGTCGTTGGCAAGCTTGCTGAAGTAGCGCCGGATATGGCTGCCACATTAAGAGCCCAGGACCTTGCCCCAAAATGGACAGGTGCGTACGGAAAAGCCCAATTCATTGACGAGAACGATGTGCCATTATCGCGCCGCGGGAGCGGTACGCGAAGACTTGTCCTGCTGAGCTTCTTCCGCGCTGAAGCGGAACGCGAAGTGGACGAAGACCACACGACTTACCATCGTGGCGTCCTGACTGCGGTGGAGGAGCCTGAGACCGCTCTACACTCTGATCTTCAACGCCAAATCCTCTCATCTCTGCTAGACGTCGCGGATCAACCGAACAGGCAGGTTATATTAACCACCCATAGCTCCAATCTCCTCCGCGACGTTCCGGCGACCTCAATCCGCTACATTCGAAGCGAATCCGGAAAGAAGAGCTGTGTATCTGCAGATTCATCTAGCAGCGGTCAAGAGCTCCTTTCTGCCCTGAACAGTTCGCTCGGAATATTTACAGACCACAACGTGCGCTGCTTCGTGCTTATCGAGGGGAGAAGGGACAAGGAGGGCATTGTTGCGCTCACAGAGTCCCTTCATGCGAATACAGATGAAGGAGTCGTCCCGTTCTACCATCTCGAGTCTCAAGGTAGAGTAGCATTCATGCCGATCGGAGGTGGAGGCAACCTTTCCCTTTGGGAGAGCAATCTCTCTGAGTTCAATAGGCATGAAGTATACGTGGTGGACAGCGACCGCGAGTCTGTATCCTCGCCACTGAAAAAGGAAGTTATCGGCCTTCAGACGCGCGAGGATACTAACCGGACGGTCGTCGTTTTAGAACGTAGAGAACTTGAAAATTATCTTACGTTTGAAGCTATATGTTCTGCCTATGCCGACCTAAGCGAGTTTGAGCGACTGTTCAGAGAGGCTATAGGAACGGCAGGCGAATGGGACTACGTCGACATTCCAAGTATTGCTGCTGAAGCTGCGCACGAGGCAAACCCTGCCGCAGGCCAACCGTGGCTAGAGCTGAGTGAGTCCAAGCGGTCAGAAAAAGAGTCGGCGGCAAAAAAGAGGCTCGCAAAGGCATTTCGACATGAGTCAGTTGCTAAAAGTTTGGTGGAGTCAGATTGTGACTTGATGCGAACGCTTAGAAGGATAAATGACCTAGCGCGCTGAAATGCCTAGTGGGTTGTCGTGTGTATTAACTCCGGCGCTCAGTGAATTTGGTCAGGAAGGCATTGCAAGCATCATTCGGATGATAGGCCGCGAAGGTCGCGGGTGGAGGGTACGGTGACTCGTCAGCCTGACAGTGCGCGCGTGTCGCGTGAGGCGGTCACGCATACGGCGTTGGCGGTGCAGAAGGAGCTGAACTGGGTGTTCCGGGAGCAACCGACGGACGACTTCGGCATCGACGCTCAGATTGAGGTCGTACAGGAAAACGTTGCGACGGGGCGGCTTCTTGCACTGCAGATCAAGGGCGGCAAGTCGTGGTTTGCTGAAAATGCATCGGGCGGGTGGTGGTTTCGCCTCGACCCTGATCACTACGACTATTGGACGCGCCATTCGCTGCCCGTCGTTGTGATCCTGTATAACCCGCAGACGCGGCAGTGCCATTGGCAGCTCGTCACGGAAGAGAACGTGGAGCGCGGGCCGCAGAGCGGCTTGAAGCTGCTTGTTCCTGAGGTGAACGTGCTCGACGCGTCGGCAATGACAGCGCTTCGAAGTGCCTCCGACGGCGCGCCATACATTTTGCGACTCCGTCAACTGGGTCTCGCGAAACCGTGGATGCAGCTGTTGGAGAGCGGTGAGCGGCTGATCGTCGATGTTGAGGAATGGGTCAATAAGGTCTCGGGCCGGGGCGAAATCAAGCTCAGCATCGAGCGTCACGACTCAGAGCGGACGGAATTGGCTCGGTGGGGTGTGTATCTCGGGACGCGCCCATACGAGGAGGCTCTACCGCCGCTGTTCCCGTGGGCCGATCTGCGAGTCCACGAGGAGACGTACGACATGGACGAGTACGAGCAATACGTGCTCGACCGATCGACTTTGACGCTATCCGCAGGCCAGTGGGACAGCCTCTCGTTCGATGACTGGCGAGCGGTGGTGCACCCAGGGCGCATTCGGCCGTACAAAACTGGTGGCGGCGAAGTGGACTTCTACCGACTTGAGCTCTCGCTGAACGCGTTGGGCCGGTCATTCCTCATCGTCGATGCGTTCGCCGGGTCAGCCTCCAAGTTTCTGACGCCGCTTGGCGAGTAATGGACACTGCTGCCTCGTTTACAGACGGGCCTCGGTGCGCCGTGAGTGCATCGAGCGTCCGTCCGTTTCGAGGTCATCTTGTAGCTTCGTCGGCAAGGCGTCCATGTCTAGGAAGTGGCATCCGTCGATGGGCGGGATCGTCTTAATGCGGAGCGGGAAGCTGCTGCCGCGACCGAGGGCCTTCTGCGCTCCGACGCCGACGCGTCGTGCGGTCGTGTCGCTGGCGCACAGGTACCAGACAGCCTTGACAGCGGTGTTGCTCTGATAGGCAGCGAGCTTCTGCTCATAGACACTGACGGCGCGGTCGGTGTCTCGCTCTACCTCGATAGCGATGTAGTCGGTGCCATTGGGGTGAAGCACGGCCACGTCGGGCTTCTTGTTCGTGGCCCGCCCGTTGGAGGCAACGTGTTGCGATTCGATCTGCGCGGTGATGCGGTTGCCGTGGCGGTTGATCCCGGTGGCGAGTTCACGTTCGGACAGCACGCTGTATCCACGCGCTTCCAGCGCCATCCCAATGTCGGCTGCCATCCACGCGTGCTGGCAAAGCATTGGATTGATTCTGCTGCGCAGCTGCCACGGGAGGTGCGCTGCGCGTGCCCCGACTCGTGTGGCGAAGTACGCGGTCGAGCCGTTCGTGGAAAGTGCGGTGCCGATGAGAGGGCCGATGCCGATTCCGGGGTCCTCTTCGATGGCCTTGAGTGTGCGGAACCGGCGCTTGATCGCCTCCACGGCCCTCGCGAAAGCGGCGCGTGCTTCCGGTGCCTGCGCGTACTCAAGGGCGGGTGACCACAGTGACGGGCTCTGCTCGCTCCTGGCGATGTGCTCGGCCGTTAGGGAGTGCCACCGCCCCAAGAGTCGAATGCGGTCGAGGTCGCGCCTGGAGATTGCGACTCCCCGGTTGGAACGCGTGCGAATCGCTGATGGTGTCCGGCTCATGGCAACCCCTGCTGACTTGCGTGCAAGTACGGGGCCAGAATACCAGATTGGTCTCCGGTAATGTCTCCGTTTCGGCTATCGATAAACCCTCCGGAAAATTCTCCGAACCGGCGTTATGAGTTTGACGTCTCAGGCCCTATGAAGTTCCGGCCCTGATTGGTGGCTCACCTGGCCTGATGCTTGGTCAATGCAGGCGCAAGCCGCGTACCCACAGTGTCAGTTTCAAGAGTGGGCGCGTGGAGGTCGAACAGTGTTCCGGAACGGTGTACCGGTAGGGCGTACCAGAACAGTGTTCCGGTACACCCTCAAGGAACAGTGTTCCGGTACAGCGTTGGGGTACAGCCTCCCGGGAGGGGCTACCTCATCAGTGCTGCGGTACAGGCGGGACTGATGCACGATCAGGTGTCAGTTGGGGTTAGGCCGCGAGGGCCGTGGTCGGGTTCATGATGGTCTCGTACTCGATGGGGGTCAATCGGCCCAGTCGGGTCTGCCGACGGCGGCGGTGGTAGGTCCGCTCGATCCAGGTGACGATCGCGATCCTCAGCTCGTCCCGTGTCCGCCACCGCTTGCGGTTCAGGACGTTCTTCTGCAGCAGCGCGAAGAACGACTCCATCGCGGCGTTGTCGCCGGCAGCACCGACTTTCCCCATCGATCCGATGAGGTGATGACGGTTCAGCGCGTGCACGAACTTACGCGACCTGAACTGAGAACCGCGGTCCGAGTGCACGATGCATCCAGCCGCGCCAGATCGCCGCGAAGCAGCGTTGTTCAGGGCGTTCACCGCGAGACGTGCCGTCATCCGAGTATCGATGGAGTAGCCGACGATCCGGCCGGAGAAGACATCCTTGATCGCGCAGAGGTAGAGCTTCCCCTCGTCGGTCCAGTGCTCGGTGATATCGGTCAGCCAGAGCTCGTTGACGTCATCGGCGGTGAAGTCTCGCTTGACGAGGTCATCGTGCACGGGCGGGCCTGGGCGCTTGCCGTTCTTCCCGCGCTTCTTCCCGAAGGCGGACCACCATCGATTGTCTCGGCAGATCCGCCACGCGGTCCGCTCACACATGCGCTGGCCGGCGGTTTCCGCTTCTCCGGCGAGGTACCGGTAGCCGAACTCGGGATCGTCCCGGTGAGCGTCGAACAAGGCGTTCGCCCGGTAGGCCTCGACCAGCTCCGACTCGGTGACCTGCTGTTTCCGCCAGCGATAGTAGGGTTGGCGGGAGAGCTTCAGGACCCGCAAGGACACCGCGACGGGGATCCCGTCGGCAGCGAGCTCGCTCACGAGCGGGTAGAGGATTTTCCCGGCAGGTTCGCCTGTGAGAGGTAGGCGGCCGCGCGGCGGAGGACTTCGTTCTCCTGCTCGAGCAGGCGGATCTTCTTGCGAGCCTCGCGTAGCTCGGAGGACTCCTCGCGGGTCTTGCCGGGCCGGGCGCCGTCCTCGACGTCGGCCTGGCGCATCCAGTTCGTCAGGCACGACTCGGAGATCCCGAAGTCGCGCGCGATCGTGGAGAGTTTCTGGCCGGGTTCACGGTTCCTCGCGACGCGGACGACGTCGTCGCGGAACTCCTGGGGATAGGGAGCAGGCATGGTGCACATCCTTCCCTGCGACGCTCCTCAGCGCCACAGCTGATGTGACACCTGATCATGCATCAGTCCCG
>NZ_JBSYXB010000015.1:0-15699 GCF_054114245.1 Brachybacterium netajii (SeqCode) | reverse complement strand
GCCCGTGTCGCGAGCGCGTCCAGACTGTTCCGCGTCGACTCCAGCAGGCGCATCAGATCCACCAGCGCCCCCGGCGACGTCTCCATCAGGGCCTCGAGGCCCGGCGCGGATGCCGTCAATGCTGATGCCTGCGCCATCCACCACCGCACCAGGCCATCCATACCCCCAGCAGCAGTCCCGGCATCTTCGCCCGCCCCGCGCTGACCACCCCGACCCCCTTGGCCACGTTTCCCGCCCATCCCGACACCCCCTCCCCTGCATCCCGCCGACCCCACGGTCGACCCGCTGTTCATCGATCCATCATCGAATTCACCCCCATCATCGACAATCCATGAACAGCAAAGAAACAGCCTGTGGATATTTGACCATTGGGGAGGAGTGAACAGCGACTTCTCCTCCCCACGATTCCTCCATCCACATTCGCCATCCACATTCCTGATTTCCCTGTGGAAACATCGGATTGGGGAGGAGAAGTCGATCACGCACTCCTTCCAAGCGGATGATGAGGCGCCATCTCATGGTCGCGATCGCGCGCACCTATCGGCAGTCCGAGCAGCAGCATCGCGACGCCGGATCCGGGACCGGGCACGCCACCGCAGACGGGGCCTGGCGCGAGAATGGCGTCATGGACTCGAGCATCCCCGACATCCAGGACCGCGTCTCCGACGGCATCGCCCGCCTGAGCGAGTGGATCGATGCGGGCAATGCGCACCGCGATCCCGAGGCGGCGACCTGGGCGCGGATCGCGAAGATCACCGAGGAGGCCGGCGAGGTCGTCGCCGCGCACATCGGCGCGACGGGGCAGAACCCCCGCAAGGGCACGACCCACACGCCCGAGGACGTGCAGGAGGAGCTGATCGACGTGGCGGTCACCGCGCTCGCGGCGCTCGAGCATCTTCGCGGCCATGACCGTCGGTCGATCGCGCTGCTCGAGGACAAGCTCGTGCGGACCCTGCGCCGGGCAGGGCTCGAGGACTGACGGCGTCGCGCCTCAGTCGCACCTGACAGGACTCGTCCGCACGCGCATACTGGAGGGGCGAAGGAGGCATCCATGGTCGACGACGACTCCCGCCGGAAGGTCCTCGCGCTGAGGGCCGATTCTGCTGAGCTGACGATCCGCGGCGGCGCCCGGCGCCGCGGTGCACGCGAACGGGCCGACGCCCACAGCCATCTGTTCACGACGCTCGGGCCGCTGCCCGCCCCCGCCGAGACGGACCTGTTCGGCAGCGCCGCGCAGCGGGCCCTGTACGTGTTCTACGAGGAGGGCCACATCTGCGTCGGCGTGGTGCTGGATCCGCCGGTGTCGGTGCATGCGCCGTCGTCGGCGGCCCTCGAGGAGCGGGTGCGCGCGCATGTCGCCGAGCATCGCGGCGTGGTCCGCGCCGACGTGCACCCCTTCGGGAAGCGGGTCGAGCGCGATCAGGCGATCGGGATCCTGAGGACGCTCCTGGCCGACGCCTGAGGCCGACCGGTCATCCCCCGGCCCGCGAGATGGAAGCATGGGTCCCCACGACATCCATCGCAGGAGCAGGGAGATTCATCGATGACGATCCGCATCATCCATGTGGGCCTCGGAGGCTGGGGCGGCGACTGGGCGCGCACCGCGATCCCCGCCGTCGAGGAGATCGAGGTGGCGGCGATCGCCGACCCCAGCGAGGCCACGCTCGCGGCGGTCCAGGAGGCTCTCGGCCTGTCCGACGAGCAGGCGTTCCCCTCGCTGACGGCGGCGCTCGCGGCCGTCGAGGCCGACGCCGTGGTGATCACCGCCCCGGCGGTCACCCATGCGCCGCTCGCCCTCGAGGCGCTCGCGGCGGGCAAGCACGTGATCGTGGAGAAGCCCTTCGCGAACTCCCTCGCCGAGGCCGCCGAGGTCGCCGCGCGCGCCGAGGAGCTGGGCCTCGTGGTGCAGGTCAGCCAGAACTATCGCAACTATCCGGCGCCGCGGGCGGCGCAGCGTCTGCTCGCCGAGGGCGCGATCGGCGAGGTCGCCTCGCTGAGCATCGACTTCCGCCAGTGGGACAACGACAAGGCGTTCGACGCGCACCCGCACTACCGCTTCCCGCATCCGCTGCTGTACGACATGGCGATCCACCACGTGGACCTGCTGCGGAAGGTCACCGGCCAGGAGGCCGTGCGCGTGTACACGAAGGTGAAGGATCCGTCCTTCAGCAAGTACGTGGAGGAGGCGCAGGCCGTGATGACGATCGAGATGGCCGACGGCCTCGTCGTCAGCTACCGCGGCAGCTGGGTGGACCGCGGCGAGCCGACGCCCTGGGCGGGCGAGTGGCGGGTCTCCGGGGAGCTCGGCGAGCTGTCGTTCACGAGCCGCGGGGGCGGCGCCTACGCGGATCCGACGGAGAAGGAGCGCGTGACGCTCCGTCTCGTCGGCGAGGAGCCGCAGGAGATCGAGCTGGAGGACATGGAGCTGCTGGGCCGTGCGGCGGGCCTGCGGATCTTCGCCGACGCGATCGAGAACGGGACGGTCCCGGAGACCTCGGGCCGGGCGAACCTGGGCAGCCTCGCGCTCATGGAGGCGGCGGCGCGCTCGGCGGCGTCCGGTCAGGTCGAGGAGGTCGTCATCCCCTGACGGGGCGAGAGGCGCGGGCGGCGGGGCAGGGCTGCTCCGCCGCCGTCGTAGCGGTCGACGCCGCCGCGCCGGTCGACGCCGCCGTGCTGGTCGACGTCGCCGCCTCCGAGAGCTCCGGGAGCGGCCGGGATCCGAGCAGCAGGGCGAGGGCGGCGGAGACCAGCAGCAGCGCCATCGCGGAGAGCGGTCCGGCGGTGAGCGAGTCGAAGACGAGGCCGCCGAGCAGCGAGGACAGGGCCGCGGCCGCGGCGAGGGCGCCCGCGGTGCGCATGCGGTCCCGGCTGCGGAGGCTGACGCCGCCGGCGATGAGCGCGAAGATCGTCAGCACCATCGCGAGCATCGGGAAGACGTCGCCGTAGCCGAAGAGGGTGGCGCTGTACCAGGCCTCGAGCGTGTACACGGTGGGGATCTCCCCGGTGGTCGTGTCCATCGGACCCGACCAGGGCACGCGCCAGGTGGGGGCGAGCATGACGACGAGCGCGCCGAAGGCCGTCGCGACGGCGCCGATCCGTGCGATCATCCCGGCGCCTCCCTCCGACCTGCCTCAGATCTGGCCCCGACGGATCGCGGGGGTGCAGAACACCATCGTCCCGGACTCCGGAGCCCCTGCGGGCCCAGGGCCTGCATCGTTGTCGAACGGTGATCGGTTCGTCCCCTATCCGCGGCTGCGGTGGACGAGCGGGCCGCCCCGGTGAGGCCGGCGCTACGCTACCGGCCAGCCCACCGCCGGAGAGGAGCGATGCCATGCCCGGTCCCACCGATCCGGTGCCCGAGGTCCGTCGGGCCCTGGAGGTGCTCGACCTGCTCGCCGACGCCTCCGCACGGCCCACGCCGACGACGGAGATCGCCGATGCGCTCGGCATCGCCGCGGAGGACGCCGACGCCCTGTGCGCGGTCCTCGAGGACGGCCGGATGATCCGTCGGACCGACGGCGGCTACCGGCTGGGCATGCGGACCGCGGAGCTCGGCGGCCGCTTCTCCTCGCAGTTCCATCAGGTGCGGGAGTTCTTCCCCGCCGTCGAGCAGGAGGAGGACCTGGCCGGGGAGCTGGTGCAGATCGCCGCCCGCGACGACCTCGACACGCTTTACCTGGTGCGCTACGAGGGGCGCGAGCACCGTCTGGGCTCACCCCTAGGCGCCCGGCTCCCCCTCGTGCTGACGGCGACCGGCCTCGCCATGCTCTCGGCCCTGCCCGACGACGCGATCGAGGACGTCCTCGCGCGCACCGAGATCCCGGCGCTGACCTCGCGCTCCGACTCCACGGCGACGCAGATCCGGGCCCGGGTCGCGGAGGCCCGCGAGCGCGGCTTCGCGATCGACGACGGCCGCTCGACGGCGGGCATCACGGGCATCGCCGCTCCCCTGCCGCCGTGGCACCCCTCGGACCCGCTCCTCGCCGTCGGCTCCGCGCTCCCCTCCGCCGAGCTCGACCCCGAGCGGACGGCCCGGATCGGGGCGGCCGTGCAGCGCGTCGCCGCGGCGCTCACCCATCCGCTCGGCAGGGACCTCTCCGGTCGCTGAGGTCCAGCGAGCTCCTCGCTCTTCTCTCCTCACGCCCTCCTCGCTCCACGCCGCTCTCCTCGCTCCTCGCCACCCTGGCGCGCCGCCCGTTCGGCAGGGCAGAGTCTGACGTACGCTGACGCACCCCCATCCGTCGGGCCATCGTCGACAAAGGAGTCACGCCATGGACGACCTCGTCCTGAACTGGGATCTCGGCACGGGCGGTCTGCTGATCCTCGCCGTCGCGGCGATCGCGGCCCTGCTCGTCATGATCATGGCGCTGCGCATGCACGCCTTCCTCGCCCTGCTGATCACGAGCCTGCTCACCGCGGTCGCCGCCGGCGTCCCCGCGAACCGTCTGCTCGAGGCCATCGGCTTCGGATTCAACTCGACGCTCGGCAACGTCATGCTGCTCGTCGGCCTCGGCGCGATGCTGGGGCGGATGATCGAGGCCTCGGGCGGCGCCCAGGTGCTCGCCGAGAAGATGATCGACCTGTTCGGCGACCGTCGCGCCGGCATGGCGCTGTCGATCGCGAGCCTGCTCATGGGCTTCCCGATCTTCTTCGACGCCGGCCTCGTGGTGATGATGCCGATCATCTACGCGGTCGCCCGCCGCACCGGCGCCTCGTTCCTGTCGATCGCGTTCCCGAGCGCCGTCGCCTTCTCGGCGATGCACATCTTCTCCCCGCCGCATCCCGGTCCGGTCGCGGCCGCGAACATCATGGGGGCCGACGTGGGCCTCGTGCTGCTCGTCGGCCTCGTCTTCGCGCTGATCATCTGGGCGGCCGTCGCGCCGATCGCCGGGAAGGTCCTCGGCGACCGCATCCCGGTGCCGGTCCCCACGATCCTCGGCTCGGAGACCGAGGAGACCGGCTTCGAGTCGCGCCCGTCGGTCCCGGCGATCATCTCGATGCTGCTGCTGCCGCTCGTGCTGATCCTGCTGAACACCGGCCTGAACACCGTCGCCTCGGCCACCGCGGATCGCGACGCCTTCCTCGCGCAGCCGCTCGTGCAGGTGCTGCGCACCCTCGGCGAGACGCCGATCGCGCTGCTGATCACCGTGCTGGTGTCGATGGTGGTGCTCGGCTGGGGCGCCGGGAAGTCCGGCACCCTGATCGAGAAGATCCAGGACTCGGCCCTCGGCCCGATCTGCTCGGTCGTCGTCGTGACCGGTGCGGGCGGCATGTTCGGCGGCGTCCTGCGGCTGACGGGCATCGGCGACGCCGTCGCCGGCTCCCTCAACAGCATCGGCCTGCCGGTCATCGTCGCGGCCTTCCTCATCGCGCAGATCGTCCGCATCGCGCAGGGCTCGGCGACGGTCGCGCTGACGACCGCGGCCTCGCTCATGGCCGCCGTCGTCGCCGCGGGCGACTTCTCCGCGATGCAGATCGTCGCGATCGTGATGGCCATGTCCGCGGGCTCCGTCGGCGTCTCCCACGTCAACGACTCCGGGTTCTGGCTGGTCTCCCGCTTCTTCGGGCTCACCATGAAGCAGACCCTCGCCAGCTGGACGATCGTCCAGACCGCCATGGCGCTCGTCGGCTTCGCGCTGTCGCTCGTGCTGTACGGGGTGGCGTCGGTGGTGTGATGCCGGCGGTGTGCCGACGGGTGGGACGACGGCGGGATGACGACGGGACGACGCCGTGTGATCCAGGAGCACCACCCCTTGCAACTCTCAACGAGAGTGCTACTCTCATTTTGAGAGCATCAAGGTGATGCGCCCGATCTACGCAAGGAGTTCCCCATGAGCACGACCTCTCTTCCCGCCGTCACCGTCATCGGCGCCGGCAACATCGGCGCTGCGGTCGCACAGATCGCCGTCGCCGCCGGCTCCGCCGTGCAGGTCCTCGCGCGCGATGCGGCCCGGGCCGCCGCGGTGCCCGGCGCGACCGCGGGCACGATCGGGGAGGCGATCACCGGCGACCTCGTCGTCCTCGCCCTGCCCTACCCGGCCATCGCCGAGGTACTCGCCGCCTACCCTGACGGCCTGGCCGGGAAGGTCCTCGTGGACCCGAGCAACCCGATCGACTTCGGCACCGGCGACATCGTGATCGATCCCGTCGGCTCCTCCGCCGCCGCCGAGATCGCCGCGCAGGTTCCGGGCGCAACGGTCCTGAAGGCCTTCAACACGAACTTCGCCGCCGCCCTCGCCTCCGGCACCACCGGCACCGCCACCACCGCGGTGCTCATCGCCGGCGACGACACGGACGCGAAGACCGCACTCAGCGCCGTCGTCACCGGTGGCGGCCTGCGCGCCGTCGACGCGGGCCCCCTGAAGCGCGCCCACGAGCTCGAAGCGATCGGCGCCGTGCAGATCGGCCTCGCCGTCACCGAGCAGACCCCGTGGACGGGCGGCTTCTCGATCGTGGCGTGATCGACGACGCCCTCGGGGCGGGCCGGACCCTGCGGTCCGGCCCGCCCCGAGCTGCTTCTCCGCCTCTCCGCATCCTGCCCGCGGCGCGAGGGCGGCGCGAAGGCCGCACGCGCGCGGGCTACGCTGGCGCGAGCAGCAGATGGAGAGGTGACGCCCCGATGAGCGCCGAGATGTTCGACCCGTACAGCAGGACCTGCCCCTCCCGTCGGGTCCTCGACGAGATCGGCGAGCTCTGGACCGTCCTGATCGTCGGCGCCCTCGCCGACGGCCCCCTGCGCTTCAAGGACATCACCGCGCGCGTCGACGGCATCTCCTACCGGATGCTCACCCAGACCCTGCGCACCCTCGAGCGCGACGGCCTCGTCACGCGCACCCAGTACCCCGAGATCCCGCCCCGGGTCGAGTACGAGCTCACCGCGACGGGCACCGAGCTCGTCGCACCGCTCCACGCCCTGGAGACCTGGGCGACCTCCCACATGGCCGGCATCCTCGCCGCCCGCGAGGAGTTCGACGCCGCGGCGGAGCAGCAGGACTGATGGGCGGGGCGGGCGCCATGACCGGACGACCGGAGATCGTCTGCCTCTGCGGAGCACTCCGATTCGCCGCCGAGATGCGCGCCGTGAACCGCGACCTGACGTTCGCCGGGATCATCGTCCTCGCACCGGGCGAGGCGGGCGAGACGAGCGGAACGATCTCCGCCGAGCAGAAGGACCTGCTCGATGCGCTCCACCTGCACAAGATCGACCTCGCCGATCGCATCCTCGTGGTCAATCCTGATGGTCGCATCGGCGAGTCCGTCCAGCGGGAGATCGCGTACGCGAGGAAACTCGGGAAGCCCGTCGGCTTCACCTCGTCGCCATAGGCTGCCCGGCCAGCGTCACCAATCCGGTGGCGAATTCGCAGGGGCCTGTGCACGGGTGGCGCGATCGGGGCTGACGTTCAGTGACAGGTCGGAGATCCCGACAGCATCGAAGGCGGGCTGTTCGGCGCGGAGGATCGCTCGTCACCTGGGGCGATGCCCCTCGCTGATCTCCAGGGAACGTCACCGGATCACGGCGAGCGCTCGCGGCCGGCAGGCCGTCACCACGGGCATGAGAGCGCAGCATCGCCGGGCACGTCCGCCGCAGCGGAAGGCCTCCGGGGATTCCGGGGACTCTGTGCTCACAGCGCGGACGGAGGCGGATCTGGCCGCGTCCTGGACGCCGAACGAGATCGCGGAGGAGATCTACCGTCGCCTCCGCCGCCGAATCGGCTCGCTGACCACGGCAGATCCCTTGGCCGGACAACCAGCCGGCGAGCCCCACGTTGCTTCGACTCATGGACACCACCGGCGGTTGACACTCTTCCAGGGCAGGAGGCAGGTCAGCCGCCGTGCAACCTCCTCTCGGAGCACCGCGACGTCGCTCTCTGACGTATCAGGACTACGCAGAGATGCGATCAAGGTCGAGAGCATGGGCCGACGGCTGAAGCGCGATGCAGTTCCTAGCGTCTAGACATGACCGATCACAACCCGTCGCCTTCTCCCGCTCCCGCCGCCCCCGTCTCCACGTCCACGCGCCGCCGCCTCGGGCTGCCGCTCGTGGCGACCATCGGGCTCGCGCTGCTCGCGGCGCCCCGTGTGATCCTCCATGACCTCGGCATCATCCACGAAGGCACCGCGAACAACGCGCTATTCGTCTTCCTTCCGCCAATCGTGTGGATCATCGTCGTCCTCGTCGCGAAGGCGCCCAATCCGTTCGTCACCATCCTGGCGATCGGCGTCTGCTACGGGATCTTCCTTGCCGTAGGGCATCAGCTCCTGTGGGGCATCGCGTTCACGGACAACCCGCCCCGGCTCGGAGGCAACCTCGCCGCACTCGACCCCGCCATCCAGGCCGTCATCCTGCGCTCCTTCGCCGCGCTGTCGAGCCTCATCACCGGCGCCATCGCCGGCGCGATAGCGGGCCTCGTGGCCTGGGGGCTAGCCGCCCTCGCCCGCCGTTCCCGCCTGCCCCGCTGAGAGAGCTGCGATGAGCAGATCACCCGAGCTTCCTCACCCCGGCGTCCTGCGGATGCTGAGGGTCGACCTCCTCGCCCTCGCGTTCGTCAGGCGGGGAGCGTCCCTTCTGCGCTGGCCATCACGTTCGTCTGCCTGATCCCCGTTGCCTCCATCGTGACCGCGGTGGTGGCAGTCGTCATCGACCGAAGGCTGTCCGCGCGCCGGACGGAGAAGGACTCGCACGATGACTGAGCGAGGTGGATGGGCGGTCTGACGGATCGCGAGCTGAGTCGACGCGAGCTGCTCATCATGTCAGGCATCACGGGCGCCGGTCTGCTCTCACCGCGGCCACCTGCGAGAGCCAGCTCATCACGCATCAAGCCCCGGTCTTGGACATCGAGCACAAGGTGGGCCCGGAGGGGATCGAACCCTCGACCCGCGGATTAAAAGTCCGACAGAGCATGCAGAGCAAGCCACGTTATGGCTGGTCAGGGAGCTCACATAGCTAGACCGTGACCGACGGACGCCATCGCGTTGCTGTCATCGTTGCTGTCAAGGGATGGAGGTGCTTCCATGCGCGTTACACCCAAACCACGCTCACACTGCCCGGAAACTCCGAATTGCGGATACACATGATGCCGCAGAATCATCATCGCCAACTTCTGTCGCTAGACGCCTAAAGTCCTTGAGGCGAGCAATCCAAACCCTGTAATCCTCTACGCCATCTAGCGAAGTCAACTTCGATAGAACTGCAGACCAGTCCTGCCTGTACCATAACGAGACCCCGTCCAACGCACACGCCGCAAGCACACCAGCAACGAGGAGTGCATTCTCCTCATCACACATAGCCGCCGCAGCATAGTCCGCCTCCCTAAATGCGCTTAAGCTGGCCGTGAAATGATGAGGTTCCACATCGCCCAGTATATCAATTAGCAAAGAATTCGCATCAACTAGCTCAATTCCGCTGACGAACGCCGCAACTTGCAACCAGTCGTGATCAGGGCTATTGACCTTTAACCAGAGCTTGTCTCTGCGCATCTCAATTGAAGCGCACTCCACTCCCAAGATTCCCACCCCGGCAGTAATTGCCGTCTTCACATCCCTGGGCGAAATATAGCTCCGCACCTTAAACTCTCCCCCGAGCCGGTCGAGTGCGAGATTCAGGCCGCTCCAAACAGAGAGAACGGTCTCCAGATAAGCGAGATACACGTCGATAAACTGCTCAGGCGAGAATGTTTTGCCCTGAATGGTAACCTGATCGCCATCCAAGTCATCCACTCCTCCGTGCCCTCCGGCGTGACGAAAACTCGGCTCAAGCCCCTCAGATATCGGAATCTCCGGAAAACGCCTATCGGCCGCTTTTAGAGCAAATCCACCACTCCTATTTACGAATGAGTCATACTCGCGCGGGTCGCAAGCCACTAAAGTTGCAACAGCGTGCCGCAATACGCCATCTCGAAGAGTTGCAACACACCGAACTGCACTATTGACAATATCCAGCTCCCCTGAATCTCCAGAATTCACGACAAGATTTGCTGCGCTAAGTGATCCTGAGAGGTTTGACTGCGCCATGGCATGTTGTCTCCGCCACGCTTCCTCCCGTCCCAACCCCAAGAAGGCAACGGACCTCCCAAGAGCATCCGCAACACTGTCCCGAATAGCGCTGAAGCGATCAAAGTCAAATTGCGTGAGCGCCAGAATGCGCATCATCTGGTGCTCAACGCCGGATCCACTTACCGATCCCGTACCTTCAATGCGTCTGAGCTCAAGCTCCAGTGCCTCGATTGTGGCCGGGTTGCCCAGTCGGTCGCGAATGGCCCGGCCAGCACTGTTAGCTACCTGGAGTGGGTCTGAGCCTTCTGAAACTTCGCCCGCCCAGATCAGCTCTTCGATTTGCTCAAGATGATATTCACCCAGCCTAATTTCAGCGTTGCCTTCAGCTTCACACCTTTGCGCCTCGTTCATGTCTGGGGCGCACATGGCATCAAGGAACTTCTCGTATCCAGCCCGCAGTTGCCCGAGTGCGCGCCCGATGAGCTTTCCTAGATTTCTATTTGGTCGAAGTTGGGGTAATTGCCAAGAGAGCGCAACGCTATCAAGCTGAGAGAAGGCAGTTACAAGGACTTCCGGCCCCCCGTTCCCACGGGACGCTTTCGCCAACGCGCGTTCAACTGCTCGAGTTGTTTCGTCTACTTGGCGCTCAAGCTGACTCAGATCAGCAACGGGTAGCGAAGTCGGAGTAATTCGGTTCGCTTGAAATTCGTCCACCAGATCGATTCTCCGAGAGAGATCCTGCTGACGCTCATCAGGCTCGGGACCTCGCCCGCAGTTAATGCACGAGCGAGCGAGGATCCGTTGCTCGTTGCAACGCTCGCAGATCACATAGTCGAACGCTAGCTGGAGATTACGCTTATGCTGGGCCATTCGACTTTCCGTGGGTCTATAGGT
Source organism: Brachybacterium netajii (SeqCode) (assembly GCF_054114245.1). NCBI lineage: Bacteria > Bacillati > Actinomycetota > Actinomycetes > Micrococcales > Dermabacteraceae > Brachybacterium > Brachybacterium netajii (SeqCode). The sequence continues at coordinate 4,812 of NZ_JBSYXB010000015.1, read as the reverse complement.
GCAGTTTTATCCGGCGAATTGTAGGTGCCGCTTACAGAGCGAGTGACACGGTGAGCGCTGAGGCCCGCAGCGTAGCGAGGACCGGAAGCGATCACGTGCCACTCGCGGCGGGCGGCGGAGCCGCCCCTTGAAGGAGTATAGAAAGTTCTCACGAGTGCAGCGCGGACCAGGACAGACCTGGAGGTCCCAAATGCCAGCGAAGATTCACTCGTCTGCGGCTCTGAGGAGAGCTGCTGGTCAGGGAAGGATGTCCTTCAGCAGCCGGCGGACTCGTATGTCGATCTCCTCACGGACTTCACGTGCCTGCTCAAGGGAGCTGTCTGCGGGGTCGTGGAGGTCCCAGTCTTCGTAGATTTTGCCTGAGTAGATGGGGCAGGCGTCTCCGCAGCCCATAGTGATGACAACGTCGGCAGCGCGGACGACGTCGTCAGTGAGGGGCTTGGGGAATGCCAAGGTTAGATCGATCCCTATCTCTCGCATCACTTCCACGGCACGCGGGTGGAGCGCTTCGCTGGGTGCGGATCCGGCGGAGCGGACGTGCACTCGACCGGCCGCGTGATGATCCAGCAGCGCGGCAGCCATCTGGGAGCGTCCCGCGTTCTGGACGCATACCAGCAGCACTTCGGGGACGTCGTGCGGGGCGGCACCCTTGGACTGTGCGAGTGCGGTCAATCGGTCTCGGGCGAAGCGCTCGGTGAGAGAGGGCAGGTGCGAGGTGATCGTGGAGGTGCGAGCGAGAGCGGTGTAGGACTCGAAGACGTATCGGTCGACCGTTTCGGCGGCGAAGATTCCGGTGAATCGGTGGGAGAGGTCCTCGGCGATGCTGTGGAGGACGTGCTCGGTGTTCAGGAGTGAGGGGGTCTCGCGCGGCGTTGCCATCACGGTCCTCAGCTCTCAGCTGGAGTGGTCGGGGCGTGCTGCGGCAGGAGGCTGGCGATGAGCTCCTCGATGCGGGTGCGGATCTCATCGCGCACCGGGCGGACTTCCGCGACGCCCTTGCCGGCGGGGTCCTCGAGCTTCCAGTCCTCGTACCGCTTGCCGGGGTAGTAGGGGCAGGCGTCGCCGCATCCCATGGTGATGACCACGTCGGAGGCCTGGACGGATTCGGGAGTGAGGATCTTCGGGTTCTGGTGGGAGATGTCGATGCCGACCTCCGCCATGGCCTCCACCGCTGCGGGGTTGATCGAGTCGGCGGGGGCAGACCCGGCGGAGCGGACCTCGATGCGGTCTCCGGCGAGTTCCCGCAGCCACCCGGCTGCCATCTGGGATCGACCGGCGTTGTGGACACAGACGAACAAGACGCTGGGGCGAACGGTCATGAGGGTCTCCAGACAGGGGTGCGAAAGATGGGGTTCAGGCGATGTCGAGGAACGCACGGAGCTCGGCGAAGGCTGACGGGACGACGGAGTAGTGGGCCCAGCGGCCCTTCTGCTCGCGCGTGAGCAGGCCGGCGTCGACGAGCTTCTTCATGTGGTGGCTGACGGTGGGCTGACTGATGCCGAGCGGCTCGGTGAGATCGCACGCGCAGACCGACTCGCGGCCCTGGGCGGCGACGTGGGAGAGGAGTCGGAGGCGTGTGGGGTCGGATAGCGCCTTGAGCAGGGTGGCGATCCGCTCGGCGTCGATGGTGTCGACCGGGCCTGCGGACAGCGTGCAGCACTCGTCAGAGTCGGTCCTCGCCGCGAGTCCGGTGGCTGTGGCGTCGGTCGTCGTGGTCATGCCCTCACCTTACATTGACAGTCATCGATGTGGAACATAGCGTACGCATCGATAACCGTCAATGGAAGGTGCCGAGGCCTGATGAGTACGACCACCAAGGATGTGGAGCAGCCGCGCGTGATGAAGGGGATGTCCTTCCTCGATCGCTGGCTCCCGGTATGGATCCTGGCCGCCATGGCCGTGGGGCTCCTGCTGGGGCGGTTCGTCCCCGGCCTGAACACCGCGCTGGAGGCGGTGAAGATCGGGTCCGTGTCCCTGCCCATCGCGATCGGGCTGTTGGTGATGATGTATCCGGTCCTGGCGAAGGTCCGCTATGACGAGACTCGGCGCATCGGCGCGGACCGGCGCCTGCTGGTGACTTCGTTGGTGCTGAACTGGATCGTCGGACCGGCCCTCATGTTCGGCCTCGCGTGGATCTTCCTGGCCGACCTGCCGGAGTACCGGACCGGCCTGATCATCGTGGGTCTCGCGCGCTGCATCGCGATGGTGCTCATCTGGAACGACCTCGCCTGCGGTGACCGCGAAGCTGCCGCCGTGCCGGTCGCGATCAACTCCGTTTTCCAGGTGATCGCCTTCGGTGCCCTGGGCTGGTTCTACCTCCAGACGCTGCCGTCGTGGCTGGGGCTGCCGACCACGTCGGCCGAGTTCTCGATCGGCGCGATCGTCCTCAGCGTGCTGATCTTCCTCGGGATCCCTCTGGTCGCCGGCTTCCTGACCCGTGTCCTCGGGGAGCGGGCGAAGGGCCGCACCTGGTACGAGGAGCGGTTCCTCCCGAAGGTCGGCCCGTGGGCGCTGTACGGGCTGCTGTTCACCATCGTGCTGCTGTTCGCTCTCCAAGGCGACGCGATCCTCACCTCGCCCGGGGACGTCGCCCGGATCGCCCTGCCGCTGCTGGCCTACTTCGTGGTCATGTTCCTGGGAGCGTTCCTGCTCGGCCGGGCGATCGGCCTGGACTACGCCAGATCCACGACGATGGCGTTCACCGCCTCGGGCAACAACTTCGAGCTCGCCATCGCCGTCGCCATCGGCACCTTCGGCGTGACCTCAGGACAGGCCCTCGCCGGTGTCGTCGGCCCCCTGATCGAGGTCCCCGTCCTCGTCGCCCTCGTCTATGTCGCCCTCGCGATGGGCCGCCGGCTCTTCCCCGGCGACCCCACCGTCCCCACCCGATGACCCAGCAGAGAGATCCCCACGCGATGACCACGAAGCGCCCCGCAGTCCTGTTCGTGTGCGTGAAGAACGGCGGCAAGTCCCAGATGGCGGCCGCCCTCATGCGCCATCACGCCGGAGATGCCGTCAAGGTGCACTCCGCCGGCACCCGACCCGGCACCGCCCTCAATGCCCAGTCCGCTGAGGCGATCGCCTAGGTCGGCGCGGATATGTCCTCCGCCGTCCCGCAGCCGGTCACCCCCGAGCTGCTGTGCAGCGTCGACCACGTGATCGTCATCGGCGGCGAAGCCGTCATCGAACCCGTCGAGGGGATGACCGCGCCGGTCACCATCTGGCACACCGATGAGCCTTCCCTGAGGGGCATCGACGGGATGGAGCGCATGCGCCTGGTGCGCGACGACATCGACGCCCGCGTCCGTGCACTCCTGAACGACCTCACCGCTACCGCGAACTGACCGCGCCCGCAGCAAGGAGACCCATCATGCTCACCACCGCAACCAACTCGAATCCTGTCGTCGTGATTGGGGCTGGCCCTATCGGCCTGGCCGCTGCCGCCCATCTCTCCGAGCGCGGCCTGCCGTTCCTCGTCCTCGAGGCGGGACCCGCAGCAGGAGCAGCGATCGCCGAGTGGGGGCACACCCGGCTCTTCTCCCCGTGGCAGTACAACCTCGATGCCGCCGCGCGGCGTCTCCTCGAGGCCGACGGCTGGACCGCTCCCGACGTTGACGCCCTGCCGACCGGTCACGAGCTGCGCGAGCAGTACCTCGAGCCCCTCGCCCAGCTTCCGCAGCTCGCCGAGTCGATCCGCTACGACGCACGCGTCACCGCTGTCTCCCGAGCCGGCATGGACAGGACCCGCACCGCGCGCCGGGGGGAGACCCCCTTCCTCGTTCGGATCGAGACCGCTGACGGACACAGCGAAGACGTCTTTGCTTCCGCTGTGATCGATGCCTCCGGCACCTGGTCCACCCCCAATCCGCTGGGCCAGGCCGGTCTCCTTGCTCCCGGTGAACGAGAGGCCCTCGCGGCGGGCCGCATCACGCCGCCGCTGCCCGATGTGCAGGGCCGTGATCGCGATCGCGTCGCCGGCAAGCGTGTCATGGTCACCGGCGCTGGCCACTCGGCCGCGAACACCCTTCTGGCACTCGAGGAACTGGATTCGACCACCGCGATCACCTGGGCCGTCCGCACCGCGGACCTCACCCGCGTCTACGGCGGCGGGGAGCAGGACGAGCTCGCGGCCCGAGGAGCGCTCGGCTCGCGGCTGCGCCAGCTGGTCGACTCCGGACGCATCAAGGTCCTCACCTCCTTCACCATCACCCGCTTTACCGGTGAGGACGCGCTGACCGTGCATGCTGTGACTCCGGACGGGGAGCGCGAGGTCACTGTGGACGTGCTGGTGCCTGCGACCGGGTTCCGTCCTGATCTGGGGATGCTCTCCGAGCTCAGGCTGAACCTGGACCCGGCGGTCGAGGCCCCCGCCCAGCTGGGACCGCTCATCGACCCCGAGTTCCACTCCTGCGGCTCTGTCGAGCCTCACGGGGAACGAGTCCTCGCCCACCCCGAGAAGAACTTCTACATCGCCGGCATGAAGAGCTACGGACGCGCCCCCACGTTCCTCATGGCGACCGGCTATGAGCAGGTCCGCTCCATCGCAGCGTCTCTCGCTGGCGACCGCGACGCAGCGGACGCGGTCCACCTCGAACTGCCCGAGACCGGCGTTTGCACCACCGATCTCGGCGGCAGCTGCGACACTCCCACCGCGACCAGCGCTACGTGCTGCTCCAGCACGCAGCTGATCACGCTGTCCGTCGGCCGGTGAGTTCCCTATAAACCATTGCACCTGGCGATGCTCAATCGCTGGCGGCGGCATTGACGGCTCCGATGCGCACAGCACAAACAGCACCCCTCGTCTACTGGGGA
>NZ_JBSYXB010000014.1:0-27607 GCF_054114245.1 Brachybacterium netajii (SeqCode) | reverse complement strand
AGGGTACTTCCTCGGTGCTGCCATGCTCCTCATCCTCCCGTGGATTCAGAGCCTCCACCAGACCCGGGGCGATTCACATCCTCGTTTCCAAGGTCAAGAGTCTCCAACAAACCCAGGGCACTTCACTGGTGGAACAATCGCCGCCTTCACGAAGCGCTCGACTACGCCACCCCGACCGAGATCGAAACCGCCTACTATCAAACCCGTGACGCCGCACTGGCGCTCACATAGACATCGGAACAGAACCCAGTGCGGTTCAGTGACGACCGCGCCGGCGTCGGCTAGCTTCTTGCCGTAGCCGGTCTCCGGATCGAGCTCCGACTCCTGATGGAAGTCATCGCCGCCAAAGAAGTGCACACAGGCGCGCTTCAGCTCGTAGCGCTGGCCGGCCAGTTGCCATGCGACATCGCCGCGGTCGTTGCGCCGAACCGGCACGGCCGCGAGTGGGAAGACCGCGCGCGTGCCCCGGCTGATCACCGGGAAGCCCAGGCACTGCCAGTCGAGCTCGGGGATTCTCGGCCAGCCTTCGATCGTGTCGAACGGCCGCTACTTCTCGAGTGCGTGCATGACCTCCAGGCCGTCGGAGATCTGCTGCGGCTCTGCGTCAGACACGATCGAACCCTACGCGCGAACCGCCAGGAACCTGCCGACGGGTTCGGCTGCGTAGTACTCGCCCAGCGGTTTGCCGAACGGCGGCTCCACACGCGCAGGGTCCGCCCCGTTCACCAGGAGGAGATCAAAGATCCGCGTGAGATCGTCCACGAGCTCGTCGTTCAGGGGCTTCGGGTCGACCCATGCGGGATCGCTGTGCTTGTACCGTGGCAGGTACTGTCGCGCCTGGCCCGCGGCGTAACCCAGCGCCGAGCCGCCATGGGTGTTCAGTGCCGAGACGTCCGCTCCGGCGTCGACGAGCCGCCGCAGCGCGTCGAACGCGGCGTCGGCCTTCTCGGCCGTCTTCGCCAGCTCCCACTCCACGGGTTCGAGATGGGCAGGTCCTGCCGGTCGCATCCAGCGTGAGTTCGCGACCGCGGCACCGATCGCGCTGTGCAGCACCGGCATGCCGAAGTCGTCGAAGGGGTTGAGATCGCTGAAGTTCGGGTCAGCGCCGTGCTCGAGGAGCAGCGCCGCGATCTCGTAGGCTCCCTTGTGGTAGCTCACCTGCAGGGGAGACATGCCGGCGTGCTGTTTCGGTGGAGCCGTGGCGATCAGGTTCGCGGCATCGGGGTCCTTCTCTAGCCGCTTCCTGACCTTGTCGACGTCGCCGGCGACGATGTCCTTGAACAGCACCTGCATCTCTTGACCTCTCCCTCAGCTGGATGCTCGTCGATACGAGTATCAGTCTGGCATCACGTCCGGCTTGCCGGCGTCTCGCAGACATCTCCTTGACGAGATGAGGCCCGCTGCGAGGTCGGGAAGGCCTGCAACGGTTCGGCCCGTCGTCGGTGCCAATCCGACTCTGTCTCGATCGAGGGGACGGGCGGGCGATTACGGCCAGCATATTGTACGTGCCGAAGACAGCTTTGAACGTCTGCTCGTCCCAGAAGCGGGCCGGCACGTGGCCAACCACGGGTCTTGCGGGGCGCTGAGCCAGACTGTCCTACCTGCCGGAACTCGACCGGGTTGCGTTACCGATAGGCGTTACACGCACGGCCTGAACTCGTGCGTGACCCGCGGCGTATCTATCACGTCGTCAAGAGGTTCTGGAGTGCATCCCTCGTCTCGTCACCCACACCGACGGCGTCCATGATCGAGTCGGGTTCTGCGATGAACGCCTCCACATGCGGCGTCACCTCCGACAGCCACGTCGCGGCCTGTTCCTGCGACCATGAAGCCTGTCGATCGTGGGTCGGCCCGCCGTGAGCGGCCGTTCCGGCCATGACGCGGACGGATTCCGCGTAGTCAGCCACAATGTCGGCCGCCCGCACCCCGGCATTGGCGAGCAGGAGCGCCGAGATCATCCCCGTTCGATCACGTCCCGCCGAGCAGTGAACGAAAACTCCAGGGTCCGAACTGGCGATGGCCTCGAGCGTCACTCGGATGTGTTCGGGAAGTATCCGCACACTGTGTTGCCAATACTCTGGCGAGTCGAGGATCGGAAGGCAGACCTCGCGGAACTCCGGATGCCCTTGATCCTCGGTGGGCGCGAGCACGATTGACACGTCGCGCGGTGGCACCGCTGCCGGATCCGTTTCTCTCGCTCCGACCTCGTACTCGCACCGCAGGTCGACGATCGACCGAAGGCCCCACGCCGAGGCGTCGCGCCACCCCTCATCGGTCAAGAGCTCACGCCGGGGGCCACGAGCGACCCGCCCGCGCGAGGTCACGCCGTCGGCCGCCAGCGGAGTCGGCAGCCCGCCCAGATCACGTACATTGCGGATGCCATCCCACATCAGCGCTCGCATCGACTCAGGCTAGCATCACTGCCGGTCGGCACCATCGCGCCCGAACCGGCATTCCACTCACACGTTGAAGCGGAACTCCACCACGTCGCCGTCCTGCATGACGTACTCCTTGCCCTCGATGCGCACCCAGCCCTTGGCCTTGGCCTCGGCCATGGAACCGGCCTCCATGAGCTGGTCGAAGGAGACGATCTCAGCCTTGATGAAGCCGCGCTCGAAGTCGGTGTGGATGACGCCGGCGGCCTGCGGGGCGGTCGCGCCCTTGGGGATCGTCCAGGCGCGGGACTCCTTGGGGCCGGCGGTGAGATAGGACTGCAGGCCGAGGGTCTCGTAGCCCACGCGGGCGAGCTGGTCGAGGCCGGACTCCTCCTGGCCGGTCGACTCAAGCATCTCGGCCGCCTCCTCCGCGTCGAGCTCGATGAGCTCCGACTCGAACTTGGCGTCGAGGAAGATCGCCTCGGCGGGGGCGACGAGCTCCCGGAGCTTCTGCTGCATCGCGGCGTCGGCGAGGCCCTCCTCATCCGTGTTGAAGACGTAGATGAAGGGCTTCGCGGTCATCAGCTGCAGCTCGCGCAGCTCGGCGACGTCGATGCCGGCGTCCGACGCGCCCTGGAACAGGGTCACACCGGTCTCGAGGAGGGCCTGAGCCTTGGTGACGTTCTCGAGCACGGTGGGCTCGATCGTCTTGCGCTTGGTCTCCTTCTCGAGGCGCGGCAGCGCGTTCTCGATGGTCTGGAGGTCGGCGAGGATCAGCTCGGTGGTGATGGTCTCCATGTCACCGGCGGCGTCGACGGAGCCGTCCACGCGGGTGACGTCGGGATCGGCGAACGCGCGAGTGACCTGGCAGATCGCGTCGGCCTCGCGGATGTTCGCGAGGAACTTGTTGCCCAGGCCCTCACCCTCGCTGGCGCCCTTGACGATCCCGGCGATGTCCACGAAGGAGACCGTCGCCGGGAGCAGCTTCTGACTGCCGAAGACGGTCGCGAGCTGCGCGAGGCGCGGGTCCGGCAGCGGGACCACCCCGACGTTGGGGTCGATCGTCGCGAACGGATAGTTCGCCGCGAGGACCTCCGCGCGGGTCAGAGCATTGAACAGGGTTGACTTGCCGACGTTGGGCAGTCCGACGATTCCGATGGTGAGAGCCACGGGAGGAGAGTCTACGGTTCACCGCGCAGTGATCCCAGCCGAAGGGGCGAAGCTCTCCTCCCGCCCAGCCCCATCACCATCGGGCCGGACGTCGGACCGAGCGCCCGATCGGCCCTCCGATCGCCCATCGGAACGGCGCCCGGCGCGCCGGACGCTCTGTGCCCCGCGCCACGGACCGATACCCTTCTGTCCATGAGCTCCCCCCTGCCCCCTGCGGCTCCCGATCCCGTGAACGGCCCGACGAACCAGCCCGGCTTCTCCGGCGGGTTCTCGACATCGGGCCAGTCGGCCCCCTCCTACGGCAATCCTCCCGGCCAGTCGGCCCCCGCCTACGGCACGCCCCCGGGCGGTGCCCCTTCCCCTGGCGCCCCCTGGCAGAGCGCCTCGGGCCAGGCGCCCGTCGGCGGGCAGCCCCCGTCGAAGAAGCGCTGGCTGCCCTGGGCCATCGGCGGCTGCGGCTGCCTCGTGCTCCTCGCGATCGTCGCCATCGTCTTGTTCTTCGTCTTCGTGATCGGCAGCACCAGCGGCCCCCGCAACGCGGTGGAGACCTATGAGCAGGCCTGGATCGACGGCACCTGCGAGGGCTTCCTCGAGACGACGACCGACGACTTCAACGGCGGTGCCACCTGCGAGGACTTCGAGTACGCGGCGTCGACGATCGAGGACTACGAGTACACGATCACCGAGACCAGCGTCAGCGGCAAGACGGCGGAGGTCTCCGTCGAGGAGTCCTACACCTACTACGGCGAGAAGGCCAGCCAGACCGGGACCTACTACCTGGTCAAGGAGGACGGGGAGTGGCTGATCGACTCCTCGACGGTCGACTGACCCTGTCCTGACCCTGTTCTGACCCTCTTCTGACCCTCGTCCGATCCCGCCGCCCTGCGGCGGGGCAGAGGCTCCTTCCCGATCCCCGCTGCGACGCGCCCTCCTCGCGCACCGCAGCAGCGAAGGCCCAGCACCCTCGGGTGCTGGGCCTTCGTCATGCACGGCGACGCCCGCAGGGACTGACGCCGGCACCGACGGTCGGGCGGCCGACGGCCGGACCGGCGGGCGGCCGGACCGGGATCAGTAGGCGACGGTGAAGCGCTCGCGACGGTGCGCGGGCTTCTCGATCTCGTCGACGACGGCGAGCGCGAGATCGGCGCCGGAGATGAAGGAGGCGCCCTCCGCGTCGGCGAGGAGGACGTCGCCGCCGGTGCGGTAGGTGCCGGTGGCCTCGCCGGGCGCGAAGGCGCCGAAGCCGCCCGCCGGGCTGACGTAGAACCAGTCGTGGTCCTCGCCCGTCGCCCGGAGGTCCTCGAGGACGCCCCCGAGCTCGCGGGCCTCGTCCTTGATCGCCTCGGGGAAGTCGGGGGTGTCGATGACGAGCGGGCCGTCCTCGGAGACCCGGAGGGAGCCGGCGCCGCCGATGACGCCGAGGCGGCTCTCGCCGAGCAGCGGGAGCAGGCCCGCGTAGGCGGCGCGGAGGGTGCCGGGCGCGGCGAGGTCGCCGCGCGGGGATGCGGTCGCGATGACGACGTCGGCCCCCTCGAGGGCGGGTCCGAGGGCGGCGACGTCGCGCAGGTCGCCGACGACGTGGGTCGCTCCGGCGGGCAGGGAGTCGGGGGCGGTGCGGGAGACGGAGACGACGTCGTGGCCGCGCCGGGCGGCCTCCGCGACGATGTGCGAGCCGGCGTAGCCGGTTCCTCCGAGGACGACGATGCGAGCCATGGGTGCTCCTTCCGGGCGCGATGCGCCCTGATTCTTCGCGGGACGCGACCGTGGACGGCCGCGCGTCCGGGGCCGACGACGTGAGCCGTCGGCCCCTATGGACTTCTCGGTCACTCTAGGTAACCTAGGAACCAGTGGGAAGTAGGCACCTTGCAGTAACCGTCTCGCAGCCCGCCGTCCCGCCGGAGAGGAACCCCTGCCATGACCATCGCCTTCGATCCCTTCGATCGCACCTGCCCCTCGCGCGGGCTGCTCGATCGCATCGGGGACCGCTGGACGGTGCTGGTGATCCTCACCCTGCAGGACGGCCCGCACCGGTTCTCCGTGATCCGTCGTCGGATCGACGGCGTCTCGCAGAAGATGCTCACCCAGACGCTCCGCTCGCTCGAGTCCGACGGCCTGGTCACGCGGACCGTCTACCCGGAGGTCCCACCGCACGTCGAGTACGAGCTCTCGCCGCTCGGCCGCACCCTCCTCGAGCCGCTCGGCGCCCTCTTCGGCTGGGCGAGCGCGAACATGCCGCAGGTCCTGGCCGCGCGCGAGGCGGCCGCTGCGCGGGAGCCGACCGCAGCGCAGCGGCGCGAGTCCCTCGGCGTCTGACGAGACCGGCGGTCGGCTCAGAACGACGCGGGCATGCGCACGTGCGTCGTCGGCGGCTCGCAGAAGACCGGCAGCGGCAGGCAGCCGAGGGAGCTGCTCGAGACGCGCACCGAGCGCGCCACCACGAGCAGCGGGATGCCGGCCAGGGAGTCGAGGTCGTCGGGAGCGTGCATCCGGTCGTCGGTGATCGTGCGCTCGTCGACCGGCGGGCGACCGCCCCGGAACGGGGCCGCACAGTCCACGGCGGAACGGGGATCGGTGAGGACGACGGCATGCAGGCGCGCCTCCGGATGCTCGATCGGCATGCCTCCGCCGCGGGGGCCCGCACGCCGGAGGTCGGCCGTCGCCCCCAGCACCTGTCGGCAGGCGCCCTGATCGTCGAGCTTCTCGCCGGGCGTCCCCGCACTCTCATCGCTCCAGGCCCCGGTCGCACCGAGCAGACGGGCGGCGGACTCCTCGGTCGTGAGCGGCGCGTCAGCAGGTTCGGCGGGCACCCGGCGGTACTCGATCTCGAGCAGCTCGCAGCGCTGCCGATGGTCCGTCGTGAACCAGCCGGAGTCGATGCGGTCGATCGTGCAGCGGAGGGTGCGCTCGGCGCCGATCGGAGCGCCGAAGGTCGCGTCGAGGGCCGCGGCGTCCTCGCCCGCGAGGCGCTCGAGCTCCTTCATCCCCGCGGAGAGGCCCGCCTCCGCATCCCGCTTCGCGGCGTACGGCAGGACGAGCGTGACCTGGGCGAGGGCGACGGCCCAGATCAGCACAGCGACCAGGAGGACCGCGCACAGCATGATGCCGATGCGCTTCCTCAGCCGTCTGCGGCTCGCCGTCATCGTCCGTCCCTCCCCCTGATGCTCGTCGGCCGGACCTCGGCGAACCCTCCCAGGATGCCCTACCGGACGCCCGGCCACCAGGTGCGCCGCGGATCGTACGACGTCTCCCGCCGACTCGTCGGCCCCGCACGGCGCCCGGCGATGCGCCGGATTGTCGGGGGCGCATGATGTGCTGGGGGGATGGATGCCCTTCCCCTCCTCCTCGCCCTTCTGGTCGGCATCGCCCTCGGCGCGACCGGCGCCGTCCTGATCCTGCGCGAGCGCGGCCGCGGCGCCGCGGACCGGCGCGCGGAGCAGGCCGGCGCCTCGAGCATGCTCCTGGACCTCGCCGGCGAGCGCTTCGACCGCGACACGGCACGGCGCGAAGCCGCCGACGAAGCGCGCGAGGCGACCCTCCACCGCACCCTCGCCCCGATCGGCGAGTCCCTCGCGCAGGTCGAGCGAGCCCTCGCACGGACCGAGCGCCTGCGCGCCGAGTCCGAGGGGATGCTCCGCCAGCAGCTGGGCGAGCTCGCCGCCCGCACCGAGCAGCTCGACGCGGGGACCCATGCCCTGACGTCGGCCCTGCGCGCGCCGACGGCCCGGGGCCGCTGGGGCGAGGTGCAGCTGCGCCGCATCGTCGAGGCCGCGGGCATGCTCGAGCACGTCGACTTCACCGAGCAGCTGCCCGGGAAGCGTGCCGACGGCTCCGGCGGACAGCGCCCCGACCTGGTCGTCCACCTGTCCGGGGAGCGCCAGGTGGTGGTCGACGCGAAGTCGCCGATGGAGGCCTATCTCGACGCGGTCGAGGAGCCCGATCCCGATCGCGCTGCCGGCCGCCGCCATGCGCATGCGAAGGCGCTGCGCCGTCACGTCGACGTCATCGCCTCCAAGTCCTACTGGAAGGCGCTGGGCGACACCCCGGAGTTCACGGTGCTGTTCGTGCCGAGCGACGGAGTCCTCGCAGCCGCCCTCGAGCCGGATCCGGGCCTGCTCGAGCACGCCTTCGCCCAGGACGTCGTCATCGCCTCGCCCGCCACTCTGATGGCGCTGCTGCGCACCGTCGCGCACACCTGGCGCACCGATGCGCTGAACCGCGACGCCCGCACGGTGCTCGAGACGGGCCGCGAGCTCCACCATCGGCTGGGGACGCTCAGCGGGCATCTCGGCAAGGTCGGCCGGTCTCTGGACTCCTCGGTCGCGGCCTACAACGATGCCGTCGGCTCGCTCCAGACGCGGGTCATGGTGACCGCGCGCCGCTTCGAGGACCTCGGCCTCACGGCCTCGCGGATCGACGACGTCGACCAGCTCACGCGGCGCGCCCGCACGATCGACGACGCCGAGATCGCGGACCTGGCCTCACCGGCGAGCGCACGGCCGTCGGCCGCGGGCGCGCGCGCAGACGGCTCGGAGCGCCCAGGCCGCGCGGCGGGCTGAGTCCGTCCGTCGGACACGCCGAGCCGGCCGACGCACGGGCCGGCCAGGCCGTCGGACGGGCTGGGCCGACGCGCGGGCCGAACCGGCGAGCGGGCCGGCCCGGCGAGCGGTCCGGCCCGGCCGACGGGTCAGGACTCGGCGGTGGCCCGATGCCCGGTGGGCCGGGTGCGGCGGTCGCCGTCGCCGCTCGCGGACAGGTCCTGACGCAGCTCCCGCGGCAGCGAGAACATGAGGTCCTCGGTCGCGGTGCGCACGGGCTGCACATCGCCGTAGCCGCGCTCGGCGAGCTCGGCGAGCAGCTGCTGGACCAGGATGTCGGGGACGGAGGCGCCGGAGGTCACGCCCACGGTCCCGACGCCCTCGAACCACTCCTCACGCAGCTCGTCGACCGAGTCGATGCGGTAGGAGGCCTTCGCGCCGGCCTCGAGCGCGACCTCCATGAGGCGCACCGAGTTCGAGGAGTTCGGGGAGCCGACGACGAGCACGAGATCCGACTCCGGGGCGATCTTCTTGATCGCGACCTGGCGGTTCTGGGTGGCGTAGCAGATGTCATCGCTGGGCGGGGCCTGCAGCGTGGGGAAGCGCTCGCGCAGCTTGTCCACGGTCTCCATGGTCTCGTCGACGCTGAGGGTGGTCTGCGAGAGCCACACGACCTTCTCGGGATCGCGCACGGTCACCGAGCCGACATCGTCGGGCGAGTTGACGATCTGCACGTGATCGGGGGCCTCCCCCGCCGTGCCCTCGACCTCCTCGTGGCCGGTGTGGCCGACGAGCAGGATGTCGTAGTCCTGGCGGGCGAAGCGCACCGCCTCCTTGTGGACCTTGGTGACCAGCGGGCAGGTCGCATCGATCGTGCGCAGGTTGCGCTCCTTCGCCATCTCCCGCACCTTCGGCGAGATGCCGTGCGCGGAGAAGATGACGAGCGCCCCCTCGGGGACCTCGTCGACCTCCTCGACGAAGACGGCGCCCTTGTCCTTGAGACGGTCGACGACGTACTTGTTGTGGACGATCTCGTGCCGTACGTACACGGTCTCGTCATAGTGCTCGAGGGCCCTCTCGACGGCGACGACGGCGCGGTCGACGCCCGCGCAGTACCCGCGGGGCTCGGCCAGGAGGACGGTTCCAGTGCTCACCGCTCCATCGTAGGAAACCCCCGGCAGAAAGGGGGATCCGTGGGGCGAGACTCACCAAGCCTCCACAAGCGTCGGCGTCTGCGGACCTCTCCTCCCCATGCGCCGTCCGTCCCCAGCGCCGCACGCCGTCCCGGTCCTGTCACCGCCGCGTGCCAGAGTGGACCCCATGAGCCAGACCCTCCCCGAGCCGGACCGCATCCCCGGCAGCGGCCCCAGCGGCGGCGAGCCCGCGGAGGCCCGCGCCCTCGCCCCGACCGCCGCGCAGACCACCGCGGAGAATCCGTGGCCGCTGCGCCAGCTCGCGGTCAAGGTCCGCGAATACATCGAGCGGATGTCGCCGATCTGGGTCGAGGGCCAGATCGTGCAGCTGAACCGCAGGCCCGGCTCCGGCATGGCCTTCATGACCCTCCGCGACGCGGACGTCGACATGTCCTTCTCCGTGCCGGTGCGCGAGCGCGTCCTGAAGGGGCTCCCGATGGAGCCCGTCGCCGGCTCGCGCGTCGTCGTGCACGCGCGACCGACCTTCTGGACCAAGCGCGGGAGCCTCCAGCTGGAGGCCGACGACATGCGCCCCGTCGGCATCGGCGAGCTCCTCGCCCAGCTCGAGCAGCTCAAGCGGGTGCTCGCCGCGGAGGGCCTCTTCGACCCCGGCCGCAAGAAGCCCCTCCCGTTCCTGCCCCGCACCGTCGGCCTGATCTGCGGGCGCGAGTCCGCGGCCGAGCGCGACGTCGTCGTCAACGCCCGTCGCCGCTGGCCCGCGGTCCGCTTCGAGATCCGCGAGGTCGCGGTGCAGGGGGCGAAGGCCGTCCGGGAGGTCTCCGCGGCCCTGCGCGAGCTCGACGCCCTCGAGGAGGTCGACGTCATCATCGTCTCGCGCGGCGGCGGCTCCCTCGAGGACCTGCTGCCCTTCTCCGACGAGCAGCTCACGCGGCTGGTCGCCGCCGCCGCCACCCCGATCGTCTCGGCGATCGGGCACGAGGTCGACACCCCGCTGATCGATCTCGCCGCCGACGTCCGCGCCTCGACCCCGACCGACGCCGCCAAGCGCGTGGTCCCCGACATCCAGGCGGAGACCGAGCAGCTCACGCTCGGCCGCACGCGCCTGCGCACCGCGATCCGCGGGCGCCTCGAGCGGGAGCAGTCCTCGCTCGAGGCGATCCGCTCCCGTCCCGTCCTCGAGGACCCGACCACGATCCTCGCCGGCCGCGCCGACGAGATCCGCTCCCGCACGGCCCTCGCGCGCACGCTCATCGGCGCCCGCCTGGACCGGGCGGGCGACGAGGTCGCCCACCTCGGCCGCCAGGTCCAGGCGCTGAGTCCGCTCGCGACCCTCGAGCGCGGATACGCGGTCGTCCAGTCGGCCGACGGCGGCATCGTCCGCCATCCCGACGACTCCGCGATCGACCAGGCCCTGTCCGTGCGCGTCGCCGGCGGCCGCTTCGGCGTGCGCCGCACCGTCGAGGACCCCTACACCCCGCCCACCGCTCCCGCGCCCGCCGCGCCCGCGCCCGCGCCCGCGCCCGCCGCACCGACCCCCGATCCTGAGGAGACCGCATGACCCCCTCGCCCCGCTCCGCCGACGCCGCCCGACCCGACGAGGCCGCTCGTCCTGACGAAGCCGCTCATCCCGGCGGAACCGCCCGCACCGGCGATCCCGCGCCGCTCCCCGCGGACATCGCGGGCCTCAGCTACGAGGCCGCGCGCGACCAGCTGGTCGAGGTCGTGCGCCGGCTCGAATCCGGCCAGGGCGGCCTCGAGGACTCGATCGCCCTGTGGGAGCGCGGGGAGATGCTCGCGCGCCGCTGCCAGCAGTGGCTCGACGGCGCCCGCGAGCGCCTCGAGGAGGCTGTCGCGGCCCGCCGCGAGACCGAGTGACGCGGATGCGCGGGACGAGGCGCGCAGAGGCGGGCCGGGTCAGCGCAGGGAGCTGATCGCCGCCTCCATGAGCTCGCGCAGCTCGGCGTCGTCCGCGGTGCCGTGCACGAGGATCCCCCAGCCGTCGCCCGCGCAGGTCAGACCCCGAGCCGCCTCCGCATCGCCGGACCCCGCAGTCGAGAGGACCTGGCAGGCGGCGCCGTCGATCACCGTCTCCTCCTCGACCACGACACCGGGCAGCGCCGCCGAGAGGACGGGTGCGCCGATCTCCTCCTGCTCGACGAGGGTGACCAGCTCACGATCGGGCGAGGAGTAGGCGATCTCCCAGCTCGCCGGCGCCTGCGCCTCGAGACGCGCCGTGCGCAGGCTCCAATCGTCCCCGAGCTCCGGCTCGGCGACGGGGAAGTCGACGGCGTCGCGCGCCCGCGCGGCCGACTCCGCCAGGTCCAGCTCCGAGTTCTCGAGCGTGTCCCGGGCCCCGTCGCCGCCGACCCCGAAGAACGCGATCCCGACGACGGCGACGACTGCCATCGTCAGCCCCATCGCCCAGACCATGTTCCGCAGCGGCGTCCGCGCCATGTCCGCGTAGCGGGACGTCTTCCGCGGGCGGACGACCTCCACCGCCCGGATCCGCGGCGCCCCCGCGGCGGACCCGCCCGATGCCGATGCCGATGTGTCGATGCTCTGCGCGTTGTCGATGCTCTGTGCGCTGTCGACGCTCTGCGCAATGGAGTCGCGCACGTCGGGCGCGGACGAGGAGCCGGAAGCGTCCGGCGCAGGGCTGGAAGAAGGAGCGGAGGAGGGACCGAGCATGCCTCCATTGTCCCCCGCCTCCCCTGAAGGCAGACCGAGGGATCCCCCACGCCCGGCAGCGCTGTCCACAACGGGGCGAGACGGTTCGCCCCGCACGCCGAAACCTGCGATGATCATGCGGTGACTGCCAAATTCCTCACCGTCGGCGAAGCCCTCACGGATATCGTCGTCCCCGCGGACGGCCCTCGAGCGGAGCACCCCGGCGGATCCCCCCTGAACGTGGCCGTTGCCCTCGGACGTCTCGGGCACGACAGCCACCTGCTCACCCGCATCGGCCGCGACGCCCGCGGCGAAGCCATTCGCGCCCATGTGGAGGAGTCCCGCGTGGTGCTCACGCCGGGCAGCGTCGTCGATGCCGCGACCTCCACCGCCGAGGCCACCCTCGACGAGACCGGCGCTGCGACCTACGTCTTCGACCTGACGTGGGACCCGGATCCGTCGGGCCTCCCGGAGGGCGTCTCCGCCGTGCACACCTCCTCCATCGCCGCTGTCATGCAGCCCGGTGCCTCCACCGTCATGGACGTGCTGCGGCGCTACCGCGAGACCTCGCTGATCAGCTACGACCCCAATGCGCGGCCCTCTCTGATGGGCGACCCCGCGGCGACCCGCGAGCTGGTCGAGGCGAACATCGCCCTCAGCGACGTCGTGAAGTCCTCCGACGAGGACGTCGCCTGGCTGTACGGCACCGACGACGTCGAGGACGTCGTCGCCTCCTGGCGCACGCTCGGCCCGGGCCTGACCTTCCTCACCCGCGGCGGCGAGGGCGCGGTCGGCTTCTCCGCCGCCGGCCGTGTGCAGATCGCCCCGGTGAAGGTCGAGGCCGTGGACACCGTCGGCGCCGGCGACACCTTCTCCGCTGGCATCCTCGACGCCCTCGCCGACAAGGGCCTCGTCGGAGCGGGCGTGCGCGACCAGCTCGCCTCGACGCCCTCGGACGACCTCGCCGGGATCCTCCGCCGCGCCGCCCGGCTCGCCGCCGTGACCGTCTCGCGCGCCGGCGCCAACCCCCCGTGGAGCCACGAGCTCGGCTGAGCCCGCCGCACCACCCCGCGCCACCGCACACCGCACCCCGCACCACCGAGCCCCTCCCATCGGATCCCGATGGGAGGGCTCGGCGCGTCGGACCCGCCTGAGCGGCCCGATGCACGGCCCCGCGACACGGGACCTGACAGACTCGGAACAAGGACGTCTCCGGACCATCACCAGGGAGCAGCAACACATGTCCCAGAACACCGCCGCCATCGCCGACACCGACGGCTACCGCATCGAGCACGACACCATGGGCGAGGTGCGGGTCCCCGCAACCGCCCTCTACCGTGCGCAGACCCAGCGCGCCGTCGAGAACTTCCCGATCTCCGGGCAGGGCCTCGAGCCCGCCCACATCCACGCCCTCGCCCAGGTCAAGAAGGCCGCCGCGCGCGCCAACCAGGACCTCGGCGTGCTCGACCCCGCGATCGCGCAGGCGATCGTCGCCGCAGCCGACGCCGTCATCGCCGGCGAGCACGACGACCAGTTCCCGGTCGACACCTACCAGACCGGGTCCGGCACCAGCTCCAACATGAACATGAACGAGGTGCTCGCGACCCTCGCGTCGACCGACGAGCTGCCCGTCCACCCCAACGACCACGTGAACTGCTCGCAGTCCAGCAACGACGTGTTCCCCACCTCCGTGCACGTCGCCGTCACGCAGGGCGTGGTCACGCACCTGCTCCCCTCCCTCGCCCACCTCGCCGAGTCCCTCGGGACCAAGGCCGAGGCATGGAAGAGCGTCGTGAAGTCGGGCCGCACGCACCTCATGGACGCGACCCCCGTGACCCTCGGCCAGGAGTTCGGCGGCTACGCGGCCGCGATCCGCTACGGCATCGAGCGCGTCGAGGCCGCCCTCCCCCGGACCGCCGAGGTCCCGCAGGGCGGCACCGCCGTCGGCACCGGCATCAACACCCCGGTCGGATTCCCGCAGAAGGTCATCGCGAACCTCGCCGAGCAGACCTCGCTGCCGCTGACGGAGGCCCGCAACCACTTCGAGGCCCAGTCCGCCCGCGACGGCCTCGTCGAGATGTCCGGAGCGCTGCGCACCATCGCCGTGTCCCTGACGAAGGTCTGCAACGACCTGCGCTGGATGGGCTCCGGCCCGAACACCGGCCTCGGCGAGATCGCGATCCCCGACCTGCAGCCCGGCTCCTCGATCATGCCCGGCAAGGTCAACCCGGTGATCCCCGAGGCCGTGCTCATGGTGTGCGCGAAGATCGTCGGCAACGACGCCGCCATCGCCTGGGGCGGCGCTCAGGGCGCCTTCGAGCTCAACGTGCAGATCCCCCTGATGGGAACCAGCCTGCTCGAGTCGATCCGCCTCCTCGCGAACGCCTCCACGGTCCTCGCCGACAAGACCGTCGACGGCCTCGTCGCCGACGAGGAGAAGGCCCGCTTCTACGCCGAGGCCTCCCCCTCGATCGTGACCCCGCTGAACAAGCTCATCGGCTACGAGTCCGCCTCGAAGATCGCCAAGCACGCCGTCGCCGAGCGCATCTCCGTGCGCGAGGCGACCATCGCCCTCGGCTTCGTCGAGCGCGGCGAGCTCACCGAGGAGCAGCTCGACGCCGCCCTCGACGTCCTCTCCATGACCGCCCCGAAGGCCTGATCGCGGTACGCCGGTTCTCGCTGGCGCATGCCAGCGCGTCTCGGCGCATGCTTCGTGATCGAACGCCCCGTCCCCGCGAGGGACGGGGCGTTCCTCATCTCGAGGAGCCTGCTGGTCGTCGTCGCGGCAGAGGGGAGGTTCGGCATCGCGATGAGCGGGCGGCTCGGCATCGCGGCGAAAGGGCGGCTCCGCATCGCGGAAGTCGCTGAATCTCCCCTTGACCTGGAGCGCACTCCAGGGAGTGTGCTGGCGCCATGTGGATCCTCCTTCTCGCGCCCTTCGCGCTCCTCGCCCTGTCCCAGGTCCTCGCCCTCGTCGCCTTCGCGCAGGCGGCGTCGGGGACCGGTGCCAGCTCCGCCGCCCTCGCCGTGCCTCTGATCGCCTACGCGACGGCGATGCTGCTGAGCATCTCCGCCGTCGTGCTCGCGGCGCTCCCCTCCCGCCTCGCCGAGCCCGCGCCACGAGAAGTGCTCATCGCGTTCGCCGCGCTCGCATCGCTCATGGTGTGCGCCGCTCCCCTGCTGTGGGGCCGGACGATCGGGGAGTTCCACCTCTCCCACCATCTCGTCCGAGCCGCCCTCGTCGCGATCTGCCTCGTGCTGTACTCCTGGTATGTCGCTTCCCATCGGTGAGGTCTCCCGCCGCAGCGGGCTCAGCGCGGACGCCCTGCGCTTCTACGAGCGCGAAGGGATCATCCCTCCGCCGGAGCGCACCGGCGGCGGTGCACGCCGCTACGACCCCTCCGTCCTCGACCACCTGCAGGTCGTGACCGCGCTGCGGAGGATCGGCTTCGGTCTCGACGAGGTGCGCGACCTGCTCGCCGCCAAGAGCGAGCACCGCACCGTCCGCGGCCGGGTCGCCGCGGCGCGGGAGAGCATCGAACGGCTCGAAGCCCGACTCGACGAGAAGGAGCAGGCCCTCGCGGACGCCCGCCAGCAGCTGCAGAGCTGGCGTGCGGAGCTCGACTCCGGCGAGCCATGGCCCGACGTCCCGGTGCATGGCGGGGAGGCGCGGGACGGGGGCGAGGACAGGGAGGCAGGGCGCTGAGGGGCGCAGAGACGCGGAGAGGTGAGCTGAAGAGCGCTGGCCGGGAGGAGAACGGGACGCATACGCGCATGTGATCGCCCTATGCCATCACGTGCGCATATCCGTCCCGTAACACCTCACCCCGCCTCGCTGCCCCGCCCCCTCGTGCCGGGCCCGACCTCCCCTCACCGGGCCGCCGCGCCTCGCCGCGTCATGCCTTCGGCGCCCTGCGATGCTCGCCGCGGCGCAGGATCGTTCGCAGCAGGTCCTCCGTCGTGCTCCACCGCAGGAACACCTGCTCCCAGGTCAGACGCGTGACGTGGAAGCCCCGCGATCGCAGATAGAGGTCCCTTTCCCGGTCCTCTGCGTAGCTGCGGGGGTCGTCATGATGGGCACGGCTGTCGCACTCGATCACCCAGCTCTTCCCCACCAGCAAATCCATCCGCCGCCGGACCCCGCCCGGGAACGGCACCTGTGCCCGGACGGCGACGCCGAGGCTCTCGAACCACCAGCGCACCGCGGTCTCTGTGCCCGACTCGGCGTCCGCGCGGATCCGCGAGAGCGCGCGGCGCGGGTCATGCGGGAGCCCCGCGACGATCCGCTGAGCCGCCGAGAGCGAGAGTTGCCCCCGGTGGACCGCGGACTCGAGGATCACCGCGGCCGTCACGGTCGGCAGGCAGCGACCTGCATGCTCGAGGACGAGCGACAGGTCGGGGACCGGATCCGCTCCCGGCCACGCCCGCAGCTGCGGGCTGTGGAGCACGATCGGCTGCGCACCGCCGAGGCGCTGGACCTTCCCGTCCCGGCGCCGGATCCGGTCGAGTCGCACGCCGCGCTTCTCCGGCGGCAGGACGAGCACGCGGGGCCGGAAGGCGTGGACCCCCTCGACCGGAGGGACGAACAGACCGTGCAGGGCCGCGCCGTCCGCGCAGGTCGGACGCATGCCCTGTCGGAGCACGGCGACCACGTCCGCCGGCGCCCCCTCCGCGATGTACCACGGCGGGACCCGCCGCATCGCCCCGGAACGCAGGGCCCGCCCGAGCTCGCCCTCGAGCTCAGGCCTCTCGGCAAGGGTCTGCGCCAGCTGGCTTCGATGGATGATGCCGGGGATCTGCATGCCCCTGATCCGACCACCCGGCCCGCGACACCACCACGCCGAGCCCTGGAATGTGGATGCGCGGGAGTGGGGAGGAGTGCCGAGAGGGGCGGGCGCAGGGGCGAGGCGCAGGGGGCAAGGCGCAGGGGCAGGGGCGGGCAACGCAGGGACGGGACGAATACGCGCAGGCGATCGCGATATGCGATCACCTGAGCGTATTCGTCCCGTCCTCCCCTGCCGACCGCGCCGCAGTCCGCCCGAGCCAAGCCCCAGCCCAGCCGAGCCCGCGCCCCGGGCCCCAGCCCCGCGCCCCGCTCAGAGGACCGGCTCGTCCAGCACGTGCGTGACGAGCTCGGCGACCTTGGAGCGCTCGGAGCGCTGCAGCGTGATGTGCGCGAACAGCTCGTTCTCCTTGAGGGCCTCGACGACGGAGGCGATGCCGTCATAGCGGCCGATGCGCAGGTTGTCGCGCTGGGCGATGTCGTGGGTGAGGACGACGCGGGAGTTCTGGCCGATGCGGGAGAGCATGGTCAGCAGCACGTTGCGCTCGAGGGACTGGGCCTCGTCGACGATCACGAAGGCGTCGTGGAGGGAGCGTCCGCGGATGTGGGTCAGCGGGAGCACTTCGAGCATGCCGCGCGAGAGGACTTCGTCGATGACGTTCTGGGAGACCATCGAGCCGAGCGTGTCGAAGACGGCCTGTCCCCAGGGCCCCATCTTCTCGCCCTGGTCGCCAGGCAGGTAGCCGAGCTCCTGGCCGCCGACCGCATAGAGCGGGCGGAACACCATGATCTTGCGCTGCGTGCGGCGCTCGAGGACGGCCTCGAGGCCCATGCAGAGGGCGAGGGCGCTCTTGCCGGTGCCGGCGCGGCCGCCGAGCGAGACGATCCCGATGGACTCGTCCATGAGGAGGTCGATCGCGACGCGCTGCTCGGCGGAGCGGCCGGAGACGCCGAAGACCGACTGGTCGCCGGGGACCAGCCGGACCTTCTTCTCCCGGGTGACCCGACCGAGGGCGGAGCCGCGGGCCGAGGTGATCGTGAGTCCCGTGTGCACCGGCAGGTGCACGACCCCGGGGATCTCGACGTCGTCGCCGTCGTAGAGGGCGGACATGGTGTCCTCGTCGGTCGCGGCGGTGACCATGCCGGTGTAGCCGCGGTCCCGTGCGAGCTCGGCCCGGTACTCCTCGGCGTGGATGCCGGAGGCCGACGCCTTGATCCGCATGGGCAGGTCCTTGGAGACCAGCACGACGTGCTTGCCCTCGAGCTGCAGGTTCTTGGCGACCGCGAGGATGCGCGTGTCGTTGTCGCCGAGGCGGAATCCGTCGGGCAGCGAGGCCACGTTCATGTGGTTCAGCTCGACCTGGATGTGGCCGCCGTCCTTGCCGATCGGCAGCGGCTGGGAGAGGTTCCCGTGCTGCTCGCGGAGGTCGTCGAGGATCCGCAGCGCCTGGCGGGCGAAGTAGCCGAGGTCCGGATGGTGGCGCTTGGCCTCGAGCTCGGTGACCACGACGATCGGGAGCACCACGTCATGCTCGGCGAAGCGCACGAGCGCGAGCGGGTCCGACAGCAGCACGGAGGTGTCCAGCACGTAGGTGAGGGTGCCGGTCTGCAGATCGGGCAGCGAGCCCTGCGCACCGCCGGGCCTCAGAGAGGGGACCACCGGCGTCGGTTCCGGGGCGGACACTCCGCCGTACACCGCGGTCTCCGTGCCATAGCCCGCGAGCGCGTCCCCGTCGACCGCCGTCCCGCCCGCTGCCGCGCCTCGCTCCGCGAGATCGTGCTCTGCGAGGTCGTGCTCCGCAGTCCTGATGTCGTCCATCGGTGCCTCCCGTCAGGTGGTGCTCACCGGGACGATAGACCGGACCCGGCGGGCCGTCGGGCGCTCCCCGCGGGGCACGGGGAGGACGTTCACCCGATCATCATCCGATGTTAGCCGGATCACATCCGCATCGGATGCAGCCATCCTGCCACCCCGCCGCACCGATCGCGCTGCCCCTTCCGTCCGCGAGACGCCGCTGCGATCCGACGCCGCTCAGCTCTCACCACCGGCCCGACACCACGCCGCGCTCACCACCGGCCCGACGCCGATCAGCGCTCGCCGCCGAGCCGACGACCGCGCCAGCCGGCCAGTCAGCCAGCCAGCCGACCAGTCAGCCAGCCAGCCGGCTCAGGCGCCGAAGCGCCGCTCGCGCTTGCAGAAGTCGCGGAGGGCGCGCAGCAGGTCGATGCGGCGGAAGCCGGGCCAGTAGGTCTCGCAGAACCAGTACTCCGAGTGCACCGACTGCCAGAGCAGGAAGCCGGAGAGGCGCTGCTCGCCGGAGGTCCGGATGATCAGGTCGGGGTCGGGCTGCCCGCGGGTGTAGAGGTGCTCGGCGATGGACTCGGTGCTGATCCGAGCGGCGATCCCCTCCGGGGAGAGGCCCTCGCGGCCGAGGTCGATCACGAGCTCGCGGACGGCGTCGACGATCTCCTCGCGGCCGCCGTACCCGATGGCGACGTTGACGGTCAGCGATGACGTCACCGTCGTGCCCTCGAGAGCCTGCTCGAGCACGCGCCGCCCCTCGGGGGGCAGGCTGTCGAGGCTCCCTGTGAGGCGGACGCAGTAGCCGGCCGCGGCGATCTGCTCGACGGCGGAGCCGATGATCCCGTAGAGGGCGGCGAGCTCCTCCTCGGACCGGCGCACGTTGTCGGTCGAGAGCAGCCAGACGGTGACCAGGGGGATCTCGAGGTCCTGGCACCAGGAGAGGAACTCGAGGATCTTCGCCGCGCCGACGCGGTGGCCCTCGGCGGTCGTCGCACCGGTGGACTTCGCCCAGCGCCGGTTGCCGTCGACGATGACGCCGAGGTGCTGCGGGAGATCGAGCTCCCCGAGCTCCTTCATCAGGCGCCTCTCGTAGACGCGGTAGAGGAGGCCGTCGTCGTCCATGGGCCTCCGTTCCGTGGGGTCGTGCGCGTGGGACCTGCGCGCAGAGGAGGTGCGCGTTGGAGTGCGACCCGCCCCGGACGCACCTCCGCCATTATCCAAGATGCACCGGCGTGCTCCCGCGCTCCGCCACGAATCGACACGGGATCGACACAGCAGCACCGTTCCCTGGTTACGGTTGCGTAGGTTACGCTTCCGGAATGAACACCGGCACCCTGCCCGAGGAGGCCCGCACGATGGAGGACCACGATCCCCTCCGCGCGGCCCAGCCCGGCGACGAGGACATCCCCACCGCGGCGTCCCATCCCTTCGCGCCGCGCACTCTCACGCGCGCGATGGCCCGACGCGCCGAGCAGCTCGGCCTGCAGCTGCCCAAGCCCCGCCTGCGCGGCACGCTGCATCTGATCACCTTCCCGTCCGCGATGATCGCCGGCCTCGCGCTGGTCGCCCTCGGCGACAGCCTGGCGACGCGGTTCGCGGCGGTCGTCTACGTCGTGACCGCGGGGCTCCTGTTCGGCATCTCGGCGACCTACCATCGCGGCACCTGGTCGCCCGAGCGCACGATGATGCTCAAGCGGTTCGACCACGCCAACATCTTCCTGATCATCGCCGGCACATACACTCCGCTCGCGGTCGCCCTGCTGACGCCCCGGCAGGCGCTGACCCTGCTGGCGATCGCCTGGGGCGGCGCCGCGATCGGCGTCTGCTTCCGCATCTTCTGGACCGGCGCTCCGCGCTGGCTGTACGTCCCGGCCTACGTCGCCCTCGGCTGGATCGCGGTCTTCTACATGCCGCAGTTCCTCGCGAGCGGCGGCTGGGCGGTGGTCTGGCTGCTGGTCGCCGGCGGTCTCGCCTACACCGCGGGCGCCGTCGTCTACGCCCTGAAGCGGCCGAACCCCTCGTTCGCCTGGTTCGGCTTCCACGAGATCTTCCACGCCTGCACGATCGCGGGCTTCGTCTGCCACTTCGTCGCCGTCGCGTTCGCGGTGATCTGATGCCTTCGCGGCGATCAGACGCGTACGCGACGGTCTGACGCGTACGCGACGGTCTGACGCGTCCGCGATCGGCGGACCGCGCCCCGACGAGAGACGGCCCGGACCGCGCTGAGCGCAGTCCGGGCCGTCCGTCGTCGTCCTCCCGCCGCGGACCCGGGATCCGCGTCCGCGGCGGGAGCCCTCGTCGCGTCAGCCGCGGGCGTCCTCGTCGCCGACGGCACCGGCATCGCCGTCCGCGTCGGCCGACGAGCCGCCGTCGACCGAACCGCCGTCGGCCGAACCGCCGTCGGCCGAGCCGATCGCGCCATCCGCGCTCACCGAGCCCTCCGACCCCACCGGCGACTCGGCGTCCGCCGCTGCGGCGCCCTCCGCCGCGGCCGCCTCGGCCTCCATCCGCGCGGTGACCTTCGCGTCGGCCTGGACGCGGCGCACGCGGCGGTTCATGTCCACGATGAGCAGGATGATCGCGGCGCCGACCAGGAAGACGAAGATGAAGCCGCCGACGCCCGGGGTCACGGTCGCCGAGGTCATGTCCGAGCCGTCGGACGGGGTGCCCTCCGCGAGGAGCGTGCCGATCACGCCGATGCCCGACGGGTTCATCGCTGCTCCTCGGTTCCGGGGCGCAGGCCCGCGAACAGGTCGTCCTCCGGGAGCCTCACCCCGATGCGCGAGATGTGCAGCTCGTAGTCCTCCGTGCCCCAGGCCTCCGTCTCCACGTCATGGGAGATGCGGAAGAACGGCCCCTCGGGGTCCACCTGCGTGGCGTGGGCGCGCAGCGCATCGTCCCTGACCTGCAGGTAGTCGCGGACATCGACACGGGTGGTCAGCAGACGGTCGCGGCCCTCGTCGTAATGCTGGAGCATCTGCTCGAGCTCCTCGTTGGGCGATCCCAGGGCGCGCTGATGGCGGGCGACCGCGGCGAAGCGCTGACGGTGGAAGCCGTTGATGTAGTAGATCTTCGCGACCTCCCAGGGCTCGCCGAGCTCGGGCGCGAAGCCCGGATCCGCAGCGAGCTCGAAGGCCGCCAGGGAGACCCGGTTGACCTGGATGTGGTCCGGGTGCGGGTAGCCGCCGTTCTCGTCGTACGTCGTCATGACGTGCGGTCGCAGACGGCGCACCGCCTCCACGAGCGGACGGGCCGCCTCCTCGACGGGCAGGGAGGCGAAGCATCCCTCCGGCAGCGGGGGCAGCGGATCGCCCTCGGGAAGGCCCGAGTCCACGAAGCCCAGCCACTCATGGTCGACGCCGAGGATCTCCCGCGCACGAGCCATCTCCTGCCGACGCACGGCCGGGAGGTTCCGCTCGAGCTCAGGGTCTCCCTTCAGCCGCGGGTTCAGCACGTCGCCGCGCTCCCCGCCGGTGCAGGTGATGACGGTGACCTGGGCGCCCTCGCGGACGTAGCGCGCGGTCGACCCGGCACCCTTCGAGGACTCGTCATCGGGATGCGCATGGACGGCCATCAGGCGCAGCGGCTCATCGGGTGCGGGCAGCAGGACGCTCACGACACTCCTCGGTCGGGGACGACGACGGACGGCGGGCGCCGGAGCACCACCGCTCGAGGGTACGCCACCTCGCCTGGACGGAGCCTGCCCCGCCCGCCCGCCGCCCCGCGCGCTCCCGATCCTGCGTCCAGGCGAGGATGGGACACTGCGGGCCATGTCCTCCCCCTCGTCCCCCTCGACGTCGCGGAACGCCGAGCGCTACGGCAGGCCTCTGGTCGCCCCGCGCACCGCCCGCGTGCTCCTCATCGCCGCCGCGGCCGTCTTCCTCGGCCTCGTCGCGTTCGTCGGCGTGAGGTTCGCCGACTCGCCGGTGAAGGCCGAGGTCATCTCCTACGATCACCTCGAGGACCACCTCATCGGCGTGACCTTCCAGGTCACGATGACCCCGGGCACGCCGGTGACCTGCTCCGTCCAGGCGCTCAACGCGGGCAGCGCGCAGGTCGGCTTCCTCGAGGTCGAGATCCCTGCGCAGACCGAGCGCCGCACCGCGCACCACGTCGAGATCGCCACCCAGGGCGACGCCGTGACCGCCGAGGTCATCGGCTGCGACGAAGGCTGACCCGGCGCACCCGGCGGCCCTGTCGCCGAGGGTCCGCCACCGCACGATCCGAGGACGAGAACAGTGATCCTCGTCCCAGGTGGACAGGTCCGGGCGGTGTAAGCTATTCCGAACACCCGGCACCTCGCCGGATTTCATCACCCGCACACGGGGCGCATGAGTGTCATGTGCCCCGTGATTCGCGTTGAGAGGGATGTTCTCCCTCCGGCGCCTTCCACGACGACAGGAGTGAACCCATGAGCAGCCAGCCGAATGGCGCCTGGCTCACCCAGGACGCATACGACCGTCTGGTCAAGGAGCTCGAGGAGCTCGAGGGCCCGCGCCGCACGGAGATCGCCGAGCGCATCGCCGCGGCCCGTGACGAGGGCGACCTCAAGGAGAACGGCGGCTACCATGCGGCCCGCGATGCGCAGGGCCTGAACGAGGCTCGCATCACCGATCTCAAGCACCTGCTGAAGACCGCCGTCGTCGGCGCGGCCCCGAAGGACGACGGCGTCGTCGAGCCCGGCATGGTCGTGACGATCTCGATGGCCGGCAAGGAGCGCACGTTCCTCCTGGGCAACCGCGAGATCGCCGAGGGCAATGACATCGAGGTCTACTCGACGGACTCCCCGCTCGGTGCCGCGATCCACGGCTCCTCGATCGGTCAGACGATCGACTACACGGCGCCCAACGGCAAGCAGCTGCCGATCTCCATCAAGGACGCGAAGCCCTACAAGCCCTGACCTCCAGGTGCTGCCGGGCTCCGGTCTGCCGGGCCCGAGCTGACGAGCCCCGAGCCCCGAGCCCGCAGGGTCCTGGGCTGACAGGCCCCGAGGCGGACGTCCCCGACCAGGGCGCTGTCCCGTCTCCCCCGCGTGACGAGAGCCCCGCACCGGCATCAGCCGGTGCGGGGCTCTCGTCGTGGAGCCGGGCCCGCGGCACTCCGTCAGCGAGGACGCGCGGCCGGGTCAGCGAGGACGCGCGGCCAGGTTCCGCTTGGTGGTGCGGGCGAGCTCCGCGAGATGCGCGGCCATCGTCCTGTCGGCCTCGAGCTCCGGGCTCGGGTCCCGGCCGACGACGTACAGCAGCGTCGCGTTGACGAAGGCGATCAGCGGGATCGCGAACAGCGCGCCGGGGATCCCGGCGACCATCGCGCCGCCGGCCACGCCCAGGAAGACCGCCAGCGGATGCAGCTCGACGGCCTTGCCCATGAGGAAGGGCTGCAGGACGTTGCCCTCGATCTGCTGCACGGCGATCACCACGGCGAGCATGATCAGCGCGAAGACCCATCCCTTGAGCACGAGCACGAGGAGCACCGCGATCGCTCCCGACAGGACCGCGCCGACCAGCGGGATGAAGGAGAACAGGAAGACGAGCAGCCAGATCGGGACCGCATAGGAGCCCATGCCCAGGCACACCATGCCGATGGCGATGCCGGTGGCGTCGACGCCCGCCACCAGGATCTGCGTGCGGACATAGGCCGCGAGCGCCTTCCAGCCGCGTCGGAACGCCTCGTGCGTCGTCATGCGGGAGGCCGGCGGGAGCAGGCCGACGAGCCAGCGCCAGATCGTCGGTCCGCCGGCGAGCAGGAAGAACAGGCTGAACAGGAAGATGATGATGCCCGTGCCGATGCTCGCGAGAGCGGCCGCCGTGCTCATCGCCGAGTTGATCAGCGCATCCGCATTGGCCTGGAGCTGCGCGAGGCCCTCGTCGATCGCGTCGTCCATCATCGGGGCGTCGATGCTGAACGTCTCCGTCACCCAGGTCAGCAGGGACTGGAAGCCGTCGACGGCCTTGCTCTGGATGTCGGCCCACTGGGCGATGAGCTGTCGGCCGGCGAGGGTGAACATGCCCGCGATCACGAGGATCAGGCCCAGCAGCGCGATCCCGCTCGCCGCGCCGCGTCCCAGGAAGGTGTAGCGGGTGAGGACCTGGACCAGCGGCGTCAGCAGCACGGTCACGAGGATCGCGAGGAGCACGGGGATCACGATCGAGGCGACCTGGGAGACGGCCCACAGCACGAGCGCCCCGCCGGCGACGATCACGATCAGTCGCCACGACCACGCGGCCAGACGGCGCACGCCGAGGGGGATCTCCTCCACCTCCTGGGGCTGCGGTATCGCGCGCGGTTGAGGTCGCAGCTTCGCCATCTGGGTTCCTTCTTCCGTCGCTCCGGGCGGTGACCCGCTCACTCTAGCGGCCGGGGGAAACCCCGCGGGGAGGCGCGGGGACGCACGGACATCCGGAACGTCCGGGACTCCCAGGAACCGACGAAGGTCGGATGCACCGCTAACCGGCTGGGTATGGGGAGGTCGCTCGCACCGCTCTAGCGTGGGCTCATGTCCAGCGCCGATCCCGCCTTCGCCCCGCCCTCCTCCGCGCACTTCCCCGCACCCGCACCGACGTCCGCGCCCGCACCGACGTCCGCGCCGTCCTCCGAGCCCCTCCCCTCCTCGGCCGCGGTCGACGAGGACGCCGCCCTGTCGATCCGCGGGCTGCGGAAGTCCTTCGGCGACGCCGAGGTCGTCCACGGCCTCTCGCTCGACGTGCCGCGGGGCTCCTTCTACGGCATCGTCGGCCCCAACGGCGCCGGCAAGACGACCACGCTGTCGATGGCGACCGGCATGTTGCGTCCGACCGACGGCACCTCGCATGTGCTTGGCGTCGACATGTGGCGGGAGCCCGAGCGCGCCAAGGCCCATCTCGGCGTCCTCGCCGACGGGCTGCGGACCTTCGACCGCCTCACCGGACGCGAGCTGCTGACCTACGTCGGCCTCATCCGCGGCATGGACGCCGCTGTCGTCGAGGAGCGCAGCCAGTCGCTGCTGGACGCCCTCGACCTCGCCGGGGAGGACGGCAAGCTCGTCGTCGACTACTCCGCCGGCATGACCAAGAAGATCCTGCTGGCCTGCGCCCTCGTGCATGCGCCGCGGGTCCTCGTGCTCGACGAGCCGCTCGAGGCCGTCGACCCGGTCTCCGCGCAGGTGATCCGTTCGATCCTCACCGCCTACGTCGGCGGCGGCGGCACCGTCGTGCTGTCCAGCCACGTGATGGAGCTCGTCGAGGGCCTGTGCTCGCACGTCGCCGTCATCGGGGAGGGGCGCCTGCTGGCCGCCGGCACCCTCGACGAGGTCCGCCAGGGCGGCAGCCTCGTGCAGCGGTTCATCGACCTCGTCGGCGGCGGCCGCGTCGCGGAGGGGAGCCTGTCGTGGCTGGAGTCCTGAGCAGCGAGCACACCGCGACCGCCGCGGCGAGCGCCGACGACGTCCGCCGCGGAGCCGTCTCCTCGCGCGAGCTCGCCCGCGGCCTGGTGCGCCTGAAGTGGACGCTGTGGAAGCGGTCCTATCGCAAGAACGTCGGGAAGATCGTCGGCACGAGCATCGGCGTGCTCTATGCGCTCGGCGGGCTCGTCGGCCTCTTCTTCGCCATGCTGACGGCGACCGTCTGGAGCGGCGAGGGCGAGGCCTTCCCGCTGATCGTGCGGGGGCTGGGGACCGTCGCGGTGCTGGCCTGGCTGCTGATCCCGCTGGTCGCCTTCGGGATGGACGACACCCTCGACGCCCGCGCCTTCGCGCCCTATCCGCGCAGCGCCCGGGAGCTGCAGCCGGGCATGTTCGCGGCCGCCGCGATCTCCCTGCCGTCGCTGCTGACGATGGTCGCCGTCGCGATCGCGACGGTCTTCGAGGTGATCTGGCTGCTGGTCTTCGGCAGCGGGATCCTGCCGGTCGTCCTCGCCCTGCTGGTGCTCCTGCCGGCGAACGCCGTCGGCGTCGGCCTGTGCCTGCTGCTGCCCCGCGCCGCCTTCGCGCATTCCGCGAGCCGGGCGAGCTCCCGCACCGGGCGCGAGCTCGGCGGCGTGATCGGCATGATCCTGTTCCTCGTGGTCGTCTACGGCTTCTCGCTGGGGATGCAGAAGATCACCGACATCGACGCCCAGGCGCTCCTGGGCTGGGTCCGCACCGCGATCGCCGTGCTGACCTGGACGCCCGTCGGCGCACCCTTCTCGATCCCGATGGACGTCGCCGAGGGGCATCTGCTGACGGCGCTCCTGCGGGCGCTGATCACCGCCGCGACCGTCGTGGTCGTGTGGCTGTGGTGGCGACGCTCGCTCGATACGTCGCTGACCTCGGCGCTCGTCGGCGATGCGTCGTCGGGCAGCACGAAGGTGACGGCGCTGGTCCCCCGCTTCGTCCCGTCGAACGCCGTCGGCGCCGTGATGGGCCGGTCCCTGCGCTACTGGCGCCGCGACACCCGCTATCTGGCCGCGATCGGCATCTACCCGGTCGTGATCGTGTTCTTCCTGGCGATGGGCCTGATGCTCCCGGAGTCCCGGCCGATGATGCTGGCGATGGTGATCGTGATGTGCGGGTTCATGGGCATCACCGTGTGCAACGAGATCGGCTTCGACGGGCCGTCCGGCTGGGTCAACATCACCGCGAGCCTGCCGGCGCGCGCGAACCTGCTGGGCCGCGTGGCGGCCATGGCCCTGCTGATGGTGCCGGTGACGGTGCTGTTCACGATCGTCGTGCCGATCGTCTACGGGGTGCCGGAGCTGATCCCGCTCACGGTGATGTGCGCCCTGGGGGTGCAGGTCACCGGCTGGGGCGCCTCCGTCGTGATCGGCACGCTGATGCCGTATCCGACCGCGCCCCCGGGCACGAACCCGATGAAGGACAAGTCCGCCTCGAGCTCGAACGCGATGCTCAACATGGGCCTGACGATGGCCGTGCTGGCGGTGCCGCAGCTGCCGGCCGCGGGGCTCGCGGTGTGGGGCGTGCTCTCCGGGAGCCTGCTGATCCAGCTGATCGCCGGGATCGTCTCGCTCCTCGTCGGCGCCGTCGTCTTCCTCGTCGGCCTGCGGATCGGGACGGTGCGCCTCGAGGCGCACTACCCGGACCTCTTCCAGAAGGTCCGCGCCTACCTCTGAACGATGCAGGAGCGCCCCGGGAACCACGGTCCCAG
>NZ_JBSYXB010000013.1:0-54738 GCF_054114245.1 Brachybacterium netajii (SeqCode) | reverse complement strand
GGGAGCGAGCGCCCCGTAGTCGTAATCCAGCTCGGGAAGCGTGTAGTCCGCCATGGCATGTCCCTTCATCGGTCCGATGTGTCCGTGCGCCCCGCGAGGAGGCGCGCCTCGTCCATCCTGTCATCCTTCGCCCGGGAACGGCGTGGACGAGCCCTGTCCGTCCGCGGGGAGCCGAATCCGAAGGACGGCCCGTCGCCCACACCGCCGGTCGGCCGCCCGCCCGTCGGCCCGTCGGGCGAGAATGGAGCGGTGAGCGAGGAGAGCACCGGCGCGATGCCCGCCGCCCTGCACCCGGCGACCCGCGAGTGGTTCGCCCGGAGCCTGGGCGCGCCCACGCCGGTGCAGATCGGCACCTGGTCGGCCCTCGCTGCGGGCGAGGACGCGCTGGTCATCGCCCCGACCGGCTCCGGGAAGACGCTCGCGGCGTTCCTGCGCGCGATCGACGGGCTCCTCTTCCCGGCCGATGACGACGCCGACGGCATGGCCGCGCGGAGAGCCGAGAGGACGACGGTCCTGTACATCTCGCCGATGAAGGCGCTCGGCGTGGACGTGGAGAAGAACCTGCGTCGTCCGCTCGAGGGGATCGCGGCGCGCGCGGCGGAGCGCGGGGACGCGGTGCGGGCGGTGAGCGTCGGCGTGCGCTCGGGGGACACGACCCCGGCGGAGCGGCGCCGTCTGATCGCGCATCCTCCGGACGTGCTGATCACGACGCCGGAGTCGCTGTTCCTCATGCTGACCTCCGCCGCCCGGGAGACCCTCTCCCAGGTGCGGACGGTGATCGTCGACGAGGTGCATGCGATCGCGGGCTCGAAGCGCGGCGTCCACCTGGCGCTGTCCCTCGCGCGCCTGGACGCGCTCGTCGTCGGCCCGCGGCCCCAGCGCCTGGGGCTGTCGGCGACTGTCGAGCCGCCGGAGGAGATCGCCCGCTTCCTCGTGCCCGCGGGCACGAGCGCCCGGATCGTCGCGCCCGCGGGCACCAAGCGCTGGGACCTCGGGGTGACGGTGCCCGTCCCCGATATGGACGAGGTGACCCCGCCGCCCGACGCGGTCGACGACGAGGCCGTCGACGGGGCCCTGTGGCCGCATGTCGAGCGGGCGGTGCTGGACGCCGTCGAGCGCCATCGCTCGACGATCGTCTTCTGCGACTCGCGTCGGCAGGCTGAGCGCCTGACGGACCGGCTGAACCATCTGCACCGGCGCCGCACCGCGACCGACGACGCACGCGCCGCGGCCGACGATGCGCGCGCCGCGACGGACATCGCGCGCGTGCACCACGGCTCCATGTCCAAGGAGCGGCGTCTGGAGACCGAGGCGCTGCTGAAGGACGGCGCGCTGCGCTGCGTGGTCGCGACCTCGACCCTCGAGCTCGGCATCGACATGGGCGCCGTCGACGAGGTGCTGCAGATCAGCTCGCCGTTCACGATCGCGTCCCTGCTGCAGCGGGTCGGGCGCGCCGGGCACGGCGTCGGCGACGTCTCCCGCGGACGCATCCATCCGCTGCATCCGCTGGACGTCGTGCATGCCGCGCTGATGCTGCGGGAGGCCCGCGCGGGCCGTCTGGAGCCGCTGCGGATCCCGGCGAACGCGCTCGACGTGCTCGCCCAGCACACGCTCTCGGCCACGGCCCTCGAGGACCTCGACGTCGAGGGGTGGTTCGCGCTCGTGCGCTCCACCGGCCCGTACCGGGACCTGCCCCGCAGCGGCTTCGACGCCGTGATCGACATGCTCACGGGCCGGTATCCCTCGACGTCCTTCGCCGACCTGCGCCCGCGGCTCGTGCGCGACCGCGCCCGCGGGGAGGCCGGGACCCTCACCGCTCGGCCCGGCGTGCAGCGCCTCGTGGTGACCAATGCGGGCACGATCCCCGATCGGGGCCTGTTCCCGGTGCTGCTCGCCGCCGGGGAGGAGCAGGCCCGTCGGGTCGGTGAGCTCGACGAGGAGATGGTCTACGAGACCCGGCGCGGGGATGTGATCACGCTGGGCACCTCGAGCTGGCGGGTCGAGGAGATCACGCATGAGCGGGTGACGGTCTCCCCCGCTCCCGGGTTCGCCGGGCGCATCCCCTTCTGGCACGGGGACTCGGCCTCCCGGCCGGCGGAGCTGGGGCGCGCGATCGCCCGCCATCTCGACGAGCTCTCCGCCCAGGATCCCGGCGAGCGCGAGCGGGGCCTGGTGGAGCTGGGGCTGGACGAGAACGCCCGTGCGCAGGTGCATCTGCTGATCGAACGGCAGACGATGGCGACGGGCGTCCTGCCGGGGGCCGCGCGGCTGCTCGTCGAGCGCTTCGTCGACGATCTCGGCGACTGGCGCGTCGTGGTGCACAACCCGCTGGGGCGCCGGGTGAACGGGCCGTGGGCGCTCGCGATCGCGGACCGGCTGCGCGAGGGCATGGGCGCGCAGGTCCAGGTGGTCGCGTCCGACGACGGGATCGTGCTGCGGGTCCCGCAGGGCGGCGAGGCGCCGGACGCCTCCCTCGTGCTGTTCGCCCCCGAGGCGATCGAGGATCAGGTGCGGCATCTGGTGGGCGCTTCCGCGCTGTTCGCGGCCCGCTTCCGGGAATGCTCGGCGCGCGCGCTGCTGCTGCCGCGACGGATCCCCACCGCCCGTGCTCCCCTGTGGCAGCAGCGGCAGCGCTCCGCGACGCTGCTGGATGCGGCGCGCGAGCATCCGGACTTCCCGATGATGCTCGAGGCCGCCCGCGAGTGCCTGCAGGACGAGTACGACCTCGCGGCGCTGAGCGCTCTCATGGCCGATCTCGCGGCGGACCGCATCGGGGTGGACGTGGTCGACGTCGACCAGCCCTCCCCCATCGCCCGGGCCGTGATGTTCGGCTTCGAGGGCAGCTTCATCTACGACGGCGATGCTCCCCTCGCGGAGCGCCGCACTGCGGCGCTGACCCTGGACCAGACCGTCCTGCAGGAGCTGCTGGGGACGGTCTCGCTGCGGGAGCTGCTGCTGCCGGAGGCGATCGCGCGGATCTCGGCCGACGCGCAGCTGCTGAGCCCCGAGCGAAGGATCCGGGACGCCGAGGACCTCGCGGATGCGCTGCGCCGCCTCGGACCGCTGACCGAGGGGCGCATC
This sequence comes from Brachybacterium netajii (SeqCode), assembly GCF_054114245.1. Classification (NCBI taxonomy): domain Bacteria; kingdom Bacillati; phylum Actinomycetota; class Actinomycetes; order Micrococcales; family Dermabacteraceae; genus Brachybacterium; species Brachybacterium netajii (SeqCode). The sequence continues at coordinate 51,657 of NZ_JBSYXB010000013.1, read as the reverse complement.
CGCGCCCGCTTCGCCCCGCTGTCCGCGCCGACGGACGCCTCGTCGGGGATTCCTCCTGCGGACGCCGCCGGTGCCGCGATCGCCGCGCTCGAGGACGCGGGCCGGGCGATCCGGCTGCGCTGGCACGACGAGGAGCACCTGGCGCTCGTCGAGGAGGCGGGGCTCTGGCGGGACGCGGCCGGAGAGCAGGTGCTGCCGCCCGGCGCCGGCGGCCCCGGCTCGCCGATCACCGCGGCGCTGCTCGAGCCGGTCGACGATGCCGCGGTGCAGGTCCTCGCCCGCTGGGCCCGGTCCCGCGGACCCTTCACGGCCGAGGAGCCGGCCGCGGAGCTGCCGCTGCCGCCGTCGGCCTGCCGGGCGGCGCTCGCGGAGCTGTCGGCCCGTCGGATCCTCGCCCGCGGTGCCTTCCTCCCGGGACGCGACCAGGAGGAATGGGTGGATGCGGAGGTGCTGCGGCGCATCCGTCGGACGTCCCTCGCGGCCGCGCGGAAGGACATCGCGCCGGTGCCGGCGGAGGACTTCGTCCGCTTCACGCTGTCCTGGCACGGCATCGATCCCCGACCCGTCGGCGGATCACCCGCCGGCGGATCGCCCGTCGGGCCGGGCCGTCCCGCGGCCGACGACGGCTCCGATCTCGACGCCCTCGCCGATGTCGTCGACCAGCTCACGGGCATCGAGGCACCCATCGGCGTCTGGCTGCAGGACCTGCTGCCGGTGCGGCTGGGACGGGCGGCGCCGCGGCTGCTCGAGGAGGCCCTGGCCCGCGAGGAGATCCTGCTGACTCTGCACGGTGCTCCGGGCGGCGCGCTCGCGGGTGCCCCGGTGCGCCTGCATCTCGCGGACGCCCTCGCCCTGGGCCTCGATGCCGAGGAGCTGACCGGCGCCGCCGCCGCTCTCGCTCCCGGGTCGACCGCGCAGGCGGTCCTCGCTCTGCTGCGGGAGTCGCCCGGGCCGGTGCGTCCGACGGACCTCGCAGCGGCCCTGCGCGGCGGCGGTGGCGGCAGCGGCGGTGGCGGCCAGGTCTCGCTCGCCGAGGTCGCCGAGGCGCTGTCCGAGCTCGCGCTCGCGGGGCTCGCGAGCGTCGACACCGCCGCGGTCCTGCTCGCGCCCGGTGCCGCCGCCGCGGGCGCTCCGCGGCGTCGTGCGTCCTCGCGCGCCGGACGCGGCCGACGGGGCGCGGCACGGCTCTCCGCGGCGCTGCTGCGCGCCGACGAGCAGGGCACGGTCTCCGCGGCCGTCGCGGGGCCGACGGCCAACGGCCGCTGGCGGGCGGTGCGCGTGGATCCCGTGGATCCGGCGGTGCGCCGCGCCGCCCGGGTCGCTCTCATGGTCGATCGGCACGGGCTCCTGACCCGCGGCGCCGTCGCCGCCGAGGGCCTGGCCGGCGGCTGGTCCTCCGTGTTCCGCGATCTCGCGGACCTCGAGGACGCGGGCTCCGTGCGTCGCGGCTACTTCGTCGAAGGGCTCGGCGCCGCGCAGTTCGGGCAGGCCGCGGCCGTCGACCGGCTGCGGGCGTCCGGTGCCGAGGGAACGGCCGGTGCAGGCGGTGCAGGCGGTGCAGGAGTGCCCGCCGCGGTGGTCCTCTCCGCCGTCGACCCCGCCTCGCCGTTCGGCACGATCCTGCCCTGGCCCGCCCCGGCGACCGACGAGGCGCCCCGGCCGCAGCGCCGCACCGGCGCCCACACGGTGATCTCGGAGGACGGCCGTGCGCTCGCCCATCTCGAGCGGGGCGGCCGCACCCTCTCCTGGTGGGCGGGATCGGATGCCTCCGCACGGACCGCCGCCGCACGCACTCTGGCCGCGGCGGCCGACGACGGACGCCTCGGCCGCGTCGGCATCGAGAGGATCGACGGCGTGCCGGTCACGGCCCCCGAGCGCGAGCAGCCCGCCTCCGTCCGCGGCGCCGTCGCCGCACTGCTCGAGGCCGGCTTCGCCCGCTCGCCCCGGAGCCTGCGCCATCACGGGCGCTGATCCGGCCGGGCGCCGATGCCGCCGAACGCGCTGGTCCCATGGCGCGGACGGCACCATCGCGGCAGCGACTACACTTGTCTGCGGTCGGTCCCTCCCGCGCCCCGGTCCGCCGGCGAGCGCGACGCGGATCGCACGCCTCCATAGCTCAATGGATAGAGCAACGGCCTTCTAATCCGTAGGTTGCAGGTTCGAGTCCTGCTGGGGGCACTCTGACCAGGGGTTATGTTCGATCAGACAGCCCTGGGGCGGCATTTTCGGGGTGTCGTGACCACTTTGGTGACCACTTTGCTCGCCGAGCGGGACGCCTCCAGCAGGATTCCGGACTCCCAGGGAGGGGTCAGCTCCTTCCCGTCCTCCATCCCCCGATCAGGGGACACCCGATCGCGCTCCCCTGGGCGATGTGCTCCGCTCCTCGGCTCCATACTGTCGGTGCCATGAAGAAGCCCACGGAGTTCACGAAGCTCACCATCCTCTGGCAGATCCTCACCGTCCTCGCGCTCTGGGTTCTCGGAAGCGCCGTCCTGGGGCTCGTCGCGGGCAGCCCCGCCCTGACCCTCGTCCTGGGCCCTGTGCTCGCCGTCGCGACGATCCTCGTCTACCGCAGGGTCGTCGCCTGGAGCGAGGGCCGCACCGTCGACGAGCTGGGTCCGCCCGGCATCGGCCGCACCACCGGGGCCGGGGTCCTGGGCGGGATGGCGCTGTTCGCCCTCGCGATCGGCATCATCGCCCTCCTCGGCGGGTACCAGGTCGACGGCCTCGGCTCCGTCAGCGGCCTGCTCTGGTTCACCGGGTCCATGGCGCTGGGGGCGGTGAGGGAGGAGCTGATGTTCCGCGGTGTCCTGTTCCGCCATATCGAACGACGGTTCGGCACCTGGATCGCGCTCGTCGGGACCGGCGCGCTCTTCGGTCTCATGCACCTCCTGAACCCCGATGCGACCCTGTGGGGAGCGATCGCGATCATGATCGAGGCAGGCGGCATGCTCGGTGCGGCCTGGATCGCGACCCGTCGGCTGTGGCTGCCCATCGGTCTCCACCTGGGCTGGAACCTCGCGGAGTCCGGGATCTTCAGCACCGCGGTCTCCGGGAACGGTCCGTCCTCCGGCCTGCTGAGCTCGAGCGTCTCCGGGCCCACGGCCCTCACCGGCGGCGCCTTCGGGCCCGAGGCCAGCATGGTCTCCGTGGCCCTCTGCGTGGCGGCCACGATCGTCCTGCTCGTCATCGCCCATCGGCGCGGACGGATCGTCCCGATGCGCGGTGCCCGCGAGGCCTCCCGCGCCGTCGCCCTCGAAGCTGCGGCCCGGTGAGCATCCTCGAGCGGGCGCGCGGCCGCTGGCTGCGCCTCCCCGAGGCCCTGCGCGATCTGGTCCCGGGGCTGCTGCTCCTGGTCGCCGCCTTCACCCCGGCTCTCCAGGTGTACGGCTCGCAGCTGGGGGATCTTCCTCCGCGCCCGCTCGATCTCCTCGCGGTCCTCGCGGCCGCGCTCGAATGCCTTCCGCTCGCCCTGCGCCGGCGGTGGCCGCTCGTGAGCCTCGTGCTGGTCTCCACCGGCTTCGCCGTCGACCAGCTGCTCTCCTACCACCTGGTCTCCGGCGCCGCGATCACGATCGCGCTGCTCAGCACCGGCATCCACCTCGACCGCCGTCGACGCTGGACGGCGGCAGGACTGGCCGTCTCGTATCTCGCCCTGGTACTCGCGCTGATCGCCCGCGGGTCCGCCGAGGGCACGACAGGATTCCTGACCTTCTTCCTCCTGATGGTGCTGTTCTGGGTCACCGGGTCGCGGCTGCGCTCCCACCGGCTCGCGGAGGAGGAGCGTGTCCGACGCGAGGCGGAGCAGGCCCGCGCGCAGGAGCGCGCGAGGCTGGCGCGGGAGCTGCACGACGTGGTCTCCCATCATGTGACGGCGATGGTCGTGCAGGCGCAGGCCGCCCGCTGGCTCGTCACCGCGCCTGAGGCTCTCGAGGAGTCCCTCGCCGCGATCGCGGACACGGGCCGGCTCGCCTCCGCGGACCTGCGCACGCTCCTGCAGGTCCTGGGTGCGTCCGGGCCAGGCGTCCGCACCACGCTGCCGACTGTCGCGGACATCCCCGAGCTCGTCGAGCAGGCCCGTCGCGCCGGGCAGCCGGTCGATCTGGATCTCCCCGGGAGCGCCGGACGGATCCCCGAGGCGGCCTCCCTGACGGCCTATCGTGTGGTCCAGGAGTCGCTGACGAACGCGCTCAAGCACGCCGCCGGCTCCCCCACCGCGGTGAGCATCCGCGCTCGCGAGGAGGAGGTCGACGTGAGGATCACGACCGAGGGGATGCGCACGGCCCGGGCATCGGACCGTCCCGCTGCGGGACCGGGCCTCGTCGGCTCCGGTCGCGGGCTCATCGGGCTGCGCGAACGCGTCGAGGCGCTCGGCGGCCGCTGCGAGGCGGGCCCGCTCCCGGACGGCGGCTTCGCCGTACACGCCCTGATCCCCACGACCCGGATCCCCACGACCGACATCGCCCCGCCCGCATGACCGTCGCACCGATCCGCGTCCTCGTGTGCGACGACCAGCCGCTGATCCGCACCGGCTTCTCCACGATCATCGGCGCCCAGAGCGACCTCGAGGTCGTCGGCGACTGCGGAGACGGGCGGCGTGCCGTCGAGCTCGCGCGCCGCACCCGTCCCGACGTCGTCGTCATGGATGTGCGCATGCCGATCATGGACGGGATCCGGGCGACCGCGCTGCTCGCCGGCGAGGGCGTCGAGGACCCGATCACGGTGCTGGTGGTGACCACCTTCGACCTCGACGAGAACGTCTACGAGGCGCTGCGCGCCGGGGCGAGCGGCTTCATGCTGAAGGACGCTCCCGCCGACCAGCTCCTCCACGCGATCCGCACCGTCGCCGCGGGCTCCTCGCTCCTCGCCCCCGAGGTCACGCGCGCGCTCGTCGGCCGCTACGCGCAGCGGATCCGCCCGTCGGCCGACGCCGTCCGGGCGGATCCGCTGACCGCGCGCGAGCTCGAGGTCCTGCGCCTGGTCGCCGAGGGCCTCTCCAACCGGGAGATCGCCGATCGGCTCGTGCTCAGCAGCGAGACCGTGAAGACGCACGTCTCGCGCATCCTCGCGAAGCTCCAGCTGCGCGACCGGGTCCAGGCCGTGGTCCACGCATATCGGACCGGGCTGATCCGCTGAGCACTGGCGGCGCCGACCGCGGGCCCTGGGACCCGGGTCCCGGGTGTCCCAGTTGTTCCGGGGGTCCCGGCCGACGCGCCTCGATCCTCAGGCTGAGGCGCCTCAGGCCTCGGGGATCGGCATCCCATAGTTCTCGAGCGTGAGGGACGCGGGCTCGGGGCCGCTGCGCACGCCCGTGTCGAGTCCGTCGATCGTCGCGATCTCGTCCTCGGTGAGCTCGAAGCCGAGCACGTCGAGGTTCTCGGCGATGCGCTCGGGGCGGACCGACTTCGGGATCGCCTGGACGCCCTTCTGCACATGCCAGCGGAGCATGACCTGGGCCGGGGTCCTGCCGTGCGCGGCCGCGATCGCGGCGATGCGCTCGTCGTGCAGGGGGCTTCCCGCACCGCCGGCGTAGTCGACGACACCGCCGATCGGGGACCAGGCCTGCGGGAGGATCCCGTGCTCGCGTCCGAGGGCCACAACCTCCTTCTGCTGGAAGTACGGGTGGATCTCGATCTGGTTGAGCGCGGGGACGACGTCGGTGCGGTCCAGGAGCCGGCGCAGATCCTCGACCATGAAGTTGCTGACGCCGATCGCGCGGACCCGTCCGTCGGCCAGGAGCGTCTCGAGCGCCTTGTAGGCGCCGATGGTGCGCTCGAAGTCGACGGTGAGCGGCTGATGGAGGATCAGCAGGTCGATCTGCTCGACGCCCAGCTTGCCGACGGCCTTCTCGTAGGCGTGCAGCGTCTCGTCGTAGCCGTAGTCGCTGATCCAGATCTTCGTCTCGAGGAAGATCTCGTCCCGCGGGATGCCGGAGGCCGCGATCGCCTCGCCGACGCCCCGCTCGTTGCCGTAGGCGGCGGCCGTGTCGATGTGGCGGTAGCCGGCGCGGAGGGCCTCGGCGACGGCGATGCGGGTCTCCTCGGGCGGCGTCTGGAAGACGCCGAATCCGACGGCGGGGATCTCGACCCCGTTGTTCAGAGCGAATGCGGTGGTGGTCATGCCTCGACGCTAGAGCCGTCGCAGGGCAGGAGGGAGGCTCTGGCAGTACCGGGAAGAGCAGCATCTGCCGCCCGCACGGGAACAGGGGTGTGCTGGGTGCATGCCGACTCCCCCGCCGCGCGTGCCGCATCAGGCCGCGATCCTGACCATCATCCTGGTCAGCTACTTCATGATCCTGCTCGACAACTCGGTCATCTTCACCGCGCTGCCGAGCCTCCAGGCCGATCTCGGCCTCAGCCGTGCCGAGCTGTCCTGGGTGCAGGACGCCTACACGCTCGTCTTCGGCGGGCTGCTGCTCCTCGGCGCCCGCGCCGGCGACCTCTTCGGCCGACGGCCCGTCTTCATCCTCGGCCTCGTCGTCTTCGTCCTCGCCTCGCTGCTGATCGGCCTCGCCGGCTCCGCCTGGTGGATCATCGGCGCCCGCGCCCTCCAGGGGATCGGTGCGGCGATCATCGCCCCGGCCTCGCTGTCGCTGCTGACCGCGTCCTTCCCGCCCGGTCCGGCGCGCTCCCGCGCGGTCGCGCTGTACGGCGCGACGGCGGGCATCGGCGCGAGCCTCGGCCTGCTCATCGGGGGCGCCGCCGCGCACTGGCTGAGCTGGCGCGCGGGCTTCTTCCTCAACGTCCCGGTCGGGATCGCGATGATCGCCCTCGCCCCGCGCTATCTGCCGACCTCGGAGCGCCGACCCGGCGGCTTCGACCTCATCGGGGCGCTCACCGCGACGCTGGGGATGGGGGCGCTCATCTTCGGGATGCTCCACGCCTCGGAGGCGTCCTGGACCTCCCCGACGACCCTCCTCTCCTTCCTCGTGGGGGCGGCGATGCTGGTCGCCCTGGTCCTGAACGAGCGCTCGGCCGCGCAGCCGATCATGCCGCTGCGGCTGTTCGCGCACCCGGTGCGGGTGGGCGGCTATCTGGGCCGCATGGCCTACATGGGCGCGATGATCGGGTTCTTCTTCTTCGGCACGCAGTACCTGCAGGAGGTCCTCGGTTTGAACCCGCTGCAGGCGGGTCTCGCGTTCTTCCCGATGACCCTCGTGAACTTCGTCGTGGCGCTCCTCGTCCCGCGGATCGCCCTGTGGGCGGGTGAGGCGCGGCCCCTGCTGGTCGGCATCGCCCTGACGCTCGCCGGCATGCTCTGGCTCGCGCAGGTCTCCCCCAGCACCGACTACCTCACGGGCGTCGCGCTGCCGATGGTGGTGATCGGTCTGGGCCAGGGGCTCGTCTTCGCCCCGCTCACCTCGGCCGGGATCGTCGGCGCCTCGGCGGCCGACGCCGGGGCCGCCTCGGGCCTGGTGAACACCTTCCACCAGCTGGGCATCGCCCTCGGGCTCGCGCTCCTGGTCGCCGTCTCGGCACCGGCCTTCGCGGAGGCCGGCCCGGATGCCGCCGCGGCGGTCTCCGCCGAGGCATCCGCCGCCTTCACCGCAGCGAGCGCGCTGCTGCTGCTCAGCCTGATCGTCTCCGCGGCGCTCATCCTCCCGCATGAGCTGAGGGAGCGTCGCCGCGCGGCCTGAGCACTGCAGGACGGCTGTGCGTCTCAGCGGGGCCCGACAGGAAGGCCGGAGACGCTGAATGCGCCGAGGCCCCGTCCCTCCCGATCGGGAGGGACGGGGCCTCGGCATCGTCCGCAGGAGGTCGCGCCTCGCGCCTCGCGCCTCGCGAGGTCGGTCCTCGCGAGGTCGTTCCTCGGCTGCGTCCTCGTCAGGTGGTGATGCCGTCGGACGGCTCGGCCGCTGCGACCCCGTCGGCGGCAGTGCCTCTCGCGGAAGTGCCGTTCGCGTCCGCGCCGTCGGCCGCCTCCTGCGTGGCGGCCCAGGAGGCGAGCATGCGCAGGGCGTCGGCCGACGGGCTCCCCGCCGGCGCCGTGTACACGTTCAGCACGTACGTCGGCTCGTTCGGCAGCTCCATCGCCTCGTAGTCGAGGTCCAGATCGCCGACGACGGGGTGGTGCAGACGCTTGCGTCCGCTGCGGTGGAGCTTCACGTCCTGCGACGCCCAGCGCTCGCGGAAGAGCTCGCTCTGCGTGGAGAGCTCGCCGATGAGCTGGATCAGATCGGGGTCATGGGGCGTGCGCCCGGCCTCCATGCGCAGCATCGCGGCGGAGTCGTTGACGATCTGGTCGTAGTCGCGGAAGAAGTCCCGTGCCCGCGGGCTCAGGTAGGCGAAGCGGGCGGTGTTGAGGGGACGGCGCGGGTCCTCGAACAGCGGCGAGTACAGCGCTCGGGCCGAGGCGTTCATGGCGATGACGTCGAAGCGCCCGTTGCGGACCCAGGCGGGGGTGTCGATCGCGTCGAGGACCTGCTGCACGGCCGGCCGGACCCCGCCGACGGAGGATCGCCGTCGGCGCGTCGACGGGCCGGAGGCGCGGGCGAGGTCGAACAGGTGCTCCCGTTCGGCGTCGTCGAGCTGCAGCGTGCTGCTGAGCGCGTCCAGCACGCTCTCCGAGGCGCCCGCGAGGTTCCCCCGCTCCAGGCGCACGTAGTAGTCGACCGACACTCCGGCGAGCATCGCGACCTCCTCGCGGCGCAGCCCGGGGACGCGACGGTTGCCCCCGTATGCGGGCAACCCTGCCTGATCGGGCGTGATGCGCGCCCGCCGGGAGCTCAGGAACTCCCGCACCTCTCGTCGGATATCGTCCATTCCCCGACAGTACGCGGCGCGCTCCGAGCGAGGGAGGCACCGCGAGTGCCTCCTTCTTCGGACCGCGCCGCGCGAGCGCCGTCATCAGCGTCATCTCTCCGGCGTCGGCGCCTCCGGTCAGACGTCGGCCGCCGGCGCTCAGGCGTTGGCCGCCTCGCCGGTCCCGGCGCCGCGGCGCCGGACCGTCGGCCCCGTCCCGTCGGCCGCCTCGGTGCCGTGCGGACGGCCGGCCGCCGACGGGTCGCGCGGCACGAAGCCGGCATCGCGGATCAGCTCGAGATCGGCCGTGGCGGCCTGCCCCTCGGCCGTGAGGTAGTCCCCGAGGAAGATCGAGTTCGCGAGATGCAGGGCGAGCCCCTGGAGGCCGCGCAGATGCAGCTCGCGCCCGCCCGCGAGGCGGATCTCGGTGCACGGATGCACGAGGCGGGCGAGGGCGACGATCCGCAGGCAGCGCCCGGGGGTCAGCGTCCACCGGCCCTGCATCGGGGTGCCGTCGAAGGGGACCAGGAAGTTGATCGGCAGGGAGTCCACCTCGAGGTCGCGCAGCGCCAGGAGCGCCTCGACGACCTGCTCGTCGCTCTCCCCCATCCCCACGATCAGCCCGCTGCAGGGCGAGGCCCCCGCCTGCTTCGCCCGGTCGATCGTGGCGATGCGGTCGGCGTAGGTGTGGGTGCGCACGATCTGCTCGTGATGGGACTCGGCGGTGTTGATGTTGTGGTTGTAGGCGTCGACGCCCGCCTCCACCAGCCGCTCCGCCTGGCCGTCGCCGAGCAGGCCCAGGCAGGCGCACACCTCGACGCCCGGATGCTGCTCCTTGAGCGCCGTGGCGATCCCGGCGACGCGCTCGACGTCGCGGTCCATGGGCCCGCGGCCGCTCGCCACGAGGCAGACGCGGGCGGCGCCGCCGGCGATGCCCGCCTGCGCCTGCCGGACGGCCTCCTCCGGATCCAGCCAGCTGTACTTGAGGATCGGAGCGGCCGAGCCGAAGGCCTGGGAGCAGTAGCCGCAGTCCTCGGGACACAGTCCGCTCTTGAGGCTGACCAGGTAGTTCAGCGTGACCTGGTCCCCGAAGGCGGCACGGCGCAGGCGCGAGGCCGCGGCGACGAGATCCAGGAGCTCCTCGTCGGCGACGCGGAGCGCCGCGAGGGCCTCCGCCTCCTCGATCCGATGGCCATCGGCGATCCGGTCGACGAGCGCATGCCAGCGCATCAGCGTCCGGTCCCCGTCGCGTCCGCCGCCGTCGTCTTCGCGCCGGTCGCGCCGGTTGCGCCGACGAGCCGCCAGGCCGAGGGCAGCAGGGCGCCGAGGATCAGGATCTTCACGAGGTCGCCGAGCAGGAAGGGGACGACGCCGAGCAGGATCGCCCGGCCGAGACCGATGTCGAGCGAGAGCGCGAGCCACGGCACCCCGCACACGTAGAGGGCGAGCGTGCCCAGCGCGCCGAGCCCGAGGGTCGGCAGCCAGCGGCGCTCGGCGCCGTGCCCGGCGAGGCGGCCGACGAGCGCCGCGGCGATCACGTAGCCGACGATGTACCCGAAGGTCGGCAGCGCGAGCCCGCTCTGCCCGTCGGAGAAGATCGGCGCTCCGGCCGCGCCGACGAGCAGGTAGAGCAGGGCGCTCAGCGCGCCGCGCACGGGGCCGAGGGAGGCGCCGACGACGAGCACCGCGAGGGTCGCGAGCGCGATCGGCACCGGGGTGAACGGCAGCGGGATGACGACGCGCGCGGCCGCGGCGATGAGCGCGGAGCCGCCCACCACGAGCACGGCATCGCGAGCGAGGCCGCCGGGGAGGGCGTCGGCGAGGTGCAGACGGGGTCGGGCGAGAGCGGAGCTGGTCATGCAGGTCCTCCTGAGGGGAAGCGGATCGGGAGCCGGTCGCCGGACAGCATGGACTGAACACTGTTCAATGAACGGCGTTCAGGAGAGTAGCAGCCCCGTCGGCCCGCCGCGCAGGCCGTCCGACGGCGTCCGACGGCGCCCCGCGCGGCCGCGCCGCCCCGCCGCCTAGACTCGCTCAGGTGCCCCCGCAGACGTCCCCGCCGTCCCCGCCGCCCTCGTCGTCCCCTCGGTCCGCGAAGCTCACGCAGGACGACGTCGCCCGCACCGCGCTGCGGATCCTCGACGAGCTGGGGCTCGCGGACCTCACCATGCGTCGCCTCGCCTCTGAGCTCGCAGTGCAGCCGAGCGCCCTGTACTGGCACTTCGCCGACAAGCAGACGCTCCTAGCCGGGGTCGCCGACCGGATCGTCCCCCTCGCGCCCGTGCCGGGCGACCGTCCGGCCGAGGGCGAGGGATGGGATCAGCGCCTGCGGTCGGAGGCCGCCGCGCTGCGGGCGGCCCTCCTCGCCCACCGCGACAGCGCGGAGGTCGTCTCGAGCACCATCGCCCTGGGACTCGGCGCGAACCCCTCGCTCGCGCGCCTCCGTCGCGCCTTCGACGGCGAGCGCGTCGATGCGCTCATGGCCGATCGCGCCGCCTCGAGCATGCTGCATCTCGTGCTCGGGCACGTCTCCCTCGAGCAGCAGCGCGTGCAGTACGAGCGCCTCGGCGTGCGCGGCGGCGCGCACAGCAGCGCGTACGACGGCGCGCAAGACGGGGCGCACGACGGGGCGCACGACGGGGCGGACGCGCCGCGCCGCCCGGGCTCGGACGAGGAGGACTTCCGCTTCGGCGTGGAGGCGCTGATCGTCGGCCTGCGTGCGCTCGCGCCCGGGGACCTCGCGCCCGGGGCCTGAGCCGACGGCCGCCTACAGCTCCCGGCTGTGGCGGGAGGACTCCCGGTTCCAGTCCGCGACCCAGGCGGGCAGCTCGAGGTCCTCGGGGACGGGCCCGGCGAGACGGAGCACCTCGTCGACGTCGACCGAGCCGCCGCCGCGGCGCAGGAATCGGGCGCGGACGACCGCGTCGGCGTGGACGGTCTCCCCGACGCGGAAGACCTGCTCCATGTAGATCCAGCGCTCGTCGTACCCGAGCACGCGGGTCGAGAGCTCGAAGCGCTGCCACAGCTCGAGGGAGCGGCGGTAGGTGATCGTCTGGCCGGCGACCACGGGGTACCAGCCCTCGTCCGTGATCCGCTTCCAGAAGCCCGAGCGGAGCATGAGGTCCATGCGTCCGAGGTCGAGGAGCGAGAGATAGCGGCCGTTGTTCATGTGCCGCAGCAGGTCGAGATCGCCCGGGTGCACGCGGAACCGCGTCCGGGCGGTGCCCCACAGGCTCATGCTCCGGCCCGCCCGCACGCGGATCATGAGCAGGAGCAGACGGAAGTAGAGGTTCATGGCGGACTCCTTCGACGCACCATCGGTTCCGTGCGCGTCTCCCCTGCCCGGAGTCCGGGCCCGGGACGGCGCCACGCTGACCAGATGGTAACCACTTCTGGGGCGTCCGGGGCGAGGAACCCCCGCCGCGGCCCGATCCGGACGACGCTCCCGCGATAGTCTGTGGCGGTGACTTCCAGCTCCTCCCGCGCGATCAGCGACCGCATCATCTGGGTCGATTGCGAGATGACCGGGCTCGACAAGCAGCGCGATGCGCTCGTCGAGATCGCGGTGCTCGTGACCGACGCCGATCTGAACATCCTGGGGGACGGCGTCGACGTCGTCGTCAAGCCCCCGGCCGAGGCCCTCGAGGGCATGGACCCGTTCGTGGTGAACATGCATACCGTCTCCGGGCTCCTCGACGAGCTCGACGGCGGCATGACCCTCGCCGAGGCGGAGGCCGAATGCCTCGCCTACGTCAAGAAGTTCTGCCCCGAGCCCGGCAAGGCGCCGCTCGCGGGGAACTCGGTGGGCACCGACCGCACCTTCCTGGACCGCGACGTCCCCGAGTTCGCGAACTGGCTCTCGTACCGCACGATCGACGTCTCCAGCCTCAAGGAGCTCGCCAAGCGCTGGTTCCCGCGGGTCTACTACAACATCCCCGCGAAGCACGGCGGCCACCGCGCCCTCGCGGACATCCGCGAGTCGATCCAGGAGCTGAAGTACTACCGCGAGGTCCTCCTCGTGGACCAGCCCGGACCCACCACCGCGGAGGCGCAGGCCGCGTCCCGCGCCTTCGAGATCGCCGCCGAGGATGCCGCTGTGCCCGTCGAGACCTCCGCCCCCTCTCGCACGGCCTGGCTCGACCTGCCCGCGCACCGCACCTGGCTCGAGGGCGAGGGCGACGACCTGCTGGTCTTCGGCTCCGAGTCGGTCCGCGACGACGGCGGCTTCGCCTGGCTCGACGAGGAGGGCGCGCCCGACCTCGACCGCCCCGCCGAGCTGTGGATCACCTGCCGCATGACGCACTGCTTCGCCCTCGGGCACCTCATGGGGCGACCCGACTTCGGCCGCTTCGCCGACCACGGCATCGCCTCGCTGCGCGGGGTCTTCCACGACGACGAGCACGGCGGCTGGTTCGCCTCGGTCGCCGGCGGCACGCCGGTGGACGACACCAAGCAGGCCTATGCGCACGCCTTCGTGGTCCTCGCCGCGGCCTCGGCGACCGCCGCGGGCCGGCCCGGCGCCGCGGAGCTCCTCGACGAAGCCCTCGAGGTGCTCGACCGGAGGTTCTTCGACGAGGACGCCCGCATGAGCGTGGACACCTTCGACCGCACCTTCTCCGACTGCGAGGAGTACCGCGGGATCAACGCGAACATGCACACGGTCGAGGCGCTGCTGGCCGCGGCCGACGTCACCGGCGACCGCCGCTGGCTCGACCGCGCCGTCGGCATCCTGACCCGTGCGATCGACGAGTTCGCACGCGCCAACGACTGGTCCCTGCCCGAGCACTACGACACCGACTGGCAGCCGCTGCTCGAGTACAACCGCGACGAGCCCAACCACCCGTTCCGCCCCTACGGCGCGACGATCGGGCACTGGATCGAGTGGGCGCGCCTCGTGCTGCACGCCCGCGGCGCCCTCATCGTCCTCGACGGCGAGGCGCCCGAGTGGATGCTCGAGGCCGCGACCGCGCTGATGGAGAAGTCCGCGGCGTCCTTCGGCCTCGACGGCGCCCCCGGCTTCGTCTACACCGTCGACTGGGACGGGAAGCCGGTCGCGCAGGAGCGCATGCACTGGGTCGCCGCCGAGGCCGTCGGCGCCGCCGCGGTGATCTACCGCGCGACGGGCGATCCCGTGTGGGCGGAGCGCTACGAGCAGTGGTGGGAGTACATCTCCACCTATCTGCTGGACGCCGACGGCGGCTCGTGGTTCCACGAGCTCGACGCCGACAACGAGCCGCAGGGCGTGACCTGGCCGGGCAAGCCCGACATCTACCACGCCTTCCAGGCCACGATCATTCCCCGCCTCCCGGTGACGCCGACGATGGCGGCGGCGCTGCGCGACGGCCTGCTGGACCAGCAGGGCTGACCCCATCCCGGCACCGGGCCGACGTCAGCCGGACCGCTGGTCAGCCGGACCGCCGAACGCCCCGGGCGCTCGCGACATCGCGAGCACCCGGGGCGTTCGCGCTCCCCTCTCCCTCAGGAGCCCCTCATCCCCCAGCAGCCGCTCCCCGCGCTCGCTCCCGAGCCGCCGACGACACCCCCGACGCCGTCCTCACGTGCACTGCGCCGCGCCCTCGGCATGGCCCTCGTCCCGCTGCTCGCGACCGCGCTCCCGTTCCTCGCCACCCGCGCCGTCGGGGCCGGGCCGGCCTGGTCGCTGCTCGCCATGGCCGGCTGCGCCGCCATCAGCGCGGGCCTCGGATTCCTGGTCGTGCGGCGCAGCGGGAAGGGACCGCATGCGGTCGGTCTGCGCGGCCGGCGAGACGGCACCATCACCGCCATCCTCCTCGGTCCGCGCCTGCCGGTGGTCGCCGTCGGCCTCCCGATGCTCCTGTTCGGCGCCCAGGCGCATCCGGCCACGCGCGGGATCGTCGCAGCGGCGCTCGCCATGGCCGTCCTGGTCGCCCTGAGCGACGAGCTCTGGTTCCGCGGCCTGATCCTCGCCGGGCTGCGGGGCTCGGGCCTCGGGCGGGCGATCCTGGTGACGGCCGTGCTCTCGACGCTCCTGCACCTGCCGACCGCCCTGGCGGCGCCGACGGCGCTCGGCGCCGCGCTGCAGATGCTCTTCCTGCTGCTGTTCGGGATCGTGGCGGCGCAGGTGGTGGTGGCCATGGGCAGCCTCTGGGTGATGCTCGTGCTGCACGTCGGCTGGAGCCTCGTCGGGGCGCTCTCCGCCCTTCCCCCGGATCCGCGCGTGGACCCCGGCCTCGACGCGGCGACCTACATCACCGGAGCGGCGATCGCCGCGATCATCCTGGGCATCCTCGCGCTCTCCCTGATCCCGAACGTCCGCCGGGCCGCAGCAGCCCGGGTGTGAGCGGTCGCCGTGCGGCGGCGCCGGGCGCTCGCGTCACCGCGCGCTCCCGGCGCTGCGCACTCTCCCGGCGCGGTGCGCCTCCCCGAGCCTCAGGCGAAGACGATCGCCTCGTGGCCGAGGTGCTCGGCGAGGGCGACGATGTCCGCGACGGACTCCTGCGGGACGGCGACCAGCGGGATCGCCTCGTCGTCGTCGTCCGGGAGCTGCAGCAGGCGCAATCCGTGGCCGGCGAGGAGCTGCTCGGCGCGGTGGATCGCGGCGAAGAGGT
The DNA here is from genome assembly GCF_054114245.1 of Brachybacterium netajii (SeqCode). Taxonomy (NCBI): domain Bacteria; kingdom Bacillati; phylum Actinomycetota; class Actinomycetes; order Micrococcales; family Dermabacteraceae; genus Brachybacterium; species Brachybacterium netajii (SeqCode). Next base: position 36,329 of record NZ_JBSYXB010000013.1, on the reverse strand, counting down.
CGTCGACGTCGGCGACGTCCTCGAAGCAGGCGCCGCAGCGGAGCGCCGGTCGGACCCCGGCGAGGGCGTCGACGAGCTCGCAGCCCGTGTCCTCGATGTCGAGATAGGCGAGCGCCGAGGACTCGTCGAGGCCGTCGAGCAGGACCGTCCACATCGCCAGCGGGGCCGCACGGTCATCGTCCTCGGCCGACGGATCCACGTGCAGGTCATCGGCATGGAGGTCCCGGTAGGCGGCGGGATCGTCGAGGGCGAGGCGCATCGTGCCGAGCAGCTCGGGATCGTCGTCGATCAGCGCGGCGAGACGGAGCCAGTCCTGGGCGTGGGCGCGGCCGGCGCCTTCGCGTCCGGCGTCTGTTCCACCGGCGTCGGTCACCGCCGCTCCCCCGGTTCCTCGTCCAGCGCCTCGACGGCCTGCTCGAGCCGCTCGACCTTGCCGTCGAGCTCGCCCTCGTGGCCGGGACGGATGTCGGCCTTCAGCACGAGCGACAGCCGGGAGCCGTAGCGGCCGGCCCCGAGGCTCGCGCGCTTGACGACGTCCATGACCTCGTCCCAGCCGCCCTCGATCTCGGTGAACATCGAGGAGGTGCGGGTCGGCAGACCCGAGTCGCGGACGACCTTCACGGCCGCGGCGACGGCGTCGTGGACGCTCGCGCTGTCGGAGCCGTCGGCGAGGCGTCGGCGGACGCTCGGGTCGGAGGGCTCACCGGTGGGCTGGACGGAGAAGGCGACGATCATGCGCCATATCCTGCGCCGCCACCCGCGGACGGTGCAACGTGCCACCGCGTCCGACGGACGGCGCACGGAGAGGGGGCGGAGTCGTCGGCAGTAGGCTCGGCGGTGCGATCGCCCCGCGGCGGGCACCCTTACGAGAAGAACGAGGACCATGACTGCGATCCGGATCGGCATCGTCGGCTACGGGAACCTGGGACGCGGCGTCGAGCTCGCCGTGGCCCTTCAGGAGGACATGGAGCTGGTGGGCGTGTTCACGCGCCGTGAGCCGTCCAGCGTGCGCACCGTGCACGAATCCACGCCCGTGCTCCCCATCGACGCCCTCGAGCAGCAGGACGGGATCGACGTGCTCGTGCTGTGCGGAGGATCGCGCACGGACCTGCCCGAGCAGACCCCGCAGCTCGCCGAGCGCTTCACCGTCGTGGACAGCTTCGACACCCACGCCCGCATCCCCGAGCACTTCGCCGCGGTCGACGCCGCCGCCCGTGCCGCGGGCACCACCGCGATCATCTCCACCGGCTGGGACCCGGGCCTGTTCTCGATCAACCGGCTCTTCGGCGAGGCGATCCTCGCCGCCGGCGAGACCTACACCTTCTGGGGCCGCGGCCTGTCCCAGGGGCACTCGGACGCGCTGCGCCGCGTGGACGGGGTCGCCGGCGCCGTCCAGTACACGATCCCCTCCGAGGAGGCGATCGCTCGGGTGCGCGCCGGGGAGCGCCCCGAGCTCAGCACCCGCGAGAAGCACGTGCGCGAGTGCTTCGTGGTGCTCGAGGCCGGGGCCGACGCCGACGCGGTGCGCGAGGAGATCGTCACGATGCCTCACTACTTCGAGCCCTATGACACGACCGTCACCTTCATCAGCGCTGAGGAGCTGGACCGCGACCACCGGGGCATGCCTCACGGCGGCTTCGTGATCCGCTCCGGCGAGTCCACCCCCGGCACCACCCAGACCATCGAGTACCACCTGCAGGAGGACTCGAACCCCGAGTTCACCGCGAGCGTGCTGGTCGCCTACGCGCGCGCCGCCGCGCGCCTGCACCGGGCCGGGCAGCACGGCGCGAAGACCCCCTTCGACGTCGCCCCGGGCCTGCTCTCCCCGAAGTCCCCCGAGCAGCTGCGCGCCGAGCTGCTCTGAGGCCCTGCCTCCGGCCGGAGCCGATCCGGATCCGGCCGGCTCCGGACCGGCCCGACGCGATGCAACGTGATTCACACCGCGAAGGGCCGGTTCGGGTTGGGAAGAGCCCAGGCGAGCAGGTATATTGGTCTCTCGTTGCAGGAGAGATCCCGCATCATGGTGGTCGTAGCTCAGTTGGTAGAGCTCCTGGTTGTGGTCCAGGCGGTCGCGGGTTCAAATCCCGTCGATCACCCCAAGAAACGCCCTGGTGACAGGGCGTTTTTCTTTTCCTGTCGGGCACTGCAGCGACGAGGCGGTCGCGTGGGTCCCGACGCGCGCGCTGCGGGCCCCCGCTTCCACGTCGCGCCCAGTCCGCTCTGGCAGGATCGGCTCTCTGACCCCCGACGACCGTGAGGAGCCCCCGGATGGACGACGACGCGTCACCGCAGCAGAGGTTCCCGCACGGCGCACTCGCGCAGGGTGCGTTCGTCCCACCGGTCCGCGATCTCATCGCCGCGCGCGCCGAGCAGCACGCGCTCACCGACGCCGAGCAGGATGATCTCGCGGCCGGCCTGCGGCAGGTGTACGAGGAGTTCACGGCCCTGCGGATGCATTACCAGTTCGCCATCGACGAGATGACGACGAAGGTGAACATCCTGCGCCGGGAGTTCGAGCAGGTCCACGAGTACAGCCCGATCGAGCACGTGCGCTCGCGGCTGAAGTCGGTGGAGTCGCTGGTCGAGAAGGCCCTGCGCACCGGCGGCGAGATGAGCGTCCAGGCGATCCGGGAGCGCATCCTCGACATCGCCGGCATGCGCATCACCTGCAGCTTCGTCTCGGACGCCTACTGGGTCGCAGACATGCTGGCCTCGCAGGCCGACCTCGAGGTCCTCAAGGTCAAGGACTACATCGCGCATCCGAAGCCCAACGGCTACCGCTCGCTGCACCTGATCGTGCGGGTGCCGGTGTTCCTCTCGGATCGCACCGAGCATGTCCCCGTCGAGCTGCAGATCCGCACCATCGCGATGGACTTCTGGGCGAGCACCGAGCACAAGCTCTCCTACAAGTACGACCGGAACCTGCCTCCGCACCTGGTCGGGGAGCTCGACGACGTCGCCCGCCTCGCCCACGCCCTCGACGAGCGCATGGGGCGCCTGCGCGAGGAGATCCGGCCGATGACCCGCACCGGCAACGGCCTGTTCAGCGCGAACGCCTTCACCGCCCCGGAGGGCGGATGCACGGACGAGGCCGCGCCCGCCGAGGACGCCGTGCCTGCGGAGAAGGCCGCACCGTCCGACGGGGCTGCGACCGCCGACGGCCGCAATCACTGACGGACGCGACCGCTGACGGACGCGATCGCTGAAGGTCCCGGTCACGGGCTCGCATCTGTGCCTAGGGTGGCGAGCATGAGCATGCTCAGGAGTCTCCCCGTCGTCGACCTCGTCGGCCTCGAGCCCCGCTCGGCCACCGACGACCAGCGAGCGAGCGGGCCGATCGCCCGCACCCCCGACGGCACCTGGGTGGTGCTGGGGCATGCGGAGGCGGTCGAGGTCGCGTCCGACGACGTCCGCTTCTCCTCCGCCGTCTCCCGCTTCCTGCAGGTGCCCAACGGCCTCGACGGCGCCGAGCACTCGGCGTTCCGCGCCCTCATCGACCGGCATCTCACGCCCGAGCGGACGGACGCCCTCGCGCCGACGGTGCGCGCCATCGCCGACCAGCTCGTCGACGAGCTGGTCGCGGACGCGCCGGAGCACGGGGTGGAGGTCGACGCTGTCTCCGAGGTCGGTGCGGTCTTCGCCGTGCGCGCGCAGATCGCCTGGCTGGGCTGGCCGCGCGCTCTCGAGCCGGAGCTGCTGCAGTGGATGGTCGACAACCACGAGGCCTCGCGCTCCGGGGACCTCGCCCGCACCGCCGAGGTCGCCGAGCGGTTCGATGCGATCATCCGCTCCGTCGTCGGCCCGCGCCGCGCCGCCGGCGCGCAGGCGCCCGACGACGCCACCACCGCACTGATCCGCGACCGCGTGGCGCTGCCGGACCCCGCCGTCCCCGGGTCGACGCAGCGCGGCCTCGAGGACGAGGAGATCGTCTCGATCCTGCGCAACTGGACCGGCGGCGACCTCGGCTCCCTCGCGCTGTGCACGGGCGTGCTGCTCACCGCCCTCGCCGGCATGCCCGCCCTCGCCGAGCGGGTGCGGGTGGGCACGTCGGCCGAGGCCGGTGCGATCGTCGACGAGCTCCTGCGGATCGACGACCCCTTCGTCTCCAACCGCCGGGTGACGACCTGCCCGGTCACCCTCGCCGGCCATGAGATCCCGGCGGGCGAGCGGGTCCTGGTGCACTGGACCTCGGCGAACCGCGACGCCGCCGCCTTCCCCGATCCCGACGCGGTCGATCCCGCCGGGAACGCCGCGGCGAACGTGGTCTACGGGGTGGGCCGGCATGTGTGCCCCGGGCGCGGACTGGCCACGATGGAGCTCGTCGAGCTGCTGCGGTCCGTCCTCGAACGCTGTGCGGTCCAGCCGTCGGATGAGCCCGGCGAGCGCGAGATCGCGCCCGTCGGCGGGTGGGCGCATGCACCGGTGCGGCTCCTCCCCCGTGGCTGATGCTCCACAGCCGATCCCCCGGCTGATCCTCCGGGGCTGACGCCGACGGCAGGCGACTCAGCGGTGATCCAGCGCCTCGGACTAGGGTTCTTCTGTTCCCTTCGTCCTGAGAGAAGAGCCGATGCCTGCTTCGTCCACCCTGACCGCCACCGCCCTGCACGTCGGCTATCCCGGTGAGCCGGTTCTCGAGGGGGTCGATCTGACGATCCGCGCGGGAGAGGCTCCCGTCGGCGTCCTCGGCCCGTCCGGCACCGGCAAGACCACCCTGGTACGCGCCCTCGCCGGGCGCATCACCCCCAGCTCGGGCCAGGTCGTGTTCGACGGGCGCAGCGTCTCCCGCCTGCGCGGCAAGGACAAGAAGCGCTTCACCGCGGCGGTCCGCTTCGTCTCGCAGTACTCGATGACGATCGACGACCCTCGCGAGACCGTCGAGTCCCGTCTCAAGCTCGCCGCGAAGGAGGCCCGCAAGGGCGGTCGCACGCATTCCGTCACCCCGGCCGAGATGGTCGCGACGGTCGGCCTGGCCGAGCACTTCCTGCCGCGGCGCATGCTGACCCTCTCCGGCGGCGAGCGGCAGCGGGTGGCGCTCGCGACCGCGCTGGCGACCCGTCCGGAGATCCTGATCCTCGACGAGCCGCTGACCGCGGTGGACCCGAGCATGCGCGGCGAGATCACCCAGCGCCTGGGCCGGACCATCGACCGGCTCGGCGTGGGCGTGCTCATCGCCTCCCACGACATCGAGCTGCTGCAGCGCATGTGCCCGACGGTGCACTTCCTCGGCTCCGGGCGGATCCTCGCCTCCGGCACTCTCGAGGAGGTCCTCGCGCACACCGAGCACGAGGAGATCAAGGAGCTCGCCGAGTCCGTCCCGCAGGCCATCCAGCGGTTCTTCTGATGCGCAGGCCTTCCTGCGCGGTCGCGGACTGCTTCGGGACACGAAGAAGCCCCACCGGGTGACCGGTGGGGCTTCTGCATCGGGTGCGCCATCAGGGACTCGAACCCCGGACCCGCTGATTAAGAGTCAGCTGCTCTAACCAACTGAGCTAATGGCGCCGACAGGGGAAGACTCTAGGGGAACCTGCGGCTCGCTGCCAAGTCGGGATGACGCAGATTACGTCCACGACCTGCAGGGCTGGCGGCTTCTGTACGACGGACGTCCGCAACGAGGGTGGCGCGGCGACAGCGCCGGGCGTGGGATGGAGCCATGACAGGGACGAGCACCAGCACCAGCACGGACGACACCCGCCCCGACGGCAGCGCCGGCGACGCGGACTACGGGACGATCGGCATCGACTACGCCCGCTACCGTCAGCCCGAGCAGGCCTTCGTCGAGGCGATCCGGCGGGCCCTCGGCGAGGCGCGAACCCTCGTGAACGTCGGCGCCGGAGCGGGCTCCTACGAGCCCGTGCATCTGGAGGTCACGGCCGTCGAGCCGAGCGCGGCGATGCGCGCGCAGCGCCCGGCCTGGGCCGCGCCGGTCCTGGACGCCGTCGCGGAGGACCTCCCGTTCCCCGACGACTCCTTCGACGCGGCGCTCGCCTCCTTCACGGTCCATCAGTGGCAGGACCTCGGTGCCGGCCTGCAGGAGCTGCGGCGTGTGGCCCGGGGGCCGGTCGTCATCCTCACCTGCGATCCGTCGACGCTGGAGCGCTCCTGGGTCGCGGAGTACGCGCCCGAGGTGATCGCGACGGAGTCCCGGCGCTATCCCCCGCTCGACGCCCTGCGCACGGGCCTCGGCGGCACGGTGGAGGCCGCGTCGCTGCCGATCCCGCTGACCTGCGTCGACGGGTTCTCGGAGGCCTACTACGGCCGACCGGAGGCGCTGCTCGATCCCGGCGCGCGCCGCGCGAACTCGGCCTGGAGCTTCGTCGGCCACGAGGTCGAGGAGCGGTTCGCAAGGGCCCTCCGCACGGATCTCGCGTCCGGCGCCTGGGATGCGCGGCACGGGGACCTGCGCACGCGGCCGACGTTCGACGGCTCGCTCCGCCTCGTCGTGGGCCGCCCATGAGCACCGCCGCGCGCGAACGTCCCGATCGGCGCGAGGACCTCGCGTCCGACGCTCCGGACAGTGCGCTAGGTTCGGCCCGGTGACCACCGCTTCTCCGGACCACCGCGTGGCCGTGCTCGTCCTCGACGGCGCGAAGGCCCTCGACGTCGGCATCGCCGCGCACGTCTTCGCCAAGCGCCCGAGCATGCCGTACACGGTGCAGGTCTGCGCGGAGCGCGTCGGGACGGTCGAGGGCTGGAACGGGCTCGCCTACGCGGTCGGCCGCGGCCTCGATGCGCTCGTGGAGGCGGACACGATCCTCGTCCCGGGCCACCGGAACCCCGCCGACACCACGATCCCGCCCGCCGTGATCACGGCCCTCCGGGCGGCGCATGCTCGCGGCACCCGGATCGCCGCGATCTCCACCGGCGCCTTCACCCTGGCGGCCGCCGGTCTGCTGGACGGACGCCGCGCCACCACCCACTGGCACTACACGCAGATCCTGCAGGAACGGCATCCGGAGGCGGAGATCGACGAGAATGTGCTCTTCGTCGATGCCGGATCGGTCCTGACCAGTGCCGGTGCGGCGAGCGGCATCGACCTGTGCCTGCATCTGATCCGGCGCGACCACGGCGTCGCGCTCGCGAACCACGTGGCGCGGCGCCTGGTCAGCGCCCCGTACCGCAGCGGCGGCCAGGCGCAGTACGTCCCGCGCAGCATCCCGGAGCCTCTCGGCGACGTCTTCGCGGAGAGCCGCGCCTGGGCGCTCGATCACCTGCAGGAGCCGCTCTCGCTGGCCATCCTGGCGCGGCAGGCGAACGTCTCGCCTCGCACGTTCTCGCGCCGGTTCATCGACGACACGGGGATCACGCCGATGCAGTGGGTGCTCCGCGCCCGCATCGACCGGGCGCGCGAGCTGCTGGAACGGACCGATCTGACGGTCACGCAGATCGCCGGGGCGAGCGGCCTGCGCTCGGACACGAACCTGCGCCGGCACTTCGGGGCGATCGTCGGCGTCTCCCCGACCGCCTATCGGGCGGCGTTCCGGGAATCGTCCGACGGGGACGACGCACGGCGGTGATCTCCCGCAGGTCTCCCGCGCACGACGAAGCCCCCGCCGCTGCTGCGACGGGGGCTTCTGCATCGGGTGCGCCATCAGGGACTCGAACCCCGGACCCGCTGATTAAGAGTCAGCTGCTCTAACCAACTGAGCTAATGGCGCCGACGGGGGATAACTTTACGCACCGACGCCCCTCCCGCCAAATCCAGCGGCCTCGCTGTGAGCGAGGAGACAGCGCACCGCTCCCCGGTGCCACCTGCGCACCTGGACGCCGCCGGGGAGGACCCTCGGCGTCCGGAGGAGAGCATCCGATCCCCTAGACTCGGACACCCGGGCCCGCCCTCTCCCCCATGGGCCCGCGCACGTCGGCGAAGGAGGTCAGGGTGAGGATCGCCGTCACAGGTGCCACCGGAGTGCTCGGACAGGAGGCTGTCGAGGCGCTCGTCGCGGCCGGCCACGAGGTCACGGGCGTCACCCGCCGCGACTCGGGCATCCCGATCGTCGAGGGCCGCGGCGCGTCCGCCGTCATCGCCGACGTCTTCGACGTCGAGGACCTCACGCGCGCCTTCCGCGGCCATGACGTCGTCATCAACACCCTCGCCCACATGCCCGTCGGCATGACGGGCCTGCGTCCGCTCGCCTGGCGCGAGGACGACAAGCTGCATTCCGAGGCGTCCGTCGCGATCGCCTCCGCGGCGGCTCGCGCCGGAGTGCGCCGCCTGGTCCAGGAGTCCACCGTCTTCCTGTACCCGGACAACGGCACGGAGTGGATCAGCGAGGACGTCCCGCTGAACGTCCGCAACCAGGCCTTCCGGCCTCGCGTGCGGGAGATGCGCGCGGCCGTGGACTTCGCGACCGCCGGTCGCAGCGCGGTCATCCTGCGCCTCGGCCAGCTGTTCGGCCGCGACCCGCAGACCACGCATGCGCTCAAGGCCGTGCGCGGCGGCGACCCCATCCTGCTGGGGACGCCCCAGAACTACATCACCCTGCTGCACCACACCGATGCGGGCCGCGCCTTCGTCGCCGCGCTGCGCGCGAGCAGCGGCTTCTACAACGTCGGCGGCGAGCCGATCACGCGGGGCCGCTGGGCGAAGGATCTCGCGATGGAGGCGGGCGTCGAGAAGCCCGCGAAGTTCTATCCCGAGCTCACGCAGGCGGTCCTCGGCACGCGCCTGGAGGTCCAGCGCCGCTCCCTGCGGGTCTCCTCCGTGCGCTTCATGTCGGAGACCGGCTGGTGGCCGACGATCGGCCCGTCGACCCCGGGCTGGTCGCGCCGCTGAGCGGCGCCCTCAGAGGCTGCGGGCCTCTCAGAGGCTGCGGATCACCCGGGCGGGGTTCCCGACCGCGACGACCCCGGCCGGCACGTCCCGCGTGACGACGGAGCCGGCGCCGATCACGCTGTTCTCGCCGATGGTCACGCCGCCGACGACGGTGACGCCGCCGCCGAGCCACACGTTGTCGCCGATGGTGATGGGCTCTGCGGCCTCCCAGCCCGCGCGGCGGGGCTCCGGCTCGAGCGGGTGGATGGGCGTGAGCAGCTGGACGTTCGGGCCGATCTGGCAGCCCGCGCCGATGCGGATGTCGACGACGTCCAGCGCCGTCAGCCCGAAGTTCACGAAGGTGCCAGGGCCGATGTGCAGGTGCGCACCGTAGTCCAGGCGCAGCGGGGCGCGCAGATGGGCGCCCTCCCCGAGCTCGCCGAGCAGGGGCCGCAGGATCTCCTGGGCGCCGTCGGGGTCCTCCGCATAGGCCGCCTCGAAGCGGGCCACGGTGCGCAGGCAGTCGCGGTAGGCGCGCTGGATCTCGGGGTCGTCGGCGATGTACCAGTCGCCGCGGCGCATGCGCTCGAGGGGCGTGCTGGGGTACGCGGGATCATGCGAGAAGGGCTTCATCCTCCCAGCGTAGAGCGGCGCTCCTCGTTATGTACATTCGTACGCACTGTGACGCGGACGATGCACGCCCCGTTCAGCGCGGCAGGCGCATCCCGAGCGTCGGGTCGGCGTCGACGAAGCCGAGCGACCGGTAGAGGCTCTGGCCGGGCGGGTCGGCCATGAGGGTGATGTACGGATGCGGTGGTGCGGCGGCGTCGATCCGGCCGATGAGGTCCTCCATGACCGCGCGCCCGAGCCCCCGGCGGCGGTGCCGCGGCCAGGTCGCCACGTCGGCGATGTGGAAGTACCAGGTGCCGTCGCCGATCACGCGGCCCATCGCGGCGAGCGAGTCGTCCTCCGTCGAGCGGATCATCGCCCATGCCCAGCTGGCGGTGAGCGCCCCGGCGGCCTGCTCGAGGGTCTTCGGCGAGAGGCCCGCGCCCGCGCGGAGGTCGATGTACTCCTGCGCCGCAGGGGCACTGCGCACGAGGCGATACCCGCCCGGCAGGATCGAATCGGCGGCGCCAGCGGCGCCAGCGGCGTCAGCGGGAGCCGCGGAGGCGGCGGAAGCGGCGGTGTCCACGCGCCGATTCTGCCAGCCGCCGCGGATCGCGGATAATCGCAGGATGCGGATCGAGACCACCCACCCCGACGACGACCAGCGCTGCCCCTGCGGGACCGGGGACACCTTCGGCGCCTGCTGCGGACCGATCCTGCGGGGCGAGCGCCGCGCTGCCACGGCCGAGGCGCTGATGCGCTCGCGCTACACCGCCTATGCGGTCAAGGATGCCGACCATCTGCTGCGGTCATGGCACCCGAGCACGAGCCCCAGCTACGGGGAGCTCACGCAGTCACTGGCCGAGGACATGCGCTGGCTGCGCCTGCAGATCCAGGAGAGCGTCGGCGGCGGCCCCTTCGACGCCGAGGGCACCGTCGACTTCATCGCCATCGCCAAGACCGCCAAGGGACGCCGCGAGCTGCGGGAGCTGTCGACCTTCGTCCGCGAGGACGGCGCCTGGCTGTACGTCTCCGGTGAGCTCACCAACGCGCCCGGAGCCCACTGAGCCCGCCGCGCCGCGGCCCTCTCCCTCGCGATTTCTCCCCCGATGCCGGGCGTCTGGCACCCGGCCCCGAGGTGAAGCCACCGTTCGGAGAGCCGACGACGACGGGGCGCGACCCTCCGGTCGCGCCCCGTCGTCGTGCGCGCACCCGCTCGGGGCGGGACGCACCGCGGTTCAGACCCGTGAGGCCTTCGCCGTCTTCTTCACGGCCTTCGCGGCCTTCTTCGTCGTCTTCTTCGCGGCCTTCGCCGTCTTCTTCGCGGCCGACGCGTCGCCCTTGCCGCCGGAGAGCAGCAGGGCCGCGGCGACGCCGGCGCCGAGGACGATCACGCCGATGACGCCTCCGGCGACCGCCAGGGTCGCGGAGCTCTTGCCATCACCGGCGTCGGAAAAACTCCGGACCGATCCGACGACCTCGTTCTTCCACCGCTGCGCCGCGTTCTTGGGGTTGACGCGGTCGATCAGCTCGTCGATGTCGGCGGCGAGGTTGTCCTGCCGGCGATATGCCTCGTCGCGCATCTCGTCCAGGCTCTTCTTCTTGGCCACCTGTGCCTCCGGGTCTCGTGCGGGGGTGAACTCCGGCGATCGTATCGCGGCGACCGCCCGCCGCGCTGGTGCTCACCGGCGCGGCGGACGCCGTCGCCGGCGCCGGACTGCTGGGTCCGGCGCCATCGGGCGCCGGACGCGGGGGTCTCGCCTCAGGCCTGGGCGCCGCGGGCGCTGGCGAGGAAGTCCTCGGCGCCGCCGACGAGCTCGATGTGGCCGGTCTCGACGTCGGCGACGGCCATCTGCACGATCTCCGTGGCGAACTCGTCGACCGAGTAGAGGCGGCCGGCGGCCTCACGGCGCGCCTCGAGGGCGCCGGGCCGGGCGCGGTTCAGGAGCGTGGCGGTCACGGTGCCCTCGATCATGTCGCCGGAGACGATGACGAAGGAGATGCCCTTCTCGGTGAGCTCGGGCAGGCGCGCGGTCAGCGCGTCCTCGCCGGCGCGCTTGGAGCGGGCGACGGCCTCGTACTCGGGCATGGTCTCCACCTCGTGGATGAAGTGCGCCTGGTGGCTGGTGACGAAGACGACACGGCCGCCCTCGCTCAGGCGCTCGAGCCCGGCGGTGAGGGCGTCGGACTGCGCATCGCGGTTGAGCTTCATCGCATAATCCTCGCCGAGGTCGGCCTCCATGCCGCCGGAGGCGTTCAGGACCAGCAGGTCGAGGCTGCCGAAGGTGTCGACGGCGGCCTGCATGAGCGCGCGCACGCCCGCGGGATCGGTGATGTCGGCGCCGACGGCGATCGCCCTGCCGCCCGCCGCCTCGATCTCCGCGACGACCTTGTTCGCGCGCGGGGCCTTCTGGCGGTAGTTCACGACGACGTTCGCGCCGAGCGCGGCGAGCTGCTTCGCGGTCGAGGCTCCGACTCCGCGGGAGGAACCGGTGACGACGGCGGTCTTGCCTGCGAGGGCGCTCATAGAGGACTCCTGGTGTACGACTTCGGGAACGCCCGCCAGGATACCTGCCCGGCCTCCGCCGACGGGAGCCGACGGACGAGGGACCGGCGCAGCGCGCGGAGCCGATATCCTGAGCGGCGCGCGCGAGTGGCGGAATCGGCAGACGCGCTGGATTTAGGTTCCAGTGCCTTCGGGCGTGGGGGTTCGAGTCCCCCCTCGCGCACTCCCGGCGGCATCGCGGCCCCGGGCGCCTCGGCGCGCCGCCGCCCCGTCCGACGAGCGGATCTCCCCCGGACCTCACTCCGTCACCTGCGGGATCATCGCAGGTCCCCGCACTATTCCTGTCCGAGCGCGCCAGAATGCCCCCTGTAGTGTTGGCCTCGTCGAACTGCGCGCCGGGGGCGCGCCGCGATCCCGAGGAGCTTCCCATGACCCTGTTCGGACTCGTCCGCCACGGACAGACGGATTACAACCTGAACGACCTCTTCCAGGGATCCAGCGATATCCCGCTGAACGACACCGGCCGCGAGCAGGCGCACCATGCGCTCGAGGATGCGCCGGAGATCGCCTGGGACGGCGTCATCAGCTCCACGCTGCTGCGCGCCAAGGAGACCGGCGAGATCATCGCCGCCGACCACGGGATCCCCTTCGAGGGGACCGAGCCGCGCCTCGTCGAGATCGACTGGGGCGAGGCCGAGGGCAAGCCCGTCGCGGAGATGGAGGCGGCCTACCCGGATCGCGCCTTCCCGGGTCGCGAGGAGCTCGATGCGGTCGTCGAGCGCGCCTGCTCGGCGCTCGAGGACCTCGCCGACGCCCATCCCGGCGAGAACCTGCTGATCGTCGCCCACGGCACCCTGATCCGTCTCGTGCTGTCCGGTGTGCTCGGCGGGCATCTGCCGTCGATCCCCAACGGCGCCCTGTCGCTGCTGGAGATCGAGGGCGAGACCTGGACGGTCTCCCGCGCCGCCGGGGAGCGCATCGCGGATCCCGCGGTGACGGTCCCCCGCGGACGCACGCCCCGCTTCGCCTTCGAGCCCGAGCACCTGCGCCCGCGCGCGGTGCCGGCCCGCGAGAACCGGCACTGAGGCCGACGGCGGACCCGGCTGACAGCACGGGGCCCGTCGGAGCAGACTGGGGGATGCGTCCCGGACCGGCGCACCGCGGGCGAGCCCCGCGGCAGGCGTCCGGACCGGGCACGCCCGCTCCGCGATCCCCTTCCCGAGGAGGAACCCCGTGACACCGACCGCCGTGGACGCCGAGGGCGCCTGGTTCGAGCCCGACGAGATCGCCTCGCTGCGACGGCGACTGCCGATCCCCTACATCGACGTCGTGCCGGTGCGCACCGATGTCGACGGCTCCATCAGCGAGGTCGGGCTGCTGCTGCGGGCCTCAGGCGCGGGACGGATCGTCCGCACGATCATCTCCGGGCGCGTGCTCGTGCACGAGACGCTGCGCGAGGCGATCGCACGGCACATCGAGAAGGACCTCGGCCCGATGGCGATGCCCCGGCTCCCGCTCTCCCCGCAGCCCTTCACGGTCGCCGAGTACTTCCCGACCCCGGGTCAGTCGCTGTTCACGGACGCCCGCCAGCATGCGATCGCGCTCGCCTACATCGTGCCGATCGACGGCGAGACGGCCCCGCAGGAGGACGCCCTCGAGCTCGCGTGGATGCCCGTGGAGGAGCTGCTGGACTCCAGCATCCTCGACGAGATGGAGGGCGGGCGCGACATCATCGTGCGGCGCGCCCTCGCCCACGCCGGCCTGCTCTGAGCCGAGCGGCGCCGCGCCGGCCTGCTCTGAGCCGAGCGGCGCCGCGCCGGCCCGCTCGGCCCGCTCGGCCGGCCCTGGGCGGGCCGGCCGTGCGACATCTCAGTCAGGCAGCATGTCAGGCGAGCAGCGCCGCCACGTGCGGCGCGAGCGCGCGGAACGCCCTCCCGCGATGCGAGATGGCGTCCTTCTCCTCGGCGCTGAGCTCCGCGGAGGTCCTCTCCTGGCCGTCGGGCAGGAACAGCGGGTCGTAGCCGAAGCCGCCGGTGCCGCGCCGCTCGCGGAGCAGGCGCCCGGTCATCTCCCCCAGTTCGACGGTCTCGGTGCCGTCCGGGGCGACGAGGGCCGCCGCGCACAGGAATCGCGCCCCGCGATGCTCGTCGGCGATGTCGGAGAGCTGGGCCAGCAGCAGGTCGTTGTTGGCCTCGTCGTCGCCATGGCGTCCGGACCAGCGCGCCGAGAAGATCCCCGGCGCACCGTTCAGCACGTCGACCGCGAGACCGGAGTCGTCGGCGACGGCCGCCAGACCGGTCGCCGCCGCCGCGGAGCGCGCCTTGATCAGCGCGTTGCCCGCGAAGGTGATCTCGTCCTCGACGACATCGGGCAGCGCGATCCCCGCGGAGGAGATCACCGCCTCCTCCGGCAGCCCGGGAACGGCCTCGACGAGGATCCGTCGCAGCTCGCGCAGCTTGCCGAGGTTGTGGGTGGCGAGGATGACGCGGGCGCCCACGGGCACCTCGACCGTCGGAGCGGCCGAGCCGTGGGCGGGCACGGCGGCGCTCACCGCTGCTGCGCGAGGACGTCGCGCTGGATCTGCTGCAGGCTCGTGCACCCGCCGACGGCGAGGTCCAGGAGCGCGCCGAGCTCGGTGCGGTCGAAGGGCGCGCCCTCGGCGGTGCCCTGCACCTCGACGAAGCTCCCCGAGCCCGTGACGACGACGTTCATGTCGGTCTCGGCGGCGACGTCCTCGCGGTACTCGAGGTCCAGCAGCGGCCGCCCGTCGACGATGCCGACGCTGATGGCGCTCACCGAATCGGTGAGGACCTCACTGGTCACCGGGAGGCTGGTGTGCCGCTTGCCCCAGGCGATGGCGTCGGCGAGGGCGACATAGGCGCCCGTGATCGCGGCGGTGCGGGTGCCGCCGTCGGCCTGGAGCACGTCGCAGTCGATCTGGATGGTGTTCTCGCCGAGCGCGTCCATGTCGACGACCGCGCGGAGGGAGCGCCCGATCAGGCGCGAGATCTCATGGGTGCGGCCGCCGATCTTCCCCTTGACGCTCTCGCGGGAGGAGCGCGTGGAGGTCGCGCGCGGCAGCATCGCGTACTCGGCGGTGACCCAGCCGGAACCGGATCCCTTCTTCCAGCGCGGCACGCCCTCGGTGAAGGACGCGGCGCACAGCACGCGGGTGCGGCCGAACTCGATCAGGGCGCTGCCCTCGGCGTGGTCGAGCCAGCCGCGGGTGATGCGGACCTCGCGCAGCTGGTCGGGGGTGCGGCCGTCGACGCGGTCGCCGGCCGGGGCGGTGGTGGGGGTGCTCATCGAGCGGATTCTCCTCAGGTCTCTCCAGCGGACAGATCGAGGATAGTCGGCGCGCCCGGGGGCCGGTTCAGCGCAGGAGCGAGGAGGGCGCCAGCTCGTAGACGGCCGACGGGGCCGCCAGCTCCAGCGGGCCCCGGTACGCGGCCGCGGCCTCGGCCAGCGGGATCGTCGGATCGGTCCACGCGGCGACATGGGTGAGCACCACGCGACGGGCTCCTGCCGCGGTCGCGGCCTCGCCCGCCCGTCGGCCGGTGAGGTGCACGCCGCTGAAGCGGTCGTCGCGCCCCTCGATGTACCCGGCCTCGCAGAGGAACAGGTCGACGTCGCGGGCGAGCTCGACGAGCCGGTCGCAGGTGTCGGTGTCGCCCGAGTAGGCGATCGTGCTCTCCCCGTCGGAGATGCGGAAGCCATAGGACTCCACGGGGTGGACCACCTCGCCGACCTCGATGCTCAGCGGGCCGATCTCGATCGTGTCCCCGTCGGCCAGCGGGCGGAACGCGAAGGGGGCGCGGGCGACGCCGTCGGGCACGTCGTCGGCGCGATCCATCACGGCGCGCAGGCGACCGGGGAGGGATGCGGGGCCGTAGACGGGCAGCTGCGGGAGGTCGGTGCGCTCGTGGTACGCCCAGAACACCTCGAGGCCGGTGATGTCGAGGAAGTGGTCGGGGTGCAGGTGGGAGAGGATCACCGCATCGAGCTCGGTGGGGTCGATGGCCGCCTGCAGGGGGCCGAAGGCGCCGCTGCCGAGGTCCACGAGCACCCGCCAGGTGCGGCCGGCGTCGTCGGTCGTCTCCAGCAGGTAGCTGGAGGCGGCGCTGCGGGGGCCGGCGAAGCTGCCGGAGCAGCCGATCACATGGAGCTTCATGGCGTCACCACCGGGAGGGTCGCGGTCATGGTCACCGCCGGGCCGAGGAATCGGCGCGAGAGGCGGGCGAACATCGAGGGCTCCCCCAGGTGCGGGGAGGTCTCCGTGAAGACGTGCTGGGGCGGACGCAGGTCCATCCGCTCGATGCCCTGGGCCCGCAGGATCCGGTAGACGTCCAGCGCGGTCTCCTCCGCGGAGGAGACCAGCGTGACCTCCGAGCCCATGACGAGGCTGATGGGCCCGGCGAGCATCGGATAGTGGGTGCAGCCGAGCACCAGCGTGTCCACGCCGGCGTCCTTCACCGGGGCCAGGTACTGCTCGGCGACCTCGATGATCTCGTCGCCCTGGATCTCTCCGCGCTCGACGAACTCGACGAAGCGGGGGCAGGCGGCCGAGGTGATCTCGAGGGAGGGCGCCGCGGCGAAGGCGTCGCCGTAGGCGCCCGAGGAGATCGTCGCCTGCGTGCCGATGACGCCGATCCGCCCGTTGCGGGTGGCGGCGACGGCCCGGCGCACGGCCGGCTGGATGACCTCGACGACCGGCACGTCGTAGCGCTCCCGTGCATCGCGCAGCACGGCGGAGCTCGCCGAGTTGCAGGCGATGACCAGCATCTTCACGCCCCGCTCGACCAGCGAGTCCATGATGTCGAGCGCGAGGGCCCGCACCTCGGCGATGGGGCGCGGCCCGTACGGCGTGTGCGCCGTGTCGCCGATGTAGAGGAGCTCCTCGCGCGGAAGCTGGTCCAGGACTGCGCGGGCGACCGTGAGGCCCCCGACGCCGGAGTCGAAGATCCCGATCGGCGCGTTGTTCATCTCCCCGAGGCTAGACGCGAACCTGCCGGTGGGCAGTGATGGCACGCTCAGTGGGGCGAGCATCACAGCCACGGCCGCGCAGCAAGGGGCCAGGTGGTCGACGGTTTCCGACAGGTGCCTGCGCCCCTCCGTGCGACTCCCGGAAGTGACCGCCCGGTCACCGGCGGACGTCGCCTCGCCGCATCGCCCCCGCGCGTCACTCCAGCGCGCGCAGCAGGCTCTCCTGCAGCCAGCTCAGCAGCTCGTAGACGGCGATCACGATGTCCCCGCCCACCTGCTCCTCGTCGACCGGCGGCGCATCCTCGACGCGCTCGCCGATCTGCTGGAGCATCCGCACGGTGTCGAAGTCGCCGTCGCGCTGGAGGCCCAGGCGGTCGGCGAGCACGATCCGCACGTCGTTCACCGCGCGCAGGAACACCACGGCCTCGTCCTCCTGGAGGACGACCTCGCCGTGCTCGGGGCCCGATCCGTCGAGGATGGCGGTGACCCGGCGGAGGTCCGCGAGCTTCCCGTCGGCGAGCTGACGCTGCCCGAGCCGCCGCATCTCCTCGGCGAGCGGCGCATCGTCGCTCGCCGCCGGGAACAGCTTCCGCACCGCGGTGTCCCCCGGCTCGCGGGCGTCGCGCCCGGCGAGCTCCGCCTCGAGGCGCCGCAGCGGATCGTCGCTGTCGGCGGCCGCGCGCAGAGCGGTGGAGCCCTGCTCGATGCCGAGATCCGCGCGGATGAGATCCGCGGTCTCCTGGGCGACCTGCGCGAGGATCGCCTTCTCCTCGCCGTCGAGGCGGCACGCGAGCGTGCCGTCCGCCCGACGTCGGAATGCGTGCGCCATCAGTCCTCGCCCGCCCTCTCGATGGTGGCCCGCAGGCCGTAGGAGTGCATCGCCTGCACATCGATCTCCATGCGCTCCCGCGACCCCCGCGAGACCACGGCCCGGCCCTCCTCGTGCACCTGCATCATGAGGCCCTCCGCGACCTCCCGGGAATATCCGAAGTGCCGGCGGAAGACGTAGACGACATAGCTCATGAGGTTGACGGGGTCGTTGTGGACGACGGTCCTCCACGGACCGGTCGTCTCGCCGGTCGCGAGGGCGCTCGGGGCGGTGCCGACGGCGCCGCCCGTCCCAGGTGCCGCCTGCGACAGCTCGACCGACATGCATGCTCCTGATCGTCGGGGGCGGTGGTGCTCGCGCCGTGCGTCGCCGCTCATCGCTGCGGAGCCCGACGGCTCCGAGGCGATGCGGCTCCCGGCCCCGATCTGCTGATCGTGATCCGCGGCGCGACGTCATCGATTCTACGGCTCTTCGCGCGAGGAACGGGGCGGGCACCCAGTACGGTGGATGCGTGACCACAGCCCTGCTGACCGACCTCTACGAGCTGACCATGCTGCGCGCCGCCCGCGAGGCCGGCGTCGCCGACCGCCGCTGCGTCTTCGAGGTCTTCACCCGCTCCCTCCCGGAGGGCCGCCGCTACGGCGTGCTCGCCGGCACCGACCGGGCGCTGCGCGCCATCGAGGACTTCCGCTTCGACGCCGCGGACATCGCGTTCCTCCGCGGCACAGGGGTCCTCGACGAGGACACCCTCGCGTTCCTCGCCGCCTACCGCTTCCGCGGCGACATCCACGGCTACGCCGAGGGCGAGCTCTTCTTCGGCACCTCCCCGGTCCTGCGGATCGAGGGCAGCTTCGCCGACGCCGTCCTGCTGGAGACGGTCGTGCTGTCGATCCTCAACCACGACAGCGGGGTCGCCTCCGCCGGCTCCCGCATGGTCACCGCCGCCCGCGGCCGGCCCTGCATCGAGATGGGCGGGCGCCGCGTGCACGAGGAGGCCGCCGTCGCCGCCGCGCGCGCGGCCTACGTCGTCGGCTTCGACCACACCTCGAACCTCGCCGCCGGCGCCCGGTACGGGGTCCCCGTCGCCGGCACCGCCGCGCATGCCTTCACCCTCCTCTTCGACACGGAGGAGGGCGCCTTCCGCGCCCAGCTCGCCTCCCAGGGCGAGGGCACGACGCTGCTCGTGGACACCTACGACATCACCGCCGCCGTCGCCCTCGGCGTGGAGCTGAGCGGCGGGCGCCTCGGCGCCGTCCGCCTGGACTCCGGGGACCTGCTCGCGCAGGCCGCCGCGGTCCGCGCCCAGCTGGACGCCCTGGGGGCGACGAGCACGCGCATCATCGCGACCTCCGACCTGGACGAGCATCGTCTCGAGGAGCTCGCCGCGGCCCCGGTCGACGGCTACGGCATCGGCACCCGTCTGGTCACGGGCGCCGGTCACCCGGCGCCCGGCTTCGTCTACAAGCTCGTCGAGCGCGAGGGCGAGGACGGGCTCATGCATCCCGTCGGGAAGCAGTCCGAGAACAAGGCCACGCTCGGCGCCGGCAAGCGCGCCTTCCGGATGCTCGTCGCGGGTCGCGCCTTCGCCGAGCTGGTCCTCCCGGGCGAGGCCGAGATCGCCGAGTTCGAGCGGGAGCTGCTCGCCGAGCTCACGAGCGCCGACGCCTCCCCCGACTGGCAGCGCACCATGCTGCGCCCGCTGCAGACGCAGCTCGTGGCCGAGGGGCGCCGCGCGGATCCGATCGATCCGGTCGCGGCCGTCCTGCGCGCCCGCGAGCGCCATGCGGCCTCGATCGCCGAGCTCGGCCTGTCCCCGGATCAGGGCCCCGACGGTCCGGCGGCCATCGCCACCGTCACCGACGGCGTCGAAGCGGCCCGCGTCCTGGGCTGACCGCCGGCCGACGGGGCGTCAGCGGCGGCCGACGAACCAGCCGCGCACCATGTCGATCCGCGCCTGGATCTGATCGGCGCTCGCCTGCGCGACCGCCGGCCCGCCGCAGCGGGAGCGCAGCGAGCTGTGCACCGAGCCGTGCGGGGTGCCGGACTTGCGCGACCACGACGCCACGAGCGTGGAGAGCTCCTTGCGCAGCTCCATGAGCCGGCGATGGTCGACGACCGTCGGCCGCTCCTCCGGCTCCGGCGCGCCCGAGGTGCGGGCCCGGCGCAGGCGCTCCTGCTGGGTCGCCTGGTGCTGCTGGAGGACGGTGCGCATCTGGTCCGCGTCGAGCAGCCCGGGGATCCCGAGGAAGTCCTGCTCGTCCTCGCTGCCGACGGCGCCGCCGGAGCCGTACTCGCCGCCGTCGAAGAGGACGCGGTCGAAGGAGGCCTCCGACTCGAGGGCCTCGAAGGACATCTCCAGCTGATCGGAGGCCCGCTCGGAGCGGTTGGCCTCCTCGATCAGCGACTCGTCCAGGCCCGTCTCGGCGTCGCCCGTCTCGGGACGGCGGTCCAGGACATGGTCGCGGTCCGCCTCCATCGCCGCGGCATGCGCCATCAGCAGCGGGACCGACGGGAGGAAGACGCTCGCCGTCTCGCCGCGCGTCCGGGAGCGCACGAAGCGGCCGACCGCCTGCGCGAAGAACATCGGCGTCGCGGTCGAGGTCGCGTACACGCCGACGGCGAGCCGGGGCACGTCCACGCCCTCGGACACCATGCGCACGGCGACCATCCACCGATCCCGCGAGGAGGAGAAGTCCTCGATGCGGCGCCCGGCGCCGACGTCGTCGGACAGCACGAGCGTCGGCTCCTCGCCGCAGATCCCGGCGAGGGTGGCGGCATAGGCGCGAGCGGACTTCTGATCGGTCGCGATGACGAGGCCGCCGGCGTCCGGCACATGGCGGCGGACCTCGGTCAGGCGGCGGTCCGCGGCGGCCAGCACCGTCTGGATCCACTCGCCGTCGGGGTCCAGGGCCGTGCGCCAGGCCTGCTGGGTGATGTCCTTGGTCTCGAGGGCGCCGAGCTGCGCCGAGACCTCGTCGCCGGTCTTCGTGCGCCAGTGCATGCGCCCCGAGTAGGTCATGAACAGCACGGGCCGCACGACGTGGTCGGCGAGCGCCTCGCCGTAGCCGTAGGTGTAGTCCGCGCGCGAGCGCAGGAAGCCCTCGCCGTCCTCCTCGTAGGTCACGAAGGGGATCTGCGAATCGTCCGACCGGAACGGCGTTCCGGTCAGGGACAGCCGCCTCGTCGCCGGATCGAAGGCATCACGGACGCCGTCACCCCAGGTCAGCGCGTCACCGGCGTGGTGGATCTCGTCGAGGATGACGAGCGTGCGCTCGGCCTCCGTGCGCGCCCGATGCAGCGCCGGGTGCATGCCGATCTGCGCGTAGGTCACCGCGACGCCCTGGTAGTGGGAGCCGTGGGAGCCCTGGGCGTTCGAGAAGTTCGGGTCCAGGGAAATGCCGACGCGCGCGGCGGCATCCGCCCACTGGGTCTTGAGATGCTCGGTGGGGGCGACGACGGTGATCCGCCGCACGGTGCCCTCGGCGAGCAGCCCGGCGGCGATCTGGAGGGCGAAGGTCGTCTTGCCCGCGCCCGGCGTCGCGACCGCGAGGAAGTCCCGCGGCGCCGTGCGCCGGTAGAGCTCCAGGGCTTCGGCCTGCCAGGCGCGCAGCTTGGGGACGGTTCCCCAGGCGGCGCGCTCGGGGTATGCGGGAGACAGCGATCGCGCGGCCGCCTCGGAGGGCTGACGGGGATCGTTGGTGGAGAAGAGCGACGGTGTGGTGTTCACGGCGTGCCCCACCGTACCGCCGCGGTGCGACAGCGCGCGGACCCGATCGATGTGAGGAACTCGCGCGCCGCCCCGCCCCGGCTCAGCGGCGGCCGCCGAAGAAGCCGCGGAAGCCGCCGCCCTTCCCGCCGCCTCCGCCCTTGCCGCCCTTCCCGTCGCCGTCCCCGGGTTCCCGGATGCCGTCGTAGATCTCCTTGCACTCCGGGCACACCGGGTACTTCTTGGGGTCGCGGCCCGGCACCCATACCTTCCCGCAGAGGGCGATCACGGGCGTCCCGTCGAGGGCGGCCTGCGTGATCCTGTCCTTGCGCACGTAGTGCGCGAACCGGTCGTGGTCGCCGTCGTCCGTGCGCTGCTCCTGCTCCTGGATCTGGCGATCCAGGACGGCGGTGGACCCGGGGGCGGCGCCGGGCTGCTGGCGATGCGGGTCGGTGTGCGACGGGTCGGAGGTGGAGGACATGACGGCTCCCTCGGTGGATCGGCGTCCGCGGACATGCGTGCTCCGAGGGTAGTCGACCTTCCCCGGCCACGCCTCCCGGCGCTCAGGGTCCACGACTGCCACAATGCCCGTCATGGACGCTGCGGCCCAGTACCTGTCCCGACTGCCCGACGAGGTCCGTCGTGCGGGAGGCTCGTTGCCCGCACGGCTGATCGTCGCCGTGCTCGCGCTCGCGCTGAACATCGGCTTCTACCTCCCCTCGATCCCCGACGGCGTGCCCGGCACGACCATCCCCGGGATCGACAAGGCCTACCACCTGCTGGTGCTGGCGCTGACGGTCTGGGCGGCGGGCCGCCTCCTCGCCCCCTGGCGGCGCTTCCCGATCGGATGGATCGTGATCGTCGGCCTCGTGCACATCGGCCTGATCGAGCTGGTCCAGGGCCTCGCCCTCCCCGACCGCTCCGCCGATCCCGCGGACCTCGCCGCCGGCGGGGCCGGCATCGTCCTGGGCGTCGCCGCCTGGGCCGTCGAGCGCCGGATCCGCCCGCGTCCTGACGACGACGGGCTCGACGGGTTCGACGAGCCCGAGGACCAGGGCGCGCTCGAGGACCGGGCCGGGGACGGCTACCGGCGCCGATAGCGCGTCCGGCCCCGCCCCCGACCGTCAGCCGTCAGCCGTCAGCCGTCAGCCGTCAGCCGTCGAGGGTGATCTCGTCGGCGTACACCGCCGGCATCGCCCCGGTGATGGTGTCGACGGTGCCGGCGTCCTCGCGGGCGACCTGCTCGACGGCGCTCGCGACCGCCTTGGTGACGGACTCGTTGAACACCGAGGGGACGATGTAGGTCGGGTTCAGCTCCTCGGGGGTGACGACGTCGGCGAGCGCCTTCGCCGCGGCCAGCAGCATGCGGTCGCTGACCTTCGCGGCGTGCGCGTCGAGCAGGCCGCGGAAGACGCCGGGGAAGGCGAGGACGTTGTTGATCTGGTTCGCGAAGTCGCTGCGGCCGGTCGCGACGACCTCGGCGAAGCGCGATGCCTCGACGGGATCGATCTCCGGGACCGGGTTCGCCATCGCGAACACGATGGAGCGGTCGGCCATGGTGGCGATGTCGTCGGCGGTCAGGAGGTCGCCGGCGCTCACGCCGATGAACACGTCGGCGCCGGCGATCGCGTCCTGGAGCGTGCCGGTGAGCCCGTCGCGGTTGGTGACCTCGGCGATCCACGGCAGGCGCCCCGCCAGCTGGGGGCGTCCCTCGTGGACGATGCCGTCGATGTCGGTGACGATGAGGTCGCGCGCGCCGGCCGCTCGCAGCAGGCGCAGGATCGCGGTGCCCGCCGCCCCGGCTCCCGAGAGGACGATGCGGGCGGTCGCGATGTCCTTGTCGACGACCCGCAGCGCGTTGCGCAGCGCCGCGACCACGACGATCGCGGTGCCGTGCTGGTCGTCGTGGAAGACGGGGATGTCGAGCTCCGCGCGCAGGCGGTCCTCGATCTCGAAGCAGCGGGGCGCGGAGATGTCCTCGAGGTTGATGCCCGCGAAGACGGGGGCGATCGCCTTGACGTGGGCGACGATGTCCTCGACGGAGTGGGCGTCGAGGCAGATCGGGAAGGCGTCGATGTTCGCGAAGCGCTTGAACAGCGCGGCCTTGCCCTCCATGACCGGCATCGCGGCCAGCGGTCCCAGATCGCCGAGGCCCAGGATCGCCGATCCGTCGGTCACGACGGCGACGGTGTTGCGCTTGATCGTCAGCCGACGCGCATCGTCGGGGTTCTCGGCGATCGCCCGCACCACCCGGGCGACCCCCGGGGTGTACACCATCGAGAGGTCGTCGCGGTGACGGATCGGCACCTTCGACTCGATCGTCAGCTTGCCGCCGAGGTGGGCGAGGAAGGTGCGGTCGGAGACCTTGCCGAGCTCGACGCCGGGGACCGTCCTGAGCTCGTCGACGATCTCCATGGCGTGATCGTGCCCGGCGGTGAGGACCGTGATGTCGGCGCGCAGGCGCTGGGGCCCGGAGGCGGAGACGTCCAGCGCGGTGACGGTGGCGCCCTTCTGCTCGATGCGACTGGTGATGTCGCTGACGGTGGCCGAGCGGGCCTCGAACTCCAGGCGCACGGTGATGGAGTAGCTGACGGATGGCGACGGTGACATGGCACACAGACTAACGACGCGGAGGGCGCCGCGCGGGCAGCTCCCGGTGCGCGCCGGACCCGATGGGCAGTCCTCCCCATGGCGCTCCCCCGCCGGAGATGCTGGAATGGCGCATCGCTGCAGGCCGGTGCGCCACCGGGCCGCCTGGCCGACGGAGCGGCAGCGCGGCGCAGACGCCGCGATGGGCGATGAGGGACGAGGGGACGACGCGCCGATGGATTTCCTGGGGGCCGACACCGAGCAGCTGCTCGAGCATGCGCAGGCGCTGCGGCGCTGCGGGGAGCGCGTGCACGAGATCCAGCAGGCCCTCGATCCGCTGGTCGCGGGCGCGGCCTGGACGGGTCCCGACGCCGAGGCCTTCCGGGAGAGCTGGACCGTCTGCTCCTCACGCCTGCTGGACCTGGCTGGGCAGCTCGGCAGCGGCGCGGAGTCCACGGCGCTCGAAGCCGCTCAGCAGGACGCCGCCTCCGATCCCGAGGGCGCGATCGACCCGTCGGCCTACGACGGGCTGATCGGCGGCGAGGGCTGGAGCGATGCCATCAACCTCTTCGAGGGCGCCGGGGACCTGTTCCGGGACCGGGTCGACGTCGACACGATCGGCGGCTCCTGGGCGCAGTCCCATCCGGGCTGGGCTCCGGAGGACGTCGGCATCAGCGAGCAGGACATCCGCGACGCCGTCATCCAGCAGGGGAACCTCGGCGACTGCTGGTACCTCTCCGCCCTCCTCGCCGCCCAGCAGACCGATCCCGGGCAGCTCGCCGACAACATCACGGGCCTCGGGAGCCCGCCGGGCGCCGACGGCTGGGAGGTGCGGCTGTTCGTCGACGGCGAGTGGCAGGGCGTGGCGGTGGCGCCTGAGGACATCGGCAGCACCGGCGCGAGGGAGGCCGGGGCGCGCTGGAGCGACGCCGAGCCCGGCTTCATGTCGATCTACGAGTCGGCGCTGATCAACGCGACCGACGGCCTCCCGTCGGCGATCTCGGCGGACTCCCCCGCAGCGGGCATCGAGATGATCACCGGCCGCGAGACCCGGGAGTCCGCGCTCGACGCCCAGCCGACCTTCGAGGAGTACCGGGCCGCGATCGACGCGGGCCTGCCGATCACCGTGATGACCGACCCGATCCTGCCGATCGGCGCTCGGGGCGACGAGCTGGTCTCGGCGCACGTCTACCAGGTCAGCGGCTATGACGAGAGCACCGGCGAGATCATCCTGACCAACCCGCACGGCCCGAACGCGAGCTCGCAGTACGAGGTGCGGATCGATCCGGACGGCTGGACCTATGCCAACGACATCGTCATGACCGGGATCGGAGAATGAGCGCCATGGCATCGAATGCGACGGACGCGGGCACCATGCTCGTCGAACAGGCCGGTCAGGTCCTCCTGCACGGGACGAGCGTCGGCGTGCATCGCACCCTCGCCGACGAGTACGGCCCCTATGCTGTGCTGCGCCTGCGCGCCGACGGCGCCGATCCCGTCGACGTCCTCGAGGCGGCGCCGCGTCCCGGTGAGGAGCTGCTCCTGCCCGATGGCGGCGTCCTCGAGGTCATCGCGGTGCGCGCCTCGACCGCTGATCGTCGCGGGGCCGTCCTGCTGCGCGTCCGCTGAGGGCGCGAGCGGCAGGAGCGCGGCCGGTCACTCCTCCGTGCAGGCGGAGGCATCGGTGAGCGCTCCGCGGATGCCGATCTCGCCGTACTCGTCGATGCTCAGCGTCGCCCCGGCGCCGTCGGTCGCCTCGGCCACGCGGACAGCACCGGTCCGACGCGGACCGTCCAGCGCCGCGAAGCCGTGCTCCTCGAGGACCGGGGCGAGGGCGGCGAGGCTGTCGTCCCAGTCGTCCTCCGCCGTCAGCGCATCGTCGAGATCCCTCGAGAGCAGGCCGATCGCCTGATAGCGGCAGACGCCGTCGTGCTCGTAGAAGTACGAGACCCCGCTCGCCGGCTCCGTGGTGTATCCGGCACCGTCGAGCGCCGCGGCGATGTCCCCGAGGACCTCCTCGTAATGGCCTTCGATCTCGTCCCCCGGGATCGGCGACTCCTCGGCGGCGCATCCGCTCAGCAGGAGCGCCAGGACCACCGGGACCACCGAGATCGCCGTGATCCGGGAAGCGGTCCCGCGGCCCCTCGTGGACGGTCCGGCTCCCGGCACGGCACCGATGCGGAGCGGACGGGCGGTCTTCCGGTGGGAGCTCGGGCTGCGCATCCGTCGATCGTATCCAGCGCGCGCAGCCGGCCGTCCGACGGCACAGCGGTCAGACGGCGCAGCAGCCAGACGGCGCAGCGGTCAGACGGCGAGGGCGACGACCTCCTCCGCGTACCGCGCCCAGATCTGCTGGGCGGCGGCGACCTGCTCGCCGTAGCGGTCGGGGAAGGCGGACCCCTGGACGGCCTGCGCGGCCGTGCCCGGATCCCAGGCGTCGAGGTCGCCGACGAGCTGGGTGAGACCGGCGTTCTCACTGTGCTCGGACACCCCGAGAAACGCCTCGATCGCCTTGTGCTTGTGCCGGACCTCCTCGTAGGTCCCCCAGCCCGAGGACGGGCGCTGCTGGAACATGCCGCCGGAGTCCGCGTCGACCGCGGGCTCGTAGTTGTACAGCCAGGCCTCGACGATCGCGGTGATGAGCGTGATGACCGCGGCGGCCTCACCGAGGTCGTGCGCCTTGCACACCGCGATGACGAGCTTCGCGTTCTCGATCTGCCAGTCGTCCATGGCGTCGACGGCGAACCCCTCGCGGTTCTCGGCGCGGGTCATGAACGCCTCGTCCCACTGCGCGGTCTGGGCGGCGGCCCGGCGGGCGACGGCCCACTGCTGCTGCTCGGTGAGCTCCTCGGCGGAGGCGGGGGCAGCGGTCGCGGAGACGCCGACCGCGGCGGCGGCGAGCGTCCCGAGGGAGGCGGCACCGGCGGCCAGCACGGTGCGACGGGCGGGAGCGGAGGGCTGTCGGACGAGGGCCGACGAGGCGGCGCGGGCGGACGTGGACGAGGGCATGCGGCAGGTCTTCCATGGTGCGGGATCGTGGGAGGAGCACCGCAGGGCGCCCCGAGCTCCGCAAAGGTAACGACGCGATCACGTCGCGCCTATGACCTGCGATACCCCGCCACAGGCCCTCCTCATCGGACTTTTCCTCGACATGACCTGATCGGGATGCGCGGCCGGGGCGCGCAGATCCGGCGTCGTCGCCGGTCATGCCCTGGCGCCCGCGTACCGATGCCGACGCCGTGCCCTCGACGCGACCCGCGCCGCCCGAGAAAGGTAAAAGTTCGAGCTGCACAGAGCCTTCACAGTCCCGGCGTGCGGCACGCCACTGCTGGCACATGGCAGACGACACGCGACAGGCGGCGGAGTCCTCCCGAGATCTCCGCTCAGGCGGACAGCGCCGCGATCGCCTTGCGGACGCGCTTGTCGGAGACGGTCTGCTTCGTGCCGAGGGTCTGCGCGAAGAGGCTCACCCGCAGCTCCTCGAGCAGCCAGTCGATCTCCCGGGCGTCCGCCTGGGCACGACGGCGCGGGGTCAGCGCCGCCTTCCGGGTCGTCCAATAGGCCGTGAGGTCCTCGATCTGCCAGGCGAGCTGCGCATCGCGCGAGGGGTTCTCGGCGAGCTTGTCCAGCCGGATGCGATCGGCCTCGAGGTACCGGCGCAGGTCCGCGAGATGCTCGGGACCCGTGCGGGAGATGAACCCGTCCTGGAGCAGGGAGGCCGCATGCTCGCGGATCGCCGTCTGCTGCGAGAGCACCGCGAGGGAGGTGCCGCGCGAGAGGTCCTTGTGCAGGCGGGCGCTCACGGCGAGCGCCGCGGCGGCGTCCTTCACGGCCTGGGCGGCGATCTCGTCGTGGCGGGCGCGGACCGTCTCCCGCAGGGCGTCGAACTCGGCGCGCGTGCGCACGTCGGCCTCCCCCGCCAGGTGCTCGGTCGCCGCCCGGGAGGCGTCGGCGAGCAGCGCCGCCGTCGACCCGTAGGCGGAGCCCGCGACCGCGAGCTTGGTGGGGTTGGGCAGGGAGTTCAGCACCCCGGAGAGGTCGGTGCCGACCGCCCGGTCCAGCAGGGCGATGACGCCCCCGCGGTGCGCGAGGGCCTGCTCGTCGGCGGTCGCGAGGACCGCGAGGTCCACGCGCTCGAGCCGTCCGTCGGCCGCACGGCGCGCCACCAGCGCCGGATACCCGGTGACCTTGAGCCCGCCGACCGTCGACTCGTGCACGCGCGGGACTCCCTCCTCGGGGAAGCCCGGCAGATCCTTGCGCGCGAGATCATCGCCCTGCGAGGAGACGGAGGCATCGACCCGCTGCTTCAGCTGGTGCTTGAGCTGCTCGAGGTCATCGCCGGTCCCGATCTGGCGGCCGCGGCCGTCGACGACCCGGAAGTGCATCCGCAGATGCGGCGGCAGCTTGGAGCGATCGAACTCGGGGCCGTACAGAGGGAGGTCCTCGGGGACCCCGGGCAGGGCGACGAGCTCATCGGCGACGGCCTCGACGAAGGCCTCGCCGCTGTCGGGGTCGTCGTCGTGGAGGGTCGCGGCGACGGCCTTCGCCCGCTCGGGCGCCGGCACCAGATGCCGACGGATCGGCTTGGGCAGCGAGCGGATCAGCTCGGTGACGAGCTCCTCACGCATCCCGGGGACGAGCCAGTCGAAGCCGCGGGGCAGCAGCCGGTTCAGGACGGCGAGCGGGACGGTCGCCGTGACGCCGTCCTCGCCCTTCCCGCCGACCTCGCCGAAGCTGTAGCTCAGCGGGAGGGTGATGTCGCCCTGCACCCAGGCATCGGGGAACTCCTGGGCGAGGTGCTCGACGTCGGCGTCCGGGGCCAGCAGATCCTGCTCGGTGAGGGTCAGCAGGTCCGGGGTCTCGTGGCGCTGCGTCTTCCACCAGGTGTCGAAGTGGCGCCCGGAGACGACGTCCCGCGGGATTCGCTGGTCGTAGAAGCGGAAGACCTGCTCGTCGGAGACCAGCAGGTCCCGCCGGCGCGTCTTCGCCTCCATCTCCTCGAGCCGCTCGACGAGCGCCCGGTTGTCGCGGAAGAAATGGTGGCGGGTGCGCCAGTCGCCCTCGATCAGGGCGTTCTGGATGAAGATCTCGCGGGCGGCCTCGGGGTCGATGCGGCCGTAGCCGACGACCCGGTCGGCGACGATCGGCACGCCGTACAGCGTCACCTTCTGATGCGCCATCGCCGAGGCCTGCTTCGAGGACCAGTGCGGGGCCGAATGGCTGCGCTTGACGACGTGCGCGCCGATCTCCTCCGCCCAGGTCGGATCGATCCTCGCCGCAGTGCGGCCCCACAGTCGGGAGGTCTCCACGAGCTCGGCGGTCATCACGTAGTCGGGCCGCTTCTTGGCGAGCACCGAGCCCGGCCACAGCGCGAAGCGGGCGCCGCGGGCGCCCGCGTACTCGCGAGTGCGGTCGTCCTGCAGGCCGACGTGCGAGAGCAGCCCCGCCAGCAGCGACTGGTGGATCGCCAGCGGGCTCGCCGGAGTGTCGTTGGCGTGCAGGCCGACGTCCTTGGCCATGTCCCGCAGCTGCGCATGCAGATCCCACCATTCGCGGATCCGCAGGTAGTGGAGGTGGTCCCCGCGCACCTCGCGGCGGAACGCGGAGGAGGACAGCGTCTCGCGGCGCTCCTGCAGATGGTTCCAGAGGTTCAGGAAGGACAGGAAGTCGCTGGTCTCGTCCTCGAAGCGCTTGTGCTTCTGCTTGGCCTGCTCCTCCTGCCCGAGCGGACGCTCGCGCGGATCCTGGATCGACAGCGCCGCGACGATGATCAGGGTCTCGCGCAGGGCGCCGAGGCGATCGGCCTCGATCAGCATGCGCGCCATCCGCGGATCCAGGGGGAAGCGGGCGAGGGTGCGACCGGTGCGGGTGAGCCGTCGGCCGCCGGGGGCGCGGGGGGCGTCCTCGATCGCGCCGAGCTCCTCGAGCAGGCGCACGCCGTCCGCGATCGCCCGGCTCGCGGGCGGCTCCACGAACGGGAAGGACTCGACGTCGCCGAGGCCCAGCGAGGTCATCAGCAGCACCACCGACGCCAGCGAGGTGCGCAGGATCTCCGGCTCGGTGAACTCGGGACGGCCCTCGAAGTCCTGCTCCGAGTAGAGGCGGATCGCGATGCCGGGGGCGGTGCGGCCCGAGCGGCCCGAGCGCTGGTTCGCGCTCGCCTGCGAGATCGACTCGATCGGCAGGCGCTGCACCTTCGTGCGCTGCGAATAGCGGGAGATGCGCGCGAGCCCCGAGTCGATCACGTAGGTGATGCCGGGGACCGTCAGGGAGGTCTCGGCGACGTTCGTCGACAGGATGATCCGACGGTAGGTGCCCGCCGCCGGCGGGGAGAAGATCTTCTGCTGGTCCTGCGCGGAGAGGCGGCCGAACAGCGGCAGCACCTCCACCGGCAGGGCGCCGCGGCCCTTCGTGCCCCGGCTCAGATGCGCGCCGAGCGCCTCGGAGATCTCGCGGATCTCGCGCTCGCCGGGGAGGAAGACGAGCATGTCGCCGGGCCCCTCGGCGGCGAGCTCGTCGACCGCGTCGGTGATCGCCTGGGTGAGGTCGCGCTCGACGGAGTGGATGTCCTCGAGCTCGTCGGCGTCCTCGCCGGGCTCGAGCGCGGCCTCGAGCACGAGCGGGCGATACCGGATGTCGACGGGATAGGTGCGTCCCGAGACCTCGATGATCGGCGCGGGGCGGATCTCCCCCGAGGGCAGGCGGGCGGCGAAGTGCTCGGCGAAGCGCTCGGGATCGATCGTCGCCGAGGTGATGATGACCTTGAGGTCGGGCCGCTCCGGGAGGATCTGCCGGAGGTAGCCGAGGATGACGTCGATCGTCAGGGAGCGCTCGTGGGCCTCGTCGATGATGATCGCGTCGTAGCGCTTCAGCAGCCGGTCGCGGCCGATCTCCGCGAGGAGGATGCCGTCGGTCATGAGCTTCAGGCGCGCGCTGCGGGAGGTCTCGCGCGTGAAGCGGACCTGGAAGCCGACGGTGCCCTCGCCGAGCCGCTCCCCCAGCTCCGAGGCGATGCGCTGGGCGACCGAGCGGGCGGCGATGCGCCGCGGCTGCGTGTGCCCGATCAGGCGGCCCGTCGCGCCGTAGCCCATCTCCAGCAGCATCTTGGGGATCTGCGTGGTCTTGCCCGAGCCGGTCTCGCCGGCGATCACGACGACCTGGTGCTCGCGGATCGCCTTCTGGATGTCCTCGCGCCGCTGCGAGACGGGCAGGTCCGACGGATAGGAGATCCGCGGACCGGCGGGAGCTGTCGACCCGGGAGCGTCGGACGACGAGGCGGGCGAGGAAGACGAAGCGGCGGACGATGAAGCGGCGGAGGACGCAGAGGAAGCAGAGGCGGAGGAGGGCGTGGTCATGGCCGCCCCATGCTACGCGGGCGGGCTCCGCGGCGTCGTGCGGATATCCGTGCCCCTCGCGGCGAGCGGTCGCCGGACGCGCGCACGAGGCAGGACAAAGGCGGAGCACAGGCCGGTCTCCCCGTCCGCCACAGTCGGGCGGCGCACAGTGCAGTGCATGACAGCCATCGACATCCGCACCGCCCTCCACCTCACCGCCCGCTCCCGCACCGCGCGGGCCGCCCTCCCGCGGACCGCGCGCACCGACGACCCCCAGCCCGAGCGCCTGATCGTCTACCGTCCCTTCGACGACGCCCTCGGCTCCCCCGAGGACATCGCCGCGCTGCGCCGGCTGCGCCTCCGCCGCGAGCGCCTGCGCGAGCAGGAGGTCGAGCAGGGGCTCGCGCAGGACGTCGTGCACGACAGCGTGCGCGTCGGCGAGACCAGTGCGTCCGCACCGTCGGCCGCATAGGCCGCATAGGCCGCGCCGAACCGCCGGAGCCCGTCGAACCGGCGGAGCCCGGCGAGCCGGCCGACCAGGCGGGCGCGGCCCGAGGCGGACCTCCGCGAACCGCCCGCGGACGGCGCCGCACCGTCCTAGACTTCAGGCCCGCCCCGGAGATCCCGGGCATGGCGGGAGTCGAGGGAGACGGGACCATGTCCGCACCTCTCATGCGCGCCCTGCGGAAGACGCGGCCCGGTCCGGGCCTCGAGATCGTCGAGATCCCGCCGCCCCGATGCGGTCCCTGGGACGTGAGGATCCGCGTGCTGCGGGCCGGCATCTGCGGCACCGACCTGCACATCCAGGCCTGGGACGAGGCCGCGGAGGCCATGTGCGACGCCGTCCCGTTCACCCCCGGCCACGAGTTCTACGGCGAGGTCGTGGAGATCGGCACCGAGGTGCCCGACGTCCGCATCGGCGACCGCGTCTCCGGCGAGGGCCATGTCGTCTGCGGGACCTGCCGCAACTGCCGGGCCGGCCGCAAGCAGCTGTGCATCCGCACCCGCAGCGTCGGCGTCCAGCGCGACGGCGCCTTCGCCGAGCAGGTCGTCATCCCTTATCTCAACGTCTGGGTGCACGAGCACGAGGGCCGCACGGAGCAGATCTCCCCCGAGCTCGGCGCCCTCTTCGACCCCTTCGGCAACGCCGTCCACACCGCGCTGAAGTTCCCGCTCGTCGGCGAGGACGTCCTGATCACCGGCGCCGGCCCGATCGGGCTGATGGCCGCCGCGGTCGCCCGGCACGCCGGCGCCCGCCATATCGCCATCACCGATGTCCACGAGCATCGCCTCGCGATGGCCCGGACCGGCGGCGTCGACCTCGCGCTCGACGTCACCCGCACCACCATCGCCGATGCGCAGCGGGAGCTCGGGCTGAAGGAGGGCTTCGACGTGGGCCTGGAGATCTCCGGGCAGCCCAGCGCCCTGCAGGAGATGATCGCGAACATGAACCACGGCGGGCGCATCGCCCTGCTGGGTCTGCCCGCCCGGCACTTCGAGCTCGACTGGACCACGGTCATCACCCACATGCTCACCCTGCAGGGGATCTACGGGCGGGAGATGTACGAGACCTGGAACGCGATGAGCGCGATGATCTCCACCAGCCCGCTGCTGAGGGAGCGCGTGCTCGCGACCGTCACCGACGTCCTCCCCGCCGTCCGCTGGGAGGACGCCTACGCCATCGCCCGGTCCGGCAGCGGGGGCAAGGTGCTGCTGGACTGGGAGAGCATCGACTGACCCCGATCTCGACCGTCCACGATCTCGACCGAACATGAGGAGGAGCGCATGCGCACCGATATCAGGGACCAGCTAGCCGGCGAGCTCGAGGCCATCGAGCAGGCCGGCACCCTCAAGCGAGAGCGCGTCATCACCACCCCGCAGGGAGCCCGCGTCCTCGCCGCCGGGGCCGACGGCGGGTCCGCCGGGGCCGACGCCGCCGGGCGGGCGGGCTCCGGCCCGACCGAGGTGCTGAACTTCTGCGCCAACGACTATCTCGGCCTCGCCGATCATCCGGACCTCATCGCGGCCGCCAAGCAGGCGCTGGACGAGCGCGGCTTCGGCATGGCCTCGGTGCGCTTCATCTGCGGCACCCAGGACCTCCACCTCGCTCTCGAGGAGCGGCTCTCCCGGTTCCTCGGGACCGAGGCCACGATCCTGTTCTCCTCCTGCTTCGACGCCAACGGCGCCGTGTTCGAGCCCCTCTTCGGACCGCAGGACGCGATCATCTCCGACGAGCTCAACCATGCCTCCCTCATCGACGGCATCCGCCTGTCCAAGGCGCACCGTCTGCGCTATCGCAACGGCGACCTCGAGGACCTGCGCCGCCAGCTCGAGGCGGCGAGCGCGCTCGAGGACGGCGCCGGGGCGCGCCGCACCGTGATCGTCACCGACGGCGTCTTCTCCATGGACGGCCACCTCGCTCCGCTGCCGGGCATCTGCGATCTCGCGGAGGAGCACGGCGCCCTGGTCATGGTCGACGACTCCCACGCCGTCGGATTCCTGGGCGCGACGGGTGCGGGCACGCCCGAGCACTTCGGCGTCGTCGACCGCGTCGACATCATGACCGGCACCTTCGGCAAGGCCCTCGGCGGCGCGAGCGGCGGGTACGTCTCGGGCCGCCGCGAGATCGTCGACCTGCTGCGCCAGCGCGGTCGCCCCTACCTGTTCTCCAACTCCCTCGCCCCCTCGATCGCCGCCGCGACCCTGACCGCCCTGGACCTTGTGGCCGGCAGCGACGCCCTGCGCACTCGGCTGTTCGCGAACGCCGACCTGTTCCGCCGACGGATGACCGAGGAGGGCTTCGTCCTCATCGAGGGCGAGCATCCGATCGTCCCCGTCATGCTCGGGGACGCGGCGCTCGCCGCGCGCATGGCCGACGCGATGCTCGCCCACGGCGTCTACGTCACCGCCTTCTCCTATCCGGTGGTGCCCCAGGGATCCGCCCGGATCCGCGTGCAGCTCTCCGCCGCCCACACCGCCGAGGACGTGGAGAGCGCCGTGCGGGCGTTCGTCGCCGCCCGCGCAGAGGTCGGCGCCTGACCCGGCGGCGGGCGGTGCTGCTCGATCGCCCTGCCGGAACTCTTCTGGGGAGGAGCGCCGGTCCGCCTCCATGACCTGCGCGATGTGCACAACCGGCGCTCCCCGACCGACGGTGGTGCAGGATCCCCGGCATGACACCGCACCCCTTGCGCATCGACCCGGCCCGCGTGCCGGACTCCCCCGCCCGCCGCGCGCACCGCGCCCCACTCCCCCGGACGCGACGTGCCGCGCAGCCCGGCGCCCTCGTGCCCGACGGGGCACGCGCATGATCCGCGACATCATCGCGTGGCCCGGCGAGCGCCCCGCCGACCCGCGCGACGCCTGCGCCCACCAGGCCCGTCGGCTGATCGAGATCGGACTGGACTGGTACCGGGAGCAGAGGATCGCGGACCTGGATCCGCGCTCTCGGTCCTTCGCCGTGCAGGCGCTGATGCAGCTGCCGTGCGATCCCGAGGATCCGGAGTGCCCGTGGAGCGATCCGCGCAGACCCGTCACCGGCTGGGACGAGATGCTCGCCTTCCGCATGCGCGACCCGCAGCCGAAGGCGCTCGCCGTGCTGGCCCGCCTCGCCGACGAGCACGAGATGGTCCTGTTCGACCTGCACTCCCACCGGGTCCTCGGTCCCGAGGACGTCACCGACTCCTTCGGCACGCCCCTGCTGGATCTCGCCCGGCAGACGGGTCGACGGCGGGAGGCGACCTGTCATGCGGTGGCGGACCTGTGCGAGGAGCAGCGGGTGCTCGATCCGACCGGGGGCAGCTGCAGCCGACGGATCGACCCGACCGCGGTGATCCCCTACGACGATGAGCGTCTGCGCTTCCTGCAGGTCCAGCGCCTGTTGGATGCGGAGGACCTGCACGAGGTCCGGCAGCGGCTGTCCGCCCTGCTGGATGCGGAGCAGTCCTTCCGCCGAGCCCTGCGGATGAGTGCGTGATCCGCGAAGGTGTGCAGGCGTCTCAGGCGTCCCCGTCCAGCCCCCGCCGCGCGATCCGTCCCAGCGCATGGTCGGCCGGATAGGCCGTGAGCAGGGCGAGCGCCATCCGCGTCCTCCAGGCGCGGGCGCGATGGCCGAGCGCATCCCAGGCATCCTCGGTCAGGGCGGAGAGCGGGCCGTCGAGCTCCTCCGCCCGGCGTCGGTGCTCCGCGAGCACGACGGACGAGGCCGCCGACGACGGGGCGTGCAGGAGCAGCGCTCCGAGGTCGCTCGCGGGATCGCCGACGGTCGCATCGCCCCAGTCGATCAGCGCCGGCCTCCCTCGGACGGGCAGGATGACGTTCCCGGGATGGGGGTCGCCGTGCAGCAGCGCATCGGGCCCCGACCAGGGCCCGGCGTGGAGTCCGTGATCCCAGCTCTCCCGGGCTCGTCTCCGCAGGGTCGACGGGAGCGCGGTCCGCTCGAGGTCCGCCGCGAAGGCCTCGGCTCGCATCGCGAGCGGGACGCCGCGCGCTCCGCTGCGCTCGAGGTCCGGTGCGGGGAGGGAGTGCACCTCGGCGAGCATCCGGGCGAGGTCGCGGGCGGGGCCGCGAACGCTGTCGGCGGCGGTCGCCCCCGGGATCCAGCGCATCAGGATCGCGCCGTCGGCGGTCGCGAGCGGTTGCGGGACGTCCATCGACAGGAGGCCGCGATGGTCGCGGAGCAGGCGCAGCACCACGCTCTCGCGGTCGAGCAGCGGCAGGGCGAGGGCCCGGCGGGCGATCCGCAGCACCAGACGGGCATCGCCGATGCCCGCCCCGTCGTCGTCCGCCCCGTCGTCGTCCGCTCCGTCGCGAAGCATCCCCACCGGCCAGAGCAGGTTGTCCCAGCCCTCGCCGACGGGCGCCTCCCCCACCCCGATCTCCAGGCGGGAGAGGTCGACGCCCGGCTCCGGCACGAGCCGGTCCAGGCGGCGCAGGACGTCCGCGCGCCCGACGCCGAGATCAGCCGTCGGCGGTCGAGGCGGCGGAGTGCTGGTCTCGGAGTCCACCGCACCACCCTAGGCGTC
>NZ_JBSYXB010000012.1:0-71678 GCF_054114245.1 Brachybacterium netajii (SeqCode) | reverse complement strand
GACCCTCGCCCAATACTTCGCCAAGGTCCGCTACTTCCACCTCGTTCCCCAGATCATCCGCGACCCTTCTCGGATCGGAGCCGTCTCGGGCGACCCGCACGGCGCGGACTTCATCGCCCGGATCAACGGCGTGCAGAAGCAGACCCGCGTCGCCTGGCTGAAGCGCATGGAGAAGGCGCTCCAGTCCGCCGTCCCCGAGTTCCAGTCCCTCGATCTCGAGGTCGACCCGTCGGGGAAGCCGCACCTCATAGCCGGCTAAAAGAACTGGCGGCAGACCCCGGCGAGGCAGAGCGAAGCAGACTTCTCCGACGGAACCCTGCGGCTGATCGGCCTGCTGTGGGCCCTGATCAGCGCACCCGCCGACGGTGGGATCCTCCTTCTCGAGAAGCCGGAGCTCTCCCTGAGTCCTGCCGTCGTGAGGACTCTGCCGACAGTGCTCGCCACCGCGCAGAGGGACTCATCGCTGCAGATCATCCTCTCCACGCATGCCCCGGAGCTCCTCGACGACGAGGGCGTGCGCGCCGAAGAGGTCCTGGTGCTGCAGGCGACCAATGACGGCACCGTGGCACGTGTGCTCACCGATATCGACGAGGTCTCCGATGAGGTGGACTCAGAGCTGCCCTTCTCCGGCATCATCGACGGCCTCATCGCACCTGATGACCTCACCGGCCTCGTCGCCGCCTGCCGAGCACGCCCACGTCCCGCTGCAGCTCGCCCCGCTCCGTCGGCCGACATCGCGACGACCAAGGGCCCAGCGCCGCCCCTCACCTGATGGAATGACCCCATGAGTCGACATCGCCGTGATCGCAGCCCGTTCGGCCAGGGCGCCGCCCGTCAGCGCGCTGCACGGCGCGGACCGCACACCGCGCACCGTGACCGCTCCCCCGCCGAACCTCCGGCGGAGACGCCCCTGATCGGGATGCTCCGGCCAGCGCTCCGCTCCGACGACCCCACCGCTTTCTGGATCGCCGCGGCGCCGCTCGTCGCGGTGATCTCCGATCCGGCGCGCCATGCCCGTGAGCTGCCCGACGAGGTCGACCTGCTGGACACGTTCATCGAGACCGACATCGCCGAGACCACCGCTCTGCTGCACATGGTTGCTGCGATGAGCCCGGACGAGGACCTCCGCTCCCGGGCGCGGCTCGGGCTCACCGCCCGCCGTCAGCCGATGCCGCCGCAGGTCACCGGGCTCATCGACTCCACCGTGAGCGAGGCCGTCGCGTTCTCGGACGGCGTCGGGGAGAACCTGATGGTCGAGCTGGTCCTGCCGCGCGGGGTGCGCGCCGTGCTGATCTCGTACATCTCGTGGTTCCCGGAGCCCTACGTGAAGGACGCCTTCGCGGTCGACGATTCCCTGGCGGGAGTCCTCGCGAAGTATCGGGAGATCATGGCCCGCGAGGGGGACTCTCTCGACGAGGTCATCGAGGACGTCGCCCCGGCCGATGCCCGCGCCCGTTTCAAGCAGGCCCTCGCCGCGACTCCGTCAGATGTCGAGCAGTCCGGGGAAGGGGAGCAGTGGCCGATGCTGCGACCGTTCGTGGAGTTCGTCGTCGGCCGCATGCCGGGCGGCGGGGTCGGCTACGACGAGGAGGTCGCGCTGTGGAACTCCTTCGAGGGCTCCCCGCCGTCGGCCCCCGAGCATCCGCCGTGGATGCTCGAGGACGGCACCGACCTGCTCGAGGAGTTCGCCGCCTCTCCGCATGCCGACGGCATCGCGCACGACGACACGACGGCGAAGCTGATCGCCCTGCTGATGGTGGTGCTCGATGCGAGCGTCGGCGACCCGCTCGGCTGGGATGCGCACGTCGGCGAATGGCTGCTCACCGAGATCATGCCCTCCAGTCCGCTCCTCACCGAGGAGGAGGTCGAACAGCTCGCCGTCGTCCTCCCGCCGCTCATCCGCTGGTCCCTCGACCGGTCCGGCGCAGATCCCGCCATCGTCGCGCAGACGCTGACCACGATCGCGCCGCTGCTCGAGGTTCTCCCGGCTCGCCGCGCCGACCCTCACATGCGCTCACGCCGGCTCGAGGAGATGGTCTCCCTCGCGCTCGAGGCCGCGGATCCCGATGCTCTGCGCCGCGCCGAGCTGGCGCTGCGCGTGGGCGGGATGGATGCCCTCGACGCCCTCGACACGACCGCGCTGCCGGTCGAGGCGCTCACCCTCGAGCGGATCCCCGAGGACCTGCACGTGCTCGCCGCCGAGGTCGACGCGCACATGGTCGAGGGCGTGCATCGTCTGCTCGCACCGGAGCGCATCACGACCGACGCCGACGAGCTCGTCACCGCCTGCCGCCGCTTCCTGGTGCGCGTCGCCCAGATGGACGGCGACGTGCTGCGACGGAAGGCGAGCACACGCAACACCGCCGCCGCGATCGTCTCGGTCGTCGCCCGAGGCAACGAGATCATGGGGTACTCCCCCGCGCCCCTGCACGACAAGGACCTGCGCGCCGCCTTCGACCTGCGCAGCCTCCCCAGCCAGAGAGCGCGCACCTTCGTGGAGGCCGCCGCACTCCCCCGCCCCTGGAACGGTATCGCCCTCGCCGATCCGGCGCTCCTGCTCGGGGAGGCGCGGGCCCGCTTCATGCAGCAGCGGGACGCTCTGCGGGGACGGTGACGGGCAGCGGTCTATCCGCCCCCGGCCACGATCTCCAGCCCGAACCGGCGCGCAGCCTCGGCGAGCTCCCGGTCGAAGGTCGCGAAGCCCGTCACCGCGTCTCCGTACAGCAGAGCCGTGGAGAGGTGCAGCGCGTCCATGGCGCGCAGACCCGACCGGAGCGAATGGGCATGGTCGATCACCTCATCATCGACCGCGTCGAGACTGATCCGGGCGATGATCGCGTCGACGTCGTCGTGGGAGCCGCCGCGGCGATCGACGGTCGCGTGCAGCTCGACCTCGAGCAGACGCGAGGAGAACAGCTCCGTCCCGCCTGCGAATAGCGCTTCGACTTCGTCCACCCCGGGTTCACGGCTGAGGAGCGTGTACGCCGCCGACGTGTCGAGGGAGATCATGCGCGGTCCCCGCGCATGTCCTCGATCATCTGCTCGGTGCTCCACCCTCGGTTCGGGGAGGCGACCGCGGGGATCCCGCTCTCGGTGGCCGGTCGTAGCGCGCCGCTGGCGAGGCGTCGGGAGCGCCGAT
Organism: Brachybacterium netajii (SeqCode); assembly: GCF_054114245.1. Classification (NCBI taxonomy): domain Bacteria; kingdom Bacillati; phylum Actinomycetota; class Actinomycetes; order Micrococcales; family Dermabacteraceae; genus Brachybacterium; species Brachybacterium netajii (SeqCode). Next base: position 68,539 of record NZ_JBSYXB010000012.1, on the reverse strand, counting down.
CGGACTCGACGGGGGTGATGCTGAGCGGCTCGGCCAGAAGGCGCCGGAACGCCTCGATGGAGACCAGGTTCGCCGCGACAGAGGGAAGCCCGGCCCGCTCCAGGCATGCGCCGACGAGCCCCGTTCCGTCCTCGAAGCCGTAGCGGAGGGCAGCGGCATCCAGACGCGCCGCCAGCTGTTCGGGGCGCACATGCGGGAGCGAGAGCGCATCGCGAACCGCTGACGCGAGGTGATCGAAGTCGACAGCGGAAGCCGACAGATCAGCGACCGTCCGCTCGACCGACGTCACCGGCAGCCCGTCCACGACCGCTCGGTCCTCGTCCGGCAGATCGAGGCGATGGAACCGTACATCGGGCTGCGCAGTCTGCCGTCGCCGCGGAGACGTGAACTCATGCTCTGACGCGATCAGATCACCGAGTCCGTGCACCTGGGCCGCCGAGACATGCGAGACGAGGACGTCATCGCCCTCGACCACCCTGCCCTCCCCGGCCGTGCGAGGCTCGGTTGCCAGCCAAGCCGCCTGCAGGTCCTGCAGAGGGCCGTACGCAGCCGAGGCCAGCGCGTACACCCCATGGCGCACCCGCTGGACAGACCCAGCCGCCAGGAGGCGCCCGAGATCCGCCCGCGTCACTCCCAGAGCGGCGGCCTGGGCGGTCGTCGCCAGTCCCCATTGACCCGACCCCAGCTGCTCGAGCACCGTCAGCGCTGTACTGGCACGCATCTTGTCACCTCCGCCCATGCGGTACTGAACTTGTAACCTCCTAAGGCAACTTTCGCAGTATGCGAGGTGCCGGATCAAGGCACTTCAGCAGCCTTCTCACCGACGATCCCACCCTCACTGCGCCCCTGCCCACCGAGGACCGCACTCCCCCCTTGCGCCTGCACGCGATACCCCTTGAGCGCGGAGTAGGCGCGGCACTTTGCGTCTCACCCCGGGGCCGGACAGTCGACGGACGCCTCCCAGGGCGAGCGAACAGCCTTGGATAGAAAAAGCCAGTCAGATATCTCCAGGCCTTCCTCCTGCATATTGTCGTGAACACCAAGAGTTTCTGCAGCAGATTCCACCTCGCGCGCTTCACAAATTTACGCGCCCCTTGATTCCCCACATGCCGCATGCCATAGTTCACCGACGCGGTTCAGTGCTCGACTTCTCGAGGGGATTCGCCATGGGGTTCTTCGACGACATCTGGGACACTCTCGTGGGCGTGGCGGAGGACGCCGCGGAGATCGGGGTCGCCGTCGGCGAGGCAGTGGCCGCCGCGGCCATCGCGATCGCCTCCGCCGCCGAGGACGGCGCCGAAGCGTTCGCCAAGGCCCTCGCCGAGTCGGCAGCGGCTGTCGCGAACGGCACCGAGGAGCTCCTGAGGTCGGTCGGCGAGTTCGCCGCGAAGCTCGGGGCATCGTATGCGGACGCCGCGAAGTTCCTCCTCGAGTGGGCGCTGATGGGGCTCACCGCGTTTCCGCCGAAGGGGGATATCGCGATCTATGCGATCAGGGTGACGCCTCCCGGAGTCGATTTCCGGAAGGAGTACGCGGTCATCTGCAATCTCGGCTCAGATTCGGTCTCTCTGGAGGGCTGGACGCTGCGCGATCTGAAGCAGAGCCCGTATCGCTTCCCCTCGTGGTTCACGCTCGAGCCGAAGCAGCATGTCAAGGTCTGGACCGGTCCGGGCTCCGACGACCAGTTCAACCTGTATATGGGGCGTCGACGGGCCGTCTGGAACAACCTCGAGTTCGACCTCGCTACCCTCACGGACGCTGAGGGCGTGATCCAGCACCAGAGAGTCACGCTGGGCATCCATGAGGCTCTGATCGACGGCATCTTCGAGGAGATCACGCAGGCCGCGCCGCAGCTCAAGCGGTCGCTGGACGGCCGAAAGGTCGACGCGGTCCCGAGCCTCACCGCTTCCGCCGTCGACATCGCCGCAGCCCCACGGCCTACGTCGCACGACGACACCGGCGCCGTGCTCGACTACCGCCTGGTCGACGGACGAGTCCGGTACACCTCGTACTGGCTCGAGGAATCCGGCGGAAGTGCACGCTTCGCCACGGGGCATCAGGATGCGGTCGCTCCCTCGGAGAAGGTCTTCGGCCCGGAACGGGCAATCACGTATCACCACAAGCGCGTAGGGACGACGCTGTCCTCGATGCCGCGTTTCGACATGATCGCCGCGAGCGGGACACGGATCATCGCCAAGCAGGTCGGCGTGGATCGCTTCTGGTTCGCCACCCCGGGAGAAACCTTCACGCCCCGCGTGCACGGCGGACCGGTCCCTCCGAGCACCTACTTCAAGCTGGATCCCGAGCGATACCGGGCCTTGCCCGACTCGCTGACCCCGCCGCTCGACGGCGACTACGACAAGCATCCCGCCTCCGCGCGGTTCGGAGTGTTCAAGGCTCTGCTGTGGTCACCGATCTCCGACCGGGTGGGACTGCCGGTCAAGGTGGCACCCCTCGTCTGGCATGAGATCGACTCCCGACCACCGCTCGGGCACAGGCTGCCCGCGCATCTTCCCCGGTATCCCCACGTCGAGTGGAGCATGGCCGGCATGGAGGATCTCGCGACGAGCACCTCCTCTTTCTCGATCGACTTCGATCAGGTGCTGTCGCTGGGCGTCGGCCACGCCCACTGGTACTCGCACTGCTCCATGATCTACGGCCAGCCGATCCAGGCCCTCTTCCGGGACGTGCCCCTGCTCAACCTGTTCCCCGCGCGAGTCGAGTGGCTGTACCGCATGGTCAACGGACCCGTCCGCGACGGCGACGGCTTCATCGACGGCACCTGCAACTTCTACGCTCTGGTCCGGCTGCGCAGAGAGGCCGGGCAGAGTCAGAAGTACGCGCTCCTCTGGTTGGACGAGCAGAGCTGGTTCACCCACCGCTGGCGCGAGGTCCACCCCGACGATCACCACGACCTAATGCTCGCGCTCGTCAGAGCTCTCGCCGACGACAAGACCTTCAGCGTCGCGGACTTCTGGTGCCCCTTCCGCAACAACCACATCTCCGAGCATTCCCGCCTGGCTGCGGCGGCCACCGTCCTCGTGGTCAACGGCGTCGATCCGGAGACGGAGGTCGAGCAGCTCTACTCCCTCAACTTCAGCTACGCCACGTGCGATCGGACCTGGGCGAAGCGCCCGCTCCCGCCTGTGGCCGTCCTTCGGGAAGACGACGACCTCCGACCGGACGGGCCGGACGGCGTGATCCCGGAGACGCTCGGCATCCGGGACGACATGACGATCCACCTGCGCGGACGAAAGGACGGAACAGTAGGCCGCTGGTTCCAGTCCTTCGTGCCGAAGGGGAGGTTCCGGATCCCGGAGGGCGCGTCCGGCCTCGCCGAGAAGTGGCAGTTCGTCTCCGAGGCGGCCTTCCTCGCGATGACCCGGTTCAGCCACTTCGGGGTGTACCGGCGAGTGGCCTCCCGCAGCCAGTACTACCGAGTCCGGGTCGCGAGCGGCATGCCTGCACTGCTGGCCTCGCCTCGGACCACCGCGTGGAGAGACGAGGAGAAGGTGCTCGCCGCCGAGTATCTCGGCATCGACCTGAGCGACCCCGGAGCCCTGGGCAGCCAGCTCTGGGAGGCGGCATTCGAGCTCCACACCACGGAGAAGCAACCGCCATCGCTGTTCAACGACACATCGATTCTGAGCCTCTACCGCCATAGCGATCGCTTCGGATGGATCGCCACCTGGCACGACAAGCGCGATGACGACCTGAAGACTCTCGCTCATCTGGGCCGCGAGGTCGTCCTGACGTCCGGTCAGCGCTCCGCGACGGTGGCCTTGGACGAGCACCATGAGGTGTGGTTCCCGCCATCGGTCGACAGCGCGCTGGTGCGTCTCGAGCACGCCGCCGACGGCACGGCCAGCCTCACGATCGAGCTGGCGCATATCCCGCCCAGCTCTCCCACCCCTGGGCTCGATTCCTCCCGCACCGCGTCGATCGATGCCTACGGCGAGTCCGAGGACGACCAGTTCTTCGGCAACGTCGCGAAGGTCCACCTCCAGGGACTCTCGGACGACCTCAGCGGTGCTGAGAGCCCCTCGGTCGACCTGGGATCGTGGAAGACCGACGGGCTCTTCACGAGAGCACGCGGCGTATGGAAGGCGACCGTCCCCGTGCCTCCCCGCCAGGTCGCCCTGTTCGAGAAGTACTGCTCGGGAGCGGGCCGTCGAGACCGCGGGACCTCGCTGTGGTTCGAGGACATCGTCGGCAACGTCGCAGCGCCCGACGTGCTGGAGTTCGAGGTGTCCGGGAACCGCTGACGGGTCCCCGCCTCACCGCCCCCGCCCCACCGCACCTCGCCCCGCCTACCCCTCGATCCGCTCGCTCCCCACGACGGCCAGCAGCTCCAGGGCATCGGCGCTATCCGTGCCGAGCGCGGGGGTGAACCACAGCAGACGCTGCCGGCCGTCCTCGCTGACGAGGTTGAGGCAGTTCACCTCGATCGTGCCGATCACGGGGTGGATGATGCGCTTGCGGTCCTGGCGGCGCACGGCCACGTCGTGCAGCGCCCAGAGCGCGGCGAACTCGTCGGACCCCTCGAGGAGCTCCTCGATCAACGGGCGGGCCTCGGTGTCGCGGGGGCCGCGGGCGGCGGCCGCCGCGCGCAGGTCCGCGACCAGGCTGCGCGACTGGTGGGCGTGGTCCTCGGCGGGGTAGATGTCCCGGGCCCGCTCGTCCAGGAACCAGCGGTGGATGAAGCTCGCGCGTCGGCCGCGCAGACCGGACTGGTCGCCGAGCAGGGCGATGGCCAGCGGGTTCTGCACGAGCGGTTCGTGGAGGTCGGTGATGACCTGGGCCGGGGTGGACGGCAGGCGGGAGAGCAGGTCGAGCATCCCCGGGTGGATGTGGACCCCGGTGCCGGTCTGCGGCACGGGCCGTTCGGCGAGGTGGAAGAGGTAGTCGCGCTCGTCGCGGGTGAGGCGCAGCGCCCGCGCGAGGGCGGCGAGGATCTGCTCGGACGGCTGCGAGCCGGCACCGCGCTCGATCTCGTTGTAGTAGTCGGCCGAGACGCCGGCGAGCTGGGCGACCTCGTCCCGTCGGAGTCCGGGGACCCGTCGGCGCGGACCCGCGATCAGCCCGACGTCGTCGGGCCGGATCCGGTCCCGCCGCGTCCGCAGGAACGCGCCGAGCTCATGGAATCTCGCCGGAGTCATGCGGGAAGTCTGCCGCACTCCGGGCGGCCCAGGGAGGGGACGGGATCCCCTGGTTCGTCGGCCGGGCGCGGCGCATCGTGGACGACATGACGACCAGCCCCGCAGCCCACGGCTCCCGTCCCAGCACCAGCCCCCGCCCCAGCGCCGCCTCCGCCTCTGCCTCCACCTCCATCTCCGCCGACGCCGGCAACGACTCCGCTCCCGCCCGCCGCGTCGCGATCGTGACCGGCGGCTCCCGCGGCATCGGCCGTGCGATCTCGCGTCGTCTCGCCGCCGACGGCTTCGCGGTCGCCGTGAACTTCGCCGGCAACGTCGACGCCGCCGAGCAGACGCTCGCCGAGATCCGCGAGGCGGGCGGCACGGCGATCGCGCTCCGGGCCGACGTCTCCGACGAGCAGCAGGTCGCCGGCCTCTTCGACACCGTGGAGGAGACCTTCGGCGGCGTCGACGTCGTCGTGAACTCCGCCGGGCGCATGGCCCTCTCCCCCATCGCCGAGCTCGACCTCGAGACCCTCGATGCGCTGCACCGCACCAACATCCGCGGCCATATCGTCGTCGCGCAGCAGGCGGCGCGGAGGCTCCGCCCCGGAGGTGCGTTCGTCGGCCTCTCGACCACCGTCGTCGCGACGCAGCTGCCCGCCTACGGCGCGTACACCGCCTCGAAGGCCGCCGTCGAGGGGATGACGCTGATCCTCGCGCGGGAGCTGCGCGGACGGGACGTCACGGTCAACACGATCGCGCCCGGCCCCACGGCGACCGACCTGTTCCTCGACGGCAAGAGCGCCGAGCAGGTCGCGGCGCTCGCGGCCGCTCCCCCGCTCGGGCGGCTCGGCACCCCGGAGGACATCGCCGCCGCGGTCGCCTTCCTCGCCGGGCCCGACGGTCGCTGGATCAACGGGCAGGTGCTCCGGGCGAACGGGGGCCTGGCGGCGTGAGGCCTCCGAAGGAGAGATGGGGCCGGAAGGCGTCGAACCGGTAGGCCAATTCCTCGGTCACGATCTCCACGTCATCGATGCCCTTCCAAGGCCCCAGGTTCCGCATGACGTCGGCGGAGCTCGTCAGGGTACTCGCGGGGTGCGGCATGAGAGTGGAGTCCTTTCCGCGGCTCCAGCCCCTCCATCATCCTCAGGATGGATCACCTCATCCGAGCGCGCCGCGCACTTCTGCAGAGTCAAGCGGGCCGCCGAACCTCGACGGATGGAACTCGATCACGGTGTGACGCGCCAGTTGCTGCAGTGCGAACGGATCGGACTCGATTGCTGCCTCGACCGCCTCCCGGCTCCCTGCCGCGAAGATGACTCCGCCCGTTCTCGGCTCTCGGCGGCCTGAGGCCAGGAACAGGCCCGCCGCGTAGTTCTCGTCCAGCCACTCTGCATGCGCAGGGAGTGCAGCGTCGATCTCGGTCAGGTCGGCGACATAGTCCAGGGTGATGACGAACATGGTTCCATTCAAGCCCACCGCCCTCGTGGGGCTGATGCACGATCAAGGGGCAGACGGAGTGAGGGTGAGCGACCCTTATCCCGGTTCGTCGGCACGGGGCAAGGGCCCGTAGCAGGCCGATCCCTGGCTCTTGCTCTTCGTACCAGCGCACAGCGGCGTCGAACTCGGCGACGGCGTCGGGATGCTCCCTCTGAGGCAGGGTCATGCGGTGAGCGAGGCACGCAGACGGGCGTAGTGCTCATCAGCGTCCACCAGGTCGACTTCCCCGGTGCGCGCCTCGGCACATCGCCGGGTGGCTTCGGCACGCCAGGCCGCATCGACTTCGCTCGTATCGCCCGCGTCATGGAGGCTCTCGAGCAGCGCGTTGGCGACGACCGCGCGCTGATCGGCGTCGAGCGCGAGGCCGTCTCGGATCAGAGTCGCGGTGTCCGGTTCCATGTCTCCCAACGTACGCCGAGCGGCCGACGATCGCCCTGAGCAACTTCTCTCGCCCCTGCGGGTCTGCTGCAGATCCCAGGTCATGCCGCCCATGCTCATTGGACCGCCGCACGCCCGCGATAGTCTCCCCACCATGAGGGGCACGACGACGCACCGGCTCGCCGCCGCGCTGCTGCTGGGCTCGCTGGTGCTCAGCGGATGCACGGAGCGCGTGAGCGAGCGCTGCAGCGGGAGCAACGGCGAGCATTCCTGCACGTTCACGTACAAGACGTCCGACGGGCAGTGGAGCACCCGCCTCGAGGGCGGTTCCACCTCCACCGAGGCGGTCATCGACGGCACCATCACGGTCGAGTCCGGCAGCGGCACCGTCCTCCTCGGGGGCGCCGACGAGTCCTTCGAGTACCCGATCAGCGCCGACGAGCCCGTCGTCATCGAGGACCTCGCCCTCGCGATGAACGGGAAGCGCTCTGAGAGCTGGATCTACTTCGAGGTGACCGCCGACCCGCAGATCGACGGCCTGACCGCGGAGATCACGTACCGCACCAGCTGAGCGCCCCGCTCACGTCCGCTCCGCTCGCCCCCGCCCTGCTCGCGTCCGCCCCGCTCACGCCCAGTTCCTGCGCGCCGACGTCTCCCCCACGCCGGCGTTGAACATGTTCAGCGGGTCCAGCTCCCGGAAGTGCGCGACCATCGGCTCCGGCGCCGGGTAGATCCGCCCGTAGTTGTGCTCGGCGGGGACGGCGGCGCCGCGCTCGACGAGCAGCCGCGTCATCCGCTTCTTCAGCGCGACGGGGTCCACGCCCTTCTTCGCGACGTGGTCCTGGTGGAGGACGTGGCAGAAGAAGTGCCCGAAGTAGACGCTCTCGAGCAGCTGGTCGGCGATCTCCGCGGGCAGGCGCTCGAGCCAGTCCTCGTCGTCGCGGCGCAGGGCGACGTCGAAGGTGACCATTCCGGAGGCGTCGGCGCGGTGCATGACGTGGAAGCGGCCGACCGCGCTGGCGACGCCGAAGCGGATGAGGGCGGCGCTCTCGGCCTCGTCGGCGTCGCATTCGAAGAAGGCGCCCTCGTGCTCGGGCTCGGCGAAGAACGCGGTGAGCAGCTCCGCGGTCGCTGCGCGCTCGCTGCCGCTGACCACCAGCAGCAGGTGGTGCGCGAAGCGGTCGCGGAACCCGGTCAGGCGCGCGGGGATCTTCTCGGGGATCAGGGAGAAGAGCGTCTGGGAGATCGCGTCGGCGGCCGACGGGCCGAGCCCCGGCACCTTCGCGAGCACACCGTTCGCCCAGCTCTTCAGCGCGAACATGCGCACGAGGGTGCGGGGGCCAGCGTGCTTAAGGGAGACGTAGGTGTCCTTCCCGTAGGCGATCGCGAGGTCGAAGGCGTGGGCGCTCATGTACTCCCCGGAGATCGGCAGCGGGGCGTCGGCGGCGAGGATGCGTCGACGCAGGGCCTCGAGATCGGCCGGACGGTCGGTGCCGATATAGAACGCGGCCTTGTCCTGCTCGAGGGGGAAGGTGCGGGTGCGGACCGCGAACACCATGATCTTCCCGGCGCAGCCGGAGGCCTCGTGCAGGAAGGTCGGGTCGGCGTTGTAGCGGGCCGGGGTGTCCGCGAGCCGTCGCACATGCTCGGCGTAGGCGGTGCCGGTCGCGTCGGGCGGAGGCGGGGTGACGTCGGCGGCGTCCCACTCGCCGCGCTCGAGCCGGTCCAGGACGCGCAGGGGGTCGGTGCCGGGGTCGGCGCCGAGGTTGATCCCGAGATGGTTCACGAGGTGGATCCGTCGGTCCTCGTCGACCCGCGCAAAGATCGCCTGCTCGGTGTACGCCGGGCCCTTGCGGATCTGCGAGCCGCCGGAGTTGTTCGCGATGCCGCCGACGACGGTCGCGCCGATCGAGGTCGAGCCGATCACCGAATGCGGCTCGCGCCCATGCGCGGCGAGGGCCTCCTCGAGCTGGAAGAGGGTCGCGCCGGGAAGGCTCACCGCCTCGCGCGCGTCGTGCAGGAGGTGGATCCGGTCGATCCGCAGGGTCGAGATGATCACGACGTCGCGGTCGTAGTCCTGGTCTCCGGGGCCGGAGCCGCCGGTCAGGCCCGTGTTCGCGGCCTGCGTGATGACGATGAGGTCGTGGTCGACGCACACCTGGAGCGCCCGCCACATGTCCGCCAGCGATCCGGGCCGCAGCACGGCGAGCACCTCGCCCGCCCCGAAGCGGTCACCGGTCGCGTACCGGGCCGTGGCGCGCGCCGAGGTCAGCACGTGCCGCCGCCCCATGATCCGGGTGAAGGCGTCGACGGCGGCCGACGCTCCCGGGGTCCGCGATGTGCGCATCTCCGTGTGCTCCTTCGCCTCGGAAGAGGCACGCACGCCAGCGTGCCCGAGTCCTGCGCAGGCCTCGCGCGTGCCCTGCGCGGGCCCTGCGCGGGCCCTCGACCAGCGTAGTCACCCGTGAGAAAGGTGACGACGGAGGCGTCGGGCGGCGCCCGGGGCGCGTGGAGTCGGACAGTATCGACCGACGGGCCGCATGCCCGTTCCGTCCGATCCCTGGGGACTTCTCCCCATGGCGCCCCGTCACCGGCCCTGCCTACAGTTTCACGTGACGCCGGGGGAACGTCGCTGACCAGTACGATCGCGCGCCTTCTCCCGGCCGGCACCACGACCTCCGCCCGACGACCACCGCACCACGATCACCGCCCGCACCTCCACCTCGAAGGGACTCCCGTGAGCAGACGACGCTTCCTGCGCCTCACCTCCGTCTCGATCGCCGCGACGCTGCTGGGCGCCTGCGGCTCGGTCGCCTCGACGGCCGTCCCGTCGGACGCCGCCGGGGTCCTCTCCGCCGCCGAGCTCACCACCCCGTCCCTCGACATCGAGGTCACCGACGCGCCGCTGCGCGGCAACGAGCACTGGAGCCGCGTCGTCTCCTTCGCCGGTCCGAGCGATGCGGTCGAGGCCTGGGTCGCCGAGAACTTCCCCGGCAGCATCGAGTCCACCGCCTACAAGGCCGACATGGCCGCCTACGTCGAGCGCCTCGGCACCGGGGTCCAGCAGCGGGGCGACCGGATCACGCAGGGCGTCGTGGGAGCCGTCGGCATGCTCGTCGTCGTCGGCCAGGGCGAGGAGCCCGCGGTCCACGTGGCCGTGCACCGCTCCAGCCGCTGACCCGCGGCCGACGATCCGCGACCGCCGATCCACGACTATCGATCCGCGACGATCGATCCGCGACCGCCGGTCGTCGGCCGTTCTGCCGCGATAGGGTCGCGGCCATGGGGACGGAGTCGACGCCGCCGCCGGGGACCGCGGCGCACGAGGGCGATGAGCTGGGAGAGCTTCTGCGCGCGGGCAGGATCGACGCCGCACGGCAGGCCGCCCACGCCGCTCTCGATGACGGCCGCATCGATGAGACCCTCGCCGTCCTCGCCGCCCGCACCGTCGCCGCCACCGGCACCACCTCCACCACCGGCACCGCCGATCCCGACAGCGCCGACGCCGCCGCGCTCGAGCTCTTCATCGAGGTGCTGGATGCGACAGGGGTCGTGCAGCGCTTCACCGGGGCCGCCCTGCTGGATCCCGACGCCGTCGAGGACGTCGCCCAGGACTCGCTCATCTCGATCGCCGAGTCGATCCACCGCTTCGACGGCCGCTCGAAGGTCACCACGTGGGTGCACACCATCGTCCGACGACGCGTCGCGGACCATCTGCGCGGCCGACGCACGAGCGTCGAGCTCGAGGAGAAGCATCGTCCCGCGGTGCGGATGAGCTCGATGATCGCCGACCGCGTCAGCGTGCAGCACCTGCTCGCGGACCTCCCCGAGCTCTATCGGGTACCCGTGCTGCTCCGCGACCTCGAACAGCTCCCCTACGCGGAGATCGCCGAGCGTCTGGGCCGCGCCGAGGGCACCGTGAAGTCGCAGGTCAGCCGCGGCCGCGCCATGCTCGCCGGACGCCTCGCCCCCGCCGCCCCCGACGCCCCCGGGGCGCGCTGATGGCGGACGCCGGCCGCCGCTACCGGCTGCTCGAGGTGATCGGCGCGGGCTCCTTCGCGACGGTGCACCGGGCGCGCGATGTGCAGCTGGACGCCGACGTCGCGGTGAAGATCCTCGCCGAGAACCACAGTCTGAACCCCGAGATCCGCGAACGGTTCATCACCGAGGGCCGCAGCCTGCGCCGCGTCGGCGGACGCCATGCGGTCGCCGTCCACGACATCGGCGAGAACGACCACCAGCAGCCCTATCTCGTGCTCGAGCTCGCCGACCGCGGCACCCTGCAGGGGCGCGTCGAGTCGCTGCGCGCCGGCGGGTGGCGCGCCACGTCGGCCGACGTGCTGGCGCTGGCCCGTCCGCTCGCGGCCGCGGTCTCCGCCGTGCACGGCAGCCGCCTCGTCCACCGCGACCTCTCCCCCGGCAACCTGCTCCTCACCGGCGACGGCGAGACTCCGGCTGCATCTCCGGCTCCGTCGCCGTCGCCGTCGCCGTCGCCGATGGTCGCCGGATCGACGGCGCCGGCTGCACCGTCGGCCGCAGCATCCGCCGCACCGTCGTCGGTCATCGCTCCCGGCGAGCGCCTGCTGGTCGCGGATCTCGGGATGTGCAAGGACCTGGCGCTGAGCTCGGGGCTTACGGTCGCCGGGGGCACCGACGGCTTCCGTCCGCCGGAGCAGTCGCGTCCCTCGGTGATCGATGTCCGTGCGGATATCTGGGCGATGTCCGCCCTGGTCGACTGGCTGATCCGGGACAGCGTGCAGCCTGCTGCGCTGCATCGTGCGCTCGAGCGCGGGCTGCAGGAGGATCCGGCGGACCGTCAGCCGGATGCGACGACCTGGCTCGCCGAGGTCGAGGCGGCCCTGACCACGGCGGATGCCGAAAGCGCCGCCGGAACCGCGTCGAGCACACCGGGCTCGTCGGCCGCCCCGGACTCATCGGACGCCCCCGCCGCGCCCCACCGGGTGCGTCGTCGTGCGCTGCTCGTCGTGGCGCTGGTCCTCGTGCTCCTCGCGGGGCTCGGGGTCGGCAGCGTGCTGGGGCTCGGCGGACGAGTGCCGTCGGCCGTCGGCGATGCGTCGCTCGCGATCGACGGGCCCGAGCAGGTGCAGGTCGGCGAGGAGGCGGTGTTCACCGCCGAGACGGCGGGCGTCGAGTCCTGGGTGTGGACGCTGCCGAGCGGCTCCCACCGCCTGGATGTCGAGGAGGTGACGCTGACCGCCTCCGGTGCCGGCACCGCGGAGATTGTGCTGCGCGCCCGCACCGCCGACGGCCGCGACCTCGAGGCCCGGCGCACCGTACGGGTGATCGAGTGACCGCCGTCCGGGCCGACGGGCGGCGCGCTCGGAGAAATCCTCGAGATCCGATGCAACCGATCGGCGTCCGCCCGCGACAGACAGGTGACCGCACATCCCCGCCCCGTCCCCGCAGCCCGCGCCGACGGTGCTCACGAGGAGGAGAACGACCATGACCATCCCCCGCTCCCCCGCATCCCCCCGATCCGTCGATCCCACCCGCCGCGGGGCCCTGCTGGCCCTGGGCTCGCTCGCCGCTCTGTCGCTCTCGGCCTGCGCCTCCCTCGGCGGCGCCGAGTTCGATGAGCCGACCGCCGCCGGCGGGACGACGGACGGGCCCAGCGACGAGGCGACGCAGCCCGCCTCCGACGCCGGCGGCCAGTCCCAGGACACCGACAGCTCGGCGAACTCCGACGGCACCAATGCCTCGGGCGACGCCTCCGGGCAGATGGAGTCCGCGGAGACGATCGATCCGGCCGACGCGGTCGCGACCGTCAGCTACGCCCTGCCCTCCGGCGAGGTCGACGGGACGATGACGGTGGGCCTGCACCACCTGCGCCTGCGCGGCGAGTCGATGGAGCTGCTGCTCACCTTCACCCCGGAGTTCACCGGGGACGGCGCTTACACGCTCTGGCAGCTGCACGGCGGGAACCACGCCGTCGTCTCGCCCTCGCTCGTCGACCGTGCGCACCTCACCCGCTACGACATCCTCAGGACCACCGGCACTTGGGACACGGAGGGCGTCTGGAACAGCCCCCAGGGCGAGATCGAGCTCGCCTCGGGCGAGACCCAGGCGTACTGGGCGAACTTCGCCGCACCCGTGGACGAGATCGACGTGGTCGACGTGGCCCTGCCCGCGGGCGCCACCTTCGAGGACGTCCCGATCGAGTCCGCCGGAGAGGAGGGATGACCGTGCTCCGCACCGTCCGCGCCCGCCGCACCCTCGCCGACCGCCGCGTCCCTGCCGATCGCCGCGCCTCCGCCGTCGGCCGTCTGCTCGCCGGCTCCTCCGCGCTGCTGATGCTCGTGCTGACCGCGTCGCCCGCCCTGGCCGACGGCGAGGCGGAGGGTCCGCCCGAGCAGCCCTTCGAGATCACGCAGGAGGTCATCGACAAGTCGATCACCGTCTACGACCCGGCCGATTCCATCACCGTCTACGATCCCGCCGCGTCGGTCACGGTGCTGGGCAGCGCGGAGCCGGCCGAGGACGAGGTCATCGTGCTCGAGGCCGACATCCTGTTCTCCTCCAACGCCTGGGACCTGTCCGACGGCGCCGCGGACCGGATCGCCGAGCTCGCCGCGGCGATCCCCGAGAGGGCGACCGTGCAGGTGGGAGGGCACACCGACTCCCTGCCCGTGGACCGTTCGCGCTACGACTTCGACAATCGCGAGCTCTCCGAGCACCGCGCGCAGGCCGTCGCCGACGCCCTGGCCGCCGAGCGTCCCGACCTCACCCTGGAGGTGACGGGGTACGGCAGCGAGCAGCTCGCGGTCCCCGAGAGCGCCGACGTTCCCTCGACTCTCGCGGCCAACCGCCGCGTCGAACTGCGGTACGGGGACTGACGGCGGCGCGCCCATCGCCCGCGGCGCGCCCGTCAGCGACGGGTGCGACGTCGGCCGGCGCGGGCGAGCCGTCCCGGTTCGTCGGCGGATCCTCGATACCCTCGCCGGATGGCCATCCGTCGACGCACCAGCACCCGTCGGCGCGGCGGATCCTCCTCCCGCAGGAGCGGACGGCAGGCGCCGCCGGAGCTGCCGCTCGTCGGCCCGGGCGAACGGCTGCGGATCCTCGACGTGCCCTACGGGACGCAGGTCGAGGGCGCGAGCTGGCATCCGGCGGTGCGGATGCATGTGCACGTCGGCCGCGAGCTGCCGGAGCATCTGGTCCCCTACGCGCCCGGCCCGCACACGCTCGGCCGCTTCCTCGAGAACCTCCACAATCCCGGCTCTCCGGCCGCGATCCCGGAGCCGTCGGAGGAGCTCGAGCCGCGTCAGCACCAGTACGAGGCGGCCGACGCGATCGCCGCGCATGCCGCCGCCGGCGGGCGCCTGTTCCTGCTGGCCGACGAGCCGGGCGTCGGCAAGACGATCTCGGCGGTGCTGGGCGCGAGCGCGGCCGGCGACCTGCGGGGCGCCCGGCGGGTGCTGGTGGTCGCCGACCGTCCCGCCGCGATCACCATCGGCCACTGGTGCCGGACGATCACGGCGCTCGGGGACAGCGGCCTGGAATGGGTGGTGATCACCTGGGACCGTCTGGAGAAGGTGCTCGATCACGAGTGGGACGTGATCATCGCCGACGAGGCCCATGCGCTGCGCCGCACCACCACGAAGCGCTGGACGCGGTGGGCGAGGCTCTCCGGGCACGCGCGGGCGCACGAGAAGGCGCCCTTCGTCATCGCGACGACGGCGACGCCCGGGCACACCCCGCTCGAGCTGCCGTATCTCGCCCCCGCCTACGCGCAGGCGCATGACGAGCCGATCTCCCGCTGGGCCACGGCGAAGGATCCCGCGACGACCTTCGCGCGCGCCCTCGAGGAGCACGGGATCGGGATCGAGCGCGGCCGCTACGGCGCGACCTGGACGTCGGACGCGACCCGGCGCTCCGCCGACCTCTCCCGCGTCCGCGGCTGGCTCGCCGACGCCGCACCGCCCGCGATGCTCCACCGCGCCGCCCCCTGGGGCCCGGTGCCGATCTCCGGGATGCCCGTGACCCTGACTCCCGCCGAGCGCTCCGCCTATGAGGCCGAATGGGGCGAGTTCTGCCGCGAGATGGACGTGGCCCGCCGCGGACGCAGCACCGCCAAGGGCCGCGCCGCGCTCCTGCGGTTCCGGCAGAAGGCGGGCCTGATCAGGGTCGATTCGACGGTCGCGTGGATCGCCCAGCAGGTCGAGGCGGAGCGCCAGGTCGCCTGCTCCGTCGAGTTCGTGGGGACCGCCGCCGAGCCGATCACGGAGCGTCTGCGGGATGCCGGCCTCGAGGTCGCGACGATCTACGGGCAGGGCCGCTTCGACGTCGAGGCCGAACGGCTGAAGTTCCAGACCGGGCAGGCGCGCGTGTGCGTGTTCACCGCGGTCGCCTCCATCAGCCTCCACGCCGGCGAGACCCTCGCTGGCGCGGGGCCGACGGGCGCCGCGCGGGCCGACGCCGGCTCGTCGGGCGCCGGTTCGTCGGGCGGCCGACGGGCGAGCACGGAGCCGCGCGTCGGCGTGTTCCATCAGGCCCGCTTCTCGGGCATCGCCGGACGCCAGGTCACCGGCCGCACCCACCGCGACCACCAGGTCTCCCCCTGGCACATCGCCTACGCGCAGGGCACCGTCGAGGAGCAGATCTCCAAGGTGATGGTCGAGCGGATCGCCGCCGCCTCCGACACCGTCGGCGGGGACACCGCCGGTCTCGCCGACGTCGCCCGCCTGCTCGGCGCCGACTGGCTGCCGTCGGCGGCGCTCACGGAGGGGTAGGGCGGGGCCGACGGGCGCTGTCAGCGAGCGTCCAGCGCACCCGTCGCCGACGGGCGGAGCACGACCGATGTTTCACACGAAACGTTCGGGGAACTCCCCAGAGGCATCCATGCGTCGCACCGGCGCCCTGCTCGAAGCACTTCTCTCAGTGCTCCGCAGCGCCCCGCTCACAGCGCTTCGGCGTGCCATCCCGGGTACGGCAGCAGCTCCCTCAGGGTCGCGGTGTGCCCGGGGCCGAGGATCACCGTGGCCTCGAGGTTGGCCTGCGAGATGGTCCGCAGGAACTCGCGGCAGCGTCCGCACGGCGGGAGCACGTGCAGGGAGCGGTCCTCGGGGTTCCGCCAGACCGCGACGATGCGCGAGATCGTCGGCCCGGTGACGGAGACCATCTGGCTGAGCGCCCCCATCTCCGCGCACACCGACAGGTAGCCGCCGAGGCAGGCGCCCGTGAACACGCGCCCGTCGGCCGACTCCACGGCGGCGCCGACGTCGGCGATCCACTCGCCGTCCCGCTGCTGCGGGTTCAGGGCCGATGCGGCCCGGGCGATGAGCTCGGCATCGGAGAGGCGGGGCGCGTCGGCGGGCGGGATGGCGGGCATCTCGGCGGGCGTCATGCGGGGTCCTTCCTCGCGGCGCGGCGGGCTCCTCCCGCAGCGCTCACAACCTATCCGCCACGGACTCCCCGTCGATGAGCCGCACCGGGATCGGCTCGGGATGCTTCGCTGCGGCGGCCTGGACGCCGTCGTCGAGCGCAGCGAGGAGGAGGTCCACGCTCTGCTCCGCCTTGGACGTCATATCCTGGCCGATCGTCGTCAGCGTAGGGCGGGTGACCTGGGCGATGTCGAAGCCGTCGAAGCCGATGACGGAGATGTCCTCGGGAACTCGCACGCCCGCGGCGACGAGCCCGCGCAGGAGGCCGGCGGCGAGATCGTCGGCCGCGCAGAAGACGGCAGTGGGCCGCGGCTCGAGGGCCACCACCTGAGCGGCGACCTCGAAGCCGGCGGCGACGGTGGTCTCCGAGATCGCGATGGAGGTGCGGGGCGCGGGGAGCCCGGCGTCCTCGAAGGCGGTGCGGAAGCCGCGCCAGCGCTCGTCGTCGACGCTGACGACCCCCCGCAGCGGCCCGAGGAAGAGGGCGTCGCGGTGGCCGTGCCGGATGAGGTGCTCGGCGGCGAGTCGCCCGCCGGTGACGTCGTCGGCGCAGACGGTGAGCGCGCCGTCGGCATCGGAGTAGTTGTCGGAGAACAGCATCGGCACGTCGTGCGCGTCGAGGAGCCTCTCGATCTCGGTGCCGAGGGTGTTGATGACGATCGCGCCCTCGACGTTCCATGAGCGCAGGCTGGCCGCGGTGGCGCGGAGGTCGGCGGCGGGGATCAGCATGGAGACGTAGCCGCGAACCTGCAGGATGCGGGCGAGCTCCCCGACGTAGCGCGCGTCGTGGGTGGAGGTCATGGCGCTGCCGTCGCCCTGGACGACCAGCGCGACGATCCGTGAGCGCCGTCGCGACAGCGCACGAGCCGCGCCGCTGGGGACATAGCCCGTGGCCTCGACGGCCTCGCGCACCCGCTGCGCCGTCTTCTCGCTGACCTTCTTGGTCCGCCCGGCGAGCACGTTCGACACCGTCATCATGCTCACCCCGGCCTCCTTGGCCACGTCCGCCAGCGTCGTCATATCCCTCTCCCCCGCATCGAACCCGACTCTTGCCGTCCGCGCCGGCCTGCGCTACTGTATCCGACGTTTAGCGCTAAACCACACTGATGTGGCAGGCCAGCCGCACACCCCTCCCGATCGACTCTGAACACCTAGCAAGGATGGTGGACCATGTTCAGCCGACGCTCCCTCCTGTCCTCCACAGCCCTCGGGCTCCTCGGCGCGGCAGGCCTCTCCGCCTGCTCCTCGAGCGGCCCGGAGAAGCTCGAGACCGCCCCCAGCGGTCACCCCGTCCAGGGCGAGACCCTCACCTACGACCCGAACCACCTGGTCAACGACGGCGAGCCGATCAGCCTCGAATGGTGGCTGTGGGACGGCGACGACATCTTCGGCGCCTTCGCCGACGCATACACGGCGATCCACACCAACGTCGAGATCACGATCGTGAAGCAGCCGTGGGAGGACTACTGGACGAAGCTGCCCCTGGCGCTGAAGGACAGCGGCAACCCCGCCCTGTTCAACATCCACAACAGCTACCACGAGAACCTCTTCCCGTACCTCGAGCCCTACGGCGTCGACCTCGACGCCCTCGCGGCCGACTACACGGCGGTCGACGCCCACGTGATCGACGGGAAGGTCTACTACGTCGACTACGGGCTCATGTCCGGGGTCATCTACTACAACACCGACATGTGGGCCGCCGCCGGGCTCACCGATGCCGACATCCCCACCACCTGGGACGAGCTGCGGGAGGTCGCCAAGAAGCTGACGATCGCCGACGGCGACTCGTTCACGCAGGCCGGGTTCAACATCAACGGCCAGTTCAGCGCCTTCTCGCCGGGCCTGCCGTACCAGCTCGGCCAGAACCTCTTCGCCGACGACCAGACGACCCCCACCTTCGACACCGACGCCATGGCCGAGGTCGTCTCCCGCTTCCAGGGCCTCTACGACGAGGACCGCGTCGGCTCCAAGGACTTCGGGACCGCCGCGGGCGACTCCTTCGGCCAGGGGCAGTCGGCGATGGTCTACTCCTGGACGCACCTCGGCGGGACCCTCGCCGCGGACTTCCCGGATCTGCCCTACGCCACCTTCCCGACGCCCGTCCCCGAGGCCGGCACCGCGCCCTATGCGCGCGACCGCTACAACGGCGAGTCCACGATCGGCATCAACAAGGGCGCCGACGACGCGGCCAAGGCCGTCGCGCAGGACTTCCTGGCGTTCTTCCTGACCAGCCAGGAGAACCTCAAGCAGCTCTGCCTGAACTACCACGTGTTCCCGATGTACGGGCCCCTCGCCGAGGACAGCGAGATCATCGCGGACCCGCAGCTGTCCTCCCTGGCCTCCGATCTCGAGCGCTACATCTGGCCCGGCCCGATCCCGGCGACCTTCGAGAACAGCTCCACCGCCATGTGGGAGGACATCCTCTACAACGGCGTCGCCCCGGCGGACGCGATCGCCGCCGCGCAGGCCACGATCGAGACCGATCTGGCCTCCCTCGACTTCACCGCCGTCGAGGACAAGTACGAGTTCTACCAGCCCTCCCACTGATCTGGTCGCGGGGCCCGGCACGTGCCGGGCCCCGCGGAGGAGCCATGCACACCACCACCGCTTCCATCCCGCGCGCCCGCCGCCGGAGGAGGATCGTCTACAAGGGCGAGGCCTCGATCCGCAACACCGTGGTCCTCGCGATCATCCTCTTCAACCTGCTGCTCCTGGTGATCCCGGTGATCATCGCCTTCGCCGGCAGCTTCCACGACTGGAACCCGCTCAGCGGCGTCTACGACCCCGTCGGCATCGACAACTACGTCCGGATGCTGCAGGACCCCCGTCTGCTGCGATCCATCACCAACACCACGCTCTTCGGCGTGGTCGTCATCGTCGCCCGCGTCGTCCTCGGCCTCGCCCTGGCGATCGCGATCTTCTCGAAGGCGACGCGCTTCAAGACCTTCTTCCGGGCGCTGTTCTACATGCCCACGGTGACGCCCCTGGTGGCCGTCGCGTACGTCTGGAAGATGATGTACGACCCGCAGATCGGCGCCATCAACACGATCTTCGGCCTCGACGTCAACTGGCTCTTCGACACGACCTTCGCGCTGCCCGCGATCATGGCGATGACGATCTGGAAGGACTTCGGCTACGCCGTCATCCTCTTCCTCGCCGGCCTGTACTCGCTGCCGGAGGACGTCATGGAGGCCGCCCAGGTCGACGGCGCCAGCGCCTGGCAGCGCTTCCGCCTCATCACCTTCCCCCTGCTGCGGCCGATGACGATCTTCGTGGTCATCACCTCGCTGATCTCCTATCTGCAGTCGTTCATCCAGGTGCTCGTCCTGACCGCCGGCGGACCCGGCTACTCGACGTTCCTGCTCTCCTACCTGATCTATGACGAGGCGTTCGTGAAGTACAACTTCGGCTACGCATCGGCCGTCGCGTTCTCGCTGTTCGTCGTGACGGCCCTGCTCACGATGCTCTCCTTCGCCGCCACCGGGATGCGCATCCGCCGCCCCGCCTCCAGCGCCCCGCGGAGGGCGCGCACGCCGCGATCGGCCGACGCCCGAGGAGAGGACGCCTGACCATGCGACGCCTGACCTCCACCGCCCTCCACGCCGGACTGCTGATCATCGGCGTGATCACGGTCTTCCCGTTCGTCTGGATGCTGCTGAGCGCGTTCAAGCCCAACAGCGAGATCCGGGCGCTCGACCAGACCCTCCTCCCGCAGGAATGGACGCTCGACAACTTCCTCTCCATCCAGGAGAACTTCGACTTCCTCCGGCTGTTCGGGAACTCCGTCGTCCTGGCCGTCGTCATCACGACGATCTCGATCTACACGAGCGTGCTGGCCGGGTTCGTCCTCGGGAAGTACGTCTTCCGCGGCCGCGGCCTCCTGTTCGGATTCATCCTCTCGACGATGATGATCCCCTGGGCCGTCACGATCATCCCCCGCTACACGATCTTCGCCGAGGTCGGCCTCAAGAACTCCTGGGCCTCCCTCATCATCCCGGCGGTCTTCAGCGGCTTCGGGATCTTCATGATGAAGCAGTCGATGGATGCGATCCCCGACGAGGTGCTCGAGGCCGCCCGCATGGACGGTGCCTCCGAGCTGTACATCTTCCATCGCATCGTGCTGCCGATGAGCACGAACTCGATCAGCGCCCTCGCGATCTTCCAGTTCCTGTGGGTGTGGGAGGACTACCTCTGGCCCTACCTCATGATCGACGACGACTCGCTGCAGGTCCTGGCCGTCGGCCTGACCACCTTCAGCGGTCGCTACTCCACGGACTACGGCGGCCTCTTCGCCGCCACGACCCTGTCGATCGTCCCCGTCCTCGCCGTCTATCTGATCTTCCAGAAGCGCTTCATCGCCGGTGCGGCGAGCGCTGCTGTGAAGGGGTGACCCCGTACATGACCGATTCCCTCCTCTCCGCGGACGGCACGATCCGCGGCGATCGCTACCGCATCTCCCCCGTCGCCCCGCGCGTCGTCCGCCTCGAATGGTCGCCCTCGGGCCGCTTCGAGGACCGTCCCTCCACCTTCGTCGTCGAGCGCGAGCTCCCCATGCAGCCGGTGCGGGTCTCCCGGGAGGGCGGCCGGCTGGTCGTCGTCTCGGATCATTACCGGCTCGAGTACGACGAGGGCCCGTTCCGTGCCGATGGCCTGCAGGTGCAGGTCACGGGGTCGGTCTCGGCCTACCACTCGGTGTGGCGCTACGGGCAGGACCTGTCCCTGCCGGCGCACCGCGAGGGCCGGCGCCGCGGCGAGGACGTGCGCGTCCTGGACGGGAACCTCGGCGGGGCGGCCCGGACCCTCGACGAGGCCGACGGGCCCGTCCCCCTCGATCCCGGCATCAGCTCCGTCTACGGGTACGCCCTGATCGACGATTCGGCGTCCATGGTGTTCGACGCCGAGGGGCGGCTGCAGCCCCGTGATCCGGAGCCCGGCGCGCTGGACCTGTACCTGTTCACCGCCGGCCACGACCATGTCGGCGCCCTCGCGGACTTCCACGCCCTCAGCGGTCCGCAGCCGCTGCTGCCGCGCTTCGCGCTCGGCAACTGGTGGAGCCGCTTCCACCGGTACGACGAGCAGTCCTATCTCGCGCTCATGGATCGCTTCCGCGCCGAGGGGATCCCGCTGTCGGTCGCCGTGATCGACATGGACTGGCATCTGACGGACGTGGATCCCGCCTTCGGCTCCGGCTGGACCGGGTACACGTGGAACCGGGAGCTCTTCCCCGATCCGGCGCGCTTCCAGCAGGAGCTGCACGACCGCGGTCTCGCCGTCAGCCTCAACGTGCATCCCGCGGACGGGGTGCGCGCCTTCGAGGAGGCCTATCCCGCGATGTGCGCCGCGCTCGGCCGCGAGCCCGATGGCGATCCGATCGTCTTCGATGCCGCGGACCCCGCGTTCATGGACGCCTACTTCCGCGTCCTCCACCGGGGGCTCGAGGAGCTCGGCACCGACTTCTGGTGGATCGACTGGCAGTCCGGCCCGTACTCCCGCCGTCCCGGCCTCGATCCCCTCTGGGTGCTCAACCACGGGCATTTCGTGGACAGCGCCCGCGACGGCCGACGGCCGCTGACGTTCTCCCGGTATGCGGGGCCTGGCTCGCACCGCTACCCGATCGGCTTCTCCGGCGACACGATCACCACCTGGGAATCCCTCGCCTTCCAGCCGCGGTTCACCGCCGCCGGGGCGAACATCGGGTACGGCTGGTGGAGCCACGACATCGGCGGCCATATGGAGGGGTATCGCGATGACGAGCTCGCCGCGCGCTGGGTGCAGTTCGGGGTGTTCTCGCCGATCATGCGCCTGCACTCGAGCGACTCCCGGTTCACCGGGAAGGAGCCCTGGCGCTTCGGAGCGGCGGCCCGGGAGAGCATGGTCCGGCATCTGCGCCTTCGCCACGAGCTCCTCCCCTATCTCCACTCCATGAACCGGCGCGCCCATGAGGAGGGCCGTCCGCTCGTCGAGCCGACGTACTTCGTGGACCCGGCCCCGGAGGCGTACCGGCACCTGGACCAGTACTCCTTCGGCTCGGAGCTCCTCGTCGCCCCGATCACCGCTCCGGCCGATCCGGGCACCGGGCTCGGCGCCGTCGACGTCCGCCTCCCGGAGGGACGGTGGCTGGACATCATGACCGGCCTCGCCTATCGCGGCGGTCGCACGCTGCGGATGCACCGCGATCTCGCCTCGATCCCGGTGCTGCTGAAGGCCGGCGGCATCCTGCCTCTCGCGCAGCCGACGACGGGACCGCGGGTCGACGACCGTCGGCCGCCCCTGGAGGTCCAGGTGGCGGCCGGCGCCGACGGCGAGCTCATCCTCCGGGAGGAGCCCGAGGAGGACCGCTGGACGGGTCTGCGGTTCGCCCTGGACACCGCCGCGGGCACCTTCCGCGTCGAGGACCTCGGCGGAGCGCTCGGCGACGATCGGCAGCTCAGCCTGCGGTTCCGCGGCTTCGATCCGGCGGCCTTCGAGGATCTCGAGATCGCGTTCGACGACGCGCAGCCGCTGATCACCGAGGACGGCCATGATGTGCTGGTCGAGCTCGGTCGACCGAGCGCGGGAGAAACCGTGGAGCTCCGCTCCGTCGGCTTCGCGACCGTCGGGACGGATGCGGAGACCAGGGCCGACGATGCCGCGGCCCGCGTCGAGCGGCTGCTGAACAACGCTCAGATCGGTTTCGCGCTCAAGGAGCGGGTCTTCGACGCGGTCCGACGAGACGGCGGCAGCGCGCTCGCCGCGCTCAGCGCCATCGGGTCCGCTCCCGAGGGGCATGCACCGCGGACCCCCGCGTATGACATCGCCTCCCCCGCCCTGATCTCGGCGATCACGGAGATCCTCGCGGCCGAGTGATGCGCGGGGTTCGAGGGGTGCGAGGCGGTCCGTCCCGACGGGCCGCCTCGCACCACCACCGCGCCGCCTTCGCCTCGCGCAGCGTCACCTCGCGCCGCGACCGCCGAGCCTCAGATGGAGCAGCGGGTAGGGGCGGCCCGCGTCGTCGGTCTCGCTGCGGCCGACGACCTCGAAGCCGCGTGCGGCGTAGAAGCCGGCGGCCTGCGCGTTCTGCTCGTTGACGTCGACCGAGACGACGCCGAGCTCGTCGACCGCATGGGTGAGCAGGGCGGTGCCGACGCCGGTGCCCCGTTCGTCGGCCGCGACGAACAGCATCTCCAGTCCGTCGCCGACGACCCCGGCGAAGCCCACGGGACGGCCGCCGCGCTCGGCGACCCAGAGGTCGACCGCCGGGAGGTAGTCGGCGGCGAGCCGGCTCTCGATCTCGTCGCGATCCTGCGCGGCGAGGAATTCGTGGGTCGCGTCGACGGCGCCGCGCCAGATCCGCACGAGCTCCGGATGCTCGGCCGCTCCGACGGAGGGGCGGATGCTCATGGCCGACGTCTCAGGACCCGCGGCAGCCGACGCCTCAGCACGAGCGGCCTCCGACGACGCCGGGAGGATCTGCGCCGCCGCATAGAGCGCGCGATGCGCCGGTCGCAGCTGCGCATAGGCCGCGGCCGCCGCGGGATCCGGCTGCACGATCTCTCCGCCGCGCGCCGCGAGCGGGGCGATGGCGTGCTCGAGGCCGAGGGCCTCGGCCGCCGCGAGCGCCGCGCCCAGCAGGGTCGCGTCGGGCACCTCGCCGTCGGCCTGCAGGGTCGCGCCCGGCGCCTCGCCGTCGGCCTCCGACGCCGCCGAGCCGGCCCCGGCAGATTCCGCCGCCCCGATCGCGAGCACGGGCCGGCCGGTGACGTCGGCGAGGATCCGCCGCCAGGGCGCGGAGGCCGCTCCCCCGCCGACGACGGGCAGGACCCCGTCGGCCGACGCGATCCCGTGCGAGAGCGCGAAGGCCACGCCTTCGAGCATGCCGGCGTAGAGGTCGATCGGCCGAGTCGTAGCGTGGAGCCCGAGGACGGCGCCGCGGAGGGCGTCGTCGCGGACGGGGAACCGTTCACCGCCGAGCGAGGGCAGCGCGATCAGGCCCGTCGGACCGCGTCCGTGCTCCCGCTCGCGGGCGGCGAGGAGGCGGTCGGCCTCGGCGGCGTCGGCCCCGCCGAGATAGGCGGAGCGGGCCCAGTCGGCGGCCGCACCGGCGGCGAGGACGGCGGAGATCCGCAGCTCGGCGCCGTCGGCGAGCGCGAGCCGATGCGTCGCAGGGTCCGCGGACGCGACCCCGCCATCGAGCGCGGACGCGTCGACCGCGCGGATGCTCGCGATCCAGCCGCTGGTGCCGAGGGAGGCGTGGTCGCGGCCGGGGCCGAGGCCGGTCACGCCGAGGGCGGCGGCGCCCGCATCGCCCGGGGCCAGCACGATCGGCACCCCGGCGGCGAGGCCGAGGAGCGCGCGGGCGTCGGCGCCGGTGCGCCCGATGATCTCCCCGGGACCGCGGGTCAGGTGCGGCAGGAGCGCGAGGTCGATGCCCGCGGCGCGGGCGACAGCGGCAGACCAGGATCGGGTGCGGGCGTCGAGGAGGCCGGTCGCGGCGGCAGTCGTCGGATCGCAGTGCCGGCCCGCGCCGAGCACATGCGCGAGGTGGCCGGCGGGCCCGAAGACGATGCCGCGTGCGGCCGCGACCGCGGCCGGGAGGATGCGCGCGAGCCGCCGGTGCATGGCCGCGCAGCTGCTCGCGTCCTGCAGGTTCCCGGCGATCGCGTCCCAGTCCTCGCCGTCGCGGGCGAGCCGCGCGCGGATCGCGCGCGCCTCGTCCGCGGCGCGGA
Source organism: Brachybacterium netajii (SeqCode) (assembly GCF_054114245.1). Taxonomy (NCBI): domain Bacteria; kingdom Bacillati; phylum Actinomycetota; class Actinomycetes; order Micrococcales; family Dermabacteraceae; genus Brachybacterium; species Brachybacterium netajii (SeqCode). Next base: position 43,417 of record NZ_JBSYXB010000012.1, on the reverse strand, counting down.
GGTCCGAGTAGAGGATCGCCGGATGCACGGCGCCGCCCTCGCCCTCGAGGACGAGGTCCTGCATCTGGCCCGTGAGGCACAGCGCCGCCACGTCGGCCGACGACGGGAGGACGCCCGCGATCGCGGCCCGGGCGGCGCGGACCCAGTCCTCGGGGTCCTGCTCGCGGCCGCCGTCGGGCGTCGTGCGGGTCGGATAGGCGGCGCCCGCGGTGGCGAGCGCCCGCCCCTCGAGGTCGATCAGCGCGGCCTTCGCACGCGAGGTGCCGAGGTCGAGGGCGAGCAGGACGGTCATAGCCCCAGGCTAGGGGAACGTTCGCCGGCCTCCTGCCGGCCGTCCGTGGGAACAGGCGGGACCACGGGGACAGCCGGACCCGCCGGCTCGCCGGACGGCGGCGGGAGGGGCGAGAGCGTCGGGAGGATGCCCGCGGTCCGGGCGGCGTCGACGGCGAGGGCCGCGAGGGTGTCGGTGTAGGAGCCGATGGGGCTCTCCCACTGCGAGCCGAACTGCGAGTTCCCGATCAGGCGTCCGGCGCGGATGTGGATCCGCACGAGGACCTTCTCGACCTCCTCGACGGTGGGCGCCTGCGCGATGCGGTGGCGCTCGCCCAGGCCGTCGCAGGCGCCGCCGCCCCAGCCCTCGCGCGCGATGATCGCGAGCGCCGCCGTCGGATCGAAGGCGGCCGGATCATAGGAGAGGCCGCGGCTGCGCGCGCTGTTCTCCCGCCACAGCGCGACGAACCCGGAGAGGATCTCGCGCGTGTGGTCGAGGTTCGAGAACCGCTTCTCCTCGGCATGCCGACGCACGCTCGCCGCCTTCCCGACGTACAGATCGACGTCCTGGTCATCGACGATCACGTAGAGGTTCGCGTCCTCCGGCGGAGCCTCCTCGAGGGCGATGCCGACGGTGCGGGCGATCGCCAGGAGGTCCTCGAAGCGCAGGACGGGTGCCACGGCGCCCCGCTCAGTCGAAGATCGCGAGCAGCAGACGGAACGGCGCCTTGACCAGCCACCAGATCCCGCGCAGCAGCGTCCACAGGCCCCGGTCGAAGATCAGCTCGATGACATCCCAGAACCCGATGCCGCGGCCTCGGCCCCGGCTCCTGCGGCCGTTCTGCTGGTCATCCTGCTGGCGGTCTCGTCGTCGGCTCATGGAGCGCCCCCTCGTCGTCCGTCCGCCCGACGCTACAGTGTCCGCAGTCTCCGGCCGACGCATCCGCCGCGTCGCGCCGCCTCTGATCCCCTCGACCGAGGAGCGCCATGACCTCCGTGCCGCCGTCCACGCCGCCCGAGTTCCCGCCGTCCGCCCCGGCGGCGAACCCGCTGGGCGTGGCCGCGCTCGTCGCGGGCGTCCTGCTGCTCCTGCTGCGCGTCGCCGCGTCGCTGACCTCGATGTTCATCCCGCTGATCTCCGAGCGGATCGGCTTCTCCTACGTGACGATCAGCGGGGCGATCCAGGCGCCGCAGGTCATCATGGCGCTGATCGCGACCGTGCTCGGCGTCATCGCGCTGCTCCTGCCGCGTCGACGCCGCGCCGCCGCCATCATCGCCACGACCCTCGGCGTCTCCGACCTCGTGCTCGTCCTGACCGCATGGATCGGCGTCCCGATCCTCGCCGCGCTGACGTACTGACCGGGCCACTGGAGCGCTCGCGCCGCGCCGTCAGCCGAACGCCAGCACCCCGGCGACGATCACCATCGTCGCCGCGACCACGCCGTCCAGCGCCCGCCACGCCCGCGGACTCGAGAGCACGCGCCCCAGGCGCCGGGCCCCGAGGCCCAGCGCGGTGAACCACAGGACACTCGCGACCATGGCACCGGCCGCGAACTGCCAGGCCAGGGCGCCGTGGGTCGCCGCGATCGAGCCGAGCAGCAGCACTGTGTCGAGATAGACGTGCGGGTTCAGCCAGGTCAGCGCCAGGGCCGTCGCGACCGCGGCGAGGATCCCGGTGCCGGCCGAGCGCCCGCCCGCCACACCCGTCTCGCCCGTCTCGCCCGCCGCGCCCGTCTCGAGGGCCTCCCCGCCGCGCAGCGCCCGTCGGGCGGCGAGCACGGCATAGCCGAGCAGGAACGCGACGCCGCCCCAGCGGGCCGCGACCACGACCTCCGGCACGGCCCGGACCAGCGCGCCGAGGCCGCCCGCGCCGGCGGCGATGAGCACGACGTCGGACAGCGAGCACACCAGCACGACCGCCAGCACATGCTCGCGGCGGATGCCCTGGCGCAGCACGAAGACGTTCTGGGAGCCGATGGCGATGATGAGGGAGAGGCCGACGAGCAGGCCATGCAGAACCGGAGTCACCCGCTCGACGCTACGGCCGACCCTTCTAAAGCACCAGCGATGATTTCTGATGCTCATGAAGCAGTGCTTCATCTAGGATCCGGGCATGCCGATCGATCCCGCGCTCGCCGAGACCCTCCGCGTCGTCGCCGAGGAGGGCACCCTCGAGGCCGCCGCCAGGCGCCTGATCATGACGCCCTCCGCGGTCAGCCAGCGCCTGAAGCTGCTCGAGCAGCAGCTCGGACAGCGCCTCCTGGTGCGATCGCGCCCGGTGCGGCTCACCGAGCCCGGCCAGGTCGTGGTCCGCTTCGCCCGCGCGCATGCGCTGATCGAGCACGAGACCCGCGCCGCGCTCGGGCTCGAGGCCAAGGGCGAGCACCCGCGGATCGGCATCGCCGTGAACGCCGACTCCCTGGCCACCTGGTTCGTGCCCGCGCTCGCCGACTTCTCCCGCGAGCACCGAGCCCAGCTGGAGCTGCTGCGCGATGACCAGGACGAGACCGCCCGTCTGCTGAGCGCCGGGTCGGCGATGGCCGCAGTATCCTCCTCGTCCGTCGCGCCGCCCGGCTTCCGCTCGCTCCCGCTCGGCGAGCTCGTCTACGTCGCGGCCGCCTCGCCCGAGTGGTGGGGGCGCTGGGTCGACGGCTCGGCCGACGGCGGGACTGTCGCCGGGGCGACCGACGGCAGCGCGGCCGACGGCAGCGCCGCCGACGGCGGAGCCTCCGCCGTCGGGGCGGCTCGGCCGGAGACGCCGTCGGCCGACGTCCTCGCCCGGGCCCCGCGGATCGACTACGACCTCCGCGACGATCTGCAGGCGACCTGGCTGCGCGCGCAGGGCGTCGACCCGACGCAGACCCCGCGGCACCTGGTCCCCTCGACGCATGAGCTCGCCGACGCCGTGCGGGCCGGGCTCGGCTGGGGCATGCTCCTGACGATGCAGGCCGAGCCGCTGCTCGCGAGCGGGGAGCTGCTCCCCCTCGGCGGCGACCCCGTCGTCACGCCCCTGCACTGGCAGGTCGCCCGGACGCCCTCGGTGCTGCTCGACGCCCTCACCGACGCCGTGGTCACCGCCGCCCGGCGCGAGCTGCGGCAGCACTGAGCGCGCGGGTCGCGGACCGCATCGGACTTCGCATCCGCTGGTCGGGGGATCGATCCCCTCCGGGCCCACTGCAGGTCAGAGCCGAGATCGCGGGTCTGCTCTGCGCGCTGCAACGGGCCTTGAAAGCAACGTGGCTGCGAGCGCTGTATTGGACTCGCCGTACCTGCAGCACCTCCCCCAAGCCTCTTCCTGCATCTGGCGAGCGGGCATACTGACCGGATGGACATTCGCCCCTGCACGCCCGCTGACCTGAGGGTTCTGACCGTGAAGTGGCCTGTTCCGGGTGGCGTCCATGAGGCTCATGCGGCGAACGCTGCGCACGGCGCGGCTGACTACCTCGTCGCATGGCGCCAAGGCGAGCCTCTCGGTTCCGCGGTGATCCGATGGGCTGGGTACCACGGTGCCGAAGGGCACGCGGCGCATCCCGGCGTGGTGGAGATCTGCCACCTTCACGTCCGCCCCGAGCACCGGGGACAAGGCGTCGGAACTGCGCTGATCGTCGGCTCCGAGCGAAGGGCGGTGGAGCGCGGTCACCGGCGCATCGCAGTGGGGGTGGCCGACGACAATCCTGATGCGAGAAGACTGTATGAGCGCCTGGGATACCGGCCCACGGGGGTAGTCGACGTCATCGAGTACGACTGGATCGATGCCGATGGAGTGACGCATCACGCCATGGAGCGCGATCAGATGCTCCTCAAGGAACAGGACCCGGAATGATCGCGCGGGAGCCACAGCGAACGGTGGCATCCCGCAGTCTGTTCGGCATCGCGTGCGGCACGAGCAGACTGCATCCGCGTCGACCGGCGACGTGCGCTCCGCCGGTGCATTTCGGCTCAGGCGCTTGCCGGCTGCCAGGTCCAGGCGAGCCAGACGATGAGTCCGTTCACGGCGAAGCTGATCACGAGCAGCATCTTGTCGTAGAAGCCTGCGTAGGAGGAGAAGCCCGCCAGGTTGAAGATCACCAGGGCGATCGACACGATGATCTCGATCCACCGCAGCGGCGTGGCGGGCACCATGAGGGAGATGAGGATCATCGCGATCGGGAGGAGCATGATCGCCGAGGCGAGCGTCCACACCCAGCTCGCGACCTCCTGTCCGTCGATGGTCCCGGGCCCGGCGTGACCGGCGAAGATGCGGATGACGTCCCCGAGCAGGTATATGAGCATCACGCTCACCCATGCGCCCGCCAGGAGGATGCGCCGGGACTCCATCTCGATCACGATCATGCTCCGGCGCTCATCCCTGGACGTCGTGGGGGAGCACGACGAGGTTGCCGACCTTGCGACCGGAGTCCACGAGTCGGTGGGCATCCGGCAGCGCGTCGAGCCCGCCGGCGGATTCGGTGACGGGATCGAGTTCGCCGGTGGTGATCAGGTTCAGCAGCATGGCGATGCCGTCGGCGCGTTCCGGTGCGACACCGGCGAAGATCCTCCCTCGGCCGCGGAGCGTCGCATGGAGGGTGTCGGGGAGCCCGGCGGCCACCAGGAGCAGCCGCCCGCGCTCCGTCAGGAGCTGCATCCCGGTCCTGCTTGCGATGGTGCCGACCGAGTCGAGGACGACGTCGAATCTGTCTCCGATCGCGCCCACGGGAGTGGCCGCGTAATCGATCGTCTGCGCTGCGCCGATCCGCCCCACGAACTCCTGGTTCCGCGCACTGGCGACGCCGGTGACCGTCGCTCCAAAGTGACGTGCGAGCTGCACAGCTGCGGAGCCCACCGCTCCCGATGCTCCGTTGACCAGGACGGCCTCCCCTGCTGCGAGCTTCGCGCGATCATGGAGGAAGTGCAGCGCGGTCGTACCGCCGAACAGGATCCCCGCCGCGTCCGCATGGCTGATGCCCGCAGGCTTGCGCGCGAGCGAGTCGGCTCCGATGGTCGCGTACTCAGCGTGCGCTCCCATCCTCCCGCCCGTCATTCCCGCGACCTCGTCGCCGAGGGAGAAGCCTGTGACGCCGTCACCGACGGCCTCGACCGTGCCGGAGAGGCAGTTGCCGAGAACCCGCACCCGTGGGCGGACGAAGCCAATCGCCGGGCGGGCGATGACGCCGAATCCGGCGGGGAATCGTGCCGCTCGCATCCGCGAGTCGCCTGCTGTCACGGCGGCTGCCTCGACTCGTACGAGCACCTCGCCCGCCCGCGGCTGCGGGGTCGGCATCTCGACGATCCTGACGACGTCCGGCGGTCCGTACCGATCGACTGCTGCTGCCCGCATCTTCGCCCCTTACGCCCGTAAGTTCCTGTGGGAAAAAGGGTATCCTTACAGCCGTAAGCACGCAAGCAATCAGTCGAGGGGTCAGTGTGAGAGGACGCCAGCCGCTGAACCTGGCACGGATCATCGATGCCGCGGTCGCGGTCGCCGACCGAGGCGGCGTCTCGGCAGTGAGCATGCGCAGCGTGGGCCGGGAAGCCGGCGTGGAAGCGATGTCGCTGTACCATCACGTCGCCGACAAGGAAGCGCTGCTGGATGCACTCACCGATCAGGTGTTCGCGCAGATCGCGCTCCCGGATTCCGGCAGGCCGTGGCGTGAATCGATCAGCTCGCATGCGAGGTCGGTACGACAGGTGCTCACCGCGCACCCCTGGGCGTTGAACCTGGTGGAGACTCGCAGCTCGCCCGGGCCGGCCGTGCTGCGACGGCACGATGCAGTGATCGGCTGCCTGCGGCGGTCTGGATTCTCCGTGCTCCTCACCGCGCATGCGATCTCCGTGATCGATGCCTACGTCTTCGGCTTCGCCCTCACCGAGCGCAACCTGCCCTTCGACGCCGCCACCGGCGCCAGCGACTTCGCCGACGAGATCGCCGTCGATGAGGACCGCTACCCTCACCTGGCTGAACTCGTTCGCGTGCAGATCAGGTCGACGGACTATTCCTTCGCTGCCGAGTTCGACGTGGGTCTGGGCATCGTTCTCGACGAGCTCGAGCGGCGCCTAGCCGCCGAGCAGGACTGATGCACCATCAGGTGCCGCATCGACCTGACGTGCGCGAGCCCTGACCCTCTCAGGCAAGCTGTGCCGCCCATGATCGGTCGAGCTCTTGATCCGCAGGTCGTGGGGCGCCGCCCCTGAGTCCGCGCGTCACTGCGGACCGCGACGCTCAGCCCTGGACGATCCGCTCGGCGAGCACCCGCAGGCCGGGCCCGTCGACGCCGGGCCAGCCGTGCACGACGGCGGTCCATTCCGGCGGGATCCCCTCCGCCCCGACCCAGGCGCCCAGCAGCGAGCCGGTGATCGCGGCGATGGTGTCGGTGTCGTCCCCGAGCGCGACGGCCGCGGCGATCCCCGCCCGGAAGGCCGCGCCGGGGTGCGAGTCCGCGCCCACGTCGGCGCCCGCGTCGGCCGACGACCGTCCGTCGGCCGCAGCGAGCGCGACGAGGGCCGCCTCGAGCGCGTGGCGCGCGGCGAGCAGCGCGGTCACGGTGAAGCCGTTCGGGGCGAGGCCGATGCGCGGGGCGGAGCCGTCGTCGGCCGCGCGCCAGCTGCCGTCCTCGAGCGCTGACCATGCGGCGCGGTTCTCGGGCGGGAGGAGGTCGAGGGCGTCCTCGGGCAGGGCTGGCTCGCCCGTCGTCACGGACCGTCGGATCGCCTCGCACCACAGCACGCAGGAGTCTCCGGCCAGCGGATCCGTGTGCGTGAGCTCGGCGATCGCCCGCGCGGCGCGGGCAGTGCGGGCGGGGTCGTCGAGGAAGGCGAGCGCGACCGGGGCGGTGCGCATGAGGGCCCCGTTGCCGGCGGTGCGGCCGGTGCTCGCGTGCAGACGGGCGGCGGCCTCGGTCATGCGGCGCGCGATGCCCGCGTCGGTCGCATCGCTCGCGTCGGTCGCGTCGGCCGCGTCGGCGCCAGGGCCGCGCACCGGGCCCTGCACGGCGCCGAGGACCTGGCGGGTCTGGGCGCCGACGTCGGTCGCGCCCTCGCGCAGCCAGCCGAGGAACCCGCGGGCGATCGCGTCGAGGCCCTCGGGGCTGTCGAGCGGGGCGCTCGCGGCGGCGACGTCGTCGGCCGCGGCGGCTCCCGTCGCGGCGTCGGCCGCGGCGCGCGCGATGCACAGCGCCATCTGCGTGTCGTCGGACCATTCGCCCGGCGCGTACGGGCCGAGCCCGCCGCCGATCATCTCCGGTCCGCGGACCGGGTCGTAGGGGGCGGTCGCGAACTCGTAGGGGACCCCCGCGGCGTCGCCGCAGGCGAGGCCGAGCAGGGATCCGGCGGCACGGTTCCGGCGGGCGGCGATCGTCGTCATGCCCGCACAGTAGCCGCCGCGGCCGACGCTCCCCCGGCCCTCCCGCGGCGTCCGCGCGCCGGGCTCCCGACGTTTCCCGCCATGCCCGCGCGGCGCTCCCGACGGCCGCCGACGAGACCCGCCTCTCCCCGCACCCGCCCTGGTCGTGGCCCAGGTCGCCGCTTTCCTCGCGCTTACGCGGTTGTTGCTCACTTGTCCAACCACAGTCCCGAAAAGTGCGTAATCTCAAGATATGCCCACCGCTTCTCCCCTGGTCGACCCTGCCCATCCCGTCTCCGAGACCGCAGCGCCGGCGGTCGCCGCCGAGACCACGACGAGCACCCCCGCGAGCACCCCGGCGTCGCCTGACGGCACCGCATCCGCGACCGCCGCAGGCAGCGCGACCGCCGCGACGCGCACGGCCACCGTCTCCGCTCCCGCTCCCGCTCCCTCGGCGGTCGACGCGGACCGGATGCACCTGATCCTCATGCTCGCGCTGACGTTCTCGACGGGCATCGTCGACGCCGTCGGCTATCTCGGCCTGGACCGCGTGTTCACGGCGAACATGACCGGCAACGTCGTCATCCTCGGTCTCGCGCTGACCGGCGCCGGCGATCTGCCGCTGCTCGGGCCCGTGCTCGCGCTCGTCGGCTTCGTGCTCGGCGCGATGATCGCGGGCCGCGCCCTCGGCCGACGCGCCGGCTCCTGGTCCAACGCCGTCACCGCCCTGTTCGTGGGCGTCGCCGTGGCGGTCATCGGCATCGGCACCGTCATGATGCTGTGGGAGAGCGTCCCGCACGCCGCGATGCTCGCCGTGACCGGCACCCTGGGCCTGTCGATGGGCGCGCAGGCCGCGACCGCCCGCTCGATCGGCGTGAAGGACGTGACCACCGTGGTCCTGACCTCGACGATCACGAGCCTGTCGATGGACTCCTATATCGCCGGCGGTTCCGGCGAGCTGTGGCAGCAGCGCCTGCTCGCGGTCGTGCTGATGCTCGCCGGCGCCATCCTCGGCGCGCTCACCCTGCGGATCCACCCCGGCATCGGCCTCTTCCTCGCCGGCGCGATCTGCCTCGTCGTCGCGATCATCGGCCAGTCCCGCCTGCGCACCGTCTGAACAGCCGCTTGGTAATATTACCAACGACCCTCGCCGTTGGTAATATTACCAACATGCGCACTCCCCTCGACTCGCCCTTCAGCCCCGGCTCGGACACCGTCCCCCAGGTCTGGGCGGGCCGCACGGAGCAGCTGGCGGACTGGCGCAATGTCCTGCGGCCCCGCCGGCTCGCCGGCCTGCCGGAGCGCGGACGGACGGTGCTCGGCGAGGCCGGGCTCGGCAAGTCCTCGCTCGTGCGGAAGATCGCCGCCGACGCCGCCGACCGCGGCGACTGGGTCACGCCCCAGCTGCGCATCCCCACCGGCACGGACCCTCTCAAGCGCGTCGCCCAGGCGCTGCTCGACGTCGCCGCACAGGCCGGTCTCCCCTCGCGCCGCGAGAAGGGGATCGCCGAGCTGCTCGGCCGCGTGGAGTCGGTCGCGGCCGCGGGGGTCTCCCTCACGCTGCGGGAGCAGCCCGGCCCGGAGCCCTACTCCACGCTGACGGAGCTCCTGGTCGAGCTCGGTCGGACAGCCATGCACCGCGGCGATGCGATGGTCCTCGTCCATATCGACGAGATCCAGAACATCACCTCGGAGCAGGCGCTCTCGCAGCTCCTCATCGCCCTCGGCGACGCCCTCGTGCACGAGGAGACGGTGACTACTCCCGGCGGGATGATCATCCAGCGCGCACTCCCCGTGGCCGTCTACCTCACGGGACTGCCGGAGTTCACCGACATGGCCGGCGCCCGCAAGGGAGCGACCTTCGCCCGACGCTTCCAGACCACGGTCCTCGGCCCCCTCGAGGACGACGACCTCGCGAGCGCCCTGCAGCCCTTCCTCATCTCCGGATGGGAGATCCCCGATGACGACGGCGGCACCAGCCTGGTGTCGATGACCCCGGAGGCGCAGGACACGATCGTCGAGCTCTCCTGCGGAGAGCCGTTCCTGTTCCAGCTCGCCGGGCAGCAGGCCTGGTTCGCGGGGAGCGGCGCGGTCATCACGCGCGACGAGGTGCTGCGCGGCTGGCAGGTCGTCCGCCGTGAGGCCGAGGCGCATGTGGAGCGGATCCTGGCCCGTCTGCCCGACCGGGAGCGGACGTTCCTCGAGGAGATGGCCGCCCTCGCTCCCGAGGAGCGCACGCTCACCGCCATCGCGAAGCAGATGGGGCTGGAGCGAGGATCGGCCGTCGGCACGACCTCGCAGCGCCTCGACTCGACTCGCGGCATCATCCGCCGGGGGCCCCGTTACACCTTCCGGCATCGCGCGGTCGAGGCCTATCTGACGACGGACTGGCCCGACGTCGCCAGCTGAGCGCCATGGCTCGCCCCGACGCCGCTCGCACCGCCTCCGGCCGCCTCCGCTCGTGGCTCCCCCGCCGCCCCTAGACTCCGGCCATGGGTGAATGCACGGCGCCGAAGACGGGACGACATCGGACTCTGAGCGGCGCCGAGCGCTGCCCCGTCCACGGCACCGGGCGCATCGCCGCACCCCGCGACGCCGAGGCGGAGGACGCCCCCGTCCTGCCCTCCCTCACCGCCGCCGCGGTCCCTCCGGCCCCGCCCCGTCGCCGTGTGCGGCCGGCGCGCCGAACCGCTGTGGGCGGGTCCGCCGCCTCTCGGTCCGACGCCGGGTCGACGACGGGCGCCGCCTCGGTGTCCGCGGCCCAGGCCGGCCTGTTCGCCGTCGTCGCCCCGCCCGCCCCGCGCCCGGACCCCGCGGACGCGCTCTTCGAGCTCGCCGCCGCGCTCAGCGAGGAGGCCGGAGCGCGCGACCTGGCCGGGCACGCGCTCTGCACGATCCTCGCCGACGCCGCCGATTCTGCGGACGCCGACGGCGAGGCCTCTGCCCGCTCCGCCGGCATCCCGGACTGGGTCGCCGAGCTGCTCGAGCTCGGTCTCGAGAAGACCGACGAGGCCGACCAGGCCGACGAGCCATCGGACGAAGAGCAGGACACCGCGACCGACTCGCAGAGCACGCCGTCGCGCCAGAACCTGCGCGCACTCCAGGCCATGGTCTGCCCGTCGGCCGAGGACTGCCCCGCACAGGACCGGCCCCGCTGAAGGGCCCCGTCGACCGAGTCTGCCGCCTTACGCCGGAGACCGACCCCGCCCCCGCCCCCGGTGTAGCTGGGCGTCGTCTTTCGCGCGCGGGGACTCAGGGGATGAAGGCCAGCGCCACGTCGAAGGCCGCGAGCAGGGCGGGCACGCAGGCGAGGACCAGGGTGAGGCCGAGGTCCGCGGCGGTCACATCGCCGCCGGGGGCGCGGAGCTCGCGCACGAGGGCGGTGTGCCGCCACCAGGCGACCACGGCCACGAGCCACAGCACGAAGGCGAGGCCGTCGATGATGAACGGCAGGATGATCTGCACGAGGTCGTCGTCGCCCGCGAGGCCGAGGATCAGGATCAGCAGCCCGGGGACCGCGAGGGCCACGCCCGTCAGGACCGCGACCGCGGTCGACGTCGGCTGCAGCGGGGCGGATCCGATCGCGAAGCCGCGCTGACGGAGCAGGCGGACCGCCGCGAGGATGATCATGACCAGCGGGATCAGCAGCCCCTGCACGATCCCCTTCCCGTTCATCTGGAGGGTCTGGATCATGACGGCCTTCATCGCGAGAGACTCCTCGTCGAAGGAGTAGACCCCCGGGAGGAGCTCCGCCAGCAGCATCGGCAGCTGCATCGCCATGAGGCCGAGGTACGAGGCGGCGAGATGCGCGATGGCCGCGACGAACAGGGCGATGGCGAGGACGTCGAGGTGCAGGGCCGCCCTCCAGGTGCCGATCGCGAGCAGGCCCAGGCCGATCACGAGGATCACGAGGCCCAGCAGCAGCACCGGCAGGTGCAGGTCGATCCCGGGCACCGCCTCCGTGATCAGCCGCGGCCAGAAGCCCTCGTTGTTCGCCGTCACGGCCGTCGAGTTCCCGACCATGACGGTGAGCGCCCCCGTGACGACGTACAGCCAACCGCGCGGCCACCGCAGCAGCGCATTCGCACCGACGATCACGGCGAGGGAGAACGAGATGATCTCGATACCGGCCGCCCATTCGATCGCCGCGACCGCGCCGACGACGACGCCGGCCGCGATCTGCAGGCCCGTGCGCGGCAGGTGCCGCAGCAGCAGCGCGGCGACGAGGCCGATCAGCGTCAGCAGCGTGGACAGGGGCGCGGCCAAGGAGATCCCCGCGGCGACCACCAGCAGCAGGATGCTGACGGCCACGACCAGCACACGGGGTCCGAGGCGTCGGCGCGATCGCGGACGCTGCCGGAGCGAGGAGGCCGGGGCGAAGAGCAGCGAGGAGGCGGCAGTCGGGGAGGGGGTCTGCATGCCGCCACGATACGGGCGGTTCCGCGCCCTCCGGCGGTCACGGCGCAGAGCCACGACCAGGCTCGATGAGGAGCGAAGCGACCCCGAGCCTATCGGGTCTGTCAAGGGGCTTGACAGGGTTTCCATGCGGGCGGGCATGCCGAGCGGAGGCGGAGGCCCGACGCGGCCACCACCTCGATTGACCCAAGCATTGAACCGTTCTAATCTCGCCGCGTGGTGCGATCTCCGACGCCGGAGCTGCAGCCTCGCCCCCTCCCTTCCCCGTCCCCCGGAGGACTCCTGATGATCGCCCTCACCCCGCCCCGCTTCGAGCACCTGCCCGCCGCGGCCCCCGCGACCCGCCCCGGCAGCGCACCCGACCTCGACACCGCCCCGCGCACCCTCGGCATCGGCGTCGCAACCCCGCGCCTGAGCTGGCAGATCCGCCCGTCGGCCCCGTCGTCGGCCGCCCCGCTCGACCTCTCGCACCTCGAGCAGCGCTCCTACGCGCTGCGGATCGAGCGGCGCCTGCCGGGCGCCGAGCCGGTCCTCGAGGAGCATGCCGCGGACTCCGCCTCCTCGGTGCTGGTGCCCTGGCCGGGCGCTCCGCTGCGCTCCCGCGAGGAGGCGCGCGTGCAGGTCAGGATCACGACGGCCGACGGGACCGTCTCGTCGTGGTCGCCGCCGGCGATCGTCGAGGCGGGACTTCTCTCGCCGCTGGACTGGCAGAGCATGGGCGTCGGACCGGGCTGGGACGAGGACGCCTCGGAGGATCTGCGTCGGTCGCCGCTGCTGCGGCGCGCGCTCACGGTCCGGGCGGGCGTCGGCGTCCGTCGGGCGCGGCTGTATGCGACCGCGCACGGGGTGTACGAGCTGGAGCTGAACGGCGTGCGCGTCGGCGAGGACGTGCTGAGCCCCGGGTGGACCGTCTACCCGCACCGCCTGCGCTACCGCACCTACGACGTGACCGCCCTGCTCCGCGAGGGGCCGAACATGCTCGGCGCCTGGCTCGGCGACGGCTGGTGGCGCGGGCGCCTCGGCTTCAGCGGCGGCACCCTGAACGTGTACGGCACGGGCATCGCCCTGCTCGCGCAGCTCGAGATCGAGTACGACGACGGCGCCGTCCAGACCGTCACCACCGACGACGACTGGCGCAGCCGCCCCTCCCCGATCCTCTCCTCGAGCCTCCTGACCGGCGAGACCTACGACGCCCGCGAGCTCCCCGACGGCTGGAGCTCGCCCGCCGACGGCCCCTCCTCCGACACCGCCGTCTCCGACGGCCCCGCCTCCGACACCTCCGGCACCACAGCCGCGAGCGCCGACGACGGCTGGCAGGGCGTGCGCCTCGCGCAGTTCGCCAACGGCACCCTGATCGCGCCCGAGGGCCCGCCGGTCCTGTGCACGCAGGAGCTGTCCCCCGTCTCCGTCGACCGCCGGGCCGACGGACGGATCCTGCTGGACTTCGGCCAGAACCATTCGGGGCGGCTCCGCGTCGTCGCCGGCTCCGGCGTCGGCCCCGAGCTCGTGATCCGCCATGCGGAGGTGATGCAGGACGGCGAGCTGTACACGCGGACCCTGCGCGGGGCCGTCTCCGTGGACCGGCATCTGGGGTCGACGGGGGCGATCGCCTGGGAGCCGCGGTTCACGATCCACGGCTTCCGGTATGCGGAGATCACCGGCTACGACGGCCCGCTCGAGGGCCTCGACGTCGTCTCCCGCGTCCTGCATACGGCGATGGACCGCACCGGCTGGCTCGAGACCTCCGACCCCGCGCTGGACCGTCTGCACGAGAACGTGGTCTGGAGCCTGCGCAGCAATATGGTGGACATCCCCACCGACTGCCCGCAGCGCGACGAGCGGCTCGGCTGGACCGGCGACATCCAGGTGTTCGCGCCGACCGCCTCCTACCTCTACGACGTCTCCGGGTTCCTCTCCTCCTGGCTGAAGGACCTCGCCGTCGAGCAGCGCCGCTTCGGCACCGCCCCCTGGTACGTGCCCGTCATCCCCGGCGGCCCCTTCTGGAACCCGGCCCGCCCGGGCGCCGCCTGGGGCGACGCCGCGGTGATGGTGCCCTGGGCGCTGCGGGAGCGGTTCGCCGACGACGGGATCCTCGCCGAGCAGTTCGCGAGCGCCCGCGCCTGGGTCGACCAGGTCGCCGAGCTCGCCGGCCCGAGCCGCCTGTGGGACACGGGCATCCAGCTCGGCGACTGGCTGGACCCGAGCGCCCCGCCGGAGGATCCCGCGAAGGCGCTCACCGACCGCCATCTTGTCGCGACCGCCTTCTTCGCCCGCTCCTCGCAGCTGCTCGCCCGCACCGCCGCCGTCCTCGGGGAGGAGGACCTCGCCGTCCGCTATGCGGCGCTCGCCGAGGAGGTCCGGCTCGCGTTCCTGGACCGCTGGCAGGTCTCCCCCGGGCGCCTCGCCGACGAGACCCAGACCGGCTATGCGCTGGCGATCGAGTTCGAGCTCCTCACGGATCCGGAGGCGCTCGCGGTCGCCGGGGCCGCCCTCGCCCGGCTCGTCCGCGCGGGCGGGCACCGGATCGGCGCGGGCTTCGCCGGCGTGAACCTGGTCTCCGACGCCCTCTCCCGCACCGGCCACCTCGAGGACGCCTTCGCGCTGCTGCTCGAACGGAGCACCCCGTCATGGCTGTCGATGGTCGACAAGGGCGCCACCACCATCTGGGAGCGCTGGGACAGCCTCCTGGACGACGGCACCGTCAACCCCGGCGAGATGACCTCGTTCAACCACTACGCCCTCGGGTCGATCGCCGACTGGATGCATCGCACGATCGGCGGGATCGCCCCGCTCGAACCCGGATATCGCCGGATCCTCTTCGCCCCCCGTCCCGGCCCGCTGACCTCGGCGAGCGCCCGCCACGAGAGCCCCTACGGCATGATCGCGAGCCGCTGGAGCGTCGAGGACGGCCGACTGCGGCTCGCCGTCGAGCTGCCCGTCGGCACCCGCGGGATCGTCGACCTGCCCGACGGGACCCGGCGCGAGGTCGGCCCCGGTCGGCATGAGCTCGAGGCCGCGGCCGTCGGCGCCGATCGTCCGGAGGGCGCGGCCGTCGGCGCCTGACGGGCGGACGCGCCGTCGGCCGACGGGCCGACCGCCGGGCGGGCCGCCGGGCTGGCCGACGCACTCAGAGGCCGGCGGCCCAGGCGTCGAGGAGGCCCAGCAGGTGCTCGGTGCGGGGCGAGCGGACGGGGACGTCGCGCGCGTGCTCCCCGTTCCCGCGGGCCTCCTCGGCGGCCTCGCCGCCGACGAGGGCGTGCTCCTCGCCGCCGATGTCGGCGACGATGCGGGCAAGGGGCGTGCCGGTGACCTCGACGATCAGGGCGAGCAGCTGCTCCTGCCCGGTCCAGGCGGACTCGATCCAGGCGTCGGGGTCGTCGGCGACCTCGTCATAGGCCGCCTCGAAGAGGAGGTCGCGGGCGCGCCGGGTGAGGGCGTGGACCCGGACGGTGGCGTCGACGACGCCGACGAGGTCCATCGCGCGTCGCATCGCCGCCTCCGCGGTGCGGAAGTCCAGCGTGTCCAGGAGCTCGTCGACGGCGTGATGGACGATCGCGAACCAGCCGGTGCCGTCGAGGTGGGCGCCGTGGAGGATCGCCGTGGCGGACGCGAGATGCGCGGCGACGGCGGAGCCGAGCACCGCGGAGTCCTCCCGCGGGTCCATCAGCTCCACGACGTGGACGTAGACGGTCGCGATATCGCGATCGGCGGCGAGCGGATGCCCCGTGCCGAACAGGTCCGGCACCGGCAGCAGGTCCACGCCCCGCACGCAGGACCCCTCCGGCAGGCGCAGCATGTCGCGCAGGACGCTCATCGCCACCACTCCTCGAGGGCGTGGGCCGCGCTGATCAGCTCGCTGCGCCGCACGTCCATGATGAGGCCGACGGTCGCGCCGCCGCGGTCCTCGCGGTCCTCGCGGTCCTCGATCGCATCGAGATCGTCGATGACGACGATCTCGAGCTGGACCGTCGTCTCGTCGGATGCGAGGACGCGCACCCGCAGCCCGGCCAGGAGATCGACGTGCTCGAGCAGCGCCTCCTCCTCGTCGTCCGGGCGCTCGCCGTCGTGCGGTTCGCCGTCCGAGCGCTCGGCGTCGCGGGGCTCGTCGTCGTGCGGCTCGCCGTCGCGGGGTTCGGCCGCGGCGGCCTCCTGGAAGAAGCGCGCGAGGTGTTCGAGGGCGCGGTCGTCGCGCGGCCGGGCGAGATAGCGGACGAGACGGTCCGGGGTGACCAGCTCGAGGTCCATCGCGGGACCCTGCAGGTCGTCGATGCTCGGCACGGGCAGCAGCGCGAGCATCCCGCCGGTCTCCGAGCGCAGGCGCAGCGGCCTCGGCGGCGCATATCTCTGCGTGGACCACGTCGTGAGGCAGTTACGGCACCGGAAGGCCTCGGCCGCCGGCCGTCGGACGAGCGCCCTCCCGCGCTCGGGGTCGAGGAGCGCCGCGAGCTCCTCGTCGAGCGTCAGCTGGGGCGCGGACTCCGCGGTGATCCGCGCGGAACCGCAGGTGGGGCAGCGTTCGGTGCGGGAGCCGGCCCAGTCGCCGCTCGCGGGGCGGATCTCCGGGCGGTCGGTCCTCCTCCGGCGCGTCATCGGGGGATCCGACGCAGGGCGAGGACGGCCAGGAAGCATTGCAGGCCGGGGACCAGCAGCACGATCTGCCACAGCCCCGACCAGGCCATCAGCACCGGCACGGCGATCACGGCGAGGGTCGCGATGCCGCTGCCGAGGGGCTGGTGCAGCACGGTCCGGGCGGCGCCGCGCAGGCCCGGGCTCGCATCCGTCGCACCGCGCAGCCAGTGCTGGGCGGTGCCGTCGACGAGACGGATCAGGATCGCCAGCGCGATCGTCGCCGCGAGCAGCTGCACCGACGCTCCCGCCGTGCGGAAGGCGCCGGGATCCGTGCCCAGGACGTAGGAGGCGCCGGTCAGCACGAACAGGCTGATCGCGGCGAGGAGCACGAGGCCCCGCCAGGTGACCCGGCGGAAGCTGTCGCGGAAGACCTCGAAGTAGGGCTCGAGGAAGCCGCGATGGCGCTCGTCGAGGTGGAGGCGGATCGTGGCGGCCGTCGCGGTGAGCGCCGCGGGCGCCGTCACGATCGGCAGGCTCAGCAGGATCCCCAGGAACGACAGCAGGACGACCCGGACCACCAGCTCGAACAGACGGAAGACCCGGTCGATCGGGTCCGACTCCGCGGGCGACGACATCGGCGGGCTCCTTCGGGACGTGCGGGCGCGTCGGACCTGCGCAGCAGCGAGGCCGGCGGAGCGGCGGGGGCACCGCCCCGGAGGACGTCCGTGGCGCGGGCGGCGGGGGAACCGCCCTCCGAAAACGGTACGCGATCGCCCTCGCGCGATGGAGGTCGCACCGCTCACAGCCGGGCCCCGCCGTCGGACCTCACAGCAGGACCTCGCAGCCGGACGCGGGCGACGGCCTCCGTCCAGCTGCGGGGGCCGACGAACGTGCAGCGGACCGCCGCGACCTCGGCGGCGAAGGCGAGCCGCCGCTCGAGATCCGCGCCCCGCGCGAGCGCGAGGGCGTAGGCGCCGTGGAGCACATCCCCCGCCCCGAGGGTGTCGACGGCCCGCACCGCCGGCACGGCGACGCTCCCGCTGCCCGGCGGGACGGCCGACCACCAGCGCACGGGCCCCGGGCCGGCGGTCGTCGCGACGGTGCGCACGCCGCGGTCGTCGGACGCGCCGCGGCGCAGGATCGCGGCCGCGGACTCCTCGGCCGCGGTCGTGCCGGGCAGGCGGAAGCCCTCGGAGGTGACGACGTCGGTGACGGCGCCGACGAGCTCCTCCATGATCGGCTTCCAGCGTCCGGCGTCGAGGACGACGGGCAGGCCGCGGCTCCGGGCGGCGTCGAGGACGGCTCGGGCGAGCAGCGGATGGTGGCCGTCGAGGAGGACGACGTCGGCGCCCTCGACGGCATCGGCGACGACCGCTTCGTCGATCGTCGGGAGCACGAGCCCGGCGGCGTCCCCGCCGACGATCGACCGCTCCCCCGTCGCCTCCCGCACCGCCACGGAGGAGACCGGGGCCGCGTCCTCGAGGTCCGGGGCGAGGTCGACGACCTCGACGCCCTGCTCGGCGAGCTCCGCGGCGATCGTGCGGGCGATCGGGCCGCGGCCCAGGGCGGTCAGGAGCACGGCGCGCCCGCCGAGGGCGGAGAACGCGACGGCGGCATTCGCGGCCGGTCCCCCGGCGGCGACGAACTGGGCGCGCGCGGTGACCTTCTCGTCCGGCCCCGGCGCGGGATCGACGCGGTGGATCACGTCCAGCGTCGCCAGGCCCGCGAACAGGCCGCGGGGTCGGATGGTCGGGGTGCCGTCGCTGGTCATGGGGTCAGCGTGGCACAGGGGCGCGGGTCGCGTCATGCGGGGACCGGCCGCAGCAGAAGGCGCTCCGATGCCGGAAGGGTGATCTCCGGCAGAAACAGGTTGTCACCGTGGATCGCCACCCGCTAGTGTCAGGTATGACAGGTGTTGCATCTGTGACATCTGGAGAAGGAGCCATGAAACACCTCACCGACACCCCCATGCCCAGCGCGCAGCTCGATGAGCTCGAAGCTGTCGCACGCGGCGCATCCGCCGAAGTGCGCGACCTCCTGACCTCGATCGTCTCGAGCCTCCGCGACGGCGACGAGATCGTGGCCGTCGGGCCCAGCGAGACCCTCACCCCGAACCAGGCTGCGAAGACGCTCGGCATGAGCAGAACTCATCTGTACAAGCTGCTCGACGACGGGACGATCGCCTCGCACCGTGTGGGCCGAGATCGCCGCATTGCGATCAAGGACCTCGCGGATTTCGCAGATCGCCGAGGAGCCGCCCGCCACGCTCTCGCCGAGCGCTTCGCCGATCAGGACCGCATCCGCGAAGCTGCGATCGACGAGATCGCCGATCTCCTGTAACACCCCTTGCCCTGTCGCGGCCTTCAGGCATGATGGATCGCATGCCTCGTCGCGCCCGCCCCACGCTCCGTACCCTGCGGGAGGACTTGGACGACGGATGGGAAGACCGCCGAGCGCTCCGCGCCATCAAGGCAGAGGACTTCACCTCGCTTCAGCCCCTCGATGCACTCGCCCATCCCATCCTGAGGAAAGCCGGAGAATCCTTCGGCGATGATGCTTCGGAGGACCAGTACGTCACCACGATCGCGTGCGTCACGGACGTGGACCTCTTGGAGATCAAGCACGGGCAGTGGCGGGCTGCCATCTGGCTCGACGCGACGGCATGCTGGGTGGTCGCCGCAGGTCTCGCGAAGGGCAACCATCAGGACCGAGATGACTTCTATAAGCGACTCGAACGAGTTCAGGATTCTCGCTCCGTCCGCTCCCTCCTTCCTGCCGGCGATGACCACAAGCTGCTGAAGAAGGAGGACGCGGCTCGACGGCTCACGGAGTGGCAGCGAATCACCCAGAGGAAGATGATCGAGGCACTCGCCGAGATCGTCGACGGCGGAGAGACCTCTGTCGACATCCTGTCACCTGACCCCCGCGCCGCAGCGAGCGATCTCTTCGCCACCGTCACGATCAACCACGAACCTTTCGACGACGGGGAGGCCCTCGAAGATGTCTACGTGGAAGTGGATGTGGCTGACCGGTGGAAGCCGACACAGCTGAGCTGGACCCTCACCATGCAGATCCTGGCGACGATCCACCCGCCCGAGCAGCATTGGGATACGAGCGACACCTACAGGTTCGCGAATCTGCTCCCTCGTGGCAGTCTCGCCGTTCGCATCGCGGAGCTCCGGCAGATGGAAGAGCGCGGCGCGATGGCAACGTCGGCTGCCGGCAAGAGCGCCCACTACGTCCACAGTCGGAGCATCGCAGAGGCGGCCGTCGAAGGGACGTCGGTCAGAGCCATCTGCGGCGTCTACTTCGTTCCCCGCCAGGACCACCACTCCATGCCCGTCTGCCCCTCGTGCAGATCGATGCATGACGACATTCCCGAGCCGGATGGGAGCTCCGAGTAGGAAAAGACCGGGCTGCGCCTGGCCTTCCTTCAGATGCCCTGCTCAGCGCCGTCCCCGCACTACCCTGGACATCCGCCCTGCCGCACGTCCGGATGGAGTCCCATGCCCCTCACCGCTGATCAGGATGCCCCTGTCGTGGAGATCGGGAGCGGGGTCCTGCGGGGCGCTCGCCGGTTCGGGATCGAGGAGTTCCTCGGCATCCCGTATGCGGCGCCCCTGGTCGGCGCCGCACGCTTCGCCCCGGCCGGGGCCGACGGGAGCGCCGCCTTCTCCGAGGCCGAGGTCATGGACTTCGTCCCCGGCAGCCGGACCGAGGTCCGCGAGGCCCTCGCCCGGCTCACCGAGGAGGGCGTGCTGAGCCGCACGCCGCGCATCGGGACCCGGCTCGAGTTACGCCCGTCTCCTGGTCCCTCACCCGGGGGATCGACCGTCCCGAGCGCCACCGGATCGTCGTCACGGAGCTGCGACCCGCCCGCACGATCGACGCCTCCCCCATCCTCCGCGCCGCCTTCGGCCGCCCCCTCGAGTCGCTCCGGCAGCGCGACGAGGTCTTCGACGTCGACGACGCCCGCGTCTGCCTGCGCTCCTCCTACTGGGACCGCGGCGAGGTCGGGAGACCCGTGATCCTGCCCGGCGCAGGTCCCGCGCTCGCCGACAGCGTCGAGCAGGCCTACGGCGTGCGCTTCGGCGGCCTCGCCTCCTCGATGAGCGCCGTCAGCGCCGACTCCCGCCAGGCCGCGGTGCTCGGTGTCCACGTCGGCGAGCCGCTCTTCTGGCGCCGGACGACCATCACCGACGACACGGGCGCCGTCTGCGAGATCAGCCATTCGTTCTATGTCGCCGCCCGCGTCTACTTCGAGCTCGGCGAGGGCCGCGAGGACGGCTTCGGGCTCTGAGCCCGACGACGGGCGACGCCCGTCGGAGCAGTGCCGGTCGGAGTAGCGCCCGTCGGAGCAGCGCCCGTCAGAGAGGCACCCGTCAGAAGTGGACGATGTCGCTCGCGCCGCCGCGCTGGGCGAGGCGCTCGCGGACGCCCCGGACCGCGCGGCCGATGCTCGAGTCGTCCTCCTCCTCGGCGGGGGTGTCGAGGTAGCGGACGATCGCGCGCATGTTCGCGAGGTCGATGCTGAGGGTGCCGCTGGACAGGAGCTGACCGATGCGCTCGCCGACCCGCTGCTCGAACTCGTCCGCGGCCTCTGCGCCGCGCTCCTCGCGGATGGCCGCGAGCTTGTCCGTCAGCGCCTTCGCGGCGATCGGCGACGTGCTGATGGGCTCCGGATGGCCCGCGACGGTGATGTGCTCCATGGTGATGGCGTCCCAACGTGTCGAGGTGCGGCGCGCGGCAGATCCGATGGCACGCGCCTGCCGGTCATCTGCGAGCGGCTGACCCCCAGGTTACCGGGGATGCCTGGAGGGAGGGCGGGAGGTCCGGCGGGCGCGCTGCGCACGGCTCGGCTCTGCTCCACTCCGATCCGCTCCGATCCGATCCGATCCGATTCGATCTGATCTGATCCGATCCGATCCGATCCGATTCGATCCGATCCGATCCGAGGTGATGCGGACCGATCTCCGCTCATGCGTTCAATTCTCCAGCGTGTTCACCATCGTTGAACACGCGATGCGGTGGAACATCCGGCAGCCGCGCTACCGCGTCCCGTCGCGGAGACCCCGGCGCCGGCGCTGAGCAGCGCCGCGAGGACGTACGAGCCGACGGTGCGGATCGCCATCATGCCCGCTCCGCCCCGACAGCCGATCCGTCGGTCGTCCCCGCAGCCGGGCCGACGGTCGTGCCGATCGCCGCACCGACCGTCGTGCCGCACGCCGACCCGCGGGCCGGACCGCGGAGCGGGCCGACGGCCGTCCCGATCGCCGCGCCCGCCGCGGAGCCGGACGGGTCGATGGCAGAGCCGGACGGCCCGACGGCAGAGCCGGTCGGTCCGACGGCGGGGCCGCCGCCCGCGATGTCGCTCGAGGTACCAATCATGGCGCCAGTGTGATCGGCGAAGGTGTCCGACGACCTCCCTGGCCTGGCCCTCCACCGATTCCCGAACGGTTCCGAACGGCACCCGGCATCCGCGCGACGCCTCCGCGCCGCTCGTCCGCCGTCCCCGCCGCGGTCCGTCCGGCGCCGTCGACGACGGCAGATCGCTCACCTTCGGCCGTCGGACCCTGTCGCGGGAACCCGTCGCGGATCTACGATCAGTGATGTCCCCACACCGCTTCCAGCGTCGGCAGCGATACCCCGTTCCTCACACGCTGGAGCACCGTGAGCACGAAGCAGGCCTCGTCGTCCTCCCCGACCCCGTCGACCGCCGCCGGTCCGTCGTCGACCGGTCCGTCGCCGGCCCCCGCCGCATCGGCCCCGTCGGCCGACCCGTCGTCGTCCCCGCTGGCGCCCGCGCGCCTGCGGCTGGTCATCCTCGCGATGTCGCTGGGCGCCTTCGCGATCGGCACCACGGAGTTCGCGTCCATGGGCCTGCTGCCGCAGATCGCCGACGACCTCTCGGTGTCGATCCCGCGCGCGGGCATGCTCATCAGCCTGTACGCGCTGGGCGTCGTCGTCGGCGCACCGCTGGTGACGATCGCGGCCGTGCGGATGCCGCGCTCGCAGCTGCTGGTGCTGCTGATCGCCCTGATCGGCCTCGGGAACCTGCTCTCGGCGATCGCCCCGAGCTTCACGGTGCTGGCCGGGGCGCGCTTCGTCGCGGGCCTCCCCCACGGCGCCTACTTCGGCGTCGCCTCGCTGGTCGCCGCGCGTCTGTCCCCCGCCGGCCGGCGCGCCCGCTCGGTCTCGCTGATCATGCTGGGCCTGACGATCGCGACGATGGTCGGCGTGCCCGCCTCCACCGCCCTCGGGCAGAACCTCGGCTGGCGCACCGCCTACGTCATCGTCGTGGTGATCGCCGCGGCCAGCACCCTCGCGATCTGGCGGCTCGTGCCCGAGCCCGAGAACGCCGGCGTCACCGGCTCCATCCGCGCCGAGCTGCAGGCCCTGCGCCGTGCGCAGGTGTGGTTCGGCGTCGGCATCGGCGCGATCGGCTTCGGCGGCATGTTCGCCATGTACTCGTACATCGGCGAGCTCGTCCCCGGCGTCATGGGCCTGACCGAGCAGTCCGTCCCGATCGCGCTGCTCGTGTTCGGCACCGGCATGACCGTCGGCAACATGGCCGCCGGCCGGCTCGCCGACCGCAGCGTCTACCTGACGATCTTCCTGGGACTGATCGGCATGGGCATCAGCCTCGCGCTGTTCGCGCTGCTCGCCCACCACGTCATCGCCGGGTTCCTCCTGATGTTCGCGGTCGCCACGACGAGCCAGCTCATGGGCCCCTCGCTGCAGCTGTTCCTCATGGACGCCTCCCCCGACGCCCCGTCCCTCGCGGCCGCGCTGCACCATTCGGCGCTGAACGCCGGCAACTCCCTCGGCGCGGCGCTCGGCGCGGCCGTGCTCGCCGCCGGCATGGGCCTGCTCGCCCCGTCGTGGGTGGGCGTCGGCCTGGCCGTCGCGGGCATCGTGGTGGCGACCTGGTCGCTCCTCGTGCACCGTCGGCAGGCCGCGCAGGCCGCGCTGGTGGAGCAGACGGAGCAGACGGAGCAGGTCTCCGGCGCGGCGGCGCTCGCGGCGGCCGACGCCGACGTGCAGGCCGAGGCGTCGGTGCCCGCCGGCTGCTGAGGCCCGACGAGCGGATCGCTCCGACGGGCGGAGCGCTCCGACGGACGGGCCGCCCTAACGGCCGGAGCACCGGCAGCCGGTCCGCGGAACCGGTTCAGCGCCCCGGCAGCACCTTCGACAGCCCGACCGCGAGCCAGGCTCCGCCGACGCCGATCACGGCGAACGCCAGCAGGTTCGCGAACCAGCCGATGGCCGCCGGGGCGCCGTTGACCAGCAGGACGTAGGTCAGGATCCCCGGGAGCACCGCCGCCACGACCCCGATCCACGTCAGCGGATGGCGCCCGCGCACGATCAGCCACCCCAGCAGGCCCGCGGCCAGGGCCGCCGTTCCCGGGGTCACGATGATCAGGAGGAGCGGCGGCAGGATGGGCAGATCGCCTCGGAACCGCAGGTACGTCAGCAGCGCCGTCAGGACCACCGCCCCGATCGCGAGCACCGCGGCGATCCCGACGCGCGCGGGATGCGCGGGCGCGACCGCGAGGCCGACGGCCAGCAGCCCGATCCCGATGGCCAGCTGCACGAGGTTCTGGGCGACCCAGAGCGGATCGATGAGGGTCATGAGCGCCGTCGGCGACCAGGTCATGACCTCGTACACCCCGACCAGCACGAGCGCGAGGGACAGGCCGTAGCGGACGCCCCGGCGGGTCGCCCTGCGCACGGCCGGATCCGCGGCCGACGAGGCGGGGCCGACGGGCACGGCGGGCGCGGCGGACGGGGACGGGTGCTCGGACATGGCGGCTCCTCGGAGCATCGGCGATCACGGGGACGGCCTCACCGTAGTACGTCGGGCGATCCGCACTGCGGCCGTCGGCCCTCCCGCCCGTCTGCCCCGCCGCGTCCGCGGCCTCACCCGCACATCGCGGCGTCCTCCGGCAGGGTCGGGGCGAGGGCGACCGCGGCCTCCTCGGTGAGGGGATCGCCGATCCTGGAGCAGATGGTCGCCGTCGCCCGCTCGGGGTCGAGGTCCCAGCGCCAGATGCCCGCCGTGTAGGTGGAGGCCGCGAGACGGGTGTCGCCGCCGAGGAAGGCGACGTCGGTGATGTGGCCGTCGGCGGGGCCCGTCAGACGCAGACCGGTCGCGCTGATCTCCCCGTCGTCGGAGACCTCCCGCAGCTCCGCGGCGCTGACGGCGGCGATCGCGATCGTGCCGCCGTCGGAGGTGAAGTCGAGGCTGAGCGGGTTGTCGGTCAGCTTGGAGATCCGCGAGAGGATCTGCGGGTCCGACGGGTCGGAGAGGTCCATGATCCCGACGCTCAGATCGCTCATCGTGAAGCCGATCTGCCCGGGATGGCCAGGGCGGGCGAGCACGAAGGAGGGGCGGTCGCCGTCGACCGTCGCGGCGCCGAGCTGCTCCCCCGCCGCGACGTCCCAGATCTGGAGGGCGCTGTGCCCGTCGTCGAGCGCGAGCGTGTCGTCGTCGAGGAAGGTCAGCGTCCCGCCCGCGGTGACGGGGATCGACAGCGCCTCGGTCATGATGCCGGCCTCGGCCCCGTCCGCGCCGTCGGCCCCCGGATCGACGTCGAGGACGAGGACCTCGGCGCTGTTCTGCGCGGCGACCGCGAGCCGGGTCCCGGAGGGGTTGAACCGGATGTAGGTGATGAGGGAGCCCGGGTCCATGGCCTGCACGGACACGGGTTCGCTGAGGGAGGCCTCGCCGATCGCCCACAGGTGCAGGTCGCCGTCCCAGCCGCCGGTGGCGACCATGCTCGCATCCTGCGTCATGCCGATGCCGTAGCTCGTGGGCTGGTCGAGGGCGGGGACGGCGAGCGGCCGGAACGTGCCGTCAGCCTGCAGGCGAGCCGCCCGGAGCTTCCCGTCGTCCTCCCCGAGGCTGGCGGTGACCTGCTGGTCCTGCGAGCCGGCGACGACCTCGAAGAGGCGGCCGCGGCTCTCGACGTCGGCGAACGCCGCCGCGGGCCACACCGACACCACGCCGTCGATCGACGAGGTCACCAGGGCGCTGCCGACGAGCTCGACGGCGGTGAGCAGCGAGGCGGTCTCCTGGACCTGCAGCTCGGTGCCGTCGGCGGCGAACACCCGCAGGGACTGGTCGGAGCTGACGGCGGCGACCCGTCCGTCGGGCAGGAAGGCGGCCTGGTTGACCCAGGACTCGAACTCCGCGACCGCCGTCGGCTGGCCGATCTCCCCGGCGACGATGCTCCCGAGCTCGAGCGTGCTGTCGCGGGTCGAGATCGCGTAGCGGGTGCCGTCGGCGGAGAGGGCGAGCGACTGCAGGCCGGGCAGCTGCCGGACCGTCGTGTAGTGCGCGTCGCCGAGCGGGTCCGCGAGCAGCGCGACGGAGCCGTCGTACCCGGCGACCACGAGGATCCCGTCGGCGGAGACCAGCGCGCGCACGGCCGAGACCACGGGCTCCTCCGCCGTGCCGTCCTCCGCGGTGCCGTCCTCGCCCGTGCCGTCCTCGCCTGCGTCGTCGGGCGCGGTCGCGAGCGGGCCGACGAACGGGTCGAGCACGGTCACCTCGTCGCCGTCGACGGCGAGGCGGACGATCGTGCCGTCTCCCGCGCCGAAGAGGACGCCGCTGCCGTCGTCGAGCACGAGCACGGCGTCGGACTTCGCGGGGATGAGGGTGCAGCCGAGCCGGTACGGCGCACCGGTGACATCCCAGAGGCAGCCGTCGGCGGCGCCGCCGTCGGCCCCGCCGAGGTTCTCGCCGGAGGCGGCGAGGAGGATCCGATCGCCCGTGTCGACGAGGCTGACGGCGTAGACGTTCGTGACCGGCGCGGTGATCTCGGTGCGCAGCTCGCCCGTGCTGGCGGAGTAGATCCGCAGCTCGCCCCCGGCCCCGCCCCGGACCAGCAGGTCCCCGGCGGAGGCGAGGTCCGCGGGGCCGACGGCGGTCAGCAGTCGGCGCGGGAGCGGGGCGGCGGTCTGCGACAGCAGCTGCCCGCGGGTGGCCGTGTTGTCGTCGAGGGTGTACGCGGCGACCGCGAGCTGCGCGGCCTCCGCCGGCATGGTCCGGGCGGCGGCGTCCGAGTACAGGGCGATCTGCCCGGACAGGGCGACGGCGCGCGCCTCGGCGAGGCCCCGGTTCGCCGCGAGCGCGACCCCGGCCGCGATCATCGCGATCACCAGCAGCACGGAGGCTGCGGCGGCGACGATCCGGAAGCGGCTGCGGGAGGAGCGCAGGCGACGGTTGTCCGCCTCCGTCTCCTGCAGCATCGCATCGCGGGCGCCGCGACCGGCCTCGAGGAACTCCCGCTCGAGCCGCGTGTACGGCGCCTCCTCGGCGAGCGCGACCGCGCGCTCCCCCGGCGGACGGTCGCGGCCGCCGGGCCGCGATCCCGCCTGCTCGTGGGCGTCGAGGAGCACGGCGGCGCTGCGCGAGGCGAGGAGGTCGTCGGGCCGTCCGGACTCGTCCCAGAAGGCGGCGAAGCGAGCGAGCAGCTGGCGGGCGGTCGACCATTCGGTCGCGGCCTCGAGCCAGTTCGCGAGCCGCGGCCAGGCGGTCAGCAGGAGGTCGTGGCCGAGGGTGATGCCGTCGGCGTCGCTCGTGAGCAGCCGCGCCGGCAGGAACACCTCCAGCACTTCGAGGGACCCGGGATCGGTCCACCCGTCGACGGCGACGGTGCGCCGGGTGGGGACGGGCGTGTCCTGGCGGATCATCTCCCGCAGCACCGCCCAGACCTTCGCGCGGCCGGCGTCCGAGAGCTGCGCGTAGGCGGCCTCGGCGCTGTGCTCGACGGAGCGGGCCAGACCGCCGCTGCGCCGGTAGTCCTCGACGGCGATCCGCTCGGGGTCCGCGCGGTCCAGCCAGAGGCTGCGCATGGTCTGCGACAGCAGCGGGAGCACGCCGACGAGCGTCCGGTCGCCCGCACCCGCTCCGCGGGCGGACCCGCCGGTCGCGCCCGCATCGCGCAGGATGATCTCGACGAGGCCGGGCTCGACGACGATCCCGGCGCGCCGCGGGGGCTCGGCGATGATCCGGACGGCGTCACGCTCGGTGATGGGGCCGACGACGACGGCCGAGTCCTCGAGCGCACGCCGCAGCACGTCGACGTCGGTCGCGGGGGCGACCGCGTCCGCGCGCAGCACGACGACGACCGCGGCGGGCGGGCAGGCGGCGGGCGGACGGGCATCGGCCGACGGACGGGCGTCGAGCCGGGCGAGGCGCTCGAGAATCTCGTCGCGGACGGCCTCGCTCACCCCGGTCCACAGCATCTCGGCATGGTCGAGGACGAGGACGTCGCACTCCCCCGCCTCCACCCGCGCGAGCGCCTCGATCGCGAGCATGCCCGGCGAGACGATCTCGCGGCGCAGCTCCCGCTCGGCCCCGGCGGGCCGGGTGCTCGTGGCGGGCAGGGTGCCCACGGCGGGCGGCAGGGTGCCCACGGCGGCCGCGACGGCGGAGGACTTCCCGACGCCCGATCGGCCCGTGACCAGCAGCAGCGGCGACTCCTCTCCGGCGAGCCGACGGGCGATCCGCTCCTGCAGGGCGGCGAGGAGCTCCTCGCGGCCGACGAACGCCGCCGCGGACTCGACGTCGTAGGGCCGCACGCCCGGGTACGGCGGCGGGATCTGCTTCTTGCGCCCGGGATCCACGCGCAGCGCGTCCCACCAGTCGGCCGCGGTGATGCCTCCGGGGGTGCCCGCGGGGTCGGTCAGGCCGACGACGTCGACGAGCTTCTCGAACTCCGCGCGCATCGACAGCTGCGGGACGTACCGGCCGGAGAGCCAGCCCTGGAGGGTGGCGGTGGAGATGCCGGTGAGTCCGGTGAGCTTGCGGTAGGAGAGGCCGGCGGCCTCCTTGGCGTGCCGGAGCGCGTCGACGACGCCCTGGACGCCGTCGGGCCGCGAGCGGTCGAGCGCCGCGCGCGGGCTGGCCCCGGCCTCCTCCCCGTCGAGGTCACCGGTGGGTCCGTCGTGCTGCGGGGGTGCGGGATGCGCAGGTTCTGCGTTCACCGGTGCCTCCTCGGGGAGTCTAGATAGTTACGGTATCCCGAGATGCGTCCGGGGCGCCACGCACCGTCCGAGGGGAGAGATTATCGGACATTTCAGGCCGCCGGGGGCCGTCCGCGGACATGTCCGGCCATGTGTCGCCGCGCGTCGCCCTCCGCCGTCATCCGCCACGCGGCGGCCGGGTCGCCGCTGGTCACTGCAGGGAGTAGCGGGCCCGGCTCAGCATCATCCAGGCGTCGGAGTCGAGGCGCCCGCAGCTGAGGCCCGTCGTGTCCGAGAAGCAGGAGACGTTGTCGGTGATGAGCACCTGCCCGTACTCCAGCGTGTAGGCGTCGTCGCCGGCCCGGCCGAGGAAGCTCCGCTCGCAGTCCGTGGTCGCCGACCCTCCTCCGACCGAGACGAAGGAGGCGAGGGCGTGCTCGGGGCAGGCGTCCTCCCATTCCCGCTCCGCGATCGAGCAGCCGAAGACGTCCCGTCCGATCTGGCACGAGATGTTCTGCGAGGGCGAGGAGAGCAGCAGATAGTCGCCCTCCGCGAGCGACGGCACCCGGACCTCCAGGCCGTCGACGCTCACGTCGCCGACCGGGATCGCCGACCCCGACCAGCCGTCGTCCGGGACGACAGGATCCGCGGACGCGCTGTCGGTCGTCGCGCTGTCCGTCGTCGGGCCGTCGGTCGCGGCATCATCGGTCGCGGTCGA
Source organism: Brachybacterium netajii (SeqCode) (assembly GCF_054114245.1). Taxonomy (NCBI): domain Bacteria; kingdom Bacillati; phylum Actinomycetota; class Actinomycetes; order Micrococcales; family Dermabacteraceae; genus Brachybacterium; species Brachybacterium netajii (SeqCode). The sequence continues at coordinate 14,153 of NZ_JBSYXB010000012.1, read as the reverse complement.
CGATCCGGCATCCGTCGGCGTCGACTCGTCCGTCGGCTCGCCGACGGCGTCGCTCCGGCGCGGCGGGTCCGCCTCGCTCCCCGCGACCGTGCTCCCCGTCCGCCCGCTGTCGAGCACCCACCAGGCGACGCCGGCGCCGACGGTCACGAGCAGCATGAGCGTCACCAGCACGGGGACGACCACACGCTTCGGCCGACGGCCCACGGCGCGCGACGGCTCCGCCGCCACGGGCACCGCGGCGGTCGACGCACCCGGAGCCGGCGTCCCGCCGACCGATGCACCGACGATCGGTGCGCCGATGGTCGATCCGCCGACAGCCGGGGCGCCGGCAGCCGCTGCGCCGACGGTCCAGGTGCGGTCGGCCGGAGCGCCGTCGGCCGACGGGGCCGGAGCGCCGGACGTCGGGTAACCGGCGGCGTAGCCGCCGAGGGCGTACCCGTACTCGCCCGGGCCGTCGGCCGTCGGCGCCGCGGAGTCGGCCGCGCGGAGATCGGGGCGCTGGGCGATGATCCAGTCCCGGTAGGCGGCGTCGCAGGACGGGTTCGCGACGATCAGGTCCCACAGCTGCCGGTGGTCGACCGCCAGCTGGGCGAGGCGCCCGGCCGACGTCGTCGGGTCCGCGGCCTCGCGCCGCAGCTGCTCCCAGGTCCGGTTCATCGCAGCCTCTCCATCGTTCCGTGCACGGGGTCGACGAGCATGACCGCGGTGCCGATGCTCGCCGGGAACACGCCGTCGTCCAGGGTCAGCGACCACAGCCGAACGCCGGTATCGACGTCCCAGGCGCTGAGCTCGTCGCCGTCCTCCATGTAGACCAGGTCATCCGCGAAGAGCACGGGGACACCGGGGATCCGGTGGGCGACCTGCCCGGTGCTCGCGTCCAGCAGCGCCGTCCCGCCGATGCCGTCGGCGGCGGCGATCGAGACATCGCCGGCGACGACCCGGGGCGCCATCGTCCCGAACGCCTCGTCGTACTCGTGGCCCCACAGGTCCTCGCCGGTGGCCGGGTCCAGTCGCCGCAGACCGCGCTGGTCGCCGTCGGCCTCCCGGTCGGCGACGAAGAGCTCGCTGCCGTCGGCGGTCTCCGCGGAGAGCACCGTCGCCGCCGTCTCCCGCCAGAGCGTCGTCCCGTCGGGCGCGAGGGCATCGAGCACATACTCCCCCTCGCCGTCCTCCCGGTCGACGAGGTCCACACGCAGGACCATGTCCTCGAAGACGGGCCAGTAGGAGACGCTCCCGCTGCCCCCGGCGCTGGCACCGGCGCTGTCGCCGTCGAACCAGGCGGGCTCGAAGCCGGTGTCCGCGTCGAGCCACCACTGGGTCTCCCCGACCGAGAACTGCACGTAGTCGCGATCGACGGCCACGCGGTCCGCCCCGGGGATCGCAGCGGACCACACGGGATCCCCGTCGAGATCTCCCGTGTCCAGGCGCCGCAGGCCGTCATCGGTGACGACGACCAGCGCCTTGTCCACGACACGGTCCTGCCAGGCGGTGGTGGGGATCCCGAGGGCGACGGAATCCCCGGCGGCGCGGCGGAGGGAGGCGCCCTCGAGCTCGGCCGTGGAGACGATGCCGCCGTCCTCCGGACGGATCGACACCAGCTGCAGGGGCGTCGCGTCGGTGAAGCCCTCGACGGCGACCGTGAGGTGGCCCTCGGGCGACGGCGCCAGCAGCCGCGCCTGGTATCCCTCGCGCAGGCCGAGCCGCTCGAACGGCTGCGACCAGAGGACCTCGCCGGTCTCGCCGTCGATCATGTCGACCCGGCTCTCGCCCTCGGACAGGTTCGGGACGACGAGGACGGCGATGTTCCCGTCGGGCATGGGGACGACCGCGTCGATCGTCGGCGCGCCGTCCCCCCGCTGGCCGCTCGTGCGGTACGCATAGGTCCAGGCCACGGCGGGCTCCTCCCGGAGGCTCTCCACGGCGGGACTGCTCAGGTCCAGGTCGCGCGTGCCTCCCAGGGCTCGCGAGGCGACGACCGCGCCGGTGGTGACCAGCCCGAGCAGCAGGATCACCGCCACGATGATCAGCACGACGACGCCCTGCCGCCGCCGACGCGGCGCGGCGGGCGCCTGCGGGGCGGGCGATGCCGACGGCTGCGACGATGCTGACGCCGAGGGCTGCGGCGTCGCCGACGACGGCTCCCCGAAGATCGCCTGCGCGAGATCGACCGGCGGATACTCCGGGGTGATCGCCGAGTAGGAGAGCGTGGCCGCCGACCGCGCGCGATCCGCTGGCAGCACCGCGGACACCGCGGGAGAGGCGGACGCTGAGGGGGAGGCGGCCGACGCGGGCAGGTGCGCATCTGCCGTCCCGGGGGCGCCGGCACACTGCCGCGCCTGAGGATCGTGCTCATTCATCGGGCGATGGGCCTCCTGTCCATACGGATGGCGGTCGACGCCCTGCTCCTGAATCGGTGCTGGATCGCTCCGCCGGAGCCGGGGGCGTGCCGCACCATGTGCCGCGATGTCTGCCCTTCCGGACCGCGTCATCGCGCATTCCACTATCGCCCGCCCCGTCTCCTCTCCGCTGCGGTCAGCCGCGGACCCGAACACTCCCGGACCTGCGGCACTGCACGTCAGAGCCCTCTGAGCTGGCGCTCTTCCTGCTCGCCGCCTCGAAGCCGCCCCCTCGCCATCGGCGACCTCGGCCGGTCGCAGCGGCCGCCCGCCGTCCCGCTCCACCGCTCTCGGCCACATCCGGACGATCCCGAACCGCGTTTCCTGCGGAATCGGGTCGCGCGGTTGTGACTTCGTCTGCTGAATGGCGGGGTTCTTCGGTCGCTTCGTGGCGGGGTCAGGTGACACCGATGACCAGGGTGCTCTGTGCGGCTTCGATGACGTTGAAGCGCCCTGGGTTCCGTTCCGAGTCTCAGCAAGGAGAATCGGAGCATGCCCAAGAAGTTCAGTCCAGAGCTGCGTGACCGCGCCGTGCGCATGGTCTACGACCGCCAAGCCCGCGAGGGTGGTCCCCGCGCAGTATCGATCCGTGCGGTCGCCCCGCAACTCGGGGTCGGCACGGAGACGCTACGGATCTTGTGCAACCGCTACGGCCCCACCGAGCCGTCGGGACCGGAAGGGTCGCTCGAGGAGGAGAACCGTCGTCTCCGGCGAGAGCTGGCGGAGGCGCAGCGAGCCAACGAGATCTTGAAGGCCGCCTCGACGTTTTTCGCAGCGGAACTCGACCGCCCCACAACGAAATGATCGCGTTCATCGATAAGCACCGCGAGAAGTTCGGGGTCGAGGCCATCTGTCGCATCCTCGGAGCGACAGAATGTGGGTTCATCACCTCCCGCGGATACCGCGCCTTGAAGAATAGGCCGGCCTCCGCTCGAAGCATGCGGGACGAAATCCTCCTGGAGGAGGTGAAGCGGATTCATCAGGAGAATTACAGCGTCTACGGGGTCCGGAAGATGTGGCGCGCCATGCGGCATGCGGGATGGGACGTGGGCCGAGACCAGGTGGCACGACTGATGAAGATCGCAGGACTCCAGGGTGTCCGCCGAGGTCGCATGCCCGTCACCACCCGTCCAGAGGCCGGAGATGACCAGCGACCCGACCTCGTCGAACGGAAGCTCGTCACGGATCGCCCGCAGCAGCTATGGGTCGCCGACATCACCTACGTCCGGATCCTCACCGGATTCTGCTACGTCGCATTCATCACCGATGTCTTCAGCCGCAGAATCGTCGGCTGGGCGGTCGCACCCACCCTTCACACGGAGAATCTGCCACTGCTGGCACTGGAGCACGCACTTCTCTCAACGGGGGCAAGCAAGAATGAGAGCGGTCTGATCCACCATTCTGACAGGGGTAGTCAGTACGTCTCGCTGGCCTATTCGGACGCGCTCATCACAGCAGGCGTGAAAGCTTCAGTCGGCACCGTCGGAGATAGCTACGATAACGCGCTGGCCGAGACCGTGAACGGTCTCTACAAGGCGGAGTTGATCTACTCGAAGCGGATCTGGGAGTCCGTCAGCGAGGTCGAGCTCGCCACGATGGGATGGGTCCACTGGTGGAACACGTCCCGGCTCCATGAAGCTCTCGACTACCGCACCCCCGCAGCGGTCGAAGCGGCCTACACTCACCCCACGACGACCGCGTCCGCGACCGTCTAACCACGGAACGAAACCCAGGGCGCTTCACCTCGCGGGTCTTGCCGGGCCGGGCGCCGTCCTCGACGTCGGCCTGGCGCATCCAGTTCGTCAGGCACGACTCGGAGATCCCGAAGTCGCGCGCGATCGTGGAGAGTTTCTGGCCGGGTTCACGGTTCCTCGCGACGCGGACGACGTCGTCGCGGAACTCCTGGGGATAGGGAGCAGGCATGGTGCACATCCTTCCCTGCGACGCTCCTCAGCGCCACAGCTGATGTGACACCTGATCATGCATCAGTCCCGCCCGCCAGGCGTGCCGTCGTTCCTCTCGATAAGTAGCGGTGGTGTCCGGTGAGGGTTCCCCTTACGGGCATGCGATCTGGGCTGACGCCTGTGACCGAGTGTTCAGTGCGCGCTGTATAGTTCAGTCCATGCTGACTATTGCTTCGCGTCTCGACGTGATGAACCGCCTGGGTCGTGCACTGGCCGACCCCACTCGATCCCGGATCATCTTGACCCTGCTCGACCATCCCGCTTACCCGGCGGAACTGGCCCGAGATCTGGACCTGACACGCCCGAACGTGTCCAACCACCTGGCATGCCTGCGCGATTGCGGGATCGTCGTCTCCGAGCCCGAGGGTCGTCGGACACGATATGAGATCGCCGATTCGCACCTGGCGCAGGCGCTGACGGCACTGGTCGATGCCACCCTGGCAGTGGACGAAGACGCCCCGTGCATCGATCCCGCCTGCTCGCTTCCCGGATGCGACGCAGCTGGGGAGGGCGCATGATCCTCACCTCGGTCTTGCAGGCGATGGGCCTGTTCGCAGCGACCAACATCGACGACATCATCGTGCTCTCCCTCTTCTTCGCGCGAGGGGCAGGCCAGCGCGGCACTACCGCCCGCATTCTGGCCGGCCAGTACCTCGGATTCGCCGGCATCCTCGGTGCCGCGGTCCTGGTGACCATCGGTGCCGGAGCATTCCTGCCCTCGGCAGCCATCCCGTACTTCGGTCTCATCCCTCTGGGCCTCGGCCTCTGGGCCGCATGGCAGGCCTGGCGCGGAGACGATGACGACGATGACGACGAGGCCAAGGTTGCCGGCAAGAAGGTCGGCGTGTGGACCGTCGCAGGCGTCACCCTTGCCAACGGCGGCGACAACATCGGCGTCTACACCCCTGTCTTCCTCAGCGTGGAACCTCTCGCAGTAGTCGCCTACTGCATCGTCTTCCTCGCGCTCGTCGCGGTCCTGGTGGCCCTGGCAAAGTTCGTCGCCACCCGCCCCCCGATCGCCGAAGTGCTCGAACGCTGGGAGCACATCCTCTTCCCCATCGTTCTCATCGGCCTCGGCATCGTGATCCTCGTCAGCGGCGGAGCCTTCGGACTCTGACGTAGCGGCGGCGATCCAAACGGCCCCGACCGGGCGCACCCCTCTCGGTTCAGACCGCGACACCTACCTGCAGCCAGTCCTGCGTGATCGCGGCAACAAGACCGCCACGGAGCGCTGCAAAAACCCCGCCACCAAGCGAACGAAGCCACAGCGCGCCTCGGACGATCCCGAGGTCCTCCGCGATACCGCGGAGCGTCGCTCCCGGTGTCGACTCGTACAGGTCAACCGCCTGCTGGCGAAACTCTTCGGAGTAGTTCTTCCTGGCCATGGTTCATGATCTCGCTTCCCCAGCAGATGCTGGAATCAGCGTGTCCACGAACAAGGGTCAGGCCCCCACCACCACCGGCGAGTTTTCTCAACGCCACCCTGAACCGGCCCAACCACACAGCGAGGATTCAGCCTCCGTGCCGCCACAGCTACCGGCGAGATGAGGTCGGCGCGGCGTGCTCCGGTCACTGCCAGGACGATGGCGGCGATAGTGAGCACGGCGGCGGTGCCGGTGAAAACACCGCGCCGAGACCGGCTACACCGAAGGCCAGCAGCAAGGGTGCCCGATGCAGAACAGGCGCACTGCTGCACCAGTACCGAGGACCAGGCGTCCCCGGCGCCCCGGCCCGGGCCTCGGATTGGGCCAGTGGATACGAGGGATCTCAGGCGCAGCAGGACGTCGGCATCTGGTTGCGGAAGAGGCCGGCGACGATGCGCAGACTCTCCGCCATGGTCAGGTACGGCGCCCAGGTGTCGGCCAGATCATCAACGGTCATGCCGGCCTTGATGGCGTAGGTGGCCGCCAGCATGATCTCCCCGGCGCCGTCGGCCAGAGCGTGCACGCCCAGCACCTTGCCGGTCGTGGCGTCAACTACGAGCTTCACCGCGCCCCTGGTGTCGTGCTGGACCAACGCCCGAGGGACGTCGGATAGGCCCAGGACCCGGCAGTCGCACACGTACCCGCGGGCGAGGGCCTCGTCCTCTGTCAGCCCTGCCGAGGCCAGCTGGGGCCTGGTGAACACGACCGCAGGCAGACCGGTGTAGTCCACGCGTGCGGGCGTGGCCCGACCGTCGTCGGCAAGTGCGTTGAGCGCGGCGGCCCGACCGCCGGCGGCGGCTACGTAGACGTACTGAGGAGCCCCCGAGACGTCACCGGCGGCGTAGATGCGCGGGTTGGAGGTGCGCTGGGACTCGTCGACCACGACGAAGCCCCGCTCGTCCACGTCCACCGCGGCAGCGGCCAGGTCCAGGCCGTCGGTGCGCGCGAAGCGCCCGGTGGCCACCAACAGCCGTGCTCCGCGGACCTGCGCGCCGGAGGCGGTGCTCACCACGACGTCCTGTCCATGAGGACCGATGCCGGTGGCCACCGCGGTCGCGTGCTCCTCGACCACCGTGATGCCATCGTCGGCGAAAACCTCCCGAAGCCCCTGGGCCAGCTCCGGCTCGGCGTGGGGCGCCAGACGCCCGACCACCGACACCCGGGCACCGAGGTGGGCGAACAGCTGGGCCTGCTCCATCCCGACATAGCCGCCACCGATGACGACCAGGGACTTGGGCAGCTCGGTGAGCTCCATCGCCGTGGTCGAGGTCAGCCAGTCCACGGACTCAAGGCCGGCCACGTCCGGGACGGCGGGGGTGGAGCCGGTGGCGATCAGGTAGGCCCGGGCCCGCAGCACCGCGCCGTCGACGGCCATGGTGTCCTTGTTCAGGAAGGCGGCCTGGCCCGAGCGGACCTCGAAGCCGTAGGCGGCGGCTACGTCGGCGTACTTCGCCTCGCGCAGGCTCTCGATCAGGCCATCCTTCTGCGCCACTAGGGCGCCCAGATCCACCGGTCCGGCTGACGTCGGGACGCCTGCGAAGGGGTTGGTCAGCGCGGCGTGCCGCGCTCCGGCGGCCGCCAGCAGCGTCTTGGACGGCACACAGCCGATGTTCACGCACGTGCCGCCGAGGACGCCGCGTTCGATCAACACCACACTCTTGCCGGCCTGGCTGGCCGCGATCGCCGCCGACATGGCCGCGCCTCCTGACCCGATCACGGCCAAATCGACGTCGTAGTCCTCACCCATATCGCACATCTCCTTTGCGTTGCACGTCTCCAGTGACCAGAATGGACCTTCCAGTGCAGGGAAAGGTCAAGATGAACGTGGAAGCCGTTCGAGCAAGGAGGCGCCGTGCGGATCGGTGAGCTGGCCGAGGCCAGCGGCACCACAACCAAGACGCTGCGCTTCTACGAAGAAGCCGGGCTGCTGCCCGCACCGGACCGAACCGCCAACGGCTACCGCGACTACGCCGCTGAAGCCCTGGCGCGCCTGGGCTTCATCCGCCGCAGCCGCACCGCTGGGTTCACTCTGGCCCAAATCCGCGAGGTCCTCGACATCCGCGACGCCGGGGTCGCACCCTGCCGGCACGTGCAAGATCTGCTCGAGACCCGCCTGGACGACCTGGACCGCCAAATCGCCGACCTACAGGCACTGCGACACACCGTCGCCCAACTCAGCGACGCTGCCGCCACGGTCGACCCGACCAACTGCGACGCCACGACCATCTGCCGCTACCTGTGATCCGCACGGTCCCGAACCTGGCTGGCGCAGTGCCTACCGCTTGGTGCCGAACAGCGTCCCGGGGACCGATCGACCCGGCCCCGCTGGCCATCGCTCGTCAGTGAGACCGCCACGAAGCGACCGAAGAACCCCGCCAATTAGCGGACGGAGTCACAGCGCGGTCCTGAGGACCTCCGAGAATGGCGGTCGGGCGGTCGGGCTCCCACCCTCCGTCTCCCAGCCCCATCCCCAGTCCCAGCCCCGGTCCGAGAGGCTCGCCATGCCCGTCGTGCATCGTCCCCTGCGGCTCCTCCTCGCCGCGCTGCTCCTCGGCGCGCTCGTCGTCGGCTGCGCTCCGCCGGCCGGCACCGATCTCCCGACGACGTCCGCCGCCGCGACGGCGATGACGACGGGCGCCGACGGCAGCGCCGTCGTACCGATCGGGGAGGACGGTGCTGAGGCGTCCGTCGGCGAGTTCGCCGTGTCGATCCCGGCGGGCACCGCCCCGGCCGGGACCGATCTGATCATCGAGACCGCGGTCGCGAAGGACGCCCCTGTCGGCGAGCTCGACGACGAGGACATCGAGCTCGTCACCGCGGTGTACGACCTGAGCCTCAGCACCGGCGAGCAGCCCGCCGCCCCGATCTCGATCACGGTCCCGGTTCCCGACGACATCGATGCTGACGCCGATGCCGAGTTCCTCGCCGCCGTGACGCTCAACAGCGAGACCGGCCTCTGGGAGGGCATCCCCGTCACCGTCGACGACGGCGTCGCGACGTTCGCCATGGACCACTTCTCCTGGTTCGGCGTCGTCATCGCGCGGCCCCTCTGGAACGGGCTGATGGAGTTCGCGCAGGACGCGCTCCTCGAGATCGACGATCCTCCGGAGTGCTACGGCCAGACTCTGACGGTCGACGACGTCCTCTACAGCGCGTCCTCGTCGTCGGCCCTCTACCACGCGTGCGTCGTCGAGACCGACGAAGGCGGCGTCGCGCTGCGGATCCGCAACAGCGGCCCGTACACCTGGCTGCTCGAGGCCGACGACGGGATCGCCCTCGCGGCGCCCGCCGTCCGCACGCCGATGACGTTCCTCGACCCCTCGTACGGGCAGCAGGCCGTCACCGCCATATCGCAGGCGGTCTACGAGGCGAGCGACGGGGAGGCCGTCCAGCTCCCGCCGGCCTCGACCGTCGACCTGCCGCTCGGCGACACCGCGCAGACCCTCGAGATCGACCTGGACCTGGCGCTCGTCCTCTCCAGCTCCCACATGCTCCTGCAGGCCTCGATCGATCTGGCGATGGGACAGGTCGTGGACACGGTCGGCGAGGCGCTCTTCGACGGCTACGGCTGGCTGACGTGCATCGGCGGGTACGCGGCCGCCACGACGGATGTGGGCGATGCCGATCAGCTCCTCGAGTGCGTCGGTCCCGCGCTCGATCTGGGCCTCACGTCCCTCGACGCGAAGGCAGCGAGGTGGGTGTCGCTGCGCCTGGCGATCTACACCTCCTTCGGTCCGAAGATCGTCCAGGTCATCACGGGCCTGGTCGCGGAAGCGCGGGGCGATGGCACGGGCACCGTCGAGGTCTCCGTCATCCCGGTCGCCTCCTCCGGGGCGACGAGCCGCCCCGCGCCCGACCTCACCGGGATTCCCGCGGTGGCGGAGTTCCCGGGCTGCGGCGGCACTGCCCGCTGCACGATCGTCGACACCTTCCGCGTCGACCATCCGACGCAGGGTACGCTCCGGCTCGCCCTGGTCACCCGGCTGGAGCGGGACGCCATCGCGCTGAGCGATGCGGGGCTCGACCATGCCATCGCCGGGGCGCTCCTCGTCGTCGACGCGGACGGACGGATCACGGATCTGCACGGGGACTCCGCCGACGACGTCTGGTCCGGCGGTGCGGGTTCCGGCTCCTCCGACGGGCCCGAGCTCGACCGCGTCACCTGGGAGTCCTGGGAGTACCCCGGCTCGACCTCCCCCGCCGATCTGTTCCAGGTCCACGCTGCGGTCTCCGGCCGCGACGGCACCGACGGCACCGGCGGCGCGAGCATCTTCCTCGACTCCCCCGGGGAGATGGGGACAGCCGCGGTGACGCTGAGCGTCGAGCCCGCCGGATACTTCACCGTGGCGGAGGTGGTCTCGATGTACACCTCGGACTCGATCGACTACGCGACGATCCCCGACGACGCAGCCCCGCCGACGGACTACTTCTCCGTCTCCTGGCTCGGCACCGATGCCTCCGGGTATCCGACTCTCGAGCTGGTCTCCCACGGCGACGAGTCCGCGTCATACGAGACGCGCACGCCGCTGCGCCGCGAAGGAGGGGTCTGGGTCTACGACGGCTGATCCCCCTCGCCGCCAGCCAGATCGTCCGCTGCCGGATCGCCCGCGCCCAGCAGGCCCCTGATCTGCTCAGCATCCAGCATCCCGCCGTCGGCACCGTCGGCCCCGTCGGCACCGTCGGCCCCGCGCGCTCCGTCGCCGAGGAATGCGGCAGCGAGGTCCCGCTTCCCGGCCTGGAGGGCGAGGACCTTCTCCTCGATGGTGTCGGCGGAGACGAGTCGGTAGACCGTCACCGGCTTGTCCTGGCCGATGCGGTGCGTGCGGTCGATCGCCTGCTCCTCGACCGCGGGATTCCACCACGGGTCCAGCAGGAACACGTAGTCCGCTTCGATGAGGGTGAGGCCGGAGCCGCCGGCCTTGAGGCTGATGAGGAACGCCTGCTGGTCCCCGTCGCGGAAGGCGTCGATGACGGCATCGCGGTCGGCGGTGGTGCCGTCGAGATAGGCGGTCGTGATGCCATGCCCCTCGAGGATCCCCCGGACGACCCGCAGATGCTGCGTGAACTGGCTGAACACGAGGGCCCGGTGTCCGGCGCCGGCGAGCTCCCGCAGCCTGGTCACGAGCTCGCGGACCTTCGCCGACGGCTGCTCCGCGCTCCCGGGATCGGTGGCGAGCAGCCGCAGACGGGTGAGGGACGCGAGGATCTCGAGACGGTTCGCCGCAGGATCCTTCAGGAGGCCGAGCATCCGCTGGCGCTCCTTGTTCAGCGCCGTCGTGTACCGGTTGATGTGCGCGACGGCGAGGGGCAGCACCAGCGTCGTCTCGGTCTTCGGCGGGAGGTCCTGGGCCACGAGATCCTTGGTGCGGCGCAGCAGGAGCGGTGCGATCCGCCGACGGAGCAGCTCGAGCTTCCCCTCTCCACGGGCGGTGCCGCGCTCGATGGGGCGCCGCCACGCGGAGGTGAAGGTACCCAGCGGCGGCAGGAGCCCGGGCGCGGTGAGCGCCGCGAGCGACCACAGATCCTGCAGGGAGTTCTCGATGGGAGTCCCGGTGACCGCGATGGTGACCTCGCGGCGGATGCTGCGCAGCGCCCGGTGCAGCTGCGAGACGGGGTTCTTCGCGACCTGCGCCTCGTCGACGATCATCGCCGCCCACTCGACCTGCCGGTACCTCGCGGCATCGCGTCGCAGCAGCTGATGGGACACGACGATCAGATCGGCCGACGACGGATCGATGTCCTCCTCGAGGCTCTTCGTCACCACACGGACGCGCAGGTCAGGGACGAACTGTCCCGCCTGCTGTGCCCAGGTCCCGAGCACGGAGCGGGGCGCGACGACGAGCACCGGGCGCAGGTCCGCCGGCCGCGATCCTGCCGAATGCGGCTCTGGCGGGTGCGGCCCTGCCGAATGCGGCTCTGATGGGCCGCGGCCCTGCCGATGGCGCTGGATCGCGGCGAGCAGCTGGAGCGTCTTGCCGAGGCCCATGTCGTCGGCGAGGATCGCGCCGAGGCCGGCGTCCCAGCGTGCGCTGAGCCAGCGATAGCCGTCGAGCTGATACGGGCGGAGGTCCGCGTCGACCCCGCTGACGAGCGGCTCATCGCTCAGATCAGCCGGACGGACCCTGGCCAGCTGCCGACGCCAGTCGGCGGCGTCGGCGGCGAGGCCGTCGAGATGGGCGAGCTGTTCGATCGCGGTGAGATCGTGCCGGTTGATGAGGAGCCGTTCGCGATCGGGCAGGGCGGCGGCCGTCTCCAGGAGGGTGCGTAACCGTTCCAGCTCAGGAGTGCCGAGGTCGAGGCAGGCCTCCCCCACCGCGGCATACCGCCGCCCGGAGCGCAGCAGCACGATGAGGGTTGCGAGCGACATGGTCGCCCCCTCGACGTCGACGCGGCCGTCGAGGTCGAGCCAGTCCCGCCGCGGGGCCCCGTCGTCGTGCTCCTCGTCGTCCGCGCCGTCGTCCCTGTCGTCCTCGGCGTACAGAGGATCGGGATGGTCACGGGAGCCGAGCAGTTCCCCTGGACCCGACGGTTCATCCGCTGGAGCCGCCGCATCGTCCGCTGGACCCGCCGGGTCGTCCGCCCTCCCGCCGAGCCGCCACCGGATCATCACCGCACCCGCGTCAGGAAGCATCAGCCCTCGCGCAAGGGGTCTGAAGAGGACACGGGAATCGTCGTCGAGGAGCGCTCTCCATCGTGCGAGGAGGTGGCGGGCCTCCTCCCGGCCCACCGTCCGCTCCTCGGTGACCCGTTCGAAGATCTCCGGGTGCTCCGCGATCAGTCCACCGAGCAATCGCCCCTCCTCACGCTCGCGCCGCCCGGGCTCGCCATGAGGCAGCAGTGGAACGATCCGATGGCCCGGCTGCCCCTCGTCCCCGTACTCCCAGCTCCAGCAGAGGCGGATCCTCTCGTCGACCTGCAGCGCCTCCGGGACCCCAGCCCCCGGCTCCGAGATGCCCCGCCCGTTCCCATCTCCCGCGGACGGCGGCGATTCTTCATTGGCAGACTTGTCGATATGGGTGCCGGCGCCTTCCAGCGTCAGACGGAGGCGTATCGGCAGCAGCCCGGTCAGGAGCTCGTCGGCCGCACCGGTCAGCCGGATGCCAGGACGATCCGCGAAGTCCGGCAGAACCTCCCGTGCGAACTCCTCGGCCTCGTGATCCGGTATCCACAGCTCCGCAACGCTCAGCAGCGACCGCAGGCGCGGATCATCGGGCAGGGGATGCAGGTGCGGGATCGGCGTTCCCCCGGCATCATCCTCACGACGGAGCTCGGCGACGATGCTTCCGGCGGGGTCCCCGTGGAGATGCCAGCTGAGGGGTTCGGCGCTGTGCTCCCACGACGGCCGTGCCGTGACGATGAAGCCGCCGTCCTGACGAGCGACCCTCACCTCGATGTCCACGGGACCCGCGAGCACGAGCGTCCCGTCCCCCACGATCTCGAGCCCTGCCGCTCGGGCCGTCTCCAGCAGGGGCCAGAGCTCGGGCCCGAGATCGGCGATCGTGGTCCCGATGCCCAGGGCGCCGCGGGAGCGGGAGAGCATCCGCAGGACGGCCTGCTGCCCCGCGGGCATCGCCTCGATCGCGTCGTCGATGGCGGCCCAGGTGACTCTGCGGTGCCAGCTTCCGGACGTCGTGGGCCGCGATGGACGGATGACGATCGGGGTGCCGTGGTCGCGGGGCAGATGCGCTTCATGCGACATCACCAGCGCCGTCACCAGGGGAACGTTCCAGGCGCTCGATGCCGGCGTCGGCCCTGACTCCGCTAGACGCCGCCAGGAGGTCCGACAGCGGCCCTCCGCCAGAGCACGCAGCGCTGTCGCCTGGTGCTGGCAGGACTCGACACCGCAGCTGCACGAGTCGAAGGTGCGGAAGAAGTGCCGCTCATCGATCTGCGTGAGAGTGCCGTCGGGGAAGCGGAGCTGCAGCAGCCTCCCCTTGCGCCCCGCGAGGAGGGGAGCGTGCCCGGCGTCGAGCTCGCGCCGTGCTGCTGTCCAGCCGTCTTCCGTGACTGCCAGACCCATTCGCCCGAGACCCTTCCATGCTCGAGCGAGCCGTGCGAGCTCCATCGGATCGTCGAGATGGGCGGGGTCTGCCGCACCGTCGACAGCATGGACGACGGGACGAGGGGCGGTGAGCTCTGCGGGAGATCGATTCATCCCGTCAGGATGTCGATCTCCGAGCGTGTCCACGTCGTCGTCAGCATCAATGTGGAAGAACCCGGGATGGGGAGGAGTATTGAGCCGTGGCGGGCGCATAGCTCAACGTTTCACGTGAAACATTCCTGGCTCTCGACAGCACGGAGCTCTTCGACACACAGGCTGCGGAAACCAGCGGCCATAGCCCCCTGCTTTCGGGCATGCGAAAAGGGGC
>NZ_JBSYXB010000011.1:0-86163 GCF_054114245.1 Brachybacterium netajii (SeqCode) | reverse complement strand
CACGAAGCCCTGCGCACGCACCTCGAGCGCCTCGCGCATTGACCCCCGGACAGCACGAGCTTGAGCACGAGGAGGCCCCCAGAGCGCCCGGTTGCGGGCATTGCCGCAGGACCGCCGCATGATCGTTCGGGATGCGCATCATCCCGAGGAGGACCGAAGATGACCGAGGCAGTCACGCCTGCCACCGAGCCGCGCAGACGCACGCCGGCTCGCACGCTCGGTGCCGCTCTGAACAGCCCCGACAACGCGCTGAATGCGATTCGCCTGGGCCTCGCGCTCCTCGTGATCTTCGGGCATGCGTTCCCGCTCGGCGGCTTCGCGCCCTTCCAGATCGGGCCGTTAGTCCACGGTGGCCTGCACGGTTTCGCCGTGGACGGCTTCTTCGTGATCTCCGGGTATCTGATCCTCTCGTCCGGGATGCGCACCACCACCCTCGGCTATCTGTGGCGACGCTTCCTGCGGATCTACCCGGCATGGCTCGTGGCCATCGTGGTGACCGCGTTCGTCGCCGCGCCGCTGGGCGCCCTGCTCGAGGCCGGTGCGCACTGGGAGTGGCGATCGGCGGCCGCTTACGTGATCGGTGCGCTCGACCTCAAGCCCTCGCACGAGGGGGTCGAGGCCACGCTCCTCGCGGTCCCCTGGCCGGAGACGTGGAACGGATCCCTGTGGACCCTCTTCTACGAGGCGGCCGCCTATGTCGGCATCGCTGTGCTCTGCGTCTGGAGGCCGGTGCGCGATCGGCTGCGCGTGATCATCCTGCCGGCAGCAGCGATCCTCACAGCCGCCTACATCGCCGTCCCGACCTCGGTGATCGGTGATGCCCTCCCGGGGGCGCTCGGCGTGATCTCCGGGAACGGCCTGCGGCTATGGACGTTCTTCGCCTGGGGCATGGTCGCGTACGTCCTCCGCGATCGGATCCGGGCGACCGTACCGATCGCGGTGGCAGCCGGCGCCGTCTTCCTCGTCGCCGCGCATGTCGCGGGGCTCCCCCACTGGCTCTCGGCGGCTCTCACGCTGCCCTCCCTCAGCGTGGCCGTGCTGTTCGCGGGAGTGCTGCTCCCCTGGCGGTTCGGGCAGACGAACGACCTCTCCTACGGGACCTACGTGTACGCGTTCCCGGTCCAGCAGCTCCTCATCCTCGCCGGCATCGCGCAGTTCGGATGGGCCGTCACCGCGCTCGCCTGCATCGCGATCACACTCCCCCTTGCATGGCTGTCCTGGAGAGTCATCGAGCGTCCGGCCCTGAGCCTGAAGGGGCTCGTCCCTGCTCGGAAGGCGGACCGAGGGAAGAGCACCGTCCCGTCCCCGGCGTGACGGCGGTTCCCGCGGCAGTGATCGCTCAGCCGCGAGAGTCTTCACCGGCCGTGCCATCGGCCCCGCCGCCAGTTTCACCGCCGGCCACATCGCCGGCCGCACCAGCAGCCCCGCCGTCGGCCCCGCGCACGAGCCGGACCCGCTGGACGCGGCGCTCGTCGACGGCGATGACCTCGAGGCGTCCGCCGTCGACGGCGACGACGTCGCCGGTCTCGGCGATGCGGCCGAGTTCGGCCATGACGAAGCCGCCGACGGTCTCGTAGCCGCCGGTGTCGGGCAGGGCGATGCCGGTGTGGGCCTCGAACTCCTGGAGGATGAGGCCGCCGTCGACCTCGATGTCGCCGTCGACGACCTCGGAGGCGTCGGCGCCCTCGCGACCGATCTCCCCGGACTCCTGGTCGAACTCGTCGTAGATCTCGCCGACGAGCTCCTCCAGCAGGTCCTCGAGGGTGACGATGCCGTCGGTGCCGCCGTACTCGTCGACGACGACGGCGATCTGGTCGGCCTGCGCGCGCATCCGGTTCAGAGCCGGAAGCACGGTGACGGTGCCGGGGATGTGCTCGATCGGGCGGACGATCTGCGCGAGCGGCGTCGACTCGGGCCCGTCGACGTGGAGCAGGTCCCGCACGTGCACGAAGCCGAGGACGTCGTCGACGTCCTCCCCGGTGACCGGGTAGCGGGAGTGGCCGGTGTCGCGGACCTGCTCCCGCGCCTCGGCGATCGTCGAAGCGCCCTCGAGGAAGCGGACCTGGTGGCGGGGCCGCATGACCTCGACGACGGTGCGCTCGGAGGCGTCGAAGACGTCGGCGAGGACCCGCGACTCGGCTTGGTCGAGGGCGTCGGAGTCGCGGACCATCGCGCGGATCTCCTCGGCGGAGACCGCCTCCCGGTTCGCGTCCGGGTCGCCGCCGAGGATCCGCACGACGAGGTTCGTCGTCGCCGACAGTAGCCAGATCACCGGCCGCATGAGCTTCCCGAAGAAGTTCAGCGGCGGGCCGACGATCCGGGTCATGGCCAGGGCGTTCTGCATGGCGAGGCGCTTGGGCACGAGCTCGCCGAGCACGAGCGAGAGGAACGCGACGATCAGCGTCATGACGATCAGCGCGGTCGTCGACGCGGCCGCCGCCCCGAGCCCCAGGCTCTCGAGGTGCGGGGCGAGGGAGGGCGCGATCGTGGAGGCGCCGTAGGCGGAGGAGAAGAAGCCGGCGACGGTCACGCCGATCTGCACGGCCGAGAGGAACTGGTTGGGGTCCCGCACCAGCTTCGCCGTGGAGGCCCCGCGGGGGCCGGACTCCTCGAGCTGCTTCACCTGCGACTCGCGCAGGTTCACGATCGCCATCTCGGTCCCGGCGAACACCCCTCCGATCAGCACGAAGAGCAGCACGAGCGCGATGTTCAGCAGTACGGCGGGGTCCATGGCACCACGCTACCGGGCCGCCGACCGCCCGGCACCCGCCCGCCCAGCGCCCGACCGCCCGGCACACGCCGCTCAGAGCAGCGGCAGCAGCTCCTCCCAGACCGCGGCGAGGATCTCGGAGCCGCTGCGGCCCTCGAGGCGCGAGGAGATCGCGACCATGGCGTCCTGCTCGGGCAGGACCAGGAGGAACTGGCCGTAGGCGCCGTCGGCCCGCCAGGAGCCGGCGGGGGTGCTGCCCCAGACGCCGAAGCCGTAGCGGGCGTTCTCCGGGTCGTCCCAGCCGGTCTCGACCCAGGTGCCGTCGGCGTGGAGGGCGTCGATCCAGGCGGCGGGGACCAGCTGGCGGCCGTCGCGGGCGCCGCGCGCGAGGAGCAGCTCGCCGAGGGCGGCGAGCTGGCCGCTGCGCAGGTGCAGCCCGGTCGCGCCCCAGCTGTGGCCGTCGCGGGAGGTGTGCCACTGGGGGTTGACGATGCCGAGCGGCTCGAACAGCCGCGGCATGAGGTAGTCGCGCAGCGAGAGGCCGGCGCGCGCGGCGATCGCGCGGCCGACGAGGAAGGTACTGCCGTTGGAGTACTCGTACCGCGCCCCGGGCTCGGCGACGAGGTCGGTGCGCAGGAAGCGGCCGGCGAGGTCGGGGTCCTCGCGCTCGTCGTCGGCGAAGCCGGTGACCGGGGAGCCGGAGGTCATCGTCAGCAGGTGGCGCAGGGTGATCCCCTCGACGCCCTTCCCGAGGCCCTCGGCGGGCGCGGGCAGATGGTCGACGATGCGGTCGTCGAGGTCGAGCAGGCCCTCCTCGCGGGCGATGCCGAAGGCCAGCGCGGTGACGGTCTTGGAGACCGAGTAGACGCAGTGCTCGGCGTCGTGCTCGAAGCGGTGGACGACCTCGGGCCGACCCGGACGGTGCAGGTGGATCGCCCGCACCCCGAGCCGCTGCTCGACGACCCGCTGCCGGAACGGGGTGAGGATCATTGTGTCGGGGATCGCCATCCGCTCGCCCGGATTGCTACGGTTCTCCTGGACGTTCCCTGTGGGGTTCTCGAACGCATCGGTCGTCGGCGCAGTGCTCATGGCACGAGCCTAGGGCCATGGCGGCGTCCACCGCCCCGACCGGGGTCCCCGGTCCCGTCGTCGGCCGCCCCGCGCCCGACGGTCCCGCTCGTCCCGCGCGGTCCCCGCGCCGAGAGGCTCCCATGGAAGCGCTGCGTCGCTACGTGTTCCCGGTGATCTGGATGCTGATCATCGGGGTGATCGCCCTGTCCGTCGCCCGGATGGCGTTCTTCTCCGACGCCGAGGCGTCCGAGGAGAATCCCGTGACCCCCGGCGGATCCGTGGACCTCTACGCGACGGTCGCCGCCGACACCGGCGACATCTCCTCCTCGCTGTCCCTGGACGCGACCGTCTCCGCCGACGCCGGCACCGCGGTGACCTCGAAGTCCACCGGCACGATCACGAAGATCTGGGTCGCCGACGGCGACACCATCGGCTCCGGCGACCGCATCCTGCAGGTGCGCGTGGTCGTCGAGCCCGAGCCCGTGGCCGCGCCCGAGATCGGCGAGGGCGAGGGCGAGGACGCCGACGGCACGGGCGACGGCACCGGCTCGACGGGATCCACCGGCACGTCGGGCACCACGGGCACGACGGATGCGCCCGTCGAGTACCGCTACCTGAACCTCACCGCCCCGCGCGGCGGCATCGTCCGCGACCTCGCGGTGAAGGAGTGGGAGGACATCGCCGAGGACGCCGCCGTCGCGACGATCTCCCCCGGCACCTTCTCCGTCGTCGCCGCGCTGACGCCCGAGCAGCAGCTCTCGCTGCTCGACGTGGACATCCAGGCCACCGTGCAGATCCCCGCCCTCGACGCACCCGTGGCCTGCCGCAGCGTCGCCGTCGAGGACGAGTCCGGAGCCGCCCCGAGCGATGACAGCACCACCGGCACCACTGGCGACTCCGGCACGACGGGCACGACGGACGTCGGCGCCGACGAGTACGAGTACGACGAGTGGGGCGACCCGGTCGCGGGCGACGTCGGCATCGTCGAGGGCTCCGGATCCGGCGAGGGCTCGGCGGAGCTGCGCTGCCCGCTGCCCGGCGACACCCGCGTCGTCGACGGCCTGAAGGGCACGATCGACATCGACATGGGTTCCGTCGAGGGCGTCGTGACCGTGCCGACGACCGCCGTCGAGGGCGAGGGCTCCGTCGGCGTCGTCTACGTGCTCGACGAGGCCACCGGCGAGCCGATGCCGCTGGACGTGACCCTGGGCCTGCGCGGCGACGGGATCGTCGAGATCGTCGACGGCCTCGAGGTCGGCCAGGAGATCCTGCAGTTCGTGCCGGGCGTCGACAACGACGACATGATGGGCGTGGAGGTCTGGTGAGCGCCGCGGACGCGGACTCCCTGCTCTCGCTGCGGGGCCTGACGCGGACGGTGCGGCTGCCCGGCGGCGACCGGCTCCCGATCCTCACCGGCGTGGACCTCGAGGTCGGCGCCCGGGACCATGTCGCGATCGTCGGACGCTCCGGCTCCGGCAAGACGACCCTGCTGAACCTGCTGGGCCTCATCGACCGCCAGACCGACGGCGAGCTGCTGTTCGCCGGCCGGGACCCCTCGCGGATGAGCGACCGCCGTCGGGCGCGCCTGCGCGGCGCCTCCATCGGCTTCGTGTTCCAGCAGTTCAACCTGCTGGACCGCCGGACCGCCCTCGAGAACGTGATGATGCCGCTGATGTACGGCAGCGCCGGCCAGTTCTGGCGCCGCGAGCGGCTCGCCCTCGAGATGCTCGATCGCGTCGGCCTCGCCGACCGCGCCCACCAGCTGCCCGGGAAGCTCTCCGGCGGCGAGCAGCAGCGCGTCGCCGTCGCGCGGGCGCTCGTCCGTCGGCCGCGCCTGATCCTCGCCGACGAACCCACCGGCGCCCTCGACGTCACCACCGGGGAGGCCGTCATGGCGCTGCTCGACGAGATCGCGGCCGAGTCCGACGCCGCCCTCGTGACCATCACCCACGACCTGCAGGTCGCCGCCCTCTCGCGGCGCTCCTACCTGCTCGACGGCGGGGTCCTGCACGACGTCGGCTCCGACGCCGCCCGCGAGGCCCTCGCCGGCACCGCCGGCATCCGCGCCGGACGCGACGCCGTCGCCGACGGCGCATCGGGCACCCCGGCGACCCCGGCGACGTCGGCGACGTCGGCGACCCCGGCGACGCCGCTCTCCCCGGCGACCCCGAGCACCGAGGGGGTCCTCGCATGACCGGCCTGATCGCCTCGATCGTCGAGGCCTGGGGCGAGCTGCGCGTCAACAAGGGCCGCGTGCTGCTCTCGCTCATCGGCGTCGCCTTCTCGGTGTTCGCGCTGACGGGCGTGCTGGGCGCCGGCGGGATGCTGAAGAGCTCCCTCGAGCAGTCCGTCGAGCGCTCCTCCGGCCGCGACACGGTGCTGAGCATCAGCAGCCGCGGATACGGCGAGGACGCGGAGTCCGACGAGGTCTCCGCCGTCGTCCTCGAGCAGCTCGATGCGATGGGCATCGACCAGCGCAGCCGCCGCTACTCCCTCTCGGGGCGCATCCAGACCCCGCAGGGCGTCATCAGCTCCGACGTCCAGGCCGTGGACCCGTCCTTCGCGACGATGTTCCGGATCGAGCCCGAGCAGGGGCGCTGGCTCGCGGCGTCCGACGCCCGGCGCCTCGCCCCCGCCGTCGTCATCAACGCGAGCCTCTACGAGAGCCTGGGCCGGCCCGCGGTCGGCACCAGCACGATGACCCTCTACGGGGACAGCGGCACCGAGGGCGCGACCGAGGCCCTCATCATCGGCGTGCTCCCGAGCGATGGCGCCGACTGGCCCCTCGCCTACGTCTCCGCGGGTGCCCTCGACGAGCTCGCCTTCGCCGGCGACGTCTCCCGCTCGACCCCCGAGTTCCTGGTGTGGGTGGATCCGTGGTCGGCCGACGACATCTCCGCCCGGCTCTCCCAGTCGCTCGACGACACACCCGTCGGCGGCTTCGAGGTGTGGGAGCAGTCCATATCCCTCGACGACCTCGGCTTCAACGCGCTCACCTATGCGATCGTCGGCGTCGCCGTGGTGGTGCTGCTGCTGGGCGCCCTCGGGCTCGTGAACATCTCGCTGGTGACGGTCCGCTACCGGGTGCGGGAGATCGGCATCCGCCGCTCCTACGGGGCGACGGGCCTGCGGATCTTCGTGGGCGTGCTCATGGAGTCGGTGGTCGCGACGGTCGTCGCGGGCGTCGTCGGCGTCTCCGCCGCGGTCGCCCTCATGAAGTCGCCCTTCGTCACCGGCTGGTTCCGGGAGCAGGGGCTGGTGGAGCTGCCGCCGTTCCCGCTGCAGGCGGTGCTCATCGGCCTCGCCGCCGCGACCGCCGTCGGCATCCTCGCCGGCGCCCTCCCGGCGCTGATCGCCACCCGCATCAAGGTGATCGACGCGATCCGCAGCTGAACGGGGCCGGGCCCGTCGGCCCTGCTCAGACGAGCACGGGCTCCGGGACCGGCTCCCCCGCGGCGCGGCGCACGGGCTCGAGCAGGCCGACGCCCTCGCGCCGGCTGATCACGAGGACCAGCGCGGCGGTCAGCACGAGCAGCGCGAGCGCGCCCACGCAGCCGCCGGCGAGCGCGGCGGAGGCGTCCGAGGCGTGCAGCGCCGCCATCGACGTGCCCGGTGCCGCGGCGGCCGCGACCAGGGCGTCGACGCCCGCCGCGGCGGCGGTGCCGTCGGCGAGGGCCGCGACGATCAGGCCGACGACGGTGATGCTCCCCGTCAGCGCGATCGGGATCTCGAGGCCGCCGCTCTTCCACGCGAGCACCCCCGCGCACAGCGCGAGCACGAGGGCGGGCACGAGCACCGCGGCGGTGGTCTCGCGGCCGATCAGCGCGACGGCGGCGACGGCGAGGACCGGCACGAGGGGCGAGCGCAGGCGGCTGCCGACGGCCTGCAGCACGGCCCCGCGCAGGGTCAGCTCGAGGCCCATCACCTGGATCGGGGCGATGAGCAGGACGATCACGATCACCGCGAGGAGCTGCGCGACCGGGGCCCCGGCGCTCGCGGCCGCGGCGTCGGCGGCATCGGCCGTCGCGCCCGCAGCGGCCGCGGGATCGACGTCGGCCGCCGGGGCCGTGCGGCCGAGCGCGCCCGCGAGCGCGGCGGCGCCGACGACGATCGCGCCGCCGACGGCCGTGACCGCGCCCGCGGTGCCCAGCAGCTCGCGGCGGAGACGGGCGGCCACGGACCAGGCTGTCGCGAGCGGACGCCAGCCGCCGATCCGCACGCCGACCACCCCGGCGGGCAGCCACAGCGCCCCCATCAGCAGGGCGAGGGCCACGTCGAGAGGGCTCGTGCGGTCGCCGCTGACGATGCCGAGGGCGATGTTGACGCCGGGCAGCAGCGCGAGCACGAGGATCGTCCCGACCAGCAGGATCGAGGCGAGGACGACGTAGGCGATGAACGCGGCGAGCAGCGTCAGCAGCGGGCGCCCGCGCCCGCTCCACGCGGGCCGCAGCGTCGGCAGGCGGTGGTAGGCGACGGCCGGAGCCGGGGCGTCCGCGGCATCAGCGGCTTCGGCAACCGCATCGGGGACCGGGGCGTCCGCGGCGTCGGTGCCGGCGGACGGGGACTGAGGAGCGGAGTGTCTGCGCATGTCAGGTCCACTCTAGATCCGCCCGCCGGCCCCGGCGCCCGCATCGGCTCAGACGACGGGGCGGTGCGGGTTGTCCGTCGTCGGGCCGTCGATCGTGACGCGGCCACCGCGGAAGCGCACCCGGGAGAGCCAGACCTGACGGCCGGGGGATCCGTTCACGTGCCCGGGCTGCCAGGCGTGGTAGACGTACCAGACGCCGTCCTTCGTGCGGATCGGGGTGCCGTGGCCGGGGCCGGCGGCGACGTCGTTCGCGGAGAGAGCGGGGGCGTCGGCGACCTTCTCCCAGGGCCCCAGGACGGAGTCGGCGACGGCGACGCCGACGCCGTAGCTCTCGTTCCAGTACTCGCCGGCGGAATAGAAGAGGTAGTAGCGGCCCTTCTCGCGGATGATCGAGGGGCCCTCGATCGTGTAGATCTCCCAGTCCTGATCCTGCTGGAGGATCCGGGTCGGCTCCCCCACCAGCTCGGCACCGTCGTCGGTGAGGCGCTGGGCGTAGAGGTACGAGGGCAGGTCGCGGGCGTTGCCGTCGTTCTTCCACAGCAGCCAGAGCGCGCCGTCCTCGTCGCGGAAGGGCGAGGGGTCGATGCATCCTCCCTCCTCGTCCTGCACGAGGAGGGCCGCGGCGTCGTCGTCGACGAAGGGCCCGGCGGGGTCGTCGGCGACGGCGTGGCCGATCGCCTGGGTCGCCGAGGCGGTGTCGCGGGCGGTGTAGTAGGCGTGGAAGCGGCCGTCGATCTCGATGACCTCGGGCGCCCAGTGCCGGCCGGCGGTGCACCAGGAGGCGATCTCGGGCATGGCGTTGCCGAGCTCCTCCCAGGTCACGAGGTCGTCGGAGACCAGGACCGGCATGTGCCCGCGGGAGCCGGCGGTCGAGTACAGGTAGTAGCGCCCGAGCGCGTGCAGCACGCCGGGATCGGGATGGTTGTTCTCGCTGACGGGGTTGGTGTACCCGTTCCCGCCCTTCGCCGCGGGTGCGGCGGGGGCGCCGGTCGCGCCGGTCGCGCTGGTCGCGCCGGCGGAGGATCCGGCGGCCAGGGCCGCGGGGACGGCGCCGGCGGAGGCCAGCAGGGCGGCTCCTGCGGCGGCGGCACGGGCGATCGCCCGTCGGGGGAGGACTGCCTCGGACATCGTCGACCTCGCTGTCGATCGGGTCGGTGCGGGAGCACCGAACTTTCCTACGTGAGAATAGAAGCGCTTGCCGACCTCCGCCACCCCTTCCCGTAGGGAGGTCGAAAGTGGTCCGAGATGTCCGGTTCGACCCTCGCGTCGCACTGCCGATACGCATTTGACCTGCGGTGCAGGTCAGCATCGGTGATCGTCATAACCAACCGATGGCCGATGATCACGATTGCGCAACGACGCTGTGCAGGAGAATTTCCACGTGAGAGTCTCGCTGTCACCGTCACCCCCGGAGAGGCCCTCCGAGCCCCGGGAGACGTGTCGGCTCGACCGCTTCAACGATGAGGAGGCTCCGCATGAACGACCCCGAGAGCGAGGTCCCGGCGATGCCCCGGACCGCACGCCTCGCCGGGGCGGCATCGTCCGCGAGCGGCACGCTGACCGCCGCCCGCTCCGCCCATGGGCCCCTGCCCGATCCCACCGGCGCGTCCGCGACGTCGGACCCCGCCGGCGCGGGTGCCGCCGCCAGTGCGACCGACCCCGCCGGCGCGAGCCGCAGCGCAGCCCCCGTCGGCCCGAGCGGCTCCGGCGTGACGCCCCGCCGCGGGCACCGCCTGCCCCTGTGGCGGCGTATCGTGCGCGACCGGGTCGTGCTGCTGTTCGCGCTGCCCGGGATGGCGGTCATCATCGCCTTCCAGTACTACGCGCTGCTCGGCAACGTGATCGCCTGGCAGGACTTCCAGCCGTACCTCGGATGGCAGCGGAGCCTCTGGGTGGGCTTCGAGAACTTCATGGTCATCATCAACGGCGACCCCGAGTTCCTCAACGCCCTGCGCAACACGCTGATCATCACGCTGCTGCAGACGGTGTTCGTCTTCCCGGCGCCGATCGTGCTGGCGCTCGTGCTCAACAGCCTCATGTCCAACCGTCTGCGCCAGCTGGTGCAGTCGATCGTGTACCTCCCGCACTTCCTGTCGTGGGTGATCGTGGTGGCGGTGTTCCAGCAGATGCTGGGCGGCGCGGGCCTGATCAACAACACGCTGCGCGCGCACGGCTGGGAGACGCTCAGCGTCATCGGCAACGCCGACCTGTTCAAGGTGCTGATCACCTCGCAGGTGATCTGGAAGGACACCGGCTGGGCGACGATCCTGTTCCTCGCCGTGCTGGCCCGCGTCGACAAGTCGCTGTACGAGGCGGCGAGCGTCGACGGCGCCAACCGCTGGCGCCTGACCTGGCACGTCACCCTCCCGGCGATGCGCTCGATCATCGTGCTGCTGTTCATCCTCAAGCTGGGCGACTCGCTCAGCGTCGGCTTCGAGCAGCTGATCCTGCAGCAGCAGGCCGTCGGGCTGCAGGTCTCCGAGGTCCTCGACACGTACGTCTACAACAACGGCATCGTCGGCGGGAACTGGGGCGTGGCCGCCGCCGTCGGACTGGTCAAGGGAGCCGTCGGGCTCGTGCTGGTCCTGGCCGCGAACAAGGTCGCCCACGCGTTCGGCGAGCAGGGGGTCTACAAGGCATGAGCACCACGACATCCTCCCGGCCCGCCGCCTCCCCGCAGCCGGCGGCCTCCGGCCCGGCCGGTCCTGCCCGCCCGCGCCGTCGTCGGCCGCGGATCGTCGACGGCGTGCCCGCCCCAGGCCGCGTCGAGAGCGCCGTGAAGGGCGTGATCCTCACGATCATCTGCCTGCTGGTGATCATCCCGTTCCTCGGGATCATCTCCACCAGCCTGGCGAGCCCCGAGCAGGTCACCGCCGCCGGCGGCTTCGTCCTGCTCCCCACGAGCATCGACCTGACCGCCTACATCTCGATCCTCTCGGGCGGCGTGGTCACCCGGGCGATCCTCGTCAGCGGCTTCGTCACCGTCGTCGGCACCGCGATCAGCCTCACGCTGACCTGCCTGCTGGGCTGGGCGCTCAGCCGACGCGGCGTCGTCGGCCACCGGCTGATGCTGATGCTCGTGCTGATCAGCCTGCTGTTCAACCCGGGCATGATCCCCAGCTACCTCGTCGTCCAGCAGTTCGGGCTGCTCAACAGCCTGTGGGCGCTGATCATCCCGACCGCCGTGAGCGCCTTCAACGTGATCGTCGTGCGGGCCTTCTTCACCGAGCTGCCGCAGGAGCTCATCGAGAGCGCCACCATCGACGGCGCCACCGAATGGCAGCTGTTCCGCCACATCGGCCTGCCGCTGTCCCGCGCCGTGATGGCCGTGATCGGCCTGTTCTACGGGGTCGGCTACTGGAACGCGTTCTTCAGCGCGCTGCTGTACATCAACGACGCCTCGAAGTGGCCGCTGCAGCTGGTGCTGCGCACCTACGTCGTCAACGACGTGCCGATGGGCACGCAGGACCTCGGCGCCGCCGCCGAGGCGATGCCCCCGCAGACGTCGATCCAGATGGCGATCCTCGTCATCTCGATCATCCCGATCCTCATCGTCTACCCGTTCCTCCAGAAGCACTTCGCCAAGGGCATGCTCACCGGCGCCGTCAAGGGCTGACGCCCGACGCCCGAGACCCGATGCCCGACGCCCGGGGCCGACGCCGTCGTCGGCCCCGGAGCACCCCTCCCCCGCACCCGAAGGAGCACCACCATGTCCCGCACCGACCGCATCACCCCCGCCTCCCGCCTCACCGCCGCCCGCCCCTCCCGCCGCACCGCCCTCGCCGGCGGCGCCCTGACCGCGCTCGCCCTGCCCGCCATCGCCGCCTGCTCCAACGAGGGCCGCGGCGGCGGCGACGTCGACCAGACGGTCGACGAGTCGCTGCTGCCGACGTTCACCGCCGTCTCCGGCGGCGCCGAGCCCGACCTGATCGGCGAGAACGGCGTCGCCGACGCCTACTTCAGCTATCCCGCCGACGTCACCGACGCGACCGACGGCGCCCCCGGCGACGGCGACCCCATCACCACCATGGGCATCACCAACTCGCCGATCCCGCCGAGCCTCGGCTCCAACGAGTACTGGCAGGAGCTCAACGAGCGCCTCGGCTCGGAGCTGACGATCAACATCTCCAACCCCGCCGACTACAACGAGAAGTTCCCGACCGCCGTCGCCGGCGGCCAGCTCCCCGACATCTGGGGCGTCGGCTCGGCGCCGCAGATGCCGCAGCTGCTGGAGTCCGAGGCCCTGGACCTCACCCCGTACCTCTCGCAGGACGCGATCTCCGCCTACCCGAACCTCGCGAACCTGCCCACCGAGGCGTGGCGCTCGACGATCTACAACGGCAAGATCTTCACCGTCCCCGTGCCCCGCGGCGTGACCAGCACGTACATCACCTACGGGCGCAACGACCTGCTCGCCGAGAAGGGCATCGACACCGCCCCCGCCTCCTGGGACGAGTTCGTGAGCATCTGCGAGGAGATGACCGACGCCGGCTCGAACCGCTGGGCGCTCTCCCGGGTCCCCACCGACTACGTCTGCCAGATGCACGAGATCCCCAACGGCTGGTCCGTCGTCGACGGGAAGCTCGTCAGCGCCAACGAGCACGAGGCCCAGAAGGACGCCCTCGAGGCGACCCGCTCCCTCGTGGAGAAGGGGTACACGCACCCCGACACCTTCGGCGCGCAGTGGCAGGAGTACAAGCTGTGGCTGATCAACGGCACCACCTCCTTCACCTTCGACACCTTCTCCGGCTGGTCCAGCTACACGGCGCTGTCCACCGGCGACGACACCGTCGACCTGGGGCTGTTCCCGACGCCGCTGCTCGACGGCGGCGGCCTCGCCCCCGCCTGGCTGGGCTCCCCCATCAACTCCGTCACCGCCATCTCCAAGGGCTCCGAGGCCCGCGTCGAGACCCTCCTGAAGTTCCTGAACTATCTGGCCTCGCCGTTCGGCTCCACCGAGCACAAGTTCCTCAAGTACGGCCTCGAGGGCGTCCACCACGAGCTCGAGGGCACCGATCCCGTGCTCAACGACAAGGGCAAGAGCGAGACCGCGCTCGGCATCGTCTACTTCACCGACGCCCCCGCCCCGATCTACACCCCCGGCGACCCGGACGCCACGCAGCTGCAGTACGACGCGCAGATGCAGATGGCGACGACCGCCGTCTCGAACCCGGTGCGCGGCCTCTACTCGGAGACCGACTCCAGCAAGGGCGGCCAGATCGGCAAGGCCCTCGCCGACCTCCGCAACGACATCCTCCAGGGCCGCGAGAAGGTCTCCGCCTGGGACGACGCCGTCGCCGACTGGAAGAAGAAGGGCGGGGACGCCATCCGCGACGAGTACCAGGAGGCCTACGACTCCCTGGAGTCCGCCTCATGACGAGCGCACGCGCCGCGGCCGGCGCCGGCTCGTCCGTCGGCGCCGGCCGTCGGCCGACGGGCGGGCCCCGGCCGACGGGCGGCTCCCAGCCGACGGGCGGGCCCGCCTTCCGGCCCGACTGGGAGGCCGTCCGCGCGCGAGCGTCGTCGGCGCTCGTCGACCGCCTGGCGGACGACTTCGCGCGCGGCCTCCAGGACCTGCGGATCCCCGCGCCCGCCGACCCCAGCGAATGGACCCACCACTACTTCTGCGACGACGGCGAGCGCCTCCGCTTCGACCCCGCCTCCCCGCACGCGCACGCCTGCCCCCGCTGCGGACGCGTCGCGACCGGGCCGCTCGTCGACGGCGCCTGGCGCACCTGGATGCACAACCTCGCGGCCTCGCAGGCGCAGCGGGCGGCGCTCCTGCTGCGCCTCGACGTCGACCCCGCGCTGCAGGAGACGGCGCACGCGGAGCTCACCCGGCTCCTCGCGCACTACAGCACGCACTACCTCGAGCACGCGGTGCACGGGGACAAGGTCGGGCTCGGACGCGTGATGCCGCAGAACCTCGACGAGGCGATCTGGGCGATCGCGCTGCTGCGCGCGGTCCGCTGGACGGACGATCTGCTCCCCGCGCCCGCCCACGCGCAGGCCCGCACGCTCGCGGGGCAGGTCGCCGCCCTGCTCGAGCCGCAGGTCGGGATGATCCACAACATCCACTGCTGGCTGCTGGCCGCGCTCGCGGAATGCGCCGTCGCGACCGACGACGCGGCGCTCCTGGAGCGCGTGCGCACCGGCCCCTTCGGCGTGGAGCAGCAGATCCGCGAGGGCTTCCGGGCCGAGGGGATCTGGTACGAGACCAGCGCGTTCTACCACTTCTACACGCTGTCGGCGCTGCTGAGCCATCGCGAGGCAGCGGGCCCGGAGAGCCTGTCCGACGAGGGCACCGCGATGCTCGCCCGCGCCGTCTCGGTCCCCGTCCAGCTCGCCTACTCCGACGGCCGGCTCCCCGCCTACGGCGACTGCTGGCCGCAGGGGCACCTCGCGGACTTCTCCTCCCCGGCGCTCGCCGCGGCCGCGCTGCTGCCCAACGGCTCCGTCGACCCGGCGCCGTACTTGACAGGGACGACGGGGACGACGGGCGAGCATCCGATCGAGCTGTGGATCGGCGCCCGCTGGGAGGTGCCCGGGGCGCTGCCGATGCCGGGCCGCGAGAGCATCGCCGCACTCGTCTTCGGCAGCCCCGCCGCCACGGGGGCGGCCCTGCCGTCGAATGCGCTGTCCGCCCCGTCATCGGACGCGGCCACGGCATCCGCCGGTCCGCGGGAGTCGTTCCTCTGGCCCGACGCCGGGATCGGCGCGCTGGTCTCGGACCGGGTCCGGGTGACGATGCGCAGCGGACGCGACGTCGGCATGCACGACCATCGCGACAAGCTCGCGGTCGACGTCGAGATCCCCGGGCGCTGGATGAGCCTCGACCTCGGCTCCGGCGGCTACGGTGCGGCGTTCACGACCTGGATGCGCTCCCCCGCCGCGCACAGCATCGGCGTGATCCATGACGAGCGCCAGCCGCCCGTCGACGCCGAGCTCGAGCACTGGGATCCCCGGCGCATGCAGGGCGCGGTGCGGTGGTCGGCCGACGGCGGTTCCCGCACGAACTCCGGCTCCGACCCCGGCACCGGCCCCGAATGCTCCACCGGCAGCCGTTCGATCCGCCGCACGATCACGATCGAGGACGACGGCTGGTCCGACGTCATGGAGCTCGAGGCCGAGGAGCCCGGTCCCTTGACCTGGCTCTTCCATGGCGACGGCGAGATCATCGACATGCTGGCGATGGCCGACGGCGGCACCAGCGCTGATACTTCCACCCACACCAGCACCAATATCAGCACTGCACTCGTCGGCCTGCCCGGGGCGGAGGCTCTCGAGGATCTGCACCAGGCGGTCGTCGGCCCGGACGGGACCGCGCGCCTGCGCTGGGACGCCGACGGCTCCCCGAAGCTGTCTCTGACGGCGCCTCCGGGCGCGGAGGTCCTGACCGCGCTCGCCCCGGGCAATCCGACGGGGCGCCCGCTGGGCGTGGTGATCGTGCGCGAGCACGCTCGTCGGACGCGGGTCGAGGCGCGATTCCGCGTGGGCTGAGCATCTGAGCATCTGAGCATCTGAGCCTCGCGGCCCACCACGGGAACCCGCCCCGTCACCCCATCGCCCCATCACCCCAGCTCGGAGCATCCTCCGCTCGGCCGGGCGGCATCGGCAGAACGGCCGACCCACGTGCCTGACCAGGTCGACCGGGCGGAGGATCCGCTGACCGGCCGCTCTCCCTAGGCTGTCCGCATGACCATCCCCGCTCCCAGCCTGCGCAGCGCCCGTGCGTGGGCGATCGCCCTCGGGCAGACGCTGCTGTGCCTGCTGCTGGGACTGCTGACGTTCCTGATCAGCTTCGGGATGGAGCTCGAGGTCAACCCCGAGCCGGCGCCGGCTCTCCTCACGATGTTTGGCCTCGACGCGCTGGTCGGCATCGCGGTGTCGCTCGCCGTCGGCCCGCTACGGTTCACGCGCGCGGGGCGCGTGCACAGCGCCGTCCACCTGGTGATCGCGATGGCGGCGGGCATGAGCACCTGGTCGCTGCCGGCGGCGGCCGTCGCGCTGTACCGCCTGGGGCTGCGGCGACGGATGGTGCTGGACATCGGGGCGCTGCTGCTCGTCGGCGGCATGTCGATGACGACGCTGACGATCGACGCCGAGATCCGCGGCGACTCCCCGCGCGGGCTCGTGCTGACGACCTTCGGCGTGATGCTCGTGTCGGCCGCGGTCCCGCTGCTGACCGGGCATGTCATCGGGACGCGGCGCGAGCTGCTGCGGTCGCTGCAGGCGCGCGCGGCGTCGGCCGACCGCGAGCGCGAGGCGGCGGAGCTGGCCCGGGCCGCCGCCGAGCGCGAGGCGGAGGCGCTCGTGCGCGAGCACGACGCCGATGCGGCCCGCGTCCGCGCCGAGGAGCGCACCGCCCTCGCCCGCGACGTCCACGACTCGATCTCCCATCACCTCGCGGCGATCGCCATGCACGCCGGCGCCCTGTCGTATCGGGACGACCTCTCGCCCGAGGACGTCCGACGGGCCGCGCTCACCGTCCGCGACGCCGCCCAGCAGGCGAACCAGGAGCTCCGCTCCGTGCTGCTGACCCTCCGCACCGTCGACGGCGACGACCCGCTCGCGACCGCCCCGACCCTGCTCACGATCATCGAGCGCTGCCGCGCCGACGGCCAGGATGTCACCCTGACCTGGGACGGGATCACCCCCGAGGACCTCGCCGGACGGGACCGCTCCACCGTGGTCGCGCTCGCACGGGTGCTCACCGAGGTCACCACGAACGCCGCGAAGCACGCGCCCGGGAGCCCGCTCGCGGTGCGGATCGCCCGCGCGCCCGACCCCGAGGCGTCGGGCGCAGGATCGGGCTCGGGCGCCGGCTCGGAGGCGGGCGCCAGATCGGAGGCGTGCGCGAGCATGCGCGATCGAGTGGTGCTCACGGCGCGGAACCCGCTGGCGGACGATGCCGCCGTCGCCCCGTCCACCGGCCACGGCCTGCTCGGCGTCCGGGAGCGGACGCGGCTGCTCGGCGGCGACGCGACCCATCGGGTGCGCGCCGGGACCTTCGAGGTGGAAGCATGGGTGCCATGGTGAACGGGACGACGGGACCAGGCGACCGGGACGAGCCGACGGGACCGGTGCGCGTGCTGCTGGTCGACGACGAGGCGCTCATGCGCGCCGGGCTGCGGCTGATGATCGACGGGTTGCACGGCATCGAGGTCGTCGGCGAGGCGGCCGACGGGTCCGCCGCGCTCACGCAGGTCGCCGCGCTCTCCCCCGACGTGGTGCTGATGGACGTCCGGATGCCGCGCGTCAGCGGCCTCGAGGCCCTCGCCCGGCTGCGGGAGCAGGGGGCGAGCGCGCGGGTCGTCATGCTCACCGCCTTCGACACCGACGAGTTCCTGCTCGAGGCCCTGCGCGGCGGCGCGGTCTCGTTCCTGCTCAAGGACTCCCCGCCGGCCGAGGTCGTCGACGCGGTGCTCGACGCGGCGGCCGACCGGCCCCGCTTCTCCCCCGACGTGCTCGCCCGCCTGGTCCGCCTCGCCGCCGGCGGAGCAGGCGGGCCGGGCGTCGCAGGAGCGGCGGGACCGGCGGGGTTGGGCGCCGTCAGCGGTGCCATCACCGCGTCCGACGGGGTCGCAACGGCCGATCCGTCCGACGGCCTCGCGCCGGTCTCCAGCACCGGTGGGGCCGACGGCACCATCCCCGACGGCATCACCTCCCGCGAATGGGAGGTCGCCGGTCTGGTCGCCGCAGGCCTGGTCAACCAGGAGATCGGCGACCGACTGCACATGAGCGTCGCGACCGTGAAGACGCACCTCGGCCGTCTGTACCACAAGCTCCAGGTCACCAATCGGGTGCAGCTCGCGATCCGCGTGCTCGAGCTCGGCGGCTGAGCCGGGGCCGTCGGCGGCCGATCCGTCGGCCGGGCCTGAGCCGTCGGCCGAGCCTGACCCGCCGGCCGAGCCGGCACGACTCTCGCGCTACCGGCGCAGGACCCGGGCCACCGTCGCGCCGACGCCGAGGGCGATGAGCAGGAACGGCAGGGCGCTGATCCGGCCGGCACCGGCGAACTGCACGATCACCACGATCGCGAGGATCCCCCAGACCAGGGCGATGCCGATGCGAGCGCCCTTCGCGGGCGTCGAGAGGCTCCCCGGGATGCGACGGGGCCGACCATGCGCGTCATCGCCCTGTCCCTGGGCATGCTCAAACCCGGAGGACCATCCGTCCCCCTCAGGCGGCAGCGCGCTCTGGTCCCTCACCCGTGCGTCCTTCCCCTGTGCGTCCTTCCCCCGTGGCTCCATGCGCGCCAGGGTAGGCGAGGCCGAGGGAAGGACGCACGGGTGAGGGGGCTCATCGGCACTTCCTAAAGGTCTCTCCACCAGGCATTCCGTAGCGTAGCCCGGTGTAGCCGCCGTCCTCGCCATAGGGGATCTCCGGGCCGTAGGGCGTGCGGGACGCTCGAGACCGGCGGGCCGCGGTCCCTACCTCCGTCGCATCCCGCGGAAGACCCACACCAGGACGACGACGATGAGAAGGACGGTCCACGTGGGGAGCCCGAAGAAGGCGTCCGCGTTCCATCCTTCGAAGTTCCGGCGGCCGGCGAAACGGACGATGAAGAACCCGACGAACCCGATCACCACGAGTCGGACGAGGGACTTCGCCCCCTTGCTCAGGTTCGCGAAGAACTCGGGCTCGCCCGGCTCACGGGCCGGCCCAGGAGCCGACCCCGACCCCGACCCCGACCCGAGATCATCGCGGGCGCCCCGGGCGCGGCGATCGCGGAGGCCGCGGCGGCCGTCGTCGGCGGCGCTGCCGTCGTCGAAGTCCGAGGAGAAGACAGGGCCCCGGGGCTCGTTCCGCGAGCGATCGTCGGCGATCCCGCTGCTGCTGCCGCGTCCTCCGCCGCTGCTGCCGCTGCCGCCGCTGCTCCCGCCGAGCCAGGCCTGGTCCCCGTCGGGCCCGTGCTGATCGTCGCGCGTCCATCGGCCGAGGCCGCGGCGCCCGCTGCTCTCGTCGTCCCCGGACCGTCGGTCGTCCCCGCTCTGCCCCCATGGTGATGCCATGCCCGACAGGGTAGACGCGGGTGAGGCGGTTCACCGCATGCTCCGCCACACCCCATAAGCAGACCTTTGCGGTCCGTCCTAGCATGGAGGCATGTCGCTGGATCCTCGTCGCCTCCTGATCTTCCGCACCGTCGTGCGCAACGGCTCGATCGGTGCCGGGGCCCGCGAGCTGGGCTGGACGCAGCCCGCCGTGTCCCAGCACCTGGCCGCCCTCGAGAAGGAGGTCGGCACGCAGCTGCTGCTGCGCTCGTCCTCCGGGGTCACCCCGACCGAGGCCGGGCGCCGCCTCGCCGCGCATGCGGAGGCGATCGCCGCCCAGATGGAGGCCGCCGAGCAGGAGCTCGCCGACATCACGGCGCTGCGCCGCGGCACCGTGCGCTTCGGGACCTTCCCGTCGGCCGCGGCCGTGCTGCTGCCGCCCGTGTTGCAGAGCCTGCGGGAGACCGCCCCCGACCTCGACGTCACCTTCTCCGAGCTCGAGCCGCCGGACGCCGTCGCCGCGCTGCGCGAGGGCGACCTCGACCTCGCGCTCGTGTTCCGCTACCCCGGCTCCGACATCGACGCCGAGGGCACCCTCGAATGGTCGCCCCTCATGGAGGATCGCGTCCTCGCCGTGCTCCCGACGGACCACCCGAAGGCCGCCGACCCCGACCTCACCCTCTCCGACCTGCGCACGGACCTGTGGATCGCGGGCTGCGAACGCTGTCGGGCGAACCTCATGTCGAACGCGCGCGCCGCGGGCTTCGTGCCGACGGTGCGGCACTCGACCGACGACTCGATCGTGGTCCAGCGGCTCATCGAGCACGGCGGCGGCATCGCCCTGCTCCCCGAGATCGCCCTCGAGGCCACGCCCTCCGACGCCGTCGTGGTGCGCGCCCTGCCCGATCTCGACAACCGCATGATCGGCCTGGTCAACCGCCGCGGAGCGCTGTCGATCCCGGCCGTCGGCGCTCTCCGCGACGCCCTCGTCGCCGAGGCCAACGACCGCTCGACGACGGCCTCGCTGATCTGATCCCGCGGAGGAGACCCCGATGAACGAGCCCACGCCGAACGAGACCCCGACGAGCGAGCCGGCGTCGAGCGAGTCCACGCCGAGCGAGCCGGCGACGAGCGAGCCCACACCGCCCCAGCCCGCGCCCGAGGGCCCCGTCTGGACCGTGCCCGCGACCGCGTGGATCCGTCCGGCGCTGATGCTGATCGTCGGCCTCGCCCTCGCGGCCCTGCTCGCCGTCGCCCAGCTGTGGGCGGGCGCCATCATGTTCGCCCTGTTCGCCCTGCTCATGGGCTACTGGACGAGCCCGCTGCGCACCGGCCCGCACCAGCCGCTCGTCGAGGCGGCGGCCCGCCGCGGCGACGAGGTCGCGATCGTGCTGTGGGCGCCGGGCGATCCGCTCTCCGCGCGCCTCCACACCGCGATCCGCGGCGACCGCGAGGACGTGGCCTGGGTGAACGTCTACAAGGACCCGTCCGGCGCGGCCCTCACCGAGGAGCTCGGCGGGCGCGGCCAGCTGCCGATCGTCATCGTCGGCCAGGAGACCGCGAAGCGTGCGACCGTCGGCCGACTGCTCGACATGCTCGCCGAGGGACGTGACCGTGCCGCGGCGAAGGGCGAGGCCGACGAGGACCCGACCGTCTGAACCGCCGGACGGCTGAACCGTCGGCCGCCGGAGCCGTCGGCCGCCGGAGCCGTCGGCCGGAGTACCGGACTCTCAGCCGACCTGGCCGATGACGACCTTCCACTCCTCGGCCGTGCGGTCGGCGATCAGGCGCTCGCGCTTGAGGGGGTCGCCGTCGAGCGCGGCGAGCGCGGCCTCGGCGGAGTCCGCGGTGATCAGGAGCAGCGCGCGACCGCCGTCGTCGAGGGGACCGGAGGCGGCGAGGACGCCGTCGTCGTGCAGCTCGGCGAGGTGCGCGCGGTGCTCCGGACGGAACACGGCGATGCGCTCGGCATCATCGGCGTAGGTGTACTGGACGGCGAAGAGGGCCACGATCGCTCCTTGGGGGTCGACGGATGCCCTTCATCCTGCCCGACGCGGCCCGCCGGCCGACGGGACGTCCGCCGGCGCCCGCCCGTCAGCGGCGGGGCGCACGCCCCTCGGCCGACGCGACGTCCGCCCGTCAGCGGCGGATCGGCAGCCAGTCCAGGACGTCCTGGATGCCGCGGTCCCAGAAGTCCCAGGTGTGGTCGCCCGGACGCAGTCGCGAGAGGAGGTCGAGCTCGCGGGACTCGGCCTCGGCGATGAACGCGCGGTTCGCCTCGAGCAGGAAGTCGTCGGTGCCGCAGTCCAGGAACAGCGCCGGCAGCGTGCCCGGGTCGGAGGTGCGCACGAGGTGCAGGAGGTCGTCGTGCGTCCCCTCGATCGGCCGGTCGCCCCAGATCCGGTCGAACAGGTGCCCGCCGTTGTCGCCGAGCTCGAGGGTCGTCAGGTCGAGGGCGCCGGAGAAGCTGGCCGCGGCGGCGAAGCGCTCGGGATGGTTCAGGGCGAGCTTGAAGGCGCCGAACCCGCCCATCGACAGGCCCGCGACGAAGGTGTCCTCACGCGCGGTCGAGATGCGGAAGGTGCGCGCGACCAGCTGCGGGAGCTCCTCGGCGATATAGGTCCAGTAGGCCTCCCCGACGACCTCGTCGCTGTAGAAGGAGCGGCGCACCTCGGGCATCACCACGGCGATGCCCTTCTCGGAGGCGTAGCGCTCGATCGCCGTGCGCCGCTCCCAGATGGTGCAGTCGTCGCTCAGGCCGTGGAGGAGGTAGAGCACGGGGACGCCGTCGCGGACGCTCCCGTCGGCCCCGCCTGCATCGTCGGCCCCGCTGGACCCGTCTGCACCGTCGGACCCGGCGGCGCCGGCGGCGCCGGACATCCCGATGCCCGCGGCCTCCTGCGGCATCAGCACGATCATCGAGGTGCCCATGCCGAGGGCTTCGGAGAAGTGGTCGCTGCGCAGGCGGATCATGGGCGGTGCTCCTGGTGTCGGCGAGGGTGGTCCGGCGCGGCCGCGCAGACCAGGTCCATTCAACACCGCCCGCGGGGTCCCCGTCGGCCGACGCCGCCCCGCCCTACGATGGCGCCATGAGCGCGACGACCCCGCCCGCCTCGGGCGCCCCCGCCGACGTCCCGGCCCTGCCGGCGTGGATCCGCACGGCGATCTGCTGGCAGGTTTACCCCCTGGGGTTCTGCGGCGCGCCGCGGCATCGCGAGGACCTCGTCGGCGAGTCCTACGGGGAGGGCGCGGGCGAGAACGTCGTGCACCGGCTCGGGAGGGTCGTCGGCTGGCTCGACCATCTCGTCTCGCTCGGCGCGAACGTGCTGATCCTGAACCCGATCTTCGACTCCGTCAGCCACGGCTACGACACCCTCGACCACCGTCGGCTCGACCCGCGGCTCGGCGACGACGCCGACTTCGCGCAGCTCGTCGCGGCCTGCCACGAGCGCGGGATCCGGCTCGTCCTCGACGGCGTCTTCAACCACGTCTCCCACCACCACCCGGTGGTGCGCGCGGCCCTCGCCGCCGGACCCGACAGCCCCGAGGGCCGACGCATCCGCTGGGCCGACAGCGGGGCGGCCGGCAGCGGGGCGGCCGACGGCGGGGCGGCCGACGGCGGGGCGGCCGACGGAACGACCGGCCGTGCGGCGCACCCCTACGGCTTCGAGGGCAATGCCGACCTGGTCGAGCTGAACCTCGCCGATCCCGTCGTGCAGGACCGGATCGTCGAGGTCATGGGCTGGTGGCTCGACCGTGGCGCCGACGGCTGGCGGCTCGACGCCATGTACTCCGCGGGCGCCGAGGCGTGGGAGCCGATCCTCGCGCGGGTCCGCGCCGCGCATCCCGAGGCCTGGATCCTCGGCGAGGTCATCCACGGCGACTACCCGTCGATCGCGCAGGCGTCGGGCGCGCACTCGGTCACGCAGTACGAGCTGTGGAAGGCCGTGTGGTCGTCCCTCGCCGACGGGAACCTCTGGGAGCTCGCGCACGCCCTCGGCCGCCACGAGCAGTTCCTCGCGGAGTTCCTCGCGGAGGGACTGCCGCTGACGTTCGTCGGCAACCACGACACCACCCGGATCGCCTCCCAGCTGCCCGACGGCCGCGATCTCGCCGTCGCGATCGCCCTGCTGGCGCTGCTGCCGGGCGTCCCCGTCGTCTACGCGGGCGACGAGTTCGGCGCGACCGGCGTCAAGGAGGAGCGGGCGGGCGGCGACGACGCCGTGCGCCTCCCCTTCCCCGACGACCCGGCCGACGCCCCGGCCCGGATCCCCGTGCTCAGCCCCGAGGCAGCACCGCGGATCCTCGAGGCGCACCGTCGGCTGCTGGGGCTGCGGCGCCGGCACCCGTGGCTGCAGACGGCCTCGGTGCACGTCCCCGAGGACGCCCTCGCGAACGAGCACGCGCTCATCGAGCTGCGCGCACGCACCGGCGGCGAGCGCCTGCTGCTGGCCCTGAACCTCTCCGACGAGCCGGCGGCGCTGCCCGTCGGACGCGTCGGCGAGGGCGTCGACGGGCGAGCGGACGAGTCGGCGGACGGACGATCAGCCGCGGCGGCGGACGGTCGGGTGCCCGGCACGGTGCTCGAGCTCCTTTCGGGCGCCGACATGCTCGACGGCGTCGGCGCACCGGCGGACGGGGCCGTGCCCGCGCACGGGGTCGCCGTGCTCTGTTGAGACGGGCGCCCGGCCTTCCGGCGTCGTCACCGCGCACCGAGTAGTCCGACTGCAAGTACGGTCCATCGACGACGCAAATACTTGCTCATCTATGTGCGCCCCACATCGTCACTGCCAGGCACAACGCCACGTTGCTCGCAAATAGTCTGCACCTTGCTTACAATTGCACGATGTCCGATGCGTTGCGCGTCCCCCCATTCCCCTTCGACTCCTCGCTCGCCGCCAAAGCGGTCGAGCTCGAGCGCCGTCGCGGAGACCTGCCGAGGACTGCCGATCGGCTGCCCGCGCTGGCGGAGATGAGTCAGCTGTATCGACTCATCTCGAGCATCGCCTCGGCGCGGATCGAAGGCAACCGCACCACGCTGGTGGATGCCGTCGAAGGAGCACGCCTGCGGGAGTCGCGACCCGGGCTCGATCTCGGCGATCCGATCCTGGAGATCCTCCATCTCGAGGACGCGGCGGAACACGTCGACCGGCACGTGGCCCCAGGTTCGCCGCTGACCCACACACTGGTCAGAGAGCTCCACCATGTCGCGACCGACGGATTGCAACGCGAGGGCGACGAGACGCCCGGCCAGTATCGAGAGAGGAATGTCCGCATCAGCGGATCCGCCCACACGCCGCCTGCGGCGTCGCTCGTGCACCCGCTGATGACCGACCTGCTGGACTTCGCCAACGCACCCGCGGAACCCCATATGCACCTGGTCCGCATGGCGGTGGCCCACCATCGCTTCGTATGGATCCATCCGTTCGGCAACGGGAACGGGCGCACCGCCCGCCTGTTCTCCTACGCCATGATCCGCGCCTACGGGTTCGCACCGGACGTCGACTACCCGACGATCAACCCCACCACCGTGTTCGGGGCAG
Organism: Brachybacterium netajii (SeqCode); assembly: GCF_054114245.1. Lineage (NCBI taxonomy): Bacteria > Bacillati > Actinomycetota > Actinomycetes > Micrococcales > Dermabacteraceae > Brachybacterium > Brachybacterium netajii (SeqCode). Next base: position 61,257 of record NZ_JBSYXB010000011.1, on the reverse strand, counting down.
ATCGGCAGGGCTACTACGACCATCTCGCAGCCGCCGACTCCCTCTCCGACGACGGCCTCCTCTCATGGATCGAATTCGTGGTGAGCGGGCTCCTGCGAGATGTCCAGGCCGTCCATCGACTCTCCGAGGCCGACACTCTTCTCCGCCTCGTCCGCAGCGCGGTGCACACCGCGCTGGCTGCCGGGAGCATCTCCCGTTCCGACGCCGACGTACTCACCGCCACAGCGTCGGGAACTCCCTTCAAGGCCGGAGATGTCGCCGACGCACTCCCCGGCACTCCCTCGGCACGCTCGCGAGCGATCGCGTCTATGGTCGATCGTCAGCTCCTGAAGCGCACGGCTCCGACGAGCCGCACCTACCAGGTGCGACTGTCCCCGAACGCGGTGACGCCCTTCCTCTTCCGTGAACTCGACCGACTGCACGTCCTGCCGTCGATCATCCGAGACGAGCCGTGACCCCCTCGCACCCCACCCGACCGTCCGGCGCCGCCCGCCCCAGCCACCGCTCGGCCCTGCGTCGTAGGCTCTTCCCATGAGCATCGCGATCAAGCCCGCCGAGTCCGTCAGCACCGCCCCCGTCGTCGCCGCGGGCCTGATCGGAGGATGGCTGACCGCCCGCGAGACCGGCATCCGTCCCCTCGGCGGCGTCGTCCTCGCGGCCGCCGGGATCTACGCCGGTCGCACCTGGCTCGCGCGTCGCGGCCCGGCGACGACCGCCGTGCTCGGCGCCACCTACGCGCTCGGCTTCGGCCTCTCGCACCCGCTCGCCAAGAAGGTCGGCTCCTGGCCCGCCGTGCTGACGGTGACCGCCGTCGCCGCGGGCGCCGCCGCGGTGCTCTCCGACGCCGCGTACAGCGACTGGACCCCGGTCGACGACGAGGCCTGAGCCTCCCGACGGGCCCGTCGGCCGACGATCGCGGCCCGGCCCGTCGAAGCCGTCCCGTCGGACCCCGCCCGTCGGCTCCCCCGATCCGCCGCCGTGCGGCGCGTCCGGCCCCGCCCGGCACGATAGTTGACTAAGCTAAGTCAGCCTGCCCGTGACCGCCCGCTCCCCCATCGCCGCGGAGCACCCCGACACCCCTGCTGGTCGCACGCCGGCTCCTCGGGCTCCGCCTGCCCGCCCCGCACCCCCATCGAGGTCCTCCTCCCCCATGCTCGAGAACATGAGCCGTCTGTTCCAGACGGTCAAGCCCATCCGCCTCCGCCTCATCCTCGGTCTGCTGAGCGCGATCGCGGCGTCGACGTCGTCGCTGATGATCCCGCAGACGCTCGAGTGGATCATCAACCGCCTGGACGCCTCCCCGACCGCCGCGGTCGTGTGGACCGGCTGCGCGATCGTCCTCGGCATCGGCCTGCTCGAGGCCGCGCTGATCTACCTGCGCCGCGTCTTCGCCGTCGCCCCGTCCACGACGATCGAGAAGCAGATGCGCGTCGGCTTCTACCGCAAGGTCGTGCGCATGCCCGTCGCGTTCCACGACGCGTGGGGGTCCGGCCAGCTGCTCTCGCGCATGATGAGCGACATCAACATGATCCGCCGCTGGGTCGCCTTCGGCATGATCATGATCGTCACCGACGTCGTCACGATCACCGTCGGCACCGTGCTGCTGTTCCGCTCGAGCGCCCTGCTCGCCGTCGTGTTCCTGGTCTTCGCGATCCCGGTGTGCGTGCTCGCGTTCCGCTTCAACCAGCGCTTCACGCACCTCTCGCGGCTCTCGCAGGACCAGAACGGCGACCTCGCCACCACCATCGAGCAGTCCGTCCAGGGCATCCGCGTGCTCAAGGCCTTCGGCCGCGGCCCGACGGCGCTCGAGGGCTTCACCGCCCAGGCCGACGAGCTGCGCCAGACCGAGGTGCGGATGGCGACCGCCATGGCCACCTTCAACATGTTCATGTTCATGCTCCCCGAGATCGCCCTCGGCATCGCGCTCCTGCTGGGCCTGTACGAGACGGCGCACGGCCGCATGGACACCGGCCAGCTCGCCTCCTACTTCGCGACCGCGACCATGGTGATCGGGCCCGTGCGCATGCTCGGCAACCACCTCGGCCAGGCGATCAACACCTCCACCGCCCTCACCCGCCACTACGAGGTGATGGACGACGAGAACCCGATCGTCTCCCCCGAGGACGCCGCGCGCCCGACGACGGACGCCGCCCGCGGCGAGGTCCGCCTCGAGGACGTGCACTTCCGCTACGCCGACGCCCCCGACCATGTGCGCGACGTGATCGACGGCGCCGATCTCACGGTCCGCCCCGGCGAGACCATGGCGCTCGTCGGCATCACCGGCTCCGGCAAGTCGACGCTCCTGCAGCTCGTGCCCCGCCTCTACGACATCACCGCCGGACGCATCACCATCGACGGCGTCGACATCCGCGCCATGGACCTCGTCTCCCTGCGCACCCTCACCGCCGTCGCCTTCGAGGAGGCGACCCTGTTCTCCGACTCGGTGCGCGAGAACGTCCTGCTGGGCGCCGATCCCGCGCTCGACGAGGCCGCCCGCGAAGAGCTCCTGGCGCTCGCCCTCGACACGGCCGACGCCTCCTTCGCCCTCGACCTCCCCGACGGCGTCGACACCCGCATCGGCGAGGAGGGCATGAGCCTCTCCGGCGGCCAGCGCCAGCGCCTCGCCCTCGCCCGCGCGATCGCCGCCCAGCCCGCCGTGCTACTGCTCGACGACCCGCTGTCGGCCCTCGACACGAAGACCGAGGAGCGGGTGACCGCGCGCCTGCGCAGCGTGCTCGAGGGGACGACGACGCTGATCGTCGCCCACCGCACCTCGACCGTCGCCCTCGCCGACCGCGTCGCCCTGATCGACGGCGGACGCATCACCGACGTCGGCACCCACGCCGAGCTGATGCGCACCTCGGCCCGCTACCGCTACGTCATCGCCAACCAGGAGGAGGAGGCCCGCCGCGACCAGGACATCGAGACCCTGACCGGCGAGCTCGACCTCCGCGGAGCCTGGGGCGGCCGTGCGCCCGACGTCGGACCGGAACCCGACCCGCAGAGCACCGACCCGCAGAGCACCGAGAAGGAGGAGAGCCGATGACCGCCCCCGCATCCCCGCGCGAGGAGGACGTCGAGCAGCGCGAGCTCACCCCCGAGGAGAACCGCGAGGCCCGACGACGCTCGTTCCGCCTGCTCGGCGAGCTGATCTCGCCCGTCAAGGGCCAGTTCGTCGCCATGAGCCTCATGGTCGTCATCGCGCAGCTCGCCGTCGTCGCCGGCCCCGCGATCATCGCCTGGGGCATCGACACCGCCCTGCCCGCACTCATCGCGGGCGACGGCGCCCCGGCCCTCGCCGCCGCCGCCCTGCACATCAGCTGCGCGATCATCGGCGGCGTCCTGACCTTCGGCTACGTGCGGCAGGGCACCGTCGTCGGCCAGCAGATGCTGCTGTCGCTGCGGCGCCGCGTCTTCCGCTTCACCCAGAAGCAGGACCTCGAGTTCCACGAGCGCTACACCTCCGGCCGCATCGTCTCCCGACAGACCTCCGACATGGAGGCGCTGCGCGAGCTGCTGAACTCGGGCGTCGACATCCTCGTCGGCTCCTCGCTGTCGATGGTCTACACGGTCATCCTCATCATCGTCATGGACTGGGTGACGGGCCTGGTCATGCTGCTGATGCTGATCCCCGGGGTCATGCTCACGGTGTGGTTCCAGAAGCGCTCGCGCGTCGAGTACCGGGCGATCCGCTCGCACTCGGCCCGCCTGATCGTGCACTTCGTGGAGGCCATGGCCGGCATCCGCGCCGTCGCGGCCTTCCGCAAGGAGACCCGCAACGAGGCCGAGTTCGACACCCTCGCCCAGGACTACCGCGACGCCTCGCTGCGCTCGATCAACGTCTTCGGCATCTACCAGCCGTCGCTGCGCGTCCTCGCCAACGCGACGATCGCGGTGGTGCTGCTCGTCGGCGGATTCCGCGTCGTCGGCGGCGACCTGCAGGTCGGCGTGCTCATCGCCCTCGCCCTGTACTCGCGGCGCTTCTTCCAGCCCATCGACCAGCTCGCCAGCTTCTACAACACGCTGCAGTCGGGCCTGTCGGCCCTCGAGAAGATCGCCACGTTGCTCGCCGTCGCCCCGCACGTCAAGGACCCGGCGCGTCCGACGCCGCTGCCGACCTCCACCGGCCGCGTCGACTTCGAGGACGTCTCCTTCCGCTACTCGGCCGACGGGCCCGTCGTCCTCAAGCCCCTGGACCTGCACATCCCCGCCGGCCAGACCGTCGCGCTCGTCGGCCAGACCGGTGCCGGCAAGTCCACCGTCGCGAAGCTGATCTCCCGCTTCTACGACGCTACCGAGGGCCGCGTGACCCTCGACGGCGTCGACCTGCGCGACATCACCCTCGAGGACCTGACCCGCAACATCGTCATGGTCACGCAGGAGGCTTACCTGTTCTCCGGGACCGTCGCCGACAACATCGAGCTCGGACGCCCCGGCGCCCCGCGCGAGGACGTCGAACGGGCCGCCCGCGCGATCGGCGCCGACGTCTTCATCGAGCAGCTCCCCTACGGCTACGACACCGACGTGAACAAGCGCGGCGGACGCGTCTCCGCCGGCCAGCGCCAGCTCATCTCCTTCGCCCGCGCCTTCCTCGCCGACCCGCGCGTGCTCATCCTCGACGAGGCCACGAGCTCCCTCGACATCCCCTCCGAGCGGATGGTGCAGGAGGGGCTGACGAAGCTCCTCGGCGAGCGCACCGCGCTGATCATCGCCCACCGCCTCTCGACGGTGATGATCGCCGACCGCGTGCTCGTCGTGCACGACGGCGAGGTCGTCGAGGACGGCTCCCCGCAGGAGCTCGTCGCCGCCGGCGGGAGGTTCGCGGCGCTGTACCGGGCGTGGCAGGAGTCGATGTAGGGGGCGGAGGTCTCGGGTGCGTCACCGGCCCGGGCCGGCTCGTCGGCACCCGGGGCCGTCGCATAAAATGGTGGGGCTCCCGCGACATCCGACGGCGCCCGGGCACGCTCACTCGGTCTCGCCTGCAGCATCACGACGCCGATCTGCCCTCGGGAGCCGCGCATGGCCACACTCGCACTCATCATCGGACTTCTCGCCGTCACCGTCGTCTGCGTGGCGCTCGGGGAGAGAGTGCGATTGCCGTACCCGATCCTGATGCTCCTCGCGAGCTCGCTGATCGCCTGCATCCCCGGGCTGCAGCACTTCTCGATCGACGCCCACCTGATCCTGCCGCTGTTCCTGCCGCCGCTGCTGTTCGCGACCGCGCAGAAGACCAGCTGGTCCGTGTTCCGATACCGCTGGCGGACGCTGCTCGTGCTCGCCGTCGGCCTCACCGCGATCACCGCCTTCGCGGTCGCCGGGACCGTGTGGCTCCTCGTGCCGGGCCTCGCCGTGCCGCTCGCGCTGATGGTCGGCGCGATGGTCGCCCCGCCCGATCCGGTCGCCGTCGAGGCCGTCGCCGGCCCCGCCCGCATGCCCCGCCGGATGCTGTCGATGCTGCAGACCGAGGGCCTGTTCAACGACGCCGTCGCCCTGGTCCTGTTCACCTCCGCGCTGTCGGCTCTGACCAGCGGCGACGAGCTCGGCTGGGGTCTCGTCCCCGAATTCCTCCTCGGCGCCGCGATCGCCGCCGCGATCGGCTTCGGGATCGGCTGGCTGTACCGGACCGCGACCCGCATGGTGACGACGACTGCCGCCCGCACCGCCATGAGCGTCGTCGTCCCCTTCGCCGCCTACATGCTCGCCGAGGAGCTCCACGCCTCCGGCGTCATCGCCGTGGTCATCACCGCCCTCGAGACCCGGCGCAAGAGCCGGGCCGAGGACTCCGAGGCCCGCATCTCCCGCTACACCTTCTGGGACGTGGCGAACCTGCTGGTCACCGGTCTCGCCTTCGGCCTCATGGGCATGCAGCTGCGCGACATCGTCGTCGAGGAGGGGTGGGCGGTCCTCGACTACCTGCCGCTGTGCGCCGCGGTCTGCGCGATCGTGATCGCGCTGCGATTCGTCGCGATGCTCGTCGTCGCCCCGCTCGAGCGCTCCGGCGGCGAGCAGCACGTCAGCTGGAAGGACTCCGTGGTCCTGACCTGGTGCGGCATGCGCGGCCTCGCGACCCTCGCGCTCGCCCTCGCGATCCCCACCACGACGGCCTCCGGCGACCCCGTCGAGTACCGCAACATGATGATCATCGTCGCGAGCGCCGTGCTCCTGGTGACGCTCGTGCCCACCGGCATCGGCCTCGGCTGGCTGCTGCGCCTGCTCAAGCTCCAGGACGACGGGTCCATCACCGACGACGAGATCAGCGAGCTCACCGAACGCGGCAAGCAGGCCGCCCTGGCCGCGATCCAGGAGCGCTTCGGGGAGACCGGCGAGCTCTCCGAGCAGCAGATCGCCGCCCTCAAGAAGAAGTTCCGCAGCCTTCGACAGGAGCTCGACACCACCACGCAGGCGATGGCGGCGCTCACCCCCGACGGCGAGGTCGCCGACCCCGAGGAGATGCGGAAGCTCCAGGCCAAGCGCAAGATGATCCGCCGCGGACGCGAGCTCATGGTCGCCGCGCAGACCGTCGGGCTCGACGCCGCCCGCGCCGAGGTCCTCCAGGCCCGCTCCGAGCCCGGTGTCGACCCCGAGGCCGCCGACCACGTGCTGCGGCAGCTCGACCTGCAGATCATGGCGGCACCGCCGGCGCACGGGAGGGCGAAGGCGAAGGCGGGGCGCTGAGGAGGATCCCTGCCCGGAGGGCGGAGTGCGGAGTGCGAGAGTGCGAGAGTGCGCAGACAGGCCAGTGCTCTCCGGCGCCAGCTCTGAGGGATACGACGCCGACGGAAACCCCCGCACGGCGTAGGATTCTTGGACAGGCTGTACCGGATCGGACCGCTCTCGATGATGCGTTGCTGGTCAGGGCGTGTGTGCCCCGTGCAGCGGGGATGAGCCTGCGCTGATGAAGGCCAGGACGGCCTCCTCGGCGTGTTCCCCGCGCAGCGGGGATGAGCCCCTCGGGTTCGAGCACCGCGAACGAGTCGATCGGTGTGCCCCGCGCAGCGGGGATGGGCTCCGCTCACGAATGACGGTCCGGCCTCCGATCCGGTACGACCCAGCCCCAGCAGGCGACACGGGTTCGAATCCCGTTGGGGGGCATCGCACGATCCCAGCGTCCCTCCGCCTCCCTTACGGCGGCTCGCCCTCTCCCACGTCTCCCTCATCCCCCTCATCTCCGGCCCCCTCGCCCTCGCCCCCGCGCTCCCGCTCCGACCTCGTATACCGCGCCGGGTACGTCGTCCGCGTGATGCCGTGGAAGCTGGTCCACCGGACGCCGTGTCCGGCATCGGACGCACCGGTGCCCGTCGTCTCGACGCCCGCCGCGTTGTTCTCCTTGTCGTTGTGGTGGACGCAGGTGCCCTGCCCGTTGCTGAATGCGGTCACACCTCCGCGGCTGTGGGGCTCGACGTGGTCGAGCTGGCGGGGTGCGGCGTTGCAGAAGGGGCCGCGGCAGGTGCCGCCATCGCGCCAGCGGACGAGCCGCTTGAGCGCGGGCGGGAAGGCTCGGGCGACGGATTCGACGGCGACGAGCTCTCCGGTGCGCGGGTGCGTGTACAGGCGCCTGAGGGCGACTCGCATCGCGGGGCCGTCGGGTCCGAGGGGCTCCTCAGGGGGTTGCCCGTCGGGTCCGGGGGCCGGCTCCTCGAGCGATCGGCGCAGCTGCTCGCGCACGAGCTCGGGCGGGACGGGCCCGTAGCCCTCGATGTGGGCGACGTCGTCGGTGCCGGGGTCGAAGAGGGCGCGGTCGGTGATGATCGCTCCGACCTCCAGGGTGACGGGCTCGAGCCCGCCGTCCTCCCCGGTGATGGCTCTGACCAGGGAGTCCGCCATGATCGCCTGGTGTCCGCGGTCGTCGCCCTCGGCGCGGAGACGCTCGGACTCGAGCTCGAGGCGCTTCATCGCCGCGCGGGCTCCGACGGCCGGCAGGTACGCCTTGAGCGTGGCCATGCCGTGGGGCTCGTGCGTGAGCGTCACGTGCGCGGATCGGCGTTCGCGGTGGTGGCGGTCGGCGGCCTTCTGCGGGTCGTCCGTCCGGACGAGCTTCGCGAGGTCCGCCTTCCAGCGGCCCGTCCCCTCGTCCTGCCGGAGGGGCAGGAGCTTCTTGATCTCCTGGTCGACCTCGCGCTGCTCCTCGGGCTCGAGCGGTCCGACGGTGCCGGCGGCCATGTGCGCGACGGCGTCCATCATGCGCCCGTGGGCGAGCGCGTCGAGGGTCTCGGGCATGGTCCCGACGAGCCGACGGGCTGCGGCGAGATCGCGGCCGACGGAGGTCGTGGACTTCCGCGTCGCCATCGAGAGGTCCTGGCGGATGCGGCTCGCGACGGCTCGTCGGGCGCGTCGTTCGGCGCGGTCCGCGGCGGGCCCCTCGTGGGCGTTCTCGGCGCGCGCCTCGGCGACGGCATCGCGCTCGGTGGCCTCGGCGAAGGCGACCGCGGCCCGGTCGCCGAGGGCCTGGAGGGCGCTGCGGGCGTCGGCGATCGCGAAGACGATCGCGTGATAGTCGCCCGCGCTGCGGGAGCCGACGTCGAAGAGCGCGCCCGGGTCCGACGCCAGCTCGGCGAGCTCGGCTGCGACCTCGGCGAGGATCTCGCCGGCCGGTCCGGGCTCCTGCCCGCGCAGACCGAGACGAGGAGGACGGGGCGTGTCGCCGTCCCTCTCGTGCGGTGCGCTGATGCAGGTGGTCATGGCTCCATGCTCCCGACGGCGACGCCGGTCCGACAGCGCAGGCCCGAGAATGTGGACCGCGGGGGTCTGGGGAGGAGCACTCCCGCCCCGGGTCCCCGGCTCGCGTCCTCGGCTCGCATCGTCGGCTCGCATCCTCGGCTGGCATCCTCGGCTCGCACCGTCCGACCGCCCGCTGCGCCGCCCGCCCCCAGCCCCCGCCCGGGCACCCGGCCGATAATGGCCGCATGAGCACTCTCTCCGACTTCTCCGCGACCGCCATCGACGGTTCTCCGACCGCTCTCTCCCAGCATCTGGGCTCCGTCGTGCTGGTGGTGAACACCGCCAGCCAGTGCGGCCTGACGCCGCAGTACGAAGGCCTGCAGGCTCTCCACGAGCGCTTCGGCGAGCAGGGGCTGACGGTGCTCGGCTTCCCCTGCGACCAGTTCGGCCATCAGGAGCCCGGGACCGAGTCGGAGATCGCGCAGTTCTGCTCGACGAGCTACGGCGTCACCTTCCCGCTCCACGCGAAGGTCGAGGTCAACGGCGACGGCGCGCACCCGCTGTACCAGTGGCTGACCGGCGCGCACGAGACGCCCGCGGGGTCGACGATCGAGCCCGGCGACATCGCCTGGAACTTCACGAAGTTCCTGCTGGACCGCGAGGGCCGCGTCATCGCGCGCTTCGAGCCGACAGTCACGCCCGACGAGCTGACCGGCCCGATCGAGGACGCGCTGGCCGCGAAGGCCTGACCCGCCCTCGGGCGGGACGGATCCGGTCTGTCGCGCCCGACCGGCCCGAAGCGCCCGTCGTACGCATCCACGGTGCACCGGCGGCACGCCTCGTCGGATCACTCTGCGCCGATCGCTTGACAGCATCCCGCTCTGTGCCGCATCATCTCCGTCATACGATTAACGCATCGTCGCTGAGCACCTAGGAAGCACCGGCAGGACGGCATCACCGCCGCCCGCCGGAACCCCTTCCGCCGACGAGCCCGAGCCGCCGAAGGAGGCGCACCATGGCCAAGCGCCCCACCATGCACGACGTCGCCGCATCCGCCGGCGTCTCCCAGGCGATCGTCTCGCTGGTCCTGTCGGGGAACTCCGCGGGACGCGCGTCGGAGACCACCGCCCAGCGCGTCCGCGAGGCCGCGACGGAGCTCGGCTACCGCACGAACCTGCAGGCCAAGACGCTCAAGACGGGCGTCGGCGAGATCGTCGGCCTGGTGGGCGACGAGGTCGCGACCTCCCCCTTCTCGGGCCAGATGATCAAGGGCGCCCAGGACCGCGCCTGGCGCGAGGGCAACGCGCTGATGACGGTCGACACCGGCGGCGAGCAGGAGCTCGAGGACGCCGCGATCGAGACGATGCTGTCCCACCAGGTCCGCGGGATCCTCTACACCGCGATGTACCACCGCGAGCTCGAGGTCCCGGATGCCGCGCTCGAGGCGCGCACGGTGTGCCTGAACGCCCGCGACCTGTCCGGTCGGGTCCCGAGCGTCGTGCCCGACGAGGAGCGCGGCGGCTACGAGGCCACCCGGCTGCTGCTCGAGGCGGGGCATACGCGCATCGGCATGATCAACATCTTCATCGGCGAGACCCTGCCGGCGGCCCGCGACCGGCGCCGCGGCTACGAGCGCGCGCTGCGCGAGGCGGGCATCGAGCCCGATCCCGAGCTCGTGCGCGCGGGCAGCGGTCTTCCGGCCGACGGCGATCGCGGGACCCGCGAGCTGCTCGCGCTCGACGATCCCGCCACCGCGATCTTCTGCGGCAACGACCGCACGGCGCTCGGCGCGTACCAGGCGCTGCAGGCGTCGGGCCGGCAGATCCCCGAGGACATCTCCGTCGTCGGATTCGACGACCAGGACGTGCTGCGGGACTTCTTCCACCCCCCGCTCACCACGATGCAGCTCCCCTTCCACGCGATGGGCGAGCGCGCCGCCGACCTGCTGCTGGACCCGTCGGCTCCCGCCGAGGTCCATCCGATCCACTGCCCCGCGATCCTCCGCGGGTCCGTCGCCCCTCCGAAAGGACACGCCGCATGAGAACCGACACCGCCGTCGGGCCGGCATCCCCACCGGGCTCGCCCGTCCCCGCCGCTGGCCCCGCCTCCGCCGGCAGCGCCGGCAGCTCCGCCCTCGCCGGCAGCTCCGGGAGCACCAGTCGCACTGATCGCGCCAGCCGCCCCGGCCGCCCGACCTCCGCCGACGGGCGCCCGCCCTCGCGACGCCTCGCGCTGCTGCGACGCGTCCTCCACAGTTGGCAGTTATACGTTTTACTCGCGCCGGCGCTGATCTACCTCGTGGTGTTCAAGTACTGGCCGATGTACGGCGCGCAGATCGCGTTCCGCGACTACAACCCGGCCGACGGCTTCTTCTGGAGCCCCTGGGTGGGCCTCGAGCACTTCCAGGCGTTCATCTCGAGCTTCCAGTTCGGGCGGATCCTCGCGAACACGCTGACGATCAACACCGTCGGCCTGCTCGTCGCCTTCCCGGTGCCGATCATCCTCGCGCTGATCGTCAACCAGATGTCCAACGAGCGCTTCAAGCGGCTGACGCAGACGATCCTCTACTCCCCGAGCTTCATCTCGGTCGTCGTGGTCGTCGGCATGATCCGCCTGCTGTTCTCCCCGAGCTCCGGCCTGGTGAACCACCTGATCGGGCTCGCGGGCGGGGAGTCGATCTTCTTCATGGGCGCCCCGGAGTGGTTCCGTCCCCTCTACATCGGCTCGGACATCTGGCAGAACGCCGGATTCTCGATGATCATCTACCTCGCGGCGCTCACGGCGATCGATCCGTCGCTCCACGAGGCGGCCCGGATGGACGGGGCGAACCGCTTCCAGCGCATCCGCCACATCGACATCCCCGGCATCCTCCCGGTCATCTCGATCCTCTTCATCCTGGCCGTCGGGAACATCTTCAACCTCGGCTTCGAGAAGGTCTACCTGATGCAGACAGACCTCAACCTCCCGACCTCCGAGGTCATCAACACCTATGTCTACAAGGTGGGTCTGCAGGGCGCCCAGTTCTCCTACTCGGCGGCCATCGGGCTCTTCAACTCCGTCCTGAACCTGCTCCTTCTGCTGACCTTCAACTGGGTCGCCAAGAAGGCCGACCAGTCAAGCCTGTGGTGATCCCGATGACGAGCTCCCCGACGACCTCCGCCGCGCCCTCCGTGCCCTCCCCCGGCGCGCACTCCCCCGGCGCCCCCTCTGCCCCGTCCCCTGTCTCCCGGCCCGCCCGTGCGCAGCAGCGCGCGAGCCGCATCGGCGACATCCTGTTCGTCGCGATCGCCTACGGCATCATCGCGTTCGCGATCATCGTGATCGTCTACCCGCTGTACTTCATCGTCATCGCCTCGATCTCCGATCCGACGCTCGTGCAGCAGGGGAAGGTGGTGCTGTTCCCGCGAGGCGTGACCTTCGACGGCTACACCACGATCTTCGGCACGTCGACGATCGTGCGGGGCTTCCTGAACTCGGTCCTCTACACGACCGTCGGCACCGTCATCAGCGTGACGATGATCCTCTGCGGGGCCTATGCGCTGTCGCGCAGGGACATGCCGGGGCGGAACATCTTCATGATCCTCTTCGTCATCACCATGTTCTTCGACGGCGGCATGATCGCCCGCTATCTGGTGGTGAAGGAGCTCGGAATGCTCGACACGATCTGGGCGGTCGTGCTCCCGGGCGCCGTCGGCGTCTGGAACCTGGTGATCGCCCGGACGTTCTTCGAGCAGAACCTCTCCCCCGAGCTGCGCGAAGCCGCTCAGCTCGACGGGGCGAGCGACTTCCGCTTCTTCTTCAGCATCGCCCTGCCGCTTTCGACCTCGCTCATCGTGCTCATGGCGATGATCCACATCGTCGCGAACTGGAATGCGTTCTTCGACGCGATGATCTACCTGTCGGACGAGTCGAAGTATCCGCTCCAGCTGATCCTCCGCAACGTCCTGATCCAGTCCCAGGCCAGCTCGGGCGGGCTCGACATGGCGTCGATGGATTCGACCGCCGCCGCCCAGAAGATGGGCGAGCTGCTGAAGTACGCCATGATCGTCGTCTCCACGGTCCCGCTGCTCGTCGCCTTCCCCTTCCTGCAGCGCTACTTCGTGAAGGGCGCGACGCTCGGCGCCCTCAAGAGCTGACCGCCGGTCCCCGCGCACACCGCCCGACGACGCACACCCTCCACCACCGCCCCGTCATACGAAAAACTCCCCTCTCACCTGCGACCATCCCGCTCTCCGGAGCACATGACGAAGGAGTCATCCCATGTCCAGCAGCCTGACCCCCACCCCGGCCGGCACCCCGTCCGACACCCGGACCGGCACCCGGCCCGACACCCGGCCCGACACCCCGTCCAGCCCCCTCTCCCGCCGCCGCTTCGCCCTCGGCGCGACCGCCCTCTCGGTGACGGCCCTGGGTCTCGCCGCCTGCGGGCGTCCGTCGGCCGAGGCCGTCGAGGACCTCTCGGCCGACGTCGGCCTGACCGACTCCGGCCTCCCGATCGTCACCGGCGATCTCACCCTCTCCTTCGGCGGCGCGAAGTCCGCCCTCGCCCCCGACTACGAGACCATGGAGCTGGTCCAGACCTGGGCCGAGGACTCCGGGATCACGATCGACTGGGTCAACGAGCCCGACGAGGTGTGGGCGGAGAAGAAGAACCTGCTCCTGGCCGGCGGCGATCTGCCGGACGCCCTGTTCAACACCGGGCTGAGCGACGCCGAGGTCACCAAGTACGGGGAGAACGGCACCCTGCTCGCCCTCGAGGAGCTGATCCCCGAGCACGCGCCGACGCTGAACGCGATCCTCGAGGAGCGTCCGGACATCCGTTCGGCGATCACGAGCGCCGACGGCCACATCTACACGCTGCCGAGCGTCGAGGAGCTCAACCTCGTCGAGTTCCCGCGCATGCTGTTCATCGACACCGCCTGGCTCGAGCGCGAGGGCCTGGCGCTGCCGACCACCGTCGACGAGTACCACGAGGCGCTGCTGGCGTTCCGCGACTCGGGTCCGAGCGGCACCCTGCCCCTGTCGTTCATCGGCGCCGGCGACATCGCCGACCTCATCGCCGCGATCGGCGGCCAGGCCGACAACCCCGATCACCGCATCGTGCAGGACGGGAAGGTCATCTTCACCGCCCACCAGGAGGGGTACCGCGACGCGCTCGCGACGCTCCACACCTGGAGCACCGAGGGGCTCATCGACCAGGAGGCGTTCGCCCAGGACTATGTCGCGTTCATCGCCAAGGGCAAGGCCGATCCGCAGACGCTCGGCTCCTTCTACTTCTGGGAGATCCCCGAGGTCGTGGGGACGGAGCGGGAGGACCAGTACGAGCTCGTGCCGATCTTCCCCGGCCCCGACGGGACGCGCCGCGCCTGCGTCGCCAACAACCAGGAGATCAACCGCGGCGCCTTCGCGATCAGCGCCCGCAACGAGTACGCCGCGGCGACGCTGCGCTGGGCCGACATGCTCTTCGACCCGGTCATGAGCGCGCAGGCGAACTGGGGTCCGATCGGCGTGACGCAGCAGGTCAACGCCGACGGGCTGCTCGAGCAGATCCCCGTCGGCGAGGGCGAGACCGAGCAGGAGCGCCGCGTGAAGGTCTCCCCCGGAGGCCCGAAGATCATCACCGCCGAGGACTTCGAGACCGTCGTGCTTCCCGAGCCCCGCGCGGCCGAGCGGCAGGCGCAGATCCTCGAGCACTACGAGCCGTACCGGGCCAACGAGAAGTACCCGCCGGTCATGCTGTCCCCCGAGGAGCTCGACCGCCTGTCGACCATCGAGTCCGACATCCGCACGCTCGTCGAGGAGAAGGCCTCGACGTGGATCGTCAAGGGCGGCATCGAGGACGAGTGGGACGGGTACGTCTCCCAGCTCGAGACCATCGGCGTGAGCGAGCTCGTCGCCGTCTACCAGGAGGCCTACGACCGCTTCACCGACGCGGCCTCCTGAGCACCGCCGCCCCACCGCACCCCCGCACCCCCCACTGACGGAGAGACCATGACCGCGCCCAGCGCAGCCCTCACTGACCGCCATCGACCCGCCCTGCATCTCACCCCGGGATCGACCTGGATGAACGACCCCAACGGGCTCATCCGGCACGACGGACGGTGGCATGCGTTCTTCCAGACGAACCCCGAGGGGAGCCAGTGGGGCCGGATCAGCTGGGGCCACGCGGTCTCGGACGACCTGGCGACCTGGGAGGAGCTGCCGATCGCCATCCCGTCGTCCGAGACCGAGCTGATCTTCTCGGGGAGCGTCGTGCACGACGCCGCGAACGTCTCGGGGCTCGGAACCGGCGCCGCCGGCTCCGGTGATGGCGCCGGCTCCGGCGCCGGCGGCTCCGGTGATGGCTCCGCCGCCGACGGCCCCCTCCTCGCCTTCTACACCAGCGCCTACACCGACCGGCATCCGACGCTCGCGGGCCGCCAGGCCCAGTCGGTCGCCTCCTCGACCGACGGCGGCCTCACCTGGACCCCCTATCCCGGGAATCCGGTGCTCGACCGCGGGAGCGAGAACTTCCGCGATCCGAAGGTGCTGTGGCATGAGGAGACCGGGCGCTGGGTGATGGTCACGGTCGAGGCGCTCGACCACACGGTCCACCTCTTCACCTCCCGCGACCTCCTGACCTGGGAGCATGCCTCGGCCTTCACCCATCCCGCGCTCGACGGCGGGATCTGGGAGTGCCCCGATCTCCTGCGGGTCCCCGTCGATGGGCCGACGACCGAGTCCGACGACGGATCCGCCCGCGAGGCCTGGGTGCTGATCGTGTCGACGAATCCCGGCGGTCCGGCGGGCGGCTCCGGCGCATGGTGCTTCGTCGGCGAGTTCGACGGCACCGCGTTCACCACGGCCGACGAGCAGCCGCGCCCCCTGGACCTCGGTCCGGACTGCTACGCGATCGTCTCCTTCGCCGGGGTGGCCGGCGAGCCGCTGCTGCTGGGCTGGATGAACAACTGGGCCTACGCGTCGACGACGCCGACGGACCCGTGGCGCTCCTCGATGACGCTCCCGCGTCGCCTCGGGCTCCGCAGCGGAGGCGCGGGCCTGCTCGAGCTGGTCCAGCGTCCGGTGGTGCCGGAGGGCATCGAGACCCTCGATCTGGGTCGTATCGAGGACCCGCAGGCCGACGGTCGGCGCTCCGCCGGCCCGCGCTCCGCCGGTCGGCACTCCGACGGCCCGCGCTCCGAGGGATCCCGGCTCCTCGCGGAGGTCGACGGGACCCGCGCGTTCCGCTGCCGGGGCACGCTGCCCGTCGGACGCGCGCAGCGCCTGGTCCTCCGCTGGACCACGGACGTCGGCCTGCGCGAGCTCGCGATCGAGATCGCGGCCGACGGGTCGGTCGTGATGGACCGCAGCCTCGCCCACCGCGACGAGTTCGCCCCCGAGCATCCGCGCTCGGCCGCCTCTCCGACGGTGCCCGGCGCCGCGGAGGTCGTCCTCGACCTGGTCGTCGACCGGTCGTGCGCGGAGCTGTCGATCGACGACGGCCGGGAGCTCATCTCCCAGCAGATCTTCCCCGGACCGGGTGCGGTGGAGATCCTCGTCGAGTTCGCCTGAGGGGTCTGCCCCGAGCCCGCCTGAGCAGTTGGCTCCGAGCCCGTGCGCGCCATCGGCCGCACGGGCTCGAGGCCGTCGCCGTCCCGCTCAGCGGTCGCCGTCGAGGCTCAGCACCGGCACGTCCGGGACGCTGAAGCCGAGCACCTGCCCGTAGAACGAGAGCGCCGCCTCGGTCGCGCGGATGATCGAGGAGGCCTGCCGGAAGCCGTGCTGCTCGCCCTCGAACAGCAGGTAGGCGTGCGGGATGCCCTTGGCGGCGAGCGCGTCGCGGAACAGCTCCGACTGGCGCGGCGGGACGATGCGGTCCTCATCGCCCTGCAGCAGCAGGACGGGGCAGGACAGCTCGTCGACGTGGCTCAGGGGCGCCCGCTCGACGTACAGGTCCCGACGCTCCGGGTAGGGGCCGACGAGGCCGTCGATGTAGCGGGATTCGAAGTCGTGGGTGTCCAGGCGGAAGCCCTCGAGCTCGGCGACGCCGTAGCTGGAGACGCCGGCGGCGAAGGCGTCGGTGCGGGTGAGGCAGGCGAGGGTGGTCCAGCCGCCGGCGCTGCCGCCCTCGATCGCGAGCCGGTCGCCGTCGGCGATCCCCTCGGCCACGAGGTGCTCCATGACGGCGACGGTGTCGGCGACGTCGACGACGCCCCACTGGCCCCGGAGGCGGTCGCGGTAGGCGCGGCCGTAGCCGGTGGAGCCGCCGTAGTTGATCTCGACGACGCCCAGTCCGCGGGACGTCAGGTAGGCGACGGACAGGTTCAGCACGGGCGGGACGTGGCTGGTGGGGCCGCCGTGGACGCGGGCGATGAACGGCGGGAGCTCGCCGTCGCGTCCGGCGAAGCCCTCCTGGCGGGGACGGTAGAGGATCGCGTGGACGACGCCGCCGTCGGCCGTGGGCACCTCGATGGCCTCGCCGATGGGCAGGGCCGACGGGGCGGGGGCATCGCTGCGGGATGAGCGCACGAGCGTCAGCGGGGACAGCGTCGGCCGGGACGGCGTCAGCGTGCTCGCGCCGCCGGTTCCGTCGCCGCTCGCACCGCCTGTCCCGGCACCGGCCCCGTCGCCCAGGTCGAGCACGGCCTCGTAGATCGCGGGGAAGGCCGTCGGGGAGGCGCCGGCGAGGACGAGGCGCCCGCGGGGGCCGACGAGGAGCCCGCCGAGGGAGGTCAGCGGGCAGTCGAGCTCGACGAGCGCGCCGGTGGCCACGTCGAGGACGCCGAGGCGGTCGGCGGCGCGGCCGAACTGCACGAGGACGCGACGCTCGTCGAGCACATGGAACCAGGTCGTGCCGAGGGTCCACAGGGCGCCGGCGAACTCCTGCTCGGCCGCGGGCTGCCCGTCGGCGAGGATCGTGCCCTCGCGGAGCACGGGGCGGGACCCCTCCTCCTGCGTCCACAGGCGCGGGTTCCACCAGCCGGTCTCGTCGGAGACGAACAGGAGGCGGTGGTCGTCGAGCCAGGCGGGCTGGAGGACGGAGACGTCATCGCCGCCGGCGATGATCTCGCCCTCGCCGGCGCTGCCGGCGATCAACGGGGCGACGTGCAGTGCGGTGCCGTCCCAGGGCATCCGCGGATGCTCCCAGCTGATCCAGGCGAGGCGCGTGCCGTCGGGGCTGAGGCTCGGGAAGGCGACGAAGCGGGCCGACGGGGTCACGCGGCGGATCCGCACGGGGTCCTCGGCGGCGGAGCCGTCGAGGGGGACGGCGGCGATGTAGCGCTCGATGTGCGGGGCGCCGTCAGCGTCGGCGCGGGGCCCCTCGGCGCCGCCGGTGTGGTCCTCGCAGATCCACCAGACCTCGGCGGTCCCGTCGGCGAGGGTGACGGGGGTGGGGCAGGCCCAGCGCAGCGAGGGCCCGTGGGCGGACTCGACCTCGGGGCCGACGGGCGTCAGCGGGCGCGGCTCCTCGCCCTCGCGGAAGGCATGGACCCGCTGGTCGGCGAAGTCGACGAAGACGATGAGGGGGCGGGCGGCACCGGAGGAGTCGGCGGCGCCGGATGCGCCGGTCTCCGCATCCGCGTCCGACGGCACCGCAGCCCAGGAGCTCCCGCCGTACTCGTGCACCCGCGAGCGGGCGTTGTAGGGGGCGGGCAGCACGGTGACGGGCGCCCCGGTGGTGCCGGTGGCGTCGGTGGCGTCGGCGGCGGCATCGGTGCCGACGGTGCCGACAGCGCCGGCGCGGACGATCGCCTGACGGCCGCCCTCGGTGGCGATCCCTTCGAGCCACCACAGCTCCTCGCCCACCAGCTGCGGACCGCCGAGGCGGGTGCCGCCGGTCGCGAGCCGGCTCGCGCTGATCGGGGAGGGCCAGGAACCGTACGGGAGCGTCGTCGTCATACGGCCCAGACTAGGCGCGGAGGCAGGCCCGCGGCGGCGCGGGAGCCGACGCCTGGGAACGGAGGGCCGCTGGGGAGGAGCATTCGCGGGGCGAGCGTCGGCGCGCGCACGGATCTGTCGCACGACGATCCGTCCCACGACGATCCGTCGCACGACGGTCGGTCATACGACGATGCGTCCGCTGATCCGCACCGTCGTCTCGCCCCCGATCCAGACGGTGCCCGTGCTGTCCGCGTCCGTGCTGTCCACGTCGATGCGGACGCGGCCGCTCCGTCCGAGGCGCGTGCCCTGGGAGACGGTCCACGGCGGCGTCCGGGCGCGGCGCTCGAGCATCCACTGGGCGATGCCGGCGTTGAGGCTGCCCGTGACCGGGTCCTCGAAGCCCGGCGTCCCGGAGTCGGGGTCGGAGGCGACGAAGCCGCGCACCTCATATGCGGGCGCGTCCTCGTGCGCGCCGCTCGCCGCGCCACCCGTCACGCCACTCGCCGCGCCGACGACCCCGATCGCGCCGAGCTTCCGCCCGGGCAGCCGGGCGAGGTCGGGCTCGAGCGCGAGGACCTCCTCGGCCGACGCCAGCTCGACGACGTACCAGCCAGCCCCGTTGTCGACCCAGGCGTGGTCGAGGATCGCCGCCGGGGCGATGCCCAGCGCGTCGGCCGCGAGCCACAGATGCTCGGGGTCGAGGGGACCGGTCCGACGCAGCGGGGGCGCCGCGAAGGCGAAGGTCCCCTGCTCGACGCGCACCTCGACGAGCCCGATGCCGCACTCCTGCACGATCCGTCGCCCCGGCGCGGCGTCCCGTCCGTCGGCCCGGCCGTCTGCCGGGTCGCCGTCCGCCGGGTCGCCGTCCGCCGGGTCGCCGTCGTGCGCCGCGAGCCAGGCCGCGGCGGTCCCGAGGGTCGGGTGGCCGGCGAAGTCGAGCTCGCCCGTCGGCGTGAGGATCCGGACCCGGTAGTCGGCGCCCGGCTGCGTCGGCGGCAGCACGAAGGTCGTCTCGGAGAGGTTCGTCCAGCGAGCGATCGCCTGCATCGCGGCGTCGTCGAGGCCGTCGGCGTCGAGCACGACGGCGAGCGGGTTCCCGCCGAAGGGGACCGCGGTGAACACGTCGACCTGGGCGAAGGCCCGGGAGCGGGGAGTCGAGGGGGTCATGCGGGCATCCTCCCACTGTCCTCCGACGGCCTGCTCAGCCCCGTGCGCGAGCCCCTGCGCGGTCCCGGCGCGTTCTCTGCCGCGGCTCAGCCCAGCGGGTGCCACACGAGCTCGAACAGCTCCGCGGGCTCGATCCCGGCGAGCGCGCAGAACAGCGCGATGTGCGCGTCCTCGGGGTCGATATCCGCTCCGTCGCCACCGCCGCCGAGGATCGTCTCGACGGGCAGCGGATCGCCCTCGTCCTGCACGAGCTCGCGCTCGAGGAGGACCCGCAGCCGGGGGCGCGTGCCGAGGACCTCGAGGGCGAACACGTCGGCGGTCCCGCCGATGGTCACCAGGACAGTGCCGTCGGGGGCGCCGGCGGCCAGCCCGGGCAGGCTCAGCACATCCGCCGTCCGGTCGACGAGCAGGGTGTGCTCGCCCACCTGCGCGGCCGACGGGCCGGTCGCCGCGAGGCCGCTCGCCTCCCAGAAGTCGAGCGGCGCGCCGAGCACGGCGCCGAGGGCGGCGGGGGCGGTGCGCGGGACGAATCCGAGCATGACGTTCAGCGACATGCCGCGGAGCCTACCGCCGTCGGCCCCGTCGGCCGGCTGCGCGACGACCGGCAGCCCGTCGTCCGACGGCGCGTCGGCCGACGGATCCGACGGGGTCAGCGCCAGCCGCGATCGTCGTCGTCCCAGGACCACCCGGACGGATCCTCCGGGCGGTAGGTCGCGGCGATGGCGTCGATCTCCTTCGGGGTGATCTCGCACAGATCGCCGAGGGCTCCCATGACGAGGGTGAGCTCCTCGCGGGCGATCCGCGCCGACTCGTCGCGCTGCGGGAACCCCTCATCGCCGTCGGAGGCGCTCCACTCGCGGCCGCGGCGGATGTGGACCTCGGCGACCGTCCTCGAGAGGGCCTGCTCCAGGCGGCGGCGCCGCTCGATGCGCTCGCGCTCGGTCGTCCCGGGATGCTGCTTCTCCATGACTCTTCACCCTGTCTCCCATAGGCCGGAGGGCGTGCTTCGCCCAGGTCTCGGCTATAGGCAGGCCCTCTGCCGCCGCAGACTGCGCGGAGGAGGAGGGGGTCGATGGATGAGGACAGCCGGTCCTCGCGGGTCAGAGTACGACGACCGGATGCGGGGCCGCAAGGCACCGCATCCGACCGACACCCCCGCTCCCCCGGTTCCCCGGTTCCCCGGTTCCCAGCTCCCCCGCTTCCCCGCTCGCCCGGTTCCCTCCGATTGCGGGCTCGCCTGGCGCGCGGGCCCCTCGGAGTGGCAGAGTGTCCGCCAGGTGAGCCGGGAAGTCTGGTCGGCACAGGGCAGACGCATGCCCTGGTCCCTCGCCCCGCCTCCCCCCAGGAGATCCGATGACGTTCCCCGCCTGGACCATCGCACCGTTCGTGCTGATGCTCGCCGCGATCGCGATCGCGCCCCTCGTGCCAGCCCTCGCCCACCGGTGGGAACGGCCGCGCAACCAGCTGATCTACGCGCTGGTCCTCGGTCTGCCCGTCGCGATCGGGGTGCTCGCCGTCGGCGAATGGGAGCTCGTGGTCGACGCGCTCGTCGAGTACGGCCAGTTCATCGCGCTGCTGTTCGCGCTGTTCGTGGTGTCCGGCGGGATCTTCCTGCGCGGCGACATCGCCGCAACGCCGCGCACCAACACGATCTTCCTCGCGATCGGCGGACTGCTCGCGAGCTTCATCGGCACGACGGGCGCGGCGATGCTGCTGATCCGTCCGCTGCTGAACACGAATGCGGAGCGGAAGCACAAGGCCCACACGGTCGTCTTCGCGATCTTCATCGTGGCGAACTGCGGCGGCATGCTGACCCCGCTCGGCGATCCGCCGCTGTTCCTCGGGATGCTCCACGGCGTCCCCTTCCTGTGGACGCTGAACCTGTTCCCCATGTGGCTGTTCGTCAACGCGATGCTGCTGCTGTCGTACTGGGCGCTGGACCGTCGGATCATCGCGCACGAGCGTCCGGAGGACGTCGAGATCGACCGCACCCGCACGGTCCCGCTGCGTCTCGTCGGTGCCTCGAACCTGATCTGGTTCGCGGTGATCATCCTGGCCGTCGCGCTCGCGCCGTCGATCGACGCCGAGGCCATCACCCACGGCGAGGCCGGGATCGGCGACGTGATCCCCTGGCGCGAGATCATCATGGTCGGCGCCGCGCTCGCCTCCCTGCGGTTCGGGGACCGGACCGTCCGCTACGAGGACAACGCCTTCGAGCTCGGCCCGATCCAGGAGGTCGCGGCGCTGTTCATCGGCATCTTCCTGACGATGATCCCGGCGCTCGCGGTGCTCCGCGCGGCCGCTCCCTCACTGCCGCTCGACGAGATCACGCTGTTCCTGTTCACCGGCGGCCTCAGCGCGGCCCTCGACAACGCCCCCACCTACCTGACGTTCTTCGAGATGGCCTCGCAGCTGCCGGGCGAGCCCCGCGTCGCCGACGTCCCCGAGCTCTACCTGATCTCGATCTCCCTCGGCGCCGTCTTCTGCGGGGCGATCACCTACATCGGCAACGGCCCGAACTTCATGGTGAAGTCCGTCGCCGAGTCCCGCGGCGTGCAGATGCCCAGCTTCGGCGGCTATATCGTGCGCGCGTTCATGTACCTCGTGCCGACGCTCGCGGCGATGGTGCTGCTGTTCATCGCGCAGCCGACATGGGCGAAGGTCGTCGGCGCGCTGCTGACGCTCGCGCTCCTCGCTCGCGCGCTCCTGCTCGCCGCGTCCCACCGCGGCGGCGTCGGCTCCGCGCTCGACGCGCTGGACCCCGACGCGCGCGCCACCCGTCCGCCGGGCGCGCTCGAGGACGCGCCGCGGGAGGGCTGAGGCCCTCCCTCTGCCGACGGGACCGGAGGACGACAGGAGCAGATGACCCGCACGCGGCGGATCATCTGCTCCTGGTGGTCGATCAGGACCGGCCGGTCGGCGCCGATCGCTCGGCGCCGACCGCTCAGCGCTGATCAGGCGTCGTCGTCGCCCTCGGTGCCCTCGGCATCGATGTCGACGTCGCCCGCGACGGGAGCCTCAGCGGCGCCCGCGGCCCGACGACGAGCGGCCATCGCCGCACCGCCCGCGCCGACGAGGCCGAGGCCGGCCGCGATCGGCAGGGCCGCGCCGAAGCCGGTCTTGGCGAGGTTGCCGACGGGGTTCGACGAACCGCCCGAGGTGGAGCCCCCGGAGGTCGAACCGTCGGAGGTCGAACCGCCCGACGTCGAGCCGCCGGTGGACGAACCGCCGGTGGACGAGCCGCCGTCGCTCGCCGCGGGGGCGGAGGTGGTCGGCGCCGCGGTGGTGGGCTCCTCCGTGGGCTCCTCGGTCGGATCCACGGTGGGCTCCTCGGTCGGGTCGACCGTGGGCTCCTCGGTGGGCTCCTCGGTGGGCTCCTCCGTCGGCTCCTCGGTGGGCTCGTCCGAGGCGATCGGGAGGATCTGCACGACGGTCGGCTTGGGGCCGGTGCCGTCGAACTCGGGGAAGAAGGAGACCTGCTCGTCGAAGGAGCCGTCCTCGCCCGGGTGCTGCACGGAGACGAAGGCGGTGCGGTCGACGTCGCGGACGATCGGGCCGCAGGTCTCGCCGTCGCGCGGGACGGAGAGGAACTGCTCGGTGCGGCCGCGGTTCTCCCCGTCGAGGGTGACGCGGAACAGGCCGTCGTTGTAGCCGATGCCGCTGGGGGCGCCGTCGGTCGAGATCCACAGGTTGCCGACCGAGTCGAAGGCCAGGTTGTCGGGGCAGGAGATCGGGGAGACCTGGTCCAGCGGGAAGCCGGAGAAGTAGGTCGAGGAGTTCTGCGCCGGGTCGCCGCAGACCATCAGCAGGTTCCAGGCGAAGGTCGTCGAGGTCTGGTCGCCCTGCTCGTCGATCTCGACGATGTGGCCGTCGCGGTTCTCGGTGCGGGGGTTCGCCTCATCGGCGGCCGCCTTGCCCTCGGTGCCGCGGTTGGAGTTGTTCGTGCAGGCCACGTACACCTTGCGCGAGTGCAGCGAGGGCTCGACGTCCTCGCAGCGGTCCATCTTCGTCGGGCCGACGGTGTCGGCCGCGAGACGGGTCAGCACGAGGACCTCCTCGACGGACATGCCGTCGACCTGGGACTCGCCGTCCAGGACCAGGGGCAGCCACTCGCCGGAGCCGTCGAAGGCGCCGTCGGAGGGGACCGCGCCGGAGCCGTCGATCTCGGTGGCCGGCGAGTTGCCGGTGAACTTCGCGACGTAGAGGTCGCCGTTCTCCAGCAGCGTCATGTTGTGCGCGCGATCGCCCTCGATGTAGGTGTCGCGGGAGACGAACTTGTAGAGGTAGTCGAAGCGCTCGTCGTCGCCCGAGTAGGCGACCGCGCGGCCGTCCTCGGCGATGATGACGTTCGCGCCCTCGTGCTTGAAGCGGCCCAGCGAGGTGTGCTTGCGGGGGGTCGACGTCGGATCCCACGGATCCACCTCGACGATCCAGCCGAAGTGGTGGGCCGAGTTCTCCTGGCCCTCGTTGCGGGTGTCGAAGCGGGGCTCGACGTTCTCCCAGCCGCGCGCGGTCGCCTCGTCGGACATGCCGTAGCGGGCGTCCTCCTCGGTCGTGCCGGAGGTGCGGAAGTACCCGTTGAAGTTCTCCTCGCCGCTGAGCAGCGTGCCCCACGGGGTGAGGCCGCCGGCGCAGTTGCCGTAGGTGCCGTGCGTGGTGAGGCCGTCGGCGAAGTCGACGGTGCGCAGCAGCTCCGAGCCCGCGGCGGGGCCGGTGAAGGCGTACTCGGTGTCGTCGAGGAAGCGGCGGTTCAGGGGCGCGTCGACGACGTAGTCGTAGGCCGACTCGCGGTCCTTGCGCTCGAGCTCGACGACGGTCAGGCCGTGCGCGGCCATGCCGATCGCGACGACCTCCTCGGCCGACGTGCCGGCCGGGAGCATGATGTTCTCGTTCGTGTACTCGTGGTTCACGAACATGACCGCACGGAGGCCGTCGGAGCCGGGGATCTCCTGGATCTCCGTGTAGTCGTTGTTGTAGCCGAACTGCTGCTTCTGGGCCTCGCCGCTCTGGGCGTTCCACTCGAAGTCGGGGGCGTCGGACCACAGCTTGTCGCCCCACTTGATAACCGGGTGCCACTCGAAGCCCTCGGCCACGGTGAACTCGTCGACCTCCCAGTTCACGGGGTCGATCGCATCGAACTCGAGGGCGCTGCCGTTGGGGGCGGCCGGAGCGGCGGGGACCACGCCCAGGCCCGGGGCGGCCTGCGCGGGCGTCGCGCCCGAGGTGCCGGCGACGGCGATCGCGATGGCACCGGCGGCGGCGCCGCCGAGCGCGGTGCGACGGCTCAGCACGGCCGAGGCGATGTCGCGGAAGTAGCCGTTGGAGCTGGAGTTGCAGGTCTCCATGGTGCAGGCGTTGTTGCACTTGAGAGCACAGGTCACGGCCGAACGCTTACCGGCGACGTGCCCCTTCATCAGCAGAGGGAGATCGATCAGAGCCATGAGGAGGTTCCTTCGGGTCGAGGGCGGACTCGTCCCCGCTCTCGCCGGGACGACGTGCTGACCCTCTGTCAGGAAGGTGTCCGGCAAGGCAGGAGCGGGCGCACCGCGAATCGACCTGCAGGTGAACACTCCGGTGGAACCGGGCGGATCGGCGGGGCGCCGGGAGGGGCCGACGAGCCGCTCCTGCGAAGTCGCCGGGCACCGGAATCGGCCGACGACGCCCGGGTCAGCGCCCCCTCACGGCCTCCGCGGCGGCACGAAGCTCTTCGGCTTCACGAGCACGACGGGCGCGGCCGACTCCATGACGACCCGCTGCGAGGTCGAGCCCAGCAGGATCTTCCCGATGGGCGTGCGCTTGCGGATCCCGAGCACGACGAGGTCGACGTCCTCGGCGTCGATCGCGTCGAGGATGTCGTCGGCGGGGTCGTCGCGGCGCGGGACGGTGCGCAGCTCGAAGGGCACCTCCGTGTCCTTGAGGCGCACGGCGAGGGGGCGGGCGTCGGCGACGCCGCGCGCCTTGCGCGGGTCGGGGCCGGCCTCGGAGGCGAGCACGAGAAGGGTGGCGCCGCGGCGTCGTGCCTCCTCGACGGCGAACTCGAGCGCGGCCTCGCTGGTCGCGCTGGGGACATAGGCCAGCAGGATGGTGGGCATGGCTCTCCTGTGTCGTCGAGGGTCGGTCGTCGAGGGTCAGTCGTCGTAGTCGCGGAAGCGGGTGCGGCGGGCGCGGATGGCGCCGTTGTAGAGGTAGCTGGCGATGAACAGGATCAGGCCGATGCCGAGGAGCGCGCCGGCGATGACGTAGTTGCGGGTGTCCTGCGCCCACGGGCCCACCAGGAAGAGCGTGGTGGCGGCGCCGAGGAACGGCAGGACCGTGGGGGTGACGTAGTGGTCGGCGTCGACGTGGTCCTTGCGGAGCACCACGACGGCGATGTTGACGAGGCCGAAGACGGCCAGCAGGAGCAGCGCGGTGGTGCCGCCGAGGGCGCTGATGGTCTCCGCGTCGAGGACGAGGCGCACCACGAGGATGAGGCCGACGGCCAGGGCGGACGAGAAGGCGATGCCCGCCCAGGGCGTCTGCCGGCCCGGGAGCACGTACTTCAGGAAGCCCGGCAGGACGCCCTGGCGGGACATGCCGTAGAGGAGCCGGGAGGCCATCATCATGTTGATCAGCACGGTGTTCGCGACGGCGAAGATCGAGATGAACGGGAAGATATCGCCGATCGGGAGGCCCGGGGCGCCGTGCTCGACGACGGACAGCAGCGGGGTCGTCGCGGTGGTCAGCTCGCCGATCGGCACGATCGCGACGGCGGTGAGCGAGACCAGGATGTAGACGACGCCGGTGATCGAGAGTCCCGTGATGAGCGCGCGCGGGAAGTTCTTGACGGGGTCGACGACCTCCTCGGCCATGTTCACCGAATCCTCGAAGCCGACCATGGAGAAGAACGCGAGGGCGGTCGCGCCGACGATCGCCATCAGCAGGCCCTTGTCCTCGGGCGTCTCGAAGAGGATCACGCGCGAGAAGTCCGCCTGCCCCTTCGCGATGGCGAAGAAGCCGACGAAGATGACGAGCGCGAGACCGGTCAGCTCGATGAGGGTGAGGACCACGTTCGCCTTCACGGACTCGCTGACCCCGTAGAGGTTCACGGCGCCGACGAGCAGCACGAAGCCGATCGCGATGGCGGTGGCGAGGGTGGCCGCCGAGCCCTCCCCCATCCGGTCCGTGAGCCCGAAGGCGACCAGCACGTTCTCGGCGAGGAACACCGAGGAGGTGGCGGCCGAGGTGATGCCCGAGGAGAGCACCGCGAAGGTGACCATGAAGGTCAGGAAGTGCAGGCCGAAGGCCTTGTGGATGTAGTGGCCGGCGCCGCCCGCCCGCGGATACTTGGTGACCATCTCCAGATACGACAGCGCCGTGACCATCGCGACCGCGAAGGCCAGGATGATCGGCACCCAGCCGGCGCCGCCCACCTGGGAGGCGACCTTGCCGGTCAGCGCGTAGACGCCGGTGCCGAGGATGTCGCCGACGATGAAGAGCAGCAGCAGCTTCGGGGTGATGGCCTTGCGCAGCTCGCTCTCGCCGTGCTCGCCGACGCCGCCTCCGGCGTCGATGCCGGCCGCGCCGCCCGCGCCGGCTCCGCCCGCGCCGGAACCGCCGGAGCCGGGCCCGTTCTCGCTCGGTGCGCTCATGAGGAGTCCTCCCAGCTCGGGGTCAGGTGCGCGGCACTCTACCGCACCGTGACCGCCGTCACACCATGTCGGGGCGGGTGTCCTCGTGCCCTCTCGTCGCGGCGCGCTCGAGCTGGATCAGATCGGGGCCGGGCCCGTCGGCCGCCTCATGGCGGGACATGCGCAGGGTCTGCACCCACAGCCGCGAGGCGTCGGAGGAGATCGCCATGACGCCGAGGGCGGAGGCGCCCGCGGAGACCAGCAGCGAATGGGTCGCATCGCCCGTGATCGCGGTCGCGAAGGCGAGCCGGGCGACGGCGTCGGCGAGGAACAGCGTCATCAGCGCGATCCGCGACCAGCGCCGCCTGCGGAGCACGCCGGTCTGCAGGATCACCAGCAGGAGCGCGAAGACGGTCGCGTACCAGAGGGAGCCGACGGCGGGGAACAGCAGGTTCGCGTCGTCGGCGAGGGCCTGCAGGTCCAGCCCGGCGGCGCGGCCGATCCACTGCACGATCACGAGCACGACCTGGAGGATCACCAGCAGGCCCGTGAACAGCACCGTCGGCGGCGGGAGGTGATGGTCGGCGGCGCTCGCGACGGCCTCGTGGAAGTCCTCGACGGCGCCCTGCCACTGCGCCGCGAGGGTGTCCTCGCCCTCCGGCGGCTGACCCGCCGGCCGCTCACCCGTCGGCCGCTCCCCCGCGCCGTGCGCGTCGCCGACGGGGAGCGGCGTGCGCATCAGGTCGATCGTGCGGGCGCGGGCCGCGGCGATCGCGGCCTGCGTCGCGGCGTGGGCGCGGGGACGCAGGCGCGTCGTGCCCGTGGGCCGGTGGCGCGGGAGCATGACGGCGCTCGATCCGTCGGACCGGGCGGCGCAGCCGGAGACGTCCACGACGGGGAGGCTGCCGTCGGTGGAGAAGCGGTCGCCCTGGCCGTTGCGGGACTGGTAGGAGGTGGAGAAGTCCTCGATGACCTCGACCTCGACCTCCGGATCCGCGTAGCGGACGGTGTCGATGAGGTAGTCGCGCTCGACGTCGGTGTTCTCGTCGATCCGGTGGGTGACCTGGAGGGTGAAGAAGGAGAACCCGACGGCGCGGTCGTAGGTGCCGGCGGCGAGCCAGTCGGCCCGGTACCCGCCGGGCAGCACGAAGTCGCGGGGCATGCGCCAGAAGCGCACGTGATGGCGCTTGGCGGTGGTCCCGCCGACCTCCTGCTGATAGGTGAAGTCGTGGCGCCGCCCCTGCAGGTACAGGTCGGAGACGGGCGCCGCGGGATACGAGCGGCGCAGCAGCGTCGCGGTGACCATGTCGAGGGCGGAGCCGACGGTGCGCTCCTCGGCGAGCACCCAGCCGGCTCGCCGCATCGCCACATGCAGGTCGACCTCGTCGCCGTCGAGAGCGAGGTTGATGGGGTCCGAGAGCATGCCCTCGGCGGTGCGGGTGCGGCCGAGGAAGTAGTCGGGCAGGTAGATCCACGTCATCAGCTGATGCAGGCGCGGGAGCGTGATGTAGGTCAGCAGGATCCAGAAGCCGACGAGGTAGAGCAGCCGCACGGGCGTCAGCGAGAAGCCCTCGACGAGGTACAGCAGCGCGAGCCAGATCGAGATGACGACGCCGGCGACGATGAACAGCGTGTCCAGCAGGGCGTACAGCTCGAAGCGCGGGCCGCGCACGGAGTGGCCGCGGCGATGGTCGTAGACCGGCGGCTCCTCCGGGACGGGACGACGCAGCGGGACCGGACGCGCGGAGCGCGCCGGGGTCACCGCCCGCTCTCCGGGGAATGCGCCGTCATGGGCCCCATCGTAGGCGGGAACCCCTGAGGGCCGACACGGTGCCCGGGCGACGGGCGGGCAGGCAGGCCCGGGGGCGGGAGGCCGACGGGCCGACGCTCCGCCCAGCGCGAACGGCGCCCCACCCGCACCGCGGCCCGGCCTACGGTGGGACGCCCGATCCGCCGACCCCGGCGATCGGCTCCCGGTCGGCCGTGCGTCGGCCGTGCGGACCGTCGGCCGACCGCCGGACGGGCCCCGCACCGCAGGGGAGGACCAGCACGCGAGGGAGGGACACCCCTCCCATCAAGGAGAAGCACCGCATGACCAGCACCCCCGAGGTCCGCTTCCACGACGGCCGCAGCATCCCGCAGGTCGGCTACGGCGTGTGGCAGGTCGCGGACGATGTCGCGGCCGATGTCGTCGAGCAGGCGATCCGGGCCGGCTACCGGCACATCGACACCGCCGCCGTCTACGGCAACGAGGAGGGCGTCGGCCGGGCGATCCGTGCGGCCGGAGTGCCGCGCGAGGAGCTCTTCGTGACCACCAAGCTGTGGAACGACGCGCATGCGCACGACGACGCCCTCGCCGCCGTCGACGAGTCCCTCGAGAAGCTCGGCCTCGACCATGTCGACCTGTACCTCGTGCACTGGGCGAAGCCGATCCAGGGCCGTTACGTCGAGGCGTGGAAGGCTCTCGTCGAGATCCAGAAGCAGGGGAAGGCGACGTCGATCGGCGTCTCGAACTTCCCCGCCGAGCAGCTCGAGGAGATCATCGAGGCCACCGGCGTGGTCCCCGTGATCCACCAGGTCGAGACCCACCCCTACTTCCAGCAGCGCGAGCTGCGCGAGGTCGAGGCCCGCCACGGGATCCAGCACCAGTCCTGGTCGCCGCTCGGCCAGGGCGGCGAGCTCCTCGCCGACCCGGCGATCGTCGAGATCGCCGCGGCGCACGACGCCGCCCCCGCGCAGGTCGTCATCGCCTGGCACCTGGCGAAGGGCTTCGTCGTGATCCCCAAGTCCGTCACCCCCGAGCGCATCGCCGCGAACCTCGCCTCCACCGAGCTCGTGCTCACCGAGGACGAGATCGCGCGGATCGACGCGCTCGACCGCGCCGACGGCCGCATCGGCGCCGACCCGGCGACCTGCGACTTCTGACAGGTCCCGCCGTCGGGCGCCCGCACGGCGCCCGGCGGCGGCCGCCGGTCGCCCCGCGGCCGACGGTCGCCCGACAGCGGTCGGCCGGCGCTCCGCGCCCGACGGCCGTCGGCGCATCGCCCCGGCTAGGCTGGTGGCGGCGCGCCGGCCGCGCCGTCGTCGGCGCTGGTCGCAGCTGCGACACCCGGCACCGATGCCGGCACCGGCGCCCGTCCCTCCGCCCCGTCGAGGAAGGCTCCGCCATGACCACCCCCGCTCCCGTGCCCGCCACCCCGTCCGGCTCCACCGGCTCGACCGGCGCGTCCGGCTCGTCCGTCCCCACCGTCCGCCTGTCCGACGGCCACGGGATCCCGCAGCTCGGCTACGGGGTCTTCAAGGTCGATCCCGACATCGCCGCCGACGTCACCGGTCAGGCCCTCCGCGCCGGCTACCGCCACATCGACACCGCGATGGCCTACGGGAACGAGGCGGGCGTCGGCCGGGCGATCGCGGAGTCCGGGATCCCGCGCGAGGAGATCTTCGTGACCACGAAGCTCTACAACGCGGACCATGACCGCGACCGCGCCCTCGCCGCCTTCGACACCTCCCTCGAGGAGCTCGGCACCGAGTACATCGACCTGTACCTCGTGCACTGGGCGGTGCCCTCGCAGGGCAAGTACGTCGAGGCGTGGAAGGCGCTGATCGAGCTGCAGCAGTCCGGTCGGGTCCGCTCCATCGGCGTCTCGAACCACCCGCGCCCGCAGCTCGAGGAGATCATCGGGGCCACCGGCGTCGTCCCCGCGCTCCACCAGATCGAGCTGCACCCCTACTTCCAGCAGCACGACCTGCGCTCCCTGCACGCCGAGCACGGGATCGCCACAGAGGCCTGGGGTCCGCTGGGGCAGGGCAAGCAGGGCCTGCTGGAGGACGAGACCCTGGTGCGGATCGCCCGGGAGCACGGGGCGAGCCCCGCGCAGGTCGTCCTCGCCTGGCATCTCGCCGAGGGCATCGTGACGCTGCCGAAGTCGGTCACGCCCTCCCGGATCGTCGAGAACCTCGAGGCCGCGCAGCTCGAGCTCTCCGACGCCGACATCGCTGCGATCCGCGCGCTGGACCGGCCCGACGGCCGCGGCGGCGCCGACCCGGCGACGAAGACCGCCTGAGCCGGCTCGAGGCGCCCGACGGACCGCCGGCGGGCCGCTCAGTAGTAGACGGCGAGCGGCCCGTCGGGCCCGTCGATGACCTGCACCGGGGTGTTGAACACGCGCGAGAGGATCTCGCCGTCCATGATTTCGGCGACGGGGCCGTGCTCGACGACGCCGCCGTCCTTCATGGCGATGATGCGGTCGGCGTAGCGGGCCGCGAAGTTGATGTCGTGGAGGACCACGACGATCGTGCGGCCGAGCACCCGGGCGGCGTCCCGCAGGCGGCGCATCATGTGGACGCTGTGCTGCATGTCGAGGTTGTTCAGGGGCTCGTCGAGGAGCACGTACTCGGTGTCCTGCGCGAGCACCATGGCGACATAGGCGCGCTGGCGCTGCCCGCCCGAGAGCTGGTCGAGATAGCGGCCCTCGAGCTCCTTCAGGTGCAGGAAGTCGATGGCCTCGGAGATCTTCTCCTCGTCGCGGGCGGTGAGCCGGCCCTGCGAGTAGGGGAAGCGCCCGAAGCCGACGAGCTGGCGCACGGTCAGCCGGGTGATGAAGTGGTTCTCCTGGCGGAGCACCGAGATGATCCGCGCGAGGTCCTTCGAGGCGGTCGTGGAGACGTCGAGGCCGGCGACCTCGATCGCGCCCTCGTCGATGCCGAGGAGGCGCCCGACCATCGTCAGCAGCGTGGACTTGCCGGCGCCGTTGGGGCCGACGAGCGCTGTGACGCCCCCGGCGGGGATCTCGAGGTGCAGGGGCCCGATCTCGACGGTCCCGTCGCTCGAGGTGTACTGCTTGCGCACGCCGTCGATGGTGATCACAGGCGACCCTTCCGCATGATGACGACGAGGAAGACGGTCCCGCCGACGAGCTCGATGATGATGGACACGACGCCCTGCGCGTAGAACACGTGCTTCATGACGTAGTACGCGCCGGCGAGGACGACGAAGGCGACGAGGAAGCCGATCGGCATCAGGCGCCGATGGTCGTTGGTGCCGGCGAGCTGGTAGGTCAGCGTCGCGGCGAGGAAGCCGAAGAAGGTCATGGGGCCGACCATCGCGGTGGACACCGCCATCAGCACCGACACCAGGATCAGCGTGATGATGGTGTGGCGGCGGTGGTCGACGCCGACGTTCACCGACACGTCCCGCCCCAGGGCGATCACGTCGAGGCGGCGCGCGTTCAGCCACAGCCCGGCGCCGGCGGCGAACGCCAGCGGGATCGCGTAGGGCAGGTAGGCGGGGTCGGCGTTGGAGACCGAGCCGAACAGCCGGGCGGTGAGCACGTCGAACTCGCTGGGCGTGAGCAGGCGCTGCATGAACGCGGAGACGGAGCCGAGGCCGCCGCCGATGATGATGCCGACGAGCAGCATGATCTGCAGGTTCGCGTAGCGGCCGCGCAGCAGCCATCCGTAGAGCGCGAGGGAGAGCCCGACCATCGCCGCGACCTGCAGCAGGAACTGCCCGGTGCCCTGGAGGGCGACGACCCCGGCGACGCCGAGGAGGTAGACGGCGGCGGTCTGGATCGCCGTGTAGAGCGACTCGAAGCCCATGATCGACGGGGTGATGATGCGGTTGCTGGTGACCGTCTGGAACGAGATCGTGGCCATGACCTGGCAGAACGCGACGAGCGCCATCACCACGAGCGAGGTCAGGCGCAGCTCGGCGATGAGCCAGAAGCCGCGCGAGCCCGTCGGCATGGGGTTGTCGACGGCGAGCAGCCCGAAGGCGAGGCCGGCGGCGGCGATCGCGAGGGCGATCAGCAGGATCCAGTAGCGGCGGCGGGCGCGCGCGTCGGCGAAGGGACCCGAGAGGGCTCGCGGGGCCGCGGTCGCAGCGGGCGCCGCCTGCGCGGCCGTCGGGTCCGGCGCGGCCGACGGGTCCGGTGCGGCCGACGGGTCGCCCGCTGCGGCGAGGGCGGCCGACGGGGTCGCGCCGAGGGCGGCGGCCTGCGCGGCGAGCGCCTCGGGCAGCGGCGGTGTGGTCCGGCGGGCCGGGGCCTCGTCGGCCGGGGCGGCCAGGGTCTCGTCGGCCGGGGCGGCAGGGCCGGGGGCGGTGGTGATGGCGGCGATGGGGTCGGTGGTGATGGTCGGGTCAGCCATGACGGCGCTGCCTCAGCAGGAGGAGGATGAAGACGACGGCACCGAGGATCCCGAGGATGAGGGACACCGGCACCTCGAAGGGCATGATGATCGTGCGTCCGACGAGGTCGCAGACGGTGACGATCGCGATGCCGAGCAGGCACACCCACGGGAGGTTCGAGCGGAGGTCGTCGCCGCGGACCATCGAGACGACGTTGGGGACGATGAGCCCGAGGAACGGCAGGTTGCCGACGACGACGGTGACGATGCCGGTCGCGACCGCGACGAGGCCCGTGCCGAGCAGGACCATCCGCTGATAGTTCACGCCGACGTTGGTGGCGATGTCCTCGCCGAGCCCGGCGACGGTGAGGCGGTCGGCGACGAGGAAGACGGCGACGCCGACGAGCAGGACGATCCACAGCACCTCGTACTGCCCCCGCAGCACCGAGGTGAAGGAGCCGGCGAACCACACGCCGAGGTTCTGCAGCGCGTCGAACTGGAGCGCCACGAAGGTCGACACGGAGCTGACGACGGCGCCGAGCATGATGCCGATGATCGGGACGATCAGGGAGCTGCGCAGGGTGACGCGGCGCAGGAAGGCGAAGAACACCATCGTGCCGATGAAGGAGAAGACGATCGCGACGACCATGCGGGTCAT
The DNA here is from genome assembly GCF_054114245.1 of Brachybacterium netajii (SeqCode). NCBI lineage: Bacteria > Bacillati > Actinomycetota > Actinomycetes > Micrococcales > Dermabacteraceae > Brachybacterium > Brachybacterium netajii (SeqCode). The sequence continues at coordinate 27,177 of NZ_JBSYXB010000011.1, read as the reverse complement.
CAGCGAGGCCGTCGGCACCAGGATCATCACCGCGATCAGGCCGAGGCCTGCCCATTCGGTGGTGCCGGTGGTGGAGGGCTCGACGAAGCGGTTCTGCGTCAGCAGCTGCATGATCAGGCCGGACATGGCCATGGCGGCGCCGGCGAGCACGAGCGCGATGGTGCGCGGCACACGGGTGATCGCGAACATCTGGGCGCCGTCGTCGGCCCCGAAGATGTCGTAGACGCCGGTCAGCAGCGAGGCGGCCAGCAGCGCCACGACGACGAGGACGCCGACGAGCAGCTTGAGGTCGACGAGCTTCTCGCGGCCGCGACGGCGCACGGGAGCCGCGGTCGCGACCGGCGCAGTCGGTGCGGCCGGAGCGGCCGACGCGGCCGGCTCAGCGGGAGGGGTGGAGGTCATCGGGGTCACCGGGCAGGAGGGGTCGTGCGGAGCGGGGGCGCCGCGCGGGGGCGGTGGAGCCGAGGACGGCGGAAGGGCCGCGCGACGGACGGGAGCCTGCCGATCCCGTCCGCCGCACGGCCCTCACCGTGAGGGCGCTCCTCAGGCCTTGGCCTCGAGGGCGTCGGCGAGGGAGTCGAAGTACTCGGTGTACGTCTGGACGGACTCGTTGGTGTACGTGTCCGCGGGCATGTACACGATATTGCCCTCGGCGACGGCGGTGACGCCGGCGAGCGCCTCCGAGGCCTCGAGGATCTCGGCGGCCGGCTGGTAGGCCGGGTCGTCGGCGCTCACGGCCGCGTCGCGGTCCATGACGAGGATCCAGGTGGGGTTGGAGTCCGCGATCGCCTCGACGGAGATGTCGTCGCCCTGGTGGTCGTCGGAGGAGCCCTCGACCTCGAGCGCCGGCACGAAGCCGAAGGCGTCGAAGGTCCAGCCGAGGGCGCGGCCCTGGCCGGGGGCGATGAAGCCGATCTCGCCGCCGGAGACGTTCACGGCCATGACGGTGTCGGAGCCGTTGTAGGCGGCGGTGACGCGCTCGATGGAGGCGTCGAAGGCGTCGTTGAGCTCCGTGGCCTCGGTCTCCTTGGAGAAGATCGTGCCGAGGGTCGTGATCTGGCGCTTGAGCTCGTCGGCGAAGGGCTCGTCGTCGCGCGGGTCGAGCTCGAGGACGACGGCGTCGGGCGCGAGGGCCGCGAAGTCGTCGTGGTACTGGGAGAAGCGCTGGCCGTTGATGATGAGCGTGGGCTCGGCGGCGACGACGGCCTCGAGGTCGGGCTCGCGGTGGTTGCCGAGGTCGATGATCGACTCGTCGTCCTTCAGCGGGTTCGTCGACGGCATGAGGGCGCGCGCGGCGGCGGTGAGGGTGATGCCCCAGTCCGCGAGGGTCTCGAAGGTGCGGTTGTCGGTCGCGACGACCGAGGCCGGCGGGACGGCGACGGTCTGGACGCCGTTGTTGTCCTCGACCTCGACGGTGCCGGCGGCGGCGTCGGAGCCCGCGTCGCTCGCGGCGCTCGAGCCGGAGGCGGTCGAGCTCTCCTCGGAGCCGCAGGCGGTCAGCAGGACGCCGGCGGCGCCGAAGGCGGAGAGGGCGCCGAGCGAGCGGCGGGAGATCAGGGCGGAGGTCCGGGGGAACGCGGTCATGGGGAACGGCCTCTGTTCGGGGGTCGGGGAATGCTCCACGGCGGAGACGATATTGAGGCTAGCCTCGCCTGAGCTTTTTCGCTAACCCGATGTAGCGGAAATGAACGCTCGGTGGCGTGAGAGTTCTCGCAGCACGATCGCGCCTCGGCCCTTGAGGTCCGCGCGACTCTCTGGCACGCCCGCGGGCGGCGGGACCCGCGCGAGAATGCTCCCTGTGATCACCGCCGCCGTCCTCCTGCGCACGCTGCTCGGGGTGGGCCTGCTCGTCGCCCTCACCGCGATCGTCCTCACGGCGACCCGCGCGCCGCGCCGCTGGGCGCCGGCTCTCGCGATCCTGCGCGGGATGCTGCAGCTCGCCGCGATCAGCGTCGTCCTCACCGGGGTGATCACGAACCCCTGGTGGGTGGGCCTCGCGCTCGCGGTCATGTTCGCCGTCGCCGTCGTGACCAGCGCGCGCCGCCTGCGCTGGACCCGGCAGACCCTCGCGCTCGTGGCCGCGGCCATGGCCGCGGGCGTCGGCGCGAGCCTGACCATCGTGTTCGCCACCGGGGCGATCGCGCTGAGCCCCCGCTACGCGCTCGCGATCGGCGGCATCGTCATCGGCAACACGATGGCCTGCGCGACCCTCGCGGGGCGCCGGCTGATGCAGGCGGCCGACGAGCGCTGGGACGAGATCGAGGGCTGGCTCGGCCTCGGCGCGACCCCGCGCCGGGCGACCGAGGAGATCTCGCGGCACGCCCTCGCGGAGGCGCTCATCCCGAGCACCGACCAGACCCGCACGACCGGGCTGGTGACGCTGCCGGGCGCGTTCGTCGGCGCGATCTTCGGCGGGATCTCGCCGCTGGAGGCGGGCCGCTTCCAGGTCGTCGTGCTCGCCGCGATCATGGCCTCCGGCGCGATCACCGCCGCGATCGTCGCCTTCGGTCTGGGGCCGACGGTCCGACGCGGCGAGAGCCGGGCGCGCTGACGGCTCGCGTCGTCAGCGGCCGACGGGCACGCTCCGTCGGCCGCCGACGGGCTCGCATCGTCGGCGGCCGACGGGCTCGCGCGATCAGCGGCCGACGGGCTCGCGGGCCGGCGCCGGCTCCTCGGCCGCGACGACACCACGGGAGCGGGAGGTGAGCACCTTCTTGCGCAGCGCCGCGATCACCATCGGCAGCACCGAGATCGCCACCAGCAGCAGCACGGCGACCTCGAGGTTGTCGGCGATGAGCTGCACGCCGCCGAGGGCGAAGCCGAGCAGCACGAACAGCGCCGCCCAGCCGACCGCGCCGACGGCCGACCACAGCAGGAACACCTTCCGGGGCATCCGTCCGACGCCGGCGACGACCGTCACGAAGGTCCGCACGATCGGGACGAACCGGCCGATGACCAGGGCGCGTCGGCCGTAGCGGTCGAAGAACTCGATGGTGCGGTCGAAGTAGGCGCGCTTGAGGATGCGCCCGTCGCGCTCGTAGAGCTTGGCGCCGGCGGCACGGCCGATCTCGTAGCCGATCACGTTGCCGGCGAAGGCCGCGAGGGTGAGCGTGATCAGCGAGATCCACAGCGGCGTCGTGATCGCCCCGGAGCGGGTGAACATCCCGACGGCGAACAGCAGCGAGTCCCCCGGCAGGATCGGGAAGAACAGGCCGCACTCGATCAGCACGATCAGGTGCGCGACCCACCAGAACGCCGAGCCGAAGCGCTCGAGCAGTCCGGCGGGGTCCATGAGCAGGTGGAGCAGTTCGATCACGGGAGGGTCCTCCTCGGGCGGGCCGGGACAGGACCGGCGGGGTGAGCGGGCGGAGCGGCACGCGGGGCGGTGGGCAGTGCGGTGGGCGACGCGGTGGGCGGGGCGACGAGCGGCGCCGTGAGCCGGGCCAGGATCAGGGCGAGCACGGGGACGAGCACGGCGGCGACGAGCACGTCGGTGGGGTGATGCATCCCCAGCGCCACCCGGGACCAGGCGGTCGCCACGACCACCAGGACGCTCGCGGCCGCTCCGATCGCGACCGCGGAGCGCGGCAGGAACGCCGACGGCGCGGTCGGCGTCCGCGGGGCCGGCGCGGTCGGCGTCGGCGGGGTCGGCGTCGGGCCGGTCAGCGAGAGCATGATGCCGCAGCAGAGGGCCGCCGCGAAAGCGGTGTGCCCGCTGGGGAAGCTGAAGGAGGCCGGCTGCACGAGCAGCGGGTGCGCGAGATCGGCGAGATCGGGCCGGAGCCGCTGGACCGCGAGCTTGAGCAGCTCCGAGCAGCCCCAGGGCACGGCGATCAGGAGCGCCGTGCGCACGCCCGCGCGTCGGCTGCGCCGCAGGAGTCCGCAGCCGACGGCCGCCAGGGCGGCGAGACCGAGGGCGAGGGGGCCGCTGAAGACCTCGGCGATCCCCACCGCGAGCAGCGTCGTGAACGGGCCGAGGGCGTCGTTCGCGGCCCGGACGAGCGCGTCGTCGGCCGCACGGACCGCCGGCAGCGGCGCGACGAGCAGACCGACGAGCATCGCCGCGACCAGCACCGCGAGCAGCGCGGCGAGGCGGACGACGGTCTCTCGTCCGGCGTACGAGCGGGAGGCGCCGGGGGCAGGGGAGGTCACGGGGACCAGCTTCGACCACGCCCGGCCCGATCGCGCACCGATCCGGCGTACGTGCACGGAACCTGCGCAGATGCTCCCCAGGTCGGCACCCGGCGGCGCGCAGGACGCGGCCCGGCACGGCCCCGCCCCCGCCCGGCGGGTTCGCAACGATCCCGTGACCTATTCCGCATGGACGCTGTTGGACAGCAGCGCAAGGGCAGGCTTACCTTTTTCCGCGTCAAGCCCTGCGGGCGACCATGACGGTCGCCCGGACCGGACTCCGCCGTCGTCCTCGGACGACCGACGCCGCCTCGGCCCGGGGCACCGTCGACCCCGGAGTCCGTCGCCATGTTCCTGCCCAACCTGCTGATCTCGCTGCGAGAGGGCCTCGAGGCCTCGCTCGTCGTCGGGATCCTGGTGGCGTACCTCGTCAAGTCCGGCCGTCGCGACGTGCTGCCGAAGCTCTGGGCGGGCGTGGTGCTCGCCGCGCTGGTCCCGCTCGTCGTCGGCGCGATCCTCACCTGGGGCCCGAAGACCCTCACCTTCCAGGCGCAGGAGATCCTCGGCGGCACGCTGAGCCTCATCGCGGTCGCGCTGACCACCGGGATGATCTTCTGGATGTCGAAGAACGCGAGGTCGATGAAGCATCGCCTGGAGAGCGACCTCGAGAAGGCGCTCGAGAGCGGCACCGGCTGGGGCGTCGTCCTGATCGCCGCCATGGCCGTCGGCCGCGAGGGCGTCGAGACCGCGCTGATCCTCTGGGCGACCGTGAAGTCGTCGATCGAGTCCAGCGTGTACGTGACGACCGCGGGCATCGTGACGGGCTTCGCCGTCGCGATCGTGCTCGGGGTGCTGATCTACCGGGGCGCCCTGCGGCTGAACCTCGGTGTCTTCTTCACCTGGACCGGGGCGTTCCTGATCCTCGTCGCCGCGGGCATCACCGCCTACGGCATCGGCGACTTCCAGGAGGCGGGCGTGCTGCCCGGCATCACGCACCGCGCCTGGGACCTCTCCGGCCTGCTGCCGGCGACGAGCTCGCCGATCTACTGGCTGTACGTGCTGCTCAACGCCATGTTCCAGGTGAACGTGAACCCGACGGTGCTGCAGGTCGTGGCCTGGTTCGCGTACATCGTCCCCGTCGGCGCCCTGTTAGTCCGCCGCACCCGCGCGCCCCGTCCGGGCCGCCCCGCCCCCGCCCCGCCCGTCCGGGCCGGCGCCTGACCGCAGTCCGCCGCCCTCCCGCTCGCCCTTCCGCTCATCCCCTCAGGGCGCTTCTCGTGCGCCTGCAGTCCCCACCCCGCCGCCCCACGCTCCCAGGAGACCCGTTGACCCTCACTGCCGCTTCCTCCGCCCGTCGGCCCGTCCGCTCCTCGCGCCCCTCGCGCCGCTCCCTGCTGGGCGCCGCGCCGATCGCGCTCATGGGCCTCGGCCTCGCCGCCTGCGCCGACAACGTCGACACCTCCGCCTCGTCGGCCTCCGACGGCGGCGGCGCGGGCGCCGGGACGATCACGGTGACCATCACCGACGACGCCTGCGAGCTCTCCGCGGCGACCGTCCCCTCCGGCCAGGTCACCTTCTCGATCACCAACTCCGGCACCGTCCCCAACGAGTTCGAGATCCTCGCCGAGGACAAGCTGCGGATCCTCTCCGAGAAGGAGAACATCGGCCCCGGCACCACGGTCTCCCTCACCACGGCGCTGCGCGAGGGCACGTACTTCACCGCGAGCAAGCCGAACATGGTCGGCGCGCTCGTCGGCCTCGCCGCCTTCACCGTCACCGCCGGCGAGGAGGTCGAGGTCGACGAGGACACCGCCGCCCTCGAGGAGGCCGCGGTCACGAACTACACCGCCTACATCAAGGACCAGGTCGGCCAGCTGGTCGCCAACGCGCAGCTCTTCACCGACGCCTACACCAGCGGCGACACCGAGCTCGCGCAGGCCCTGTTCCCGCAGGCCCGCCGCTTCTACGAGCGCATCGAGCCCACCGCCGAGGCCTTCGGCATCGAGGAGGCCGGCGACCTCGACGTCGCGATGGACGCCCGCGTCCAGGACCTCGCGGCCGACGCCGGCGTCGCCGTCACCGACCCGTCCGTCCTCGCCGGCTGGACCGGATGGCATCGCATCGAAGCCGACCTCTTCACCGAGGACGGCTCGCCCTTCGACTTCGCCGACGACGCCGCCCGCCAGGCCGCCGCCGACGACCTCACCGCGAACATCCAGGTCCTCTACGACCTCGTCTACGGGACCGAGACCGGCCTCGGCGGGGCCGCCTTCTCGATCACCCTCGAGGACGTGGTCCAGGGCGCCCAGGGCCTCATGGAGGAGGTCGCGACCGGCAAGATCGTCGGCGAGGAGGACACCTTCTCCCACACCGACCTCGACGACTTCCAGGCCAACCTCGACGGCGCGCAGGTCGCCTACGGCAACGTCCAGGACCTCGTGAAGGCCCAGGACGCGGACCTCGACGCGACCATCACCGAGCGCTTCGACGCCGTCCAGGCCGTGCTCGACCAGCACGTCGACGGCACCACCCCCGACGGCGAGCCCCGCTTCGTGGACTACTCCACCATCGCGGCCGTGCAGGAGGACGCCGGCGAGGCGCCCTCGACCGACGACTACACCGACGAGCAGCGCGCGATCTCCGACGCCGTCAACGGCCTCGCCGAGAGCCTCTCGCAGGTCGCCGGGACGATCCTGCACTGATGAGCACCCCCGAGGAGAGCACCGCGGGCGCGGCCGACGTCGGCGCGGCGGAGTCGAGCACCGCGGGCACGAGCACCGCAGACACGAGCACCGCGGACACGAGCACCGCAGACACGAGCACCGCAGACACGACCGCGGCGGACGCCAGCACCGCCGACGCCCCGCGCCGGGACGTCGGCCGCCGCGGGCTGCTCGGCGCGGCCGGCGGCGCCCTCCTCGGCGGGGCGGCGCTCGGCTTCGGCGGGGGCCGCGCCTCCGCCGGGGCGAGCATCCTCGGCGTCGGCACCGCGACGACCGGCGCCGACGGGACCGTCGACCCGCTCGCGACCGCGCACCCGCTGCGCGGCGAGCACCAGGCCGGGATCGTCACGCCCGCCCAGGACTGCATGTTCACGGCCGCCTTCGACGTCACCGCGGAGAACCTCGACGCGGTCCGGCAGCTCATGGGCGACTGGCTCGTGGCGGCGGAGCAGATGTGCGCGGGCGAGCTCGTCGGCGGCACCCCGTCCGCGAACCCGTACCAGGTCCCGCGGGACACCGGCGAGGTCTGGGGCTACCCGCCGAGCTCGCTGACGATCACCGTCGGCGTCGGCGGGAGCCTCTTCCGCGACGCCGACGGCAACGACCGCTTCGGCCTCGCCTCCCGCAGCACCGCCGTGCTCGACGCCGGCATGCCGACCTTCGGCAACGAGGCGCTGCGCTCAGGCCAGTCCGACGGCGACATCGTCGTCCAGGCCTGCGCCGACGACGCCCAGGTCGCGATGCACGCGATCCGCAACCTCACGCGCCTGGCCTTCGGGACCGCCGCCCTGCGCTGGAGCCAGATCGGCTACGGCCGCACCTCCTCGACGTCCACCGCGCAGGAGACCCCGCGCAACCTCTTCGGCTTCAAGGACGGCACCAACAACATGAAGGCCGAGGACGGCGCCGACGCCCTCGCCGAGCACCTGTGGATCGCCCCGGAGGACGACGGCGGGGACTGGCTCTCCGGCGGCTCCTATCTCGCGCTGCGGAAGATCCGCATGCAGCTCGAGGTCTGGGACCGTCTGCAGCTGCGCGAGCAGGAGGACGTCTTCGGCCGCGACAAGCAGTTCGGGGCGCCGCTGTCCGTCGAGGGCGCCGCCGAGGCGTCCGCCGAGTTCACCGCCCCCGACTACGAGGCCGAGGCCTCCGGGGAGCCCCTGATCCCCGTCGACGCGCACATCCGCCTGGTCTCCCCCGAGAACAACGGCGGCGCCCGCATGCTCCGCCGCGGCTACAACTACACCGACGGCAACGACTCCCTCGGCCGCATCGACGGCGGACTGTTCTTCGCCGCCTTCGTCCGCGACCCCACGACCGGCTTCTACCCGATCCTGTCGACGATGAGCCGCTCGGACGCCCTCGTCGAGTACATCCAGCACGTGGGCTCGGGCCTGTTCGCGATCCTCCCCGGCATCGCCGACGGCGACACCATGTTCGGCCAGCGCCTCTTCGGCACCGACGGCTGAACCGCGATGCTCCCGATAGTCTGAGCCGAGCCGTCGGCCGAAGCGTCCTCGGGACGCCGGACCACGAGCGGGAGGGACCACGAGGATGAGCGGAGCGCACGGCCCCGGGCAGCCGCCGTCGCTGCCCGACTTCCGCGGCGGCGAGGGCGTCGGATCCCCGGCTCCCTCCGGACAGTACGGGTCCTCCGGGCCGTACGGGTCCTCCGGGCCGTATGGTCCCCCGCCACCGCCACCGCCCCGGTCTCGCCGCGGGGCCGTGCTCGGGATCGCGGGCGGCTGCGTGCTGCTGCTGGTCCTCGTACTGGTGGCCTCGCTGGTCCTGTGGCGCACGGTGATCTCCCCGCGCCTCGAGGGCCCGACCGCCGGGCCCGAGACGTCGTCGTCGGAGACGCCGTCGGAGGATCCCTCCACGACGGAGCCGCACGGCGAGTACATCCCCGGCGAGGAGACCGAGCCGGTCGCGGGCCCCGCCCCGACGATCACCGAGAAGCCCAGCCGGCTGTGCGAGTTCGCCGAGCCGACGGCGGAGGAGCCGCAGGTCGAGGGCATGGTCCGCGGCGGCGGTCTCGAGTACGAGATCCAGCCCGGATGGAGCATCGCCTTCGACTGGGGCGATCACGACGCCTACGTCACCGGCACCGCCTCGTCCTCGCAGGAGGTGGAGAACTGGTGGTACTCGGTGTCCTCCCTCGGCTGGGTCGAGTTCCCCGAGTCCGAGGGCGGCTATCCGGGCGCGCAGGAGGCCGCGCGCACGATCCTCCAGTGCGACATCACGCGCACCGAGGTCCGCGAGCTCTACGCGGACCCCCTCGTCGTCCAGGACCTCCACGAGGAGGCCGTGACGATCGACGGCTACGACGGCTGGCTGATCTCCGGGACCCTCGAGCTGTCCGAGGAGCAGCAGGAGGAGTTCACCGTCACGGACGCCTGGAACCTCGTGGTGATCGTCGTCGACGGGCCCGACGGACCCGGCGCCTTCGTCGGCGGCGCCGCCACCGGCATGGACCAGCAGGTCGCCGACCTCGACGCCATGGTCGCCAGCCTGTCCGTCGTGATCTGACCGGGCGGGCGCACGCGCCCTGTCCTCCGACGTCTACGCTTGACCCGCGCCTGCGCACCAGGCCGACGGACGACGAGTGGAGAGATTCCGATGCAGACATCCCATGACCAGCGGTCGGCCGCGTCGTCGACCGCCGCATCGGCAGCACTGGTGTCCACGGCATCGGCACCGCTGTCGTCCACGGCATCGGCACCGCACCTGCTCTCCGCCGACACCCCTGCCACCGACTGGTCCTCGCAGACCTACCCGATCGGCAACGGACGCGTCGGCGCGAGCTTCTTCGGCGGCGTCGACGAGGAGGTCGTCCAGCTCAACGACATCTCCCTGTGGGCCGGATCCGCCGACTACGACAACGCCTACGAGGGCGAGGCCGAGGACGTCACCGACATCTCGATGACCGGCTACGGCACCTTCCTCTCCCCCGGCCGCCTCCGCCTCGCCATCGCCGACGCCGTGGGCGACGCCGACGGGACGAGCCGCGCCGACGGGACCGCCCCAGCCCCGGTGAGCGCCGGCCCGCATTACCGCCGCACCCTCGACGTCGACACCGGCCTGCACGTCGTCGAGCATGCGACGACGCAGGGCGCGCGCGTGCGCCGCGAGGCCTTCGCGAGCGCCGACGCCGATCTCCTCGTCCTCGAGATCACCGCCGATCGCTCGATCGACCTGCGTCTCCGCCTGGAGTCCGACCAGGAGGGCACGACGATCGGCCTCGCCGAGGACGGGCCGTCGGCGTCGATGTCGGCGTCGGTGTCGGGGACGCTGCTGGCGACCGGGACGCTGCTGGCGACGGGGACGCTCGGCAACGGCCTCGAGCACGTCATGGCCGTGCGCGTCGTCGACACCGACGGCGTCCTCGAGAGCATCACCGCGGACGGCACCGTCGGGCTCGCCGAGCTCGAGGATCCCGCCGTCGGCCTCACCATCCGCGGGGCGCGCAGCGCGCGACTGCTGATCGACCTGGGCACGAGCTTCGCGATCGCCCCGTCGGACGGCTGGCGCGGGCCGAGCCCGCTGCCGCTGGTGACCGCGCGCCTCGAGGCCGCGGCCCGGCGCGACCCCCTCGAGCTGCGGCAGACCCACCTCGACCACCTCGCCGCCCTGCTCGGCGGCGTCGACGTGCGCTGGGGCGAGAGCGAGCCCGCGCTCCTCGCCCTGCCGACGGCGCAGCGCCTCGCCCTCCATGCCGACGGCGGCGCGGACCCCCATCTCGAGCGGACCCTCTTCCGCTACGGCCGCTATCTGCTGGTCTCGTCATCGCGTCCGGGCGGTCTGCCGGCGAACCTGCAGGGCCTGTGGAACGACTCCAACACGCCGGCCTGGGCGAGCGACTACCACTCGAACATCAACCTGCAGATGAACTACTGGCCGGCGGAGACCACCGACCTCTCCGCCGCGCACACGGCGCTGATCGACTGGCTGTGCGCGATGCGCGAGCCCCTGCGACGCGCGACCCGGGCCTCCTTCGGCGACGACGTCCGCGGCTGGACCTGCCGCACCTCGAACTCGCCGATGGGCGGGAACTCGTGGGAGTGGAACACGGTCGCCTCCGCCTGGTACGCGCAGCACGTCGTCGAGCACTGGCGCTTCGGCCGCGACCGCGCGTTCCTGCGGGATGTGGCCTGGCCGTTCGTCCGCGAGGTCTGCGACTTCTGGGAGGACCGGCTGGTCGAGCAGGCCGACGGGAGCCTCGTCGCCCCCGACGGCTGGTCCCCCGAGCACGGTCCCCGCGAGGACGGGGTCGCCTACGACCAGCAGATCGTCCGGGACCTCCTCGACGGCGCCGTCGAGCTCGCCGCCGCCCTCGACGGCGAGCTCCCCGGGACCGACGCCGCCTCCCGCGCCCTCCTCGAGCGCACCCGCGACCGGCTCGCCCCGGACCGCATCGGCCGCTGGGGCCAGCTCCAGGAATGGCAGGCCGACCGCGACGAGCCCGACGACCTCCACCGCCACACCTCCCACCTCTTCGCCGTCTATCCCGGCAGCCGGATCACCCCGTCGGCGACGCCCGAGCTCGCCGCGGCCGCCCTCGTCTCCCTCCGCGCCCGCTGCGGCGAGCCTCCGGCGAGCGCCGACGGGGGCGCGGGGAGCACCGGCGCGGGCGCAGCGGGCGCCGGCGCGGGCGCAGCGGGCGCGGGCACGGGCGCAGCGGGCGCGGGCACGGGCGCGGGCGCGGGCGCAGGGAGCCCCGGTGGGGCGGCGCCCTTCTCGCATGAGCAGGTCTCCGGGGATTCGCGGCGCTCGTGGACCTGGCCCTGGCGGATGGCCCTGTTCGCACGCCTCGGCGACCCGCATCGGGCCTACCAGATGCTCCGGGGCCAGCTCGCGCACTCGACCCTCGAGAACCTCTTCGCGAACCATCCGCCGTTCCAGCTCGACGGCAACTTCGGCGTGACCGCCGCGATCGTCGAGCTCCTCCTGCAGAGCCACGACGGCGCGATCCGCCTGCTCCCGGCGCTGCCCGCAGAGTGGTCAGCGTCCGGCTCCGTCACGGGCCTGCGCGCCCGCGGCGGCTTCCGCGTCTCCTTCACCTGGGCGGACGACGAGGTCACCGCCTGGGACGTCGTCGCCGATCGCCCCGGCGCCCCCGAGCTGGTCGACGTGATCGTCGGCGGCGAGCGCCGCACCATCACCCCTGTGCGCGAGACCTCGGCGCTCAGGGCCTTCGCGCCCGGGCACGGCTGAGCGGGCCCTGCGAGCGAGCGTCGAGCAGGCATGAGCGGGTGCACCCTCGCAGCGTCGAGCAGGCATGAGCGGGTGCGCCCTCGCAGCGTCGAGTGGGCATGAGCTGTCGCTCTGAGCGCTCAGAACGAGCGCTCATGCCCACTCGACGGCCGCTGAGTAACAGAGCGAACGGGGCGGCCCCGGAACGGGCTCGCGACATGACCTCGCGCGTGAGGCCTTCACGCCCAGGCGCGCCTGGGCTAACCCCCTCGAGCAGATGCCCCTGACCAGGCTCCCCGCATCGTCCAGTGGGCAGAAACTGTCGCTCTGAGCGGCCAGAACGAGCGCTCATGCCCACTCGACGCTCGCTGAGGAACAGGGGCTTCAGGACAGCCTCGAAGCGGGCTCTCGCCCGCACCTCGCGCGTGAGGCCTTCGCACCCGGGTGCGCCTGGGCTGGCCCCCTCGAGCAGACGCCCCTGACCAGGATCCTCGCAGCGTCGAGTGGGCATGAGCTGTCGCTCTGAGCACTCAGAACGGGGGCTCATGCCCACTCGATCCTCAGAACGTGGCGGAAGGGGCGGACTGGGCGGACAGGGCTAGCGAGCGGACAGGGCTAGCGAGCGGAAGGGGCTAGCGGGCGGAAGGGGCGGATGAGGCTAGCGGGGCGGACGGAACGACGGCGAGGATCTCCCCGTGGAGGACGGTGAACCAGCCGTCGGGGTCGTCGGCCCAGGCGAGGTAGGCGCGCGCGAGGGCATCGCGATCGTCGGCGTCGGCCCAGCCCTCGCGATCGAGCTGGTCGGCGAAGGGGGCGGTGGTGATGCGGCCGGCCCAGGTGGCGGCCCAGGCCGCGCGGGTCGCGGGCGTCGCCTGGAGGTCGACGGAGGCGGAGGCGGTGACCTCGACGAAGCCGGCCTCGTGGGCCCAGGCGAGGAGGCGTCGGCCGGCGTCGGGGGCGCCGCCGTTGGCGCGGGCGGCGCGCAGGTAGAGCTCCATCCAGCGGGCGATGCCCGGGACCTCGGGGAACCAGCGGAAGCCCTCGTAATCGGCGTCGCGAGCGGCGACGAGCCCTCCAGGGCGGGTCACGCGGCGCATCTCGGCGAGCATCCGGACGGGGCCCGGCACATGCTGGAGCACCTGGTGGGCGTGGACCACGTCGAAGGAGGCGTCGGCGAAGGGCAGGTCGTGGCCGTCGCCGACGACCACCTCGACCTCGTCGAGCCCCTGGCGGTGCAGCTCGGCGCGGGTGATCTCCGCGGACTCCTCGGCGACCTCGAGCGCGATCAGGTTCTCGGGGCCGACGATCCGGGCGAGGTCCGCGGTGATGGTGCCGGCGCCGCTGCCCAGGTCGAGCAGACGCTGCCCGGCCCGCAGGTGCGGCAGGAGGTGGGCGGCGGAGTTCGCGGCGGTCCGCTGCCGGTGGCTGTCGAGGACGGCGTCGCCGTAGCCGTGGGTGTAGGCGGCGTCGGTCGAGGCGTCGACGGGAGAGACGGCGGGAGAGGCGGCGGAAGAGGCGGCGGGAGCTGCGCTGTCAGGCATGCGGCGACGCTACGCCCCCGGTTCTCCGCCCGCCTCTAGCGATCGCATCGCGGACATACATCTCAATATTCGAGATTATGCGGGAGCGGGAGTGGACCGCCGCCGGTCCATCAGCGAGGCGAGGATGACGACCGCGATGCCGACGAGCACGCCGATCACGGTCTCCAGCACGCGCGCCTGGAGCATCGGGCCGACGGGCTGCGGGTGCGCGAGCTGCACCATGAGCAGGGCGAGCGGCGTGATGAACAGCAGCGCGAACGCATAGTTCCGCAGCACGTACATCTCGGCGAGGAACTGCAGCAGCACGACCCACACCACGAGCTGCCAGGGCTCGGAGGGGAAGGACAGCAGGAACGCGGTGGTGATGATGCCGAGGGCGGTGCCGATGACGCGGTGCAGGCCGCGCTCGATCTGCAGCGCCCGGCCGGGCGCCGAGAGCAGGGCGATGGCGGCGATCTGCGCCCAGTAGGGGAAGGGGAGCCCGGAGGCGAGGCCGAGCGCGCCCGCGGCGAGGGAGGCGAGGGCGAAGCGGAGGAACTCGGAGCGCAGCTGGGCGGCGGTCCAGGTCTCCTCGCCCGGGACGGCGCCCCGCCCGGGATGCCGCTCCCCGGCCCAGTGCCCGAGCAGGCCCAGGCCGATGCACAGCGCGGCCGTGGCGGCGGCGACCAGGAAGGCCGTCCAGATCGGGGCGGCGGGCGGGGCGGAGGCGACGGCCGCGACCGCGAACAGCGGGAAGATCGCGCCGGCGGGCTTGAGGCCGCGCGCGAGCACGAGGGTCGCGGCGGCGCCCGCGACGACGGAGCCGACGAGGATCGCGGTCCACGACTCGGCCGTCGGCCCCAGGTTCTCGCCGAGGCGGGCGAGGGCGGCGCCGAGGGTGACGCAGACGGTGATCATCGCGCCCGCGAGCGACTGCCGGCGGAAGCGCAGCGCGGTGGACTCGTAGCGGGAGTAGATGCCGGTGAAGGCCCCGAAGCCGACGTACATCGCCCAGTCCAGGCGGTCCGTCGCGAGGAGCACCAGCAGCGGGATCGCGAGGCCGACGGAGATGCGCAGCGCGGGGATGTGGTCGACGCGGCTGGGCGCGAGGCTCAGCATCCGTCGTGCGGTCTCCCGGATCCGATCGGGCGTCTGCGGCATGGGGCTCCTTCCGTGCGGCCGGGCACCGCGCGGCCTGATCCCGCGCGGCCGCGGTCCGGCCGAGGACAGGGTATGCCCGCCGTGCACCGCTCCGGTGAGACAATCCGGGCAGGTCCCGTCCCCATCCCCGCGTCCGGCGCGCGCCGGCACTCCTCCCGGAGGCGACATGTCCCATCCCGGCAGTCCTGATCTCCCCGCCGCACCCGAGCCCGCAGTGCCCGGTCCAGCAGGCGGTCCAGCGGGCGGTCCCGTCGCCGACGGCCGCTCCCGCGGTCCCGCCCTCATCGAGACCACCGGCATCGAGATCATCGCGGAGTCCGAGCGGACCGCGAAGCCGCACGACCTGTTCTGGCCGTGGTTCGCGGCGAACGTGTCGGTCTTCGGCATGAGCTACGGCTCGTGGATCCTCGGCTTCGGGATCTCGTTCGGGCAGGCCGTGATCGTGTCGCTGATCGGGATCGTCGTGAGCTTCGCGCTGTGCGGGCTGATCGCGATCGCAGGCAAGCGCGGGAGCGCGCCGACGATGATCCTGTCCCGCGCGGCCTTCGGCGTGCACGGGCAGAAGGTGCCGGGCGTGGTCTCCTGGATCACCTCGATCGGCTGGGAGACGATGCTGGCGATCTCGGCGGTCCTCGCCACCGCGACCGTCTTCCAGGCCCTCGGCCTCGCCTCGGGGACGCCGGTGCTGGTCATCGCCACCCTCGTGATCGCCGCGATCATCGTGACCGCCTCCGTGCTCGGCTATCACACGATCATGCGCATCCAGTCGGTCCTGACCTGGGCGACCGGCGCCATGACGATCCTGTTCATGATCCTGACGATCCCGCACATCGACCTCGCGGCGGTGCGGGAGGCCCCTGCGGGCTCGCCGCAGCAGATGATCGGCGCGCTGGTCATGGTGATGACGGGCTTCGGCCTGGGCTGGATCAACATCGCCGCGGACTGGTCGCGGTACCAGCGGCGCTCGACGTCCGACGGCGCCATCGTCCTGTGGAACACGATCGGCGGCTCCGCGGCGCCCGTCGTGCTCGTCGTCTTCGGCCTGCTGCTGGCGGGCTCCGACCCCGACGTCCTCGCGCGCATCGGCGACGACCCCGTCGGCACCCTCGTGACGCTGCTGCCGCTGTGGGCGCTGATCCCGTTCTGGATCGTGGCGGTGCTGACGCTGGTCTCGGGCGCCGTCAACGGCATCTACTCCTCGGGCCTGACGCTGCTGAGCCTCGGGATCCGCATCCCCCGCCCGGCCGCCGCGTTCGTCGACGGCGCGATCCTGACCGCGGGCACGATCTGGGTGGTGTTCTTCGCCGGCAGCTTCATCGGCCCCTTCCAGAGCTTCCTGATCACCCTCGGCGTCCCGATCGCCGGCTGGGCGGGCATCCTCATCGCCGACGTCCTCTCGCGCCGCGCCGACTACGACGAGCAGGCGCTGTTCGACCCCGCCGGACGCTACGGCGCCGTCGACTGGGTCAGCGTGGGCACCCTCGCCGTCGTCTCGGTCCTCGGCTGGGGCCTCGTGGTGAACAGCTATGCGGAGGACGCCCCGTGGAACAACTGGCAGGGCTACCTGCTGGAGCCGCTGGGCCTCGGCACCTTCGTCGACGATCCGGCGGGTTCCTGGTGGGACGGCCCCTGGGCGTACGCGAACCTCGGGGTGCTGCTCTCGCTCGTGCTCGGCTTCGTCGTCACGCTGATCGCGCGCCGCGGGACGATCCGTCGGCAGGAGCAGGGGGCGTAGGCGGAGGCGCGCCCCGCACGCCCCGCTCACCCCGCTCACCCCGCACACCCCGCACACCCCGCTTAGAGTGCCCTCATGCACGCCTCGACCCCGGCTCCCGCGTCCCGCCCCTGGCTCGTCGTCGTCGATCCGCAACGGATCTTCGCCGACCCGGGCTCCGACTGGTGCTCGCCGTTCTTCGCCGACGCGCTGCCGGTGATCCAGGGCCTCGCGGGCGCCGTCGGCCCCGAGCGCACGCTCCTCACGCGCTGGCTGCCGACGGCGGACCGCCGCACCGCCTGGGGCGACTACTTCCGCGCCTGGCCGTTCGCCGACGTCCCGGCCGACGACCCGCTCTACGCGCTGGTCGACGGCGTGGCGGGCCTGTCCGCGCATCCGAGCGTCGACGAGCCGACGTTCGGGAAGTGGGGCCCGCAGCTCGCGGCCCGCGTCGGCGCACCCTTCGGGGCCGACGACGGGGCCGCTCGCACCGCCGACGACGGGACCTCCCGTATCGCCGACGACGGGGCCGACGACGCAGCCGCCCCGCGAGCGGTCCCGCATCTGCTGGTCACAGGCGTCTCGACCGACTGCTGCGTGATCACCACGGTCCTCGCGGCCGCCGACGCGGGGCTGCGCGTCACGGTCGTCACCGACGCGGTCGCGCATTCGACGGCCGCCGACGGCGCCGCCGCCCTGCAGGTGATGGGCCTGTTCCCGCCGCAGGTCGACCTCCGCACGAGCACCGAGGTGCTCGCCGCACTGGACGTCCCATCGGATGCCTCGTCGGACGCCGGCGCCCAGCCCGCCGCCGACGGCGCATCCTCCGCCGGCGCCGATGCCGATGCCGATGCCGCCGATGGCCCCCGGGAGCACTGACCGGCCGTGCCCGCCCCGCTGATCACCCTCGGCCACGGCCGCCTCGACCGCGATGAGCTGACGGATCTGCTGGTCGGCGCGGGGATCGAGCATCTCGTGGATGTGCGCCGCTTCCCCGGCAGCCGGGCCAACGAGGCCGCCGCCCGCGGCGTCGTGCCCGCGCTCTGCGAGGCCGCCGGGATCGCCTACCGCTGGGACGAGCGCCTCGGCGGGCGCCGGCGTCTCACCGCCGAGCAGGACGCCGCCTCCCCCGACACCTGGTGGCGCGTCGCCGCGTTCCGCGCCTACGCCGCCTGGACCCGCGACCCGGTGTTCCGCGCGGGCATCGCCGACCTCCTCACCGACGTCGCCGACGTCGCCGACGTCGCCGACGATGCGACCGGCCTCACCGCCGTCATGTGCTCGGAGTCGGTGTGGTGGCGCTGCCATCGCCGCCTCATCGCCGACGTCGTCCTGCTCGAGCACGGCGTCGCCGTCGAGCATCTGATGCCGGACGGCCAGCGGCGACCGCACGAGCCGAGCCCCGGCGCGCGCCTCGACGCGCAGGGTCATACGGTCTGGGACGGGGCCCCCGCACGATAAACCCCTGGCCACGGCCGCTCCGGAGCGCCTACGGTCACCCCATGCACCCGATGCGCTCGATCAGCTCGACCCGCCCGCTGCCCCGTACCGCTCTGATCACGGGCGTCGGCCGACGCCGCGGGATCGCCGCCGCGATCGCCGCGGGCCTCGCCGCCGACGGCTTCGACCTGGCCCTGTCCTTCCATGACGCCTACGACCAGCGGGTCAACGGCGAGCCCTCCGACGTCGAGGAGCTGGCCGCGGAGCTGCGCGGCCTCGGCGCACGGGTCGTGCTCCTTCCCGGGGACCTCGCGGATCCGACCGTCCCGGGCCGCCTCGTCGGCCGCGCCGAGGAGGAGCTCGGTCGCCTGGGCGCGCTGGTCATGAGCCATTGCGAGTCCGTGGACTCCTCGCTCCTGGACACCTCCGTGGAGAGCTTCGACCGGCACTACGCGGTCAACGTGCGGGCGAGCTGGCTGCTGCTGAAGGCCTTCGCCGAGCAGGTGCCGCTGCTCACGCCGACCCCGTCGGCCGAGCCGACCGGGACGCCGGCTAATCCGTCGGCCGAGCCATCGCCCGAGCCGGCGCCCGCGGACGCCCCCGCGGGCGGCGCCGTCATCGCGCTGACCAGCGATCACACCGTGCACAACCTCCCCTACGGGGCGACGAAGGGGGCACTGGATCGGCTCGTCCTGGCAGGCACCCATGAGCTCGCCGACCGCGGGATCCGCACCAACGTGATCAACCCCGGCCCCATCGACACCGGCTGGATGGATGAGGCGACGCATGCGGCCTGCGCGGCGCAGACCCCGGGCAGGGAGCTCGGCGGGACGGGAACCGTCGCCGACCTGGTGCGCTTCCTGCTCTCCGAGCGCGGCGCCTGGATCCGCGGCCAGCGGCTCCACTCCGACGGCGGCTTCTCGAGCCCGGCGCTCTGAGGCCGGGCCCGCCTCCGGGCCCGCATCCGGGGCCGGACCCGCATCCGGGGCCGCGTCCGAGACAGCCTCCGAGACCGGGTCCGCAGGGCCGCGCATATCACGCCGCACCGGTCCCCGACCGCCGCGATCGGCGCGTAGGATCATCCGCGCCCGCTGACGTGCCGACGACTGGAGTGACCCGTGGGATTGCAGAACCTCGAGGACATCCTGCCCTCCGCCTCCGCGGCGACGGCCCCTGCGTGCAGCGCGGATTCGCCCCTGTGCACGACGGACGCCGCGGCCGCCGCGCCGACCGTCTCCGCCGCGCCGACGATCCCCGATGCCGCCTCGCCCCGCATGGGCGCGCGCCTGGCGGAAGCCTGGCGCACCGGGACGCTGCTGCTGCCGATGCAGGATGCGGGCTCGCCCGTCCGCCTGCCCGGCCTGCACCCGTCGGTGCTGCCGCCCTCGCTGTCGGGGCCGGCGGAGGTGGAGCTCGCGGGCATCGGCGAGCACTTCGCCGCCTGGACCGTGGCCCCGCTGCGGAACGCCCCCGTGATCGTCCGGATCCCGCACACCGACGCCGCCGCGGGCGAGCCCCAAGCCTTCGACCATGAGATCGCCGCGCTGGCCCTCGCCCCCGCGGGCGTCGGCCCCGAGGCGGTCGCCTTCCAGGGCGACCCTGCGCGCAGCCCCCTCGGGCTGCCGTACGTCGTGACCACGCACGTGCCCGGACAGGCCCTCGCCCCGCAGGCCTGGACCCCGGCGCATCTGCGCGCCCATGCCCGTCTGCTGGCGCTCCTGCACACCGTGGCGGCGCCGGGCCGCGGGCCCGCCCGCCTCGGCAAGCAGCCGTGGAAGGACGTCCCCCGTGAGCACTCCCTGCTCACCGAGGTCGAGGCCGCCGCCGACTCCTGGCGCGCCGACCACCGCGAGCTCCTCGCCGAGCATCACCTGAAGCCCTTCCTCAAGGCCATGGTCAAGCGCGTGAAGAAGGTGGAGCCGCAGATCAAGGACCTGGACGGCTTCGTCCTGTCGCACGGCGACCTGTGCGCGACGAACATCCTGTGGGGTCCATCGGCCGACGGAGGGAGCGCCGCCGTCGGCGCACATGCGGCCGACGGCGGGAACACGGCCGACACGGATCCGTCGGTCCGCTACATCGACTTCGAATGGGCGCAGGCCGACGACCCCGCCCGCGACCTCGCGATCCTCGGCGGCTCCGTCCACGCGGGACCCTGGTACGTGCCGATGGGCGAGGAGCATGTGGCCGGGTTCGTGGCCGCCTACGTCGATGAGCGCCATCGCCTCGCGGCCGATCAGGGGACCGCGGGCGAGGTCCCGGCCTCGGTCTCCGACGTCGCCGCCCTGCGCGCGCGCATGCGCGCATGGACCGCCTACGAGCGCACCGGCATGCTCGTCCACCTCGCCTCCCGCGCCGCCGGGGCTCCGGGGGCGGGGGCCGACGGCGCCGCCGACGCGGGACGCGACGGCTCGACGCCCGACGGCGGCGGCTCGCCGATGCATCGCCGCGCCTTCGCGCAGCTGCGCCGGACCCTGGCCGTGGAGCTCGGGATCGACTGAGCTCGGGTGCCGGTTCGATTCTGCGCACCATCTGCGGCTCCATCGACCCTCATGCACGCCGAACCGACACGATATCGAGTTTTGTCTACCCCCCCTAGACATTGCATGT
Organism: Brachybacterium netajii (SeqCode); assembly: GCF_054114245.1. Lineage (NCBI taxonomy): Bacteria > Bacillati > Actinomycetota > Actinomycetes > Micrococcales > Dermabacteraceae > Brachybacterium > Brachybacterium netajii (SeqCode). Next base: position 6,685 of record NZ_JBSYXB010000011.1, on the reverse strand, counting down.
CTAGGGGGACTAGACTAAAGTGGCGACAAGGCCGATGAAGTACCGAGACCTTGCCATCCTCCTCCGTAACGCCGGTTTCATCTCCCGTCAGGGCAAGGGCGACCACGAGGTCTGGACCGGCCCGACCGGTACCACCGTCGTCATCACACAGACCCGTGATATCTCTCCGGGGCTCGTCCGCAGAGCATTGAAGGCCATCGACCAGGAGGAGAACCGCTGATGACCACCATCACCGCCACAGCCACTCGCTGGGAACATGGGTGGGAACTCGCCATCGATGACGAGGTCGTCACCCAATCCCGCACGCTCGCCGCCGCACCTCAGCAGATCCGCGACTATCTCGACACCATCGATGAGGACACGGACCATAGCGGCTGGACGATCACCCTCACCCCCGGCCTGGACGACTTCGCCGATCGAATCCGACGTGCACGTCGCTCATCCCGCGACGCCGCCCGTGCACAGGCGTGCGCCGCGCAGGAGATGCGTGAGCTCGTCGAGGATCTGAAGCGCGCCGAGTTCCGCGACGCCGACATCGCCGCATTCCTCGATGTCTCTCGCGGCCGAGTACATCAGATCTCCTCACGCGCTTGAGAGGCGTAACGCGACCCCGCCGCTCCGGTCAGCCCATCTCACGCGCGACCCGACCCCTACCGGTACTGCCGACGCCATGATCGACGGCATCTAGAGTCGGGACCGTGCCTCCAGCGTCCGCCGCGTCCTCCGCCTCCGGTGCGCCCTCGACCGGCCGCAGCCGGCCGCAGCTGCGCCGAGTCGGAACCGTGCTGCTCATCGCCTCGATCGCGGCCATGGCCGTCGCCGGCCTGTGGGCCTCCCGCCTCGGTCCGCCGCCGAGCTGGGCGTTCGACTGCTCGGAGACCTCCTGCATCGACCTGTGGTCGACGGCGCGCACCCACTACCTACGCATCGCCGTCGGCGGCGCCCTGACCTCGACGATCGGCTGGCTCCTGATCGGCCTGGGCGCCTCCACGGCGGCCCGGCCCGGGACCGTCGGACCGGGCGGGGCCGCAGGCGCACCCGGCGCCGGTCTCGAGCCCGGCGCCGTCGCGCCGGCGGAGCGACGGATCCTCGTGCGCGCACGGCGCGCCGGCCGCACCCTCCTGCTGGCGCTCCCGTCCTCGGCGGTGATCGCGGCACTGCTCGCGGTCGCGATGCGGTCGGCGATCGTAGTGTCCCGTCCGTTCGCCGTCGCCGCGGCCATCGCCGTGCTGACCTTCGCCGGCTGGTGGCTGCGACGACGGCTGCGTCCGGTGTCCCGCTCGGACGCGATCGGCACGCTGGGGGCGGGCGGCGTCCTGGTGCTCGCCGGTCTGCCGCTGCTCACGGGCGCCGTCATCATCCCGCCGACGGGGAGCGCCATGGTGCTGCTCCTGATCCTCGTCCCGCAGCTCTCGATCCCCGCCGGCGCCGCGGCCCTCGCCGTCGCCTCGACGATCGTCCACGAGGTCCTCAAGGCCGACGCCCGGGCGTCGGCCCCGACGGTGTCGGACCCGGGCCCGCCGTCGGCGCCGTCCGATCCCTTCGCCGCGCCGGTCCTCCGGCGGACGACGTTCGTCGTGATCGCGGCCGCCGCGGTCCTCGCCGCGCTCCCCATCCCCGCGCCGCCGTCGGACGCCCGCCCCGAGGCCGAGGCCCCGGCCGTCGTGGACGTCCCCGAGGACCAGGCCTCCTCCACACCCGCCGACGGCACCGACCCGGCGATACAGCCGCCGTCCGCAGCATCGCCCGAGGATGACGCGGGCCCGTCGGCCTCCGCCCTCGATCCCGCCGGTCTCCCGGCCTGCCGCGCCGATGATCTCGCGCTGACGGTCGCCGGCTGGGACCGGGCCGTGGGCGACGGCTACGCCGAGCTGCGCGCGACGAACACCGGCGCCGCGCCGTGCGCGCTGGTCGGGGCCCCGCAGCTGCGCCTCGAGCAGGGCGGCGAGGAGATCGCCCTCGACCAGCGGTCGGACGCCCCCGAGTCCGCCGACGACGCCGAAGCCGGTGGAGCCGAGCGCGAGACCGGGACGGACGGCATCGGGCTCCGCCCCGGCGACACCGCGGCATCCTCGCTGCACTGGCCCGGCTACGGCGCGGCCGCCGATCAGACCACGCCCCAGACGCTGAGCCTCCGGCTCGACCCGTCCGACGGGAGCATCGCCTCCGGAGACAGCGCATCCGACGACGACGTCTGGGAGCCCATCCCGTTCGACACGGGGTCGGGCGATGATCCCCTGGGCACAGGCCCCGGGCCGGCGCCGTTCGACCTCAGGGCCGGGATCGACGGCGGGGCGGAGATCGAGGTGGGGAGCTGGCGCGCCCGCTGACCGACCGGCCTGCTGACTCGCTGGCCTGCTGACTCGTTGCGCCGCCGCGCTCCGTCGACCGCACCCGCCCACCGGCCGCACGTGCTCGCCGGCCGCACGCGCTTGCCGGCCGCACGCGCTCGCCCGCCGCGCAGCGCCCGTCGGCCGCGTGGCATCCGTCGGCATGGAGTGCGCCGACGGGGAGGCGAGGACTATGCTCGTGCGGTCCCTTCGCGCGCCGGTGCACAGCCTGACGAGGCAGGTCGCCGTCCCGGGGGCCTGGTCCGTCCCGGCGCGACCATCCCCCACCTCGGAGACGATCCTCCTCATGCCCGATCCCGGCAGCTCCGGCAGCACCCAGTACGCGCAGCAGCAGAACGCGGTGCTCCACAAGACCCTGGGGCGCTTCGACATCATCTTCATCGTGGTCTCGGCGGTCGTCGGCCTCGAGATGCTCGGCTCGGTGTCCGCCCAGGGTCCGGAGACCTTCACCTGGCTGGTCTTCCTGATCATCGTGTTCCTGATCCCCTACGCGCTGATCTTCGCGGAGACCGGCTCCGCGTTCGTCGGCGAAGGCGGCGTCTACCTGTGGGTCCGCACGGCCTTCGGACGCCCCGCCGCGGCCGTCGCCTCCGCCTTCACGTGGATCACGCAGCCCGTGTGGGTCGGCGGCTCCATGGCCTTCCTCAACGCCGAGGCGGCGCGCGAGCATCTCGTGCACTTCGCGCCCGGCTCCGCCGCCGACTACGCCTTCAAGATCCTCTTCATCTGGCTGACGGTCCTCGCGGCCGTGCTCTCGCTGCGCCGGGCCAAGTGGATCCCCACCATGGGCGCCGTCTGCAAGATCGTGTTCCTGGCGATCTTCGTGGTCACCGCCGTCGTCTATGCGATCGAGCACGGCATCCAGGACCTCCCGATCGGCAGCTTCTCCCCCACCGCCGCCGGGTTCATCACCCTGATCCCGCTGCTGCTGTTCGCCTTCCTCGGCTTCGAGTCCGGCTCGAGCGCCTCCGGCGAGATGAAGGACGCGACCAAGGACGTCGCCTTCTCCGTCCTGCGCTCCTCCGCGATGGCGGGCGTGCTCTACCTGATCCCGGTGTTCACGATCCTGCTGGTCATCCCCCACTCCGACATCGACGGCGTCTCGGGTCTGATCACCGCGGTCGCGACCGTCTTCTCCGTCTACGGCTCCGCCGCGCCGACGATGCTGACGCTCGCCGTGCTGCTGTTCCTGCTGGCGAACATCGGCCAGGGCGCCGCCTGGATGATCATGTCCGACCGCATGCAGGCGATCGCCGCGGCCGACGGCTCCTTCTTCGGCGGCTTCTTCGGACGCTTCCACCGCACCCTCGGCACCCCGATCCGCGTCAACCTGCTCTCCGGCACGATCTCGACGGTGTTCATGATCGCCGCGATGCAGCTGACCGGCTCGAGCGCCGCCCTGTTCGACGTGGTGCTCTCGGTCGCGATCACGACCTACCTGTTCAGCTACCTCATCGTGATCCCCGCGGCCGTCCGCCTGCGCCTGAAGCACCCCGAGGTCCCGCGTCCCTTCCGCGTCCCCGGCGGCAACGGCGTCTTCATCGCCTTCGGCGTCGTCACCACGGGCTTCGTCGCGCTCGGCTCCTGGGTGTCGATCTTCCCCGGCACCCTCGAGTCCCTCATCGGCCTGGACTACGACTTCTCCACCGCCATGGGCGTCCCCTACGCCGCCTTCGAGGCGCTCACCCTCGGCACCCTCGCCTTCATCATCGGGATCGCCCTGATCGGCTACGTCGCCGGGCGTCGGCTCCGCGAGGAGTCCGCCGAGGAGGCCGCCGCCCGCGACGGCCTGGAGGCCGCGCCGCAGGACTGATCGTCGGGCGAGGGCCCCGCGGCCGGCGCGCTGGCACTGCGGCCGACGGGCGGGCTCAGCCGAGGCTGATGCTCAGCCGACGGGCGCGGCGGGCGCGCGGCCGATCCGCAGCATGACGACAGGCCAGGTCCGGGCGATGCCCAAACCTGGCCTGTTCTCGTGGTGCACGTCAGGACGCGCTGGTGGTGCGCATCGAGGTGCTGCGCCGATCAGGCGCCGTCCGGATCAGGACTCGTGGTCGTGATCCTCCTCGGACTCCTCATCCGCGTGGTCGTGCTCGTGGTCGTGCCCGTCCTCGTCGGACTCCTCGTCCGCGTGATCGTGCTCGTGGTCGTGCTCGTCCTCGTCGGAGCTCTCGCCGCCGACGGTGTACTCGCCGGAGACGGTGCCGGTGGTCACCTGGATCTCGTGGGGGACGACCGTCAGGTCGAGCTCGCGGTAGATCTCGCCGCTGGCCACGTCGACCATGGTGAGCTTCTGGGCGTCGGGGTCGACGACGAACGCGGTGCCGTCGGCCACCGCCAGCATCGGGCCGGCGGTCTGCCACTCATCGGGCTCGGTCCACTCGTCCATGACCTTGACCTCGTGGATCATCTCGCCGGTCTCCGGGTCGAGGATGTTCAGCTCGCCGTCGCCGGTGAGGACCAGGGCCTCCCCATCGGGACCGCGGTCCAGGGAGCGGAACCAGTAGGGGGAGCCGAGATCGACGGTGGTCATCGAGTCGTCACGGGTGTCGATCAGGGCGATCGTGGTGGGGTGCTCGGTGCCGCCCTCGGGATCGGCCTCGACCTTGTTGTCCGCCAGGACGATCGGGGAGTCGGCGCTGCCCTTCTGGTTGCCGGAGCGCTGGTAGTCGGTGTCCACGGCGACCTTGTGGAACTCGCCGTCGCGGTAGACGACCGGGCCGTTCTCGCAGCCGAGGGAGACGACGTCACCGGACTCGGTGGCCTGGGCGACGGCCTCGCCGTGCACGCCGGGGCAGTCATCCGTCTCGGCGACGAGGTTGCCGTCGGCGTCGAGCACCTGGACGGTGCTGCGGGACTCCTCGGTGCCCTGCGTGAGCAGCAGGTCCCCGTCGGACAGCGGGACCGCAACGCCGTGGTGCGGGGCATCCGCCGCGGTCTCCTCGAGCACGTCCAGCTCGCCGTCGGCGAGGGCGGTCGGGTCGATGATCGTGATCGCGCCGGTGCCGTCGGCGAAGAACGCCGTGCGACCGTCCTCGGCCACGACATGGCCGGGCGAGGGCGCCTCGAAGGACAGGTCCGTCAGATGCGGGGTCTGCTCGTAGTAGTGGAAGTGGTCGCCGTGGGCGACGGCCTCGAGGCCGGAGTCGTAGATCCTGAAGGTGTCCGAGGCGCTCACGGCGACGCTGCGGCCGTCGCCGGCCGCGTTCAGCCGCACGTAGCCGGCGATCTCGGTGTCGTCTAGGACCGTGCCGTCGGAGGAGTCGAGGGTGATCACGCCGCCGTCGTAGGCGAGGACGATGCGCGGGGTCAGCGCGCCGACCTCGGTGCGCTCGATCTCGGTCGAGGCGGAGTCGGCGGCGGTGGTCGAGCCGTCCGACGCAGCGGAGCCGTCGGAGGCCGCAGAGTTGCCGCCGCTGGCGCCGCACGCCGACAGGGCAAGGACGCCGACGCCAGCCAGCGCCAGGACGCGACGCTTCATGACAATCGTTCTCATCAGATTCATGCCAGAAAACTATCAGCTCACGATAATCATTACCATTTGAGGGTATGTGCGCTCGCTCACTCCTCGAGACGCTCCTGGGGGTGCCGTTCCCTCTGGTGCGGCGGGGGCCGCCCCGCAGCTCCAGGGCAGGGTGCCCGGGGCCGACGGCACCGCTGACACCGTGCCGAGGCGGCAGGGACGGCTCGGGACGTCATGGCCCTGCACCGGCACCGCACGGGCACCGGCGCTGCCCGCGGGCGCGGCACTGCCCGCGGGCGCCCCCGGCGCCTCTCACGGGCCTGTGGCGCTCCTCGGGAACAGCGTGCGGCTTACCCCGCGTCACTCGGGCCCTCGGGCCCGCAGGGGTCGCCGAGAGGGCACGAGAGGGCAGATGCAGAGGCCCCGTGCAGAGCTGCGTCGTGCGGGCCGGAGGCAGCGGGGTGGGTGACGGCAGTGAGGTGGCCGCAGGCTGCGGGGCGACCGCCGGCGGAGTCGTGGCCGACGCTTGGCCGACGGCAGCGCCGACCGTTTTCGGGCATGCGAAAAGGGGCGGAGGAGGCGAGATGCATTCGATCTTCCGATCGATGCTCTCAGCGGCTCCTCCACCCCTTCTCGGTGAAGATGTCCGGCGACGACCTACTCTCCCACACCCTCCCGAGTGCAGTACCATCGGCGCAATCAAGCTTAGCTTCCGGGTTCGGAATGGAACCGGGCGTTTCCTCGACGCTATGATCGCCGTAACTCTATAACGTCCCTCGCTCGCGGAGCGGGGAGTTTGTTCGATGTCACCGGCGGGGTTCGGGAGGCGAGAAGTCCTCAAAAGACCTCTCAGCGACTCCCGACCCTCTGGCCA
>NZ_JBSYXB010000010.1:0-86168 GCF_054114245.1 Brachybacterium netajii (SeqCode) | reverse complement strand
CGGGAGTGTGTGTCCGCATTTTTTCGCCCCCCCGCTCCCGTCGGCCTCATATCTCGTACTCGAGGAGCTGGTGGTAGGCGCGGTTGCGGTAGACCAGCGGCTGCTCGTTCGAGATCTCCGCGCGGTCGGCGGCGACGATCACGATGTGGCTGGAGCCGGCGGCGACGCGCTCGATGATGCGGCCGCTGATCCAGCCGGCCGTCCCGTAGAGGACGGGCTCGCCGGTGGGCAGCTGATGCCAGTCGACCTGGGCGAAGCGGTCGATCCCCGAGGTCGCGAAGACCGTGGAGATCTGCCGCTGGTCCTCCGCCAGCAGGTTGATCGTCACCGTCCGGGCCCGCGAGAGCGCGGGCCAGGATGACGAGGAGTCGTTGATCGAGAAGGCGAGCACGGCCGGCTGCGCGGAGACGGAGATGACCGAGGTGGCGGTGAAGCCGAGCGGCCGGACCCCGTCGTTCAGCGTGATCACGGCGACCCCGGCGGGGTGGCGGCGGAACAGGCCGGCGAAGCTCTCCCGGTCCAGCGCGCCCTCGCGGGGCGAGGCCGGAGAGGACGGGGCCGCCGCGGCGGCGTCGGTCGTGGTGGTGGGGGCGGTGAGTGCGGTGTCAGACGACATGGAGTTCCCTCCTCGGATCGGTGCTGGTCGGTGCTGCGTCAGTCGTGCTGGTCGTGCTGGTGCCGGCCGGTCGGCCGATGCGGTCGGTCGTCGGCTCCGACGGGACGTCGCGCAGCAGGGGCAGCAGGTGCTGTCCGAGCCGTTCGACCTCCCGCAGGTACGGGGTGTCGGAGAGGACGAAGTGGCCGATCCCCAGGGAGCGGTAGATCCGCAGCGCGGCGGCGACCTCCTCGAAGGAGCCGACGAGCCAGGTCGTCGCCGCCCCGCGCCCGCCGACCTTCGCGGGAGCGGTGAACAGGACGTCGTCGAGCACATCGTCGGTGTCGGCGAGGGCCCGCACCCGCTCCTGGCCGACGGACGCCGCCCGGGACAGGGCGTCCGCGCTGTGCGCATCCGCGATCGGGCCGGCGCCTCCGTTCGAGGCGGTGCCTCCGTCCGGCGCGGCGCCGGCCGTCGGCCCGCCGGAGCGGGCGTTCTCCTCGGCGGTCATGCGGCCGACCCGTGCATAGGCCTCGCGCCAGGCGTCCTCGGAGCGCTCGCGGGCGACGACGGTGACCCGCAGCCCAAACTCGAGCGGGGCATGGCGTCGGCCGACCTCCTCGGAGAGCGCGCGCAGGCGGGCGATCCGCTCGCCGATCTGCGCATAGGTCTCGCCCCAGAACAGCTGGACGTCGGCCTCGGCGGCCGCGACGCGCTCGGCCTCCGGCGAGGCGCCGCCGAAGTAGAGCGTCGGATGGGGACGCTCGCCGTCGCCGCCGGCGACGGGCCGGGGCCCGAGGCGCGCTCCCGTGAGGGAGTAGAAGGCGCCGTGGTGGGTGACCTCCTCCTCCGTCCACAGCCGGCGCAGCACATGCAGGAACTCCTGCGTGCGGGCGTAGCGCTCGGCGCGGCCGGTGACGGCGTCCCCGTACTCGGCGATCCCGTCGGTGCCGCTGACGATGTTCAGCAGCAGGCGTCCGCCGGAGAGGCGGTCGAGGGTCGCGGCCGAGGCCGCGAGATGGGCGGGATCCCAGTAGCCGGGCCGCACCGCCACGAGCGGACGGAAGGTCTCCGTCCGGGCGGCGAGCGCGGTCGCGACGGTGAGGGTGTCGGGGCGGTGCCAGCCGGTGCCGATGAGGGCGCCCTCCCAGCCGGACGCCTCGACGGCGCGGGCGTGCTCGGCGAGGACGTCCAGGGAGCCGTGGTCCTCGCGGATCTCGTCGCCGCGATGCCCGGGGCGCAGCTGGTTGGGCACGTACCAGAGGAACCGGGGCGCGCTCATCGCTCGCCCCCATCGGCCGTGAGGGCGGGCTCGCGCGCGGGAGCGGTCGCGAGCGCCGGCGCGAGCGCGGGCTCGAGCTCGGGGGCGGTGCCGACGGGCGCACCGGTCGCCACCCCGGTGGGCAGCGGCAGACCGTAGTGCTCGCGCAGCGTGGTGCCCTCGTACTCGGTGCGGAACAGGCCGCGCTCCTGCAGGATCGGCACCACCAGGTCGACGAAGTCCTCGAGGCCCGAGGGCAGGACCGGGCCCATGACGTTGAAGCCGTCGGCCGCGCCGGCCTCGAACCACTCCTGGATCACGTCGGCGATCTGCTCGGGGGTGCCGGCGACGGTGAAGTGGCCGCGGCCGCCGGCGAGGCGGCCGATGAGCTCGCGGACCGTGAGGTCCTCGCGGCGGGCGAGGGACACGATCAGCGTGTACCGGGACTTGGCGCCCTCGATCTCGTCCTCCGCGGGGAGGTCCGCGGGCAGCTTCTCGTCGAGCCCGAGGGAGCCCGCGGGCAGGTGCAGGGTCGAGGTGAGCTGCTCGAGCGCGTAGCGGGGATGGACGAGGTCGTTCAGCTGCGCCTCCTTCTCGAGGGCCTCGGCCTCGGTGCGGCCGATGATCGGGACGATCCCCGGCAGGATCTTCACGCTGCTCGCGGAGCGGCCCGCGGCGACGGCGCGGGTGCGCACGTCCTCGGCGAAGGCGAGGGCGTCCTCGAGCCGCTGGTGGGCGGTGAAGACGGCCTCGGCGGTGCGCCCGGCGAGGTCCTTGCCGGCCTCGGAGGAGCCGGCCTGGACGAGCACCGGATGCACCTGCGGGGTGCGCGGCACGTTCAGCGGCCCGGCGACCCGGTAGTGGTCGCCCACATGGTCGGTCGCATGCACCTTCGAGGGGTCCGCCCAGACGGCGTTCTCCTTGTCGGCGATGATCGCGTCGGGCTCCCAGCCCTCCCAGAGCGAGGTGACGACGTCGACGAACTCCTCGGCCCGGGCGTAGCGGTCGGCGTGCGCGGGCAGCTCGTCGAGACCGAAGTTGCGGGCCGCGGCGAGATGGGCGGTGGTCACGATGTTCCAGCCGGCCCGGCCCTTGCTGATCAGGTCCAGGGAGGCGAAGCGGCGGGCGAGGTTGTAGGGGCTGTTGTAGCTGGTGGAGGCGGTGGCGATGAGGCCGATCCGCTCGGTCGCGACGGCGATCGCGCTCAGCAGCGTGATCGGCTCGAAGCCGGCGGAGGGCCGACGGCCCGGATCCTTGCCGAGGGCGGGCCCGTCGGCGAAGAAGATCGAGTCGAGCTTCCCGCGCTCGGCCGTGCGGGCCAGCTCGATGAAGTAGCCGACGTCGAGCCCGCGCAGCGGATCGGACTCGGGCAGGCGCCAGGCGGCCTCGTGGTGGCCCTCGGTCATGAGGAAGGCGTTGAGGTGGAGGCGGCGGGGCTGCTCGGGGGTGCTGTGCGCGGTCATGACGGGGTCCTCTCGGTGGACGGGACGGAAGCAGAATCGGGGCCGGTGTCCACGCCGAGCGCGGACAGCAGCTGTTCGCGCAGGGCGGGGATGCGCGGATGCGCGGCGGTGCGATCGGAGGGGAGGTCGACGCGCAGGTCGAGGGCGAAGCGGCCCTCGTCGATCGCGAGCACGCGGTCGGCCAGCAGCAGGGCCTCGTCGACGTCGTGCGTCACCAGCAGCACGGCGGGGCGATGGGACTGCAGCAGGGTCCTCAGCAGGGCGTGCATCTTCAGCCGGGTGAGGGCGTCGAGGGCGCCGAAGGGCTCGTCGGCCAGCAGCAGGCGGGGCTCGCCCACGAGGGCCCGGGCGATCGCGGCCCTCTGCTGCTCGCCGCCGGAGAGCTCATGCGGCCAGGACCTCTCGCGGCCGGCGAGGCCGACCTCCGCGAGGACCTCCGTGCCGCGGCGGCGGGCGGCGGAGCCGGGACGGCCCAGCACCACGTTGTCGAGGATCCGCAGCCACGGCAGCAGCCGCGAGTCCTGGAAGACGAGGGAGACGCGCTCGGGGACGAGCACCTCCCCGGAGCCGGCGACGGCGTCGTCGAGGCCGGCGACGGCCCGCAGCAGAGTCGACTTGCCGGAGCCGCTGCGGCCGATCAGTGCGACCACCTCGCCGGGGGCGATGTCGAGGTCGACGCCGTCCAGGACCGTGCGCTCGCCGAAGGAGCGGGTGAGGTCGCGGATGCGGAGTGCCGGTCCGGCCGACGGTGCGGGTCCGGCCGACGGCGCGGGTCCGGCCGACGGCGCCGGTGCGTCGGGCGCGGCCTCTGCGGCCGCGGCGAGGGTCAGCCCAGGGTGCGCTGCCATGACAGGACCCTCCTCTCCAGGGTGCGCACGAGCGCGTCGGAGACGAAGCCGAAGATCCCGTACACGAGCAGGCCGACGAGGATGATGTCGCTCTGCGCGTACAGCTGGGCCTGCGACATCATGTAGCCGATCCCGGAGGTGGCGTTGACGGTCTCGACGACGATCAGGGCCATCCACGAGCCGACGACGGCGAGCCGGAAGCCGACGAAGAAGCCGGGCAGCGCGCCGGGGACGAGCACCCACCGGATGTACTGGAGGCGGGTGAGGCCGAGGGACTCGGCGAGCTCCACATGCTTGGCGTCGATGCCGGTGAGCGCGGCATAGGTGTTGATGTAGATCGGGATGAGGACGCCTAGCGCCACCACCGTCACCTTGAACTCCTCGCCGATGCCAAGCCAGAGGATCAGCAGCGGGATCAGCGCGAGGTTCGGGATCGCGCGCTTGACCTGCATGGTGCCGTCGACGAACGACTCGCCGAGCCGGGTCAGGCCCGCGACGATCGCGAGCACGACGCCGGCGACGGTGCCGAGCAGGAGGCCCAGCAGCGCGCGGCTGAGGGAGGCGGAGGCGTGCTCGCCGAGGGTGCCGTCGGCGATGAGCCCCCAGGCGGTGCGGGCGACGACGTCGGGTCCGGTGAGCAGGCGCGGGTCGAGCAGCCCGGCCGACGACGCGGCCTGCCACACGACCACGATCGCGAGGGGCCCGAGCAGCCGGGCGCCGGGGAAGGAGCGTCGGCGGCCGAGCCGGCGGCGCCGGGACTGCGGGGAGATCGCGGGGGCCTCGAGGCCCGCCGCGTCCGGGGCCGCGGTTCCGAAGCCCGTCGCGGGGTCCGCGGCGGGGGAGGCGGCGATCGTGCTGGTGGTCGGGGCGGTGCCGGTCGCGGCGCCCGCCCGGGTCAGGGTGGTGGTCATGACTGCTCCTCGTCGGTGTCGTCCCAGGCCTCGTCGGCGGCTCGGGTATAGGTCGCGTCGACCGCGGCCGCGGCGTCGGTCTCGAAGCGGCGGTCGAACAGCTCCTCGGCGTCGAAGCTCTCCTCGATGAACCCGCCCTCGACCAGGAGGTCGATCGACGAGGCGGCCCATTCGACCGCGCGATCCCAGCTCTCCGGGAACAGCGGGGTGTTGACGGTCTCCCAGATGCGGTCGGCGTCCTCGGCGGTGACGCCCTGGTCCTCGACGTAGTACGCCTGCTTCCAGGCGTCGGGGTTCTCCCACGCCCAGACGTTGCCCTGGGCCCAGGCGCGCAGGTAGTCGCGGATCGCGAGCACGTTCGCCTCCTCGGCGAGCACGCTGGTGGGCGCCCAGATGATGCTGAGCAGGTCGGGGACCTCGGAGGGCAGGGTGATCGCCCCGTCGACCCCGTACTGCTCGATGTACTTGGTCAGGGTCGGCTCGCCGAGCGGCGCGACGTCGACCTGGTCGCCCTGCAGCGCCGTCACGAACTCGGTGCTGGGCAGGTCGATGAGCTCGACCTCCTCGTTGGCGATGCCGTTCCTGCGCAGGGTGCGCAGCACGGTGTCGCCCTGGGACTGGCCCTGGGAGAAGGCGATCCGCTTGCCCCGGAAGTCCTCGAAGCCGGCGATGCCGGAGGCGGCAGAGGTCGCGAAGATGTAGGAGGGGGTGGGGCGTTCGAGGACGCCGACGATGCGGGTGTCGAAGCCGATCGCATGCGCCTGGATGGGCGGCAGGATCGCATTGCTCGCGACGTCCAGGGAGTCGGCGCGGAAGGCCTGGATCACGTCGGGGCCGGCCCCGACGTTCACCCATTCGGAGACGGTGAAGGCCAGCGGGTCGATCGCGTCGCCCGCGGCGGCGAGCTGCAGCTCGGTGGTGCGACCGGCGAGCCGGAGGCTCGTGGTGGAGTCCGGCTCGCCGCTGGGGAGGGGATCCTCCGTCGAGTACTCCGCGGCCGAGGAGGTGGCCGAGGCGCATCCGGAGAGCGCCATCAGCGCCGCACCGGCGGTCAGGGCGGAGCCGCCCAGCAGGGTGCGGCGGGTGGGGAGCGCGCGGCGGGTGGGGGAGGTCATCGGCGGGGTCCTCTCTCGGACGGGGCGGGGCCGGTCGGGTCGCCGGATCTCGGCGGACCGCGCAGCCCCTCTATCTCTACAATCCCGACCGCTTTGGTCGGACATAAGAAAAGATAGGGGCCGGAGGGTGCGGCGGCCATCTCTGTGACGAAGGATGACCGGACGGTGGACGGAGCCGCGGGGCTACGCGCTCCGCGGCGGCGGCGCGGTCGACGCGCGGATGTGCAGCACGGGCTCGACCTGGCCGACCGTGTCGTGCAGGCGCCCCTCGAGGCGCTCGCGGATCATCTGCGCGGCCAGCCGCCCCATCTCCGCGCGGGGCTGGTTCACGCTGGTCAGCGGCGGGCGCACGGTCAGCGCGACCGCCGAGCTGTCGTAGCCGACGACGCTCAGCCGGTCCGGGACCGCGACCCCGAGGTCGGAGGCGCGGTGCAGCACGCGCACGGCGGCGATGTCGTTGGCCGCGAACACGGCGGTCGCCGCATCGCCCTCCCCGCGGCGGACGGCCCGCAGCAGCAGGTCGATGCCCTCGTCGGCCCGGTCGGGACCGACGACCCGCACCGCATCCCGCAGCCCGAGCCGTGAGGCCTCGGCGAGGAAGCCCGCGCGTCGGAGCGCGGGGCCGGGCCGCGAGGACAGGGTGACGTGCGCGAGCCGACGATGCCCGGCCTCGACCAGATGCCGCACGGCGAGCGCGGCCCCGGCCTCGTCGCGGCCGTGCACGTGGTCGACGCCGGGGACCTCGTCCTGCATGCGGCCGATGACGACCGTCGGCACCGACTGCGCGACCTGCTCGAGCATCGTCGGATCCAGCCAGCTGGTGACGGCGATGATGCCGTCGACGCGGAGGTCCAGCAGGCGCTGCAGGCCCTGGCCGAGGTGGGCGGTGTCGCGCCGCCCATGGGCGATGACGACGCCGAGGCCGATCGACTCGGCGTGCTGCTCGATGCCCGCGATGACGTCCGTGTGGTACGGGTTCCCGAGGTCGGTGGGGAGCACGCCGATCAGCCCGGTGCTGCGCCGGCGCAGGTGGCGGCCGTAGCCCAGTTCCCGGGCGGCGGCGAGCACCTTCCTGCGGGTCTCGGCGCCGACGCCGGGCCGCTCGTTCAGCGCGCCCGAGGCGGAGGCCGAGGAGACCCCGGCGGCGCGCGCGACGTCGGCGAGCGTCGGCCGGCCCGACGGACTGCCCGTCGGCCGGGCCGACGAGCCGGCCGACGAGCGAGCCGACGAGCGAGCCGACGGACGAGCCGACGGACGAGCGGGCGGGCGGGAAGCGGTCACGCGAGCATCACACCAGCCGAAAAGGCGGAACGACCTGCGGATCTGAAGACTTTCAGGAGAAATGGCCAGAGCGTGGCGGTCGGTTCACCCGGCGTTCACCGGGGGCCTGCGGACTGCTCATAGCGTGAGCGATGTGGCCGCCGGGCCGCCCTGGAGGCGCCCGCCGGGCCCGCCCCGAGAACCGAGGAGACACGTGACCACCGCTTCCCGCACCGCTGAGCCGACGACCGCCGAGCAGGGCGCCGACGCCGCTGCCGCGACCGCCGCGCCGACCGCCGCGCCGACCGTCGAACTGGCCGCCGAGCTGGCCGCCGAGCAGGCCCCGACGACCCCGCTGCCGGCGCCCCGCGCGCTGCTGCTGGACTTCGGCGGAGTCGTCGTGTCGACGACCTCCCGGGCGGGCTGGGCGCGCGAGCTGGCGGCCGAGATCGTGCGGCGCGCCGCGGCGCTCGAGGTCCCGCTCGATGCGCAGGACGTCGAGGCCTCGGTGCGGGCCGGCCGCACGGCCCTGTCGCTGTGGAAGAACGCGGCCTCGCGCCGCCTCGAGCCCCGCGAGCTCGGCTCCCGCGAGATCGTCGCCGACTTCCTGCTCGCCGACCTGCCGGACTCCGTGCGCAGCGCCCTCGCGCTCGACGCCGCCGACCTGCTGGCGATGATGGCGCTCATGGTCGCCGACCATCAGGTCCGGCCCGGGGTGCGCGAGCTCCTCGCCGAGTGCCGCGAGCGCGGGGTGCGCCTCGCGATCGTCTCCAACGCCCATTCGGGCGCCGCCCACCGCGGGATCCTCGCCGATGAGGGCCTCGAGGACTTCTTCGGCGTGCAGGTGTACTCCGACGAGGTCGGCATCCGCAAGCCGCACCCGGGGATGATCGGCCTCGCCGCCGGGGCCCTCGGCGTCGACCCGGCCGACTGCTGGTACGTCGGCGACACCCTGGACCGCGATGTCGCCGCGGGCCGCCGCGCCGGCGCGGGCGCCGTCGTCATCACCCGCGACCGCCGCACCGACACCCCGCCCTTCGACGTCGTCGACCGTCCCGACCTGGTGCTCGAGGATCCCAGCGGTCTCCTCGCCCCGCTGCGCGCCGCCCTCGAGGCGAGCGCCGCCGCCGAGACGAGCGCCGCCGCGGAGGCGGCTGAGACGGCGGCCCCGTCGGCCCGCCCGTCGGACCGGTCGTCGGACCATCCGGCGGCCCGCCCGGCGGCCCTGCCGGCGCTGCTGCTGGACCACGGCGGCGTCATCACCGGCTCGCAGCCCAACCCGCACCGCGACCGCGAGGTGGGAGCGCTGCTGGTGGCGATCTCCGAGCGCGTCGGCGCGCCCATCGACCAGGAGACCGCCGAGCGTGCGCTCGCCGAGGGCTGGGAGCGCCACCGCGCCCGCAAGCGCTCGGGCGATGCCGGCGCGCGGGTCGACGGCGGGGCCCTGCCCGTCGCCCACGCCGAGGTCGACCCGGCCGTGCTGTGGGGCGACCTGATCGGCGCTGAGCTGCCCGACTCGCTGCGCGCGGCGCTGCGGATCGAGGCCCCGCGGCTGTCCCTCGCGCTGCACCGCGCGAAGTCGCTGCCGGCGCCCCGCCCCGGGGCGCTCGAGCTGATCCGCTGGTGCCGCGAGCGCGGGATCGTCGTCGGGATCGTCTCGAACACGATCTCCGGCGCCGGCGTCCGCGAGATCCTCGAGGACTACGGCCTGACCGGGGCGATCGGCCCCGCCGCCTACTCCGACGAGATCGGCGTGCGCAAGCCCGGCGGCGAGATCTTCGAGGCCGCCCTCGCCGGCCTCGAGGCCGACCGCGCCGACGTCGTCTACGTCGGCGACAAGGTCCTCAACGACGGCCGCGGCGGCAAGGACGCCGGCATCGGCCACGTCTGCCTGCTGCGCGGCGGCAAGGACGCCGACGACGATCTCGCCGCCGCGCTCCGCGACGGCCATGCCGACCATGTGCTCGACGGGCCCGCCGACGTGATCGGCGTGCTCGCGGCCCTCCTCCCGGACGCGGCGCCCGCCGAGGCCGGCGCGCCCGCCTGACGGCGCCGCCCGCCGTCCCCGGCGGCGCCCACGACGCCCCCGTCCTCCACCATCCCGTCCCCGATACCGCTCGACCTCCCCAGATCTCCCTGATCCGAACGACCGTCCGCACCTCTCGAGCATCACCACCCGAAGGAGCAGTCCCATGTCCACCCAGGCCCCCCAGCCGACCCGCACCCCCGACGCCTCCGGCACGGACGAGCGCCGCGGCACCCTGCGCGGCACGATCGACGGCGTCCGCCGCCTCGAGCTGTCCACCTCGCAGAAGCTCATGGTGTTCGTGCTGTCCATGTCCCTCTTCGGACTCTCGAACATCATCCTCGAGATCATCCCCGACCTGTCCGTCGGCCCCGTCGACGTCTCCGTCGCCTACATGGTGTTCGTGCCGCTGACCATGGCGGCCCTGTTCTCCCCGTTCTGGGCCGCGCTCGGCGCGCCCCTCGGCGAGATCATCTTCACCGACCTGCTCATGGGCGACTTCTCCGGCCTCGCCGAGGTCGAGGGCTTCCTGCAGATGTTCCTCGCGATCTTCGTCGCGGGCTCGCTCATCCGCAATCCCCGCAGCCGCCCGCAGATCGTCGTCGGCGCCATCGTGCTGGTGCTGATCGACAAGGTCCTCTCGGCCGTCGTCGACCTCTCGAAGGTCTGGATCGGCGTCGAGGACGCCGAGCTCGTCGAGGGCCTGCCCCAGTCGATGCTCGCGCTCGAGATCATCGGCCTCGGCGTCGACGTCGTCATGAGCGGCATTCTGCTCGGCGCGCTGCCGGCGGTGTGGCTGATCCCGGCCCTCCACGGCCGCATCGAGCCCCTCATGGGCATGCGTCCCCGCGTCCCCGGCGAGCCGATCCCCGGCACCGCCCCGCGCACCCCGCTGTTCGTCGGCGTCGCCCTGCTGCTGTCGGTCGCGTCCTTCGGCTTCGCGTTCCTCGAGGCCTTCGACCTGTCCGCCGGCGCCTGGGAGCCCGACTTCATCGACCAGTTCGGCAACGGCTTCCTGCTGATCTCGGTCGCCGCGATCGCGGTCGTGCTGGTCGTCGCCGTGCTGCTGTTCCGCCTGTCCCGCAAGGCCGACGAGACCGGGGCCGAGCAGGCCTGACGGCCGGCTCGTCCCGCTCAGCCCGCACCGCACCGCACCGCTCAGTCCGCACCGCACCGCGCTCAGCGCACCGCTCACCGCGCTTCGCGCACCGCACTCCAGGAGTCATCGTGCACACCGTTCCCCCGATCACCGCCGCGGCCACCGTCCCCCAGCGGACGGAGCCGACGCGCCCGGACCCCGTGATCGTCGTGAAGGACCTGTCCTTCCGCTATCCCGGGACCGACCGCGACACCCTCCGCAACGTCGACCTCACGATCGACCGCGGGGACTTCGTGGCGGTGATCGGCGGGAACGGCTCCGCGAAGACCACCCTGTGCAAGACCTTCAACGGCCTCGTCCCCCACTACTGGAACGGGGACTTCGCCGGCAGCGTCCACGTCGACGGCACCGACACCTGGGACTCGAGCGTCGCGGAGCTCTCGCGCCGCGTCGGCTACGTCTACCAGGACTTCCAGAACCAGCTGGTCCGGCCGACGGTCCGCGACGAGGTCGCCTTCGGCCCCCTGAACTTCGGCCATGCCGACCATGCGGAGCGCACCGAGGAGGCCCTCGCCGCGCTCGGCATCTCCCACCTGCGCGACTCCTTCGTCTGGCAGCTCTCCGGCGGGCAGGCGCATCTGGTGGCCCTCGCCGCCGTGCTCGCGCTGCGCCCCGAGGTCATCGTCGTCGACGAGCCCGTCGCCGAGCTCGACCCCGCCCGCGCCCGCGAGATCTACCGGCGCCTGAAGGATCTCAACGAGACCCTCGGCGTCACCATCGTCACCATCGAGCACCATGCCGAGTTCGTCGCCGAGTTCGCCCGCAGCGTCGTGCTCATGGCCGACGGCGCGCCCGTCTGGCACCTCCCCGTCCAGGAGGCCATGGACCGCCACGACGACCTCGTCGCCCACGGCATCCCCGCGCCCGACGCCGTCTCCCTCACCGCCGCCGTCGGCGCCGACCCCGTCGCCCTCGACGTCGACACCGCGGTGCGCCTGCTGCGCCCGCACCTCAAGGCCCCCGAGCGCATCGTCGCCGCGGACCGCCCGTCGGACCCGGCTCTCTCGCCGGACGCGGCCCGCTCGTCGGACCCGCGCCCGACGGCGGAGGCGGTCGCCTCCCTGCAGGGCGTCAACCACGGCTACCGCACCGTCAAGGGCGATCTCGCCCCCGTGCTCGTCGACCTCGACCTCGACCTGCGCGACGGCGAGCGGATCGCGCTGGTCGGCACCAACGGCGCCGGCAAGTCGACCCTCATGAAGCTGCTGACCGGGCTGATCGTGCCGCGCAGCGGCACCGTCGTCGTCGACGGCATCGACACCCGCAGCCGCTCGGCCGCCCGCATGGCCGACCACGTCTCGTACCTGTACCAGCACCCGCAGCGGATGTTCCTCAAGGACACCGTCCGCGCCGACATCGCCCTGTTCCCGACCGGCCGCCGCGTCCCCGACGCCGAGCAGCTCGTCGACCAGGTCATCGACCGCGTCGGCCTCGAGGCCCTCGCCGAGCGCGACGGCCGCACCCTCTCCGGCGGGCAGCAGCGCCGCGCCACCATCGGCATCGGCCTGGCGATGCGCCCTCGCCTGCTGCTGCTCGACGAGCCCACCTCGAGCCTCGACATCCGCTCGCGCGACGACGTCACGGGCATGCTCGCGACGCTCTCCGAGTCCGTCCGCTGCTCCGTCGTCGCGACCCACGACATGGACCTGGTGGCCGCCTGGGCCAGCCGCGTCATCGTGCTGGACCAGGGCCGGGTGCTCGCGGACATGACCCCGCGCGAGCTCTTCGCCCGCCCCGACCTGACCGCCGTCGCGCGGCTCACCCCGCCGCAGGCCGCCCGCATCGGCGGCGGCCTCGGCCTCGATCCGATCCCCCTGACCGCCGACGAGCTCCGCTCCCGCCTGCACCTCGCGCAGCCGGCCGCGGACGCCCCGGCGCTCGCCCCGATGCTCGTCCCGGCCGGTGCCGCCGCCCCCGCGGCCCGCCCCTCGAAGGAGTCCTGATGGCCCGCTCGACCCATGACGTCCTCAGCGTGGAATGGGTGCGCCTCGAGCTGCTGCGCACCGCCTACTCCACCCGCGGCGGGCTCTTCTCCCGCATGGACCCGCGCATGGTCATCGCCTGGTACCTGATCCTGGCGATCGCCCCCTGGCTCACCCACAGCGTGCCCGTGCTGATCGGACTGTTCCTCCTGGGCGTCGTCTCCGTGATCCTCGCGAGGGTCGGACCGCTGGTGCTGGGCCTGTTCATCATCGGCCTCGGCGGCAACGTGCTGGGCCTGTTCCTCGCCTCGATCCTCTTCGGCGGCGACCTCGGCACCCTCGTCGCGCTCGCGGAGCTGAACCTCAAGCTCGGCGCCGTGTCCATGGCCTCGATGGCGGCCTTCGTCTCGCTCGACCCGGAGAAGCTGTCCGACGGGCTGCTCGCGCTGCGGGCCCCCGAGCTGCTCGCCTTCGGCGTCAGCTACGGCTACCGGATGCTGCCGATCCTCGTGGACGAGTACGTGACGGTCTTCGAGGGCCAGCGCCTGCGCCACGCCCCGCCCGCGACCCGCGGACTGTTCGGCTGGCGGGTGGTGCTGCAGTGGTGCGTCCTCGCGGTCACGGCGTTCTACCCGATCATGCTGAACACGGCGAAGAACGTGCGCACCACCGTCGAGGCCCTCGAGACCCGCGGCTTCACCTACGGCTCCGACAGCCCCCAGGGCCGCAAGCTCCGCCTCGCGCACCTCAGGATCACGACGCTCGACATCGTCGTCGTCGCCGTCACCGCCGTGATCGTCGTCGCGATCTTCGTGACCGCCCCGTCGGCCGCGACCGCGATCAGCGCGCTCGCCGGCTGACGCGCGGGCCCGTCGGCCGACGGGCGCGCGCAGGCCGACGGACGGTCGTCGGCCGACGGGCGCACGCGGGCCGACGCAGCCGCGCAGACCGACGGACGCGCGCAGGCCCGGACCTCATGGTCCGGGCCTGCGTCCCTGCGGGGCGGAGGTCAGTCGTCCGCGGACTCGGGGTGGCGGACGATGCTGACGACGGCGGCGACGAGGCCGCCCCAGACGGTGACGATCGCGACGATCATCATGACGACGGCGGATGCGGACACGGGGTCCTCCTTCGGGACGGACGGATGAGGGGACGAGCGGGCCGGCGGTCGGGTCAGAACCCCGCGGGGGAGCGGAGCTCGTGCGGGGTGCCGGCGTCGACGCTCAGGTCGAGACCGCGGCCGGCGACGACCTCGGGGGCGATCGGATCGCCGTCGGAGTCGGCCTTGTGAAGGTTCGAGCTCGCGGGCCAGGGGATCAGCGAGAGCAGGATGCCGACCACCAGCAGCGACAGCGCCATCAGCCAGCCGAACACGATGTTGAACCAGCCGGGATAGCCGGAGTAGGTCGTCGGCGAGGTGATCAGCGAGATCGTCGAGGAGATCAGGGAGATGCCCAGGACGAGCGGCGCGATGACCGCCACGCAGGCGATCCACCAGCGGCCGATCGGGAAGGTGCCCCGATGGTTCAGATGGTCGCGCAGCGTCGGCAGGCCCCGCACCACGTAGGACACGACGATCGTGGAGACCAGCGCCGCCGCGACGATGCCGTACTCGTTGACCCACTTGTCCAGCACGTCCAGCAGCGGCAGGCCCATGGTCGTGGAAAACAGGACCGTGGAGACGACCGCGAGCGGTACGCACACCCACAGGGTCGAGGACAGGCGGCCCAGGCCGAACTTGTCCTGGATCGCGGCGATGACGACCTCGACGATCGAGATCATCGAGGTGAAGCCCGCCAGCACCAGGGAGCCGAAGAACAGCACGCCGATGAGGGCGCCGGCCGGGGCCTCGGAGATGATCGCCGGGAACGCGATGAACGCCAGGCCGATGCCCGAGGAGACCACCTCGGAGACCTCCACGCCCTGCGCCTGCGCCATGAAGCCCAGCGCCGAGAACACGCCGATGCCGCAGAGGATCTCGAAGCTCGAGTTCGCGAAGCCGACGACGAGGCCGGAGCCCGTCAGGTCGGTCCGCTTCTTCAGGTACGACGAGTAGGTGAGCATGATGCCGAAGGCCACCGACAGCGAGAAGAAGATCTGGCCGTAGGCGGCGACCCACACGCCCGGGTGCAGCAGGGCGCCCCAGTGCGGGCGGAACAGGGCCTCGAGGCCGTCGATCGCACCGGGGAGGAACAGCGATCGCACCACGAGGATCACGAACATGACCACGAGCAGCGGGATGAAGATGATCGAGCTGGCCGCGATGCCCTTCTGCACGCCGAGCGCCATCACGATGATCGTCGCCGCCCAGAGGATGACCATCGAGATCAGCACCGCCGGCACGATGTCGAAGGAGATGCGCACGTCCTCGCCGCCGAGGGCCTGCGTGAAGCTGCCGAAGAAGGCGTCGGGGTCATCGCCCCAGCTCTTGTCGAGGGAGAAGCCCACGTAGTTCAGGGCCCAGGCGAGGATGAGCGCGTAGTAGAGCGCGATGATCACGCAGATCAGCACCTGCCACCAGCCGATGAACTCGGTCCAGCGGCGGAAGCGCCGCCACGCGGTGGGGGCGGAGCCGCGCCAGCGGTGCCCGATCGCGTAGTCGAGGAACAGCAGCGGGATGCCCGCGGTCAGCAGCGCGACGAGGTACGGCAGGATGAACGCGCCGCCGCCGTTCTCGTAGGCCACCGCGGGGAACCGCCAGATGTTGCCGAGGCCGACGGCCGAGCCGATCGCCGCGAAGATGAAGGCCGTGCGGCCGGCGAAGGCACCGCGGTCGGCGCTCCCGCGGGCCGGGGAGCCGGCGTCGGCCGGGGCGCCGGCGCCGGACGGGGGTGGGGTGGATGCGCTCACGGGTTCGCCTCCGGGGGGAGAAGTGGGGGTGGGACGGGGATTGCGATCGTAATGCGCGGACACACAGGTCCGCATTCTGGACGCGATATGACCGCCCCTCGGACATTCGGGGGCGACCGTCGGCTAGCCTCCCAGCCATGGCTGCCACCCCCACGACGTCGTCCGGTCCCGCATCCACCGACCCCGCATCCACCGGTGGGGAGCCCTCCGCCCCCGGGCCCTCCGCCCCCGGGCCCTCCGCGCCCGAGCCCTCCGCCCCCGACGTCCCGTCGACCGCGTATCTCGCGCAGCTCGACGAGGAGCGCGAGGCGGCGATGCGCACCGCCTCCCATCCCGGCTCGCCCTTCGCCGGCGCCGACGCGGCGCTCCGCGACCGCCTCGAGGACCTCGTCGACGCGGGCGCCCCGGAGACGATCGCGCTCCTGCACGATCTCGCCGCGCATCCCGAGACCGCCTTCGCCGAGCACCGCAGCGCCCGCGAGATCGTCCGCCTCCTCGCCGCGCACGGCATCGACGCGCAGCTCGGCGTCCACGGCCTCGAGACCGCGATCCGCGCGGAGCTCCCGGGAGCGGGGGACCGGGACGGAGCCGACGGAGCCGGTGGCGCCGGTGGGGACGGTGGGTCCGGCGCCGCCGCGGGGCCGACGACGGCGATCCTGCTCGAGTACGACGCGCTGCCGGGGATCGGCCACGGCTGCGGCCACAACCTGATCGCGGCGATGGGCCTCGGCGCGTTCCTCGCGCTCGCCGAGCTCGCCCGCGAGGACCCGTCGGCCGTGCCGGGACGGGTCGTGCTGCTGGGGACCCCCGCCGAGGAGGGCCGCACCGGCAAGGAGCACATGGCCCGCGAGGGCGCCTTCGACGGGATCGACGCGGCGGTCATGGCGCACCCCTATCCCGGCTACGACCTGGCCGATCAGGTGTGGCTGGGGCGTCGGACCCTCACCGTCGCGTTCCACGGCCGCACCGCCCACGCCTCGGCCCAGCCGTTCATGGGCCGCAACGCCCTCGACGCCGCGAGCCTCATGTACCAGGGCATCGGGCTCATGCGGCAGCAGACCCCGCCGTCGGACCGCGTCCATGCGGTGATCCGCGAGGGCGGCGAGCGCGCGAGCGTCATCCCCGACGAGGCGGTGCTGGACCTGTACGTCCGCTCGCAGCGGCCCGAGACCCTGCGCGACCTCTCCCGCCGCGTCGAGGACGTCGCCCGCGGGGCCGCCCGCATGACCGGCTGCGGCGTCGACGTGCACTGGGACGAGGACCCGCCGTCGCTCCCGGTGCGCACGAACGAGGCGCTTACGGGCCGCTGGGTCGAGGCGCAGCGCCGCCGCGGGCGCGACCCGCTGCCGCTCGGCGTCGTCTCGACGGCTCTCGCGGCCTCGACCGACTTCGGGAACGTCAGCGTCCGCGTGCCGGGCATGCATCCGCTGATCCGCATCGCCCCCGCCGAGACCGCCCTGCACACGCGCGGTTTCGCCGCCGCGGCGGTCTCCGAGCAGGCCGAGGCCGCGGTGACCGACGGCGCCTACGGGCTCGCGGCGAGCGTCCTCGACCTCCTGCACGACCCGCAGCTCGCCGCGGCCGTCGCTGCCGAGTTCGCGGACGCCGGGGGAGCGCTCGACGTCCCCTCGTACTTCGCGCCCGACGAAGCGCCTGCCGCGGAAGCGCCCGCGGATGCGGCGGCGAGCGCGGGCGCGGCGGCGGACACGACGGAGGATGCGGCGGAGGACGCGGCGGCGGACGTCGCCCTGCGGGATCGGCTGCGGGCCCTGCCCGGGTTTCCGCCCGCGCTGCCGGTCCTCGACCCGGCGACGGTGCCCGCGGACCCGCGCGAGCTCGTCGCCGCCTGGCTCGACGAGGCGATCGCCAGCGGCGCCCGCCAGGGCCACGCGATGACCCTCACGACGATCGCCGAGGACGGAGCGCCCGTCGGCCGCACCCTCATCCTCAAGGACGTCACCGAGGAGGGGTACTGCTTCTCCACGCACGCGTCCTCCCGCAAGGGCCGACAGCTCGCCGCGGACCCGCGCGCGTCGATGCTGTTCTTCTGGCGCGAGAGCGGACGGCAGGTGCGGATCACCGGCGAGGTCGTCGCCCTCGACGATGCGACCGCGCAGCGCGACTGGGAGGAGCGGCCCACCTACGACGGGCGCCCGAACCCTGACTGGCGCGTGTATGCGCTGCGGCCGACGGAGATCGAGGTCATGCAGGCCCGCGAGGACCGTCGGCACGTGCGGATCGAGTACCGGCTGGTCGACGGCGGCGACAGCGGCAGCGAGGGCGGCGGCGCGGGCGCCCGCTGGACGCACGGGCCGGTCGCGACGCCCGCGGGCTGAGCCGCGCCGGCCAGCCGGCGGCAGGCTGCGACTGCGGCCGACGGCCGAGCCGCGGGCTCAGGCGCGGGCGGGGCGCTCGAGCACGAAGCGGCGGTGGGGCCGGCCGTAGGCGGGGACGGCCCCGTCGCCGGCGCGGAAACCGAGCTTCGCGAGCACATGCGCCGAGGCGTCGTTCCCGGCGTCGGCGAGCGCGACCAGGCGCGGCAGAGCGAGCGGGCCGAAGGCCGCGTCGACGCAGAGCCGCGCCGCCTCCGTGCCGATCCCGCGGCCCCAGTGCGAGCGGGCGAGGGTGTAGCCGAGCTCGACCCCGTGCTCGGTGACCTCGAGGCCGGCATCGCCGACGAGCCGGCCGTCGGCCGCATCGAGGACCGCCCAGAAGGCGAAGCCGTGCTCCTCCTGATGGCGCCGGTAGTCGGTGATCATCGCGGCGCTCTGCGCGGGCGTCGTCGGCCGGCCGTCGCCCACGAACCGCATGACCTCCGCATCCCCGTAGACCGCGTGCATGCCGCGCCCCGCGGCCGCGTCGAGGCCGTCGGCGGCGGTGAAGGGGCGCAGCAGCACGCGGGCGCCGCGCAGGGGGAGGACGGGGGCGGCGGGGGAGGACGGTGCGGAGAGGCGGAGGGAGTCGGTGCGGCGTGCGGGCATGGGGTCAGTATCGTGCCGTCGGTCGCTTCCGTCGGACGCCTCCGCCGATCGGCCGACGATCTCCGGCGGCCGGCCCAGGTCGATCGGACGGGCGCCGGCGCCGAAAGTCGGGTGCGCCGGGACCCGTCGGCCGGGCAGGATGGGACGGTCCCGCGGTGCGGGGCGGCGATCGACCGGTTCCGCGGGCGGCTCCCGAGGACAGGATCTGCGGACAGGAGCTGTCCTCCCCACCGCCTAGGGTCGTCCTGACCGCGTCCCGCCGGTCCCCGACAGCGAAGGCAACCCCTCCATGCTCTGGACCCTCGTCCGGCGCCATATCCGGCCGTACCTGCCGCATGTGGTCGCCGTCATCGTCCTCCAGCTCGCCACGATCCTGGCGACGCTCTACCTGCCCAGCCTGAACGCCGACATCATCGACAACGGCGTGGCCACGGGCGACACCGACTACATCTGGCGCGTCGGCGGCATCATGCTGCTGGTCGCGATCGTCCAGGTGATCACGGCGGTCGCCTCCGTCTGGTTCGGTGCCCGCACGGCGATGGGCATCGGCCGCGACATCCGACGCTCCGTCTACACGCGCGTGGACCGCTTCTCGACCGAGGAGATGGGACGCTTCGGCGCCCCCACCCTCATCACCCGCGCCACCAACGACGTCCAGCAGATCCAGATGCTCGTCCTGATGACCCTGAACTTCATGGTCATGGTGCCGATCATGTCGATCGGCGGCATCGTCATGGCGGTGCAGGAGGATCCGGGGCTGTCGTGGCTGGTGTGGGTCGCGGTGCCGGTGCTGATGGTGATCGTCGGCCTGCTGGTGACGCGGCTGATGCCGCTGTTCCAGCGGATGCAGGACAACATCGACGCGATCAACGGCGTGATGCGCGAGCAGATCATGGGCATCCGCGTGGTCCGCGCCTTCGTGCGGGAGGAGCACGAGACCGCCCGCTTCGAGACCGCGAACGCGACCCTCACGGACACCTCCGTGCGGATCGGCCGGCTGTTCGTGATCATGGGCCCGGCGATCACGATCGTCCTCCACCTCGCGACCGCGGCCGTGCTCTGGTTCGGAGGCCACCGCGTGGACGCGGGCCTCGTGCAGGTGGGCGCGCTGACGGCGTTCATGCAGTACCTCCTGCAGATCCTCATGGCCGTCATGATGGGCACCTTCATGATGATGATGTTCCCGCGCGCGGTCATCTCCGCCCGCCGCATCGGCGAGGTGCTCGACACGGTCCCGACGCTCGCCGAGCCCGAGCATCCGGTGGCCCTCGAGACGCGCGACGGAGGCGTCTCCGTCGAGTTCCGCGACGTCACCTTCGCCTACCCGGGCGCCGAGTCGCCCGTCCTCGACGGCATCTCCTTCACCGCGGAGGCGGGCCGCACCACCGCGATCATCGGCTCGACCGGCGCCGGGAAGTCCACCCTCGTCCACCTCATCCCGCGCCTGCACGACGCGACCGGCGGCCAGGTGCTGATCGACGGCGTGCCGATCACCGAGCTCTCGCGCTCGACCATCTCGGCGACCGTCGGCCTCGTCCCCCAGAAGCCGTACCTGTTCTCGGGGACCATCGCCCACAACCTCCGGTTCGGGGATCCGACGGCCGACGACGAGCAGCTGTGGCGCGCGCTCGACGTCGCCCAGGCATCCGGCTTCGTCCGGGACCGCACCACCGGCGCGGGCGAGCAGGCCGCGCACGGCCTCGCCTCCTCCGTCGCGCAGGGCGGCACCGACGTCTCGGGCGGCCAGCGCCAGCGCCTGTGCATCGCCCGCACCCTCGTCGCCGAGCCTCGCGTGCTCGTCTTCGACGACTCCTTCTCGGCGCTCGACGTGACCACCGACGCGCTGGTCCGCGAGGGCCTCGCCCGGCACGTCCGGGGCGCTCGGGGCGCTCGGGGCACGACCACGATCATCGTCGCCCAGCGGATCTCGACCATCGTCTCGGCCGACCGGATCATCGTCCTCGAGGAGGGGCGGGTCGTCGGCAGCGGAACCCATGAGGAGCTCCTCGAGAGCTCGTCGACATACCGGGAGATCGTCGACTCCCAGATCACCGTGGAGGAGCCGGCATGAGCGCGAAGGCTGCGAAGGCTGCGAAGGCTGCGAAGGCTGCGAAGCCCGCGACGGACGCGACCGCAGAGCTCACCGAGTCCGAGATCCTCGAGATGCAGGACTCGATGAGCAGCGAATGGGGCGAGTCCGCGCCCCGGAAGGCGAAGGCGTTCTGGCCCTCGACCCTGCGCCTGGCCGGCACCTTCGCCGACCACAAGCTCGGGCTGACGGTCGTGCTGCTGTTCGGCCTGATCTCCACCGTGCTGACCGTGTGGGCGCCGTCGATCCTCGGCGACGCCATGGACGTCATCTTCGACGGCTTCCGCAGCGGCGACGGCGTCGCCTTCGACGCCCTCGGCCGGCTGCTGATGATCGTGCTGGCGATGTACGTCGGCGCGGCGCTGTTCGACTGGCTGCAGGGCCGCGTCCTCAACGACGTGGTCATGGAGATCGTCTACCGCCTGCGGGAACGGATCGAGGCGAAGGTCAACCGCCTGCCGCTGAGCTACTTCGACACCCGCCAGCGCGGCGACCTGCTCTCCCGCACCACCAACGACGTCGACAACGTCCAGACCGCCCTCCAGCAGGCCTTCGCCTCGCTCGTCTACGCGGTCCTCACGATCGTCGGCATCACCATCATGATGTTCTGGCTGTCCTGGCAGCTCGCGCTGATCGCCCTGGTCGCGCTGCCGATCTCCGGCGTGGTCGTCGGCATCATCGGCTCCCGCTCGCAGAAGCTCTTCACCGCCCAGTGGCGGGGCACCGGCCGCCTCAACGGCCACGTCGAGGAGTCCTTCACCGGGCACGACCTCGTCACCGTCTTCGACCGCCAGGAGGCGATGCGCGAGCAGTTCGACGAGCGCAACGAGGAGCTGTGGGAGGCGTCCTTCAAGGCCCAGTTCCTCTCCGGCATGATCATGCCGATCATGCAGTGGGTGACCTACCTCGGCTATGTCGGCATCGCCGTCGTCGGCGGCCTCCGGATCGCCGCCGGACAGATGTCCCTCGGCCAGGTCACCGCCTTCATCCAGTACTCCCGCGAGTTCAACGCCCCGCTCGGCGAGGTCGCGGGCATGGCCAACATGCTCATCTCCGGCGTCGCCTCCGCCGAGCGCATCTTCGAGCTCCTCGACGCCGACGAGCAGGAGCCCGACGGCGAGATCACCGTCGCGGCGGGTGCGGCGGGCGCATCGTCGGCGGGTGCATCGTCGGCCGACGGCGCCCGCGTGCGCATCGAGCGCGCCGAGCTCCCCGGCGCCACCCGCGGACGCATCGAGTTCGACCATGTCGCCTTCTCCTACACGCCCGAGAAGCCGCTGATCACCGACCTGTCGCTCACCGCGGAACCCGGCCAGACGATCGCGATCGTCGGCCCCACGGGCGCCGGCAAGACGACCCTCGTGAACCTCATCATGCGGTTCTACGAGATCGACGGCGGAGCGATCCGCCTGGACGGCGTCGACATCCGCGCCCTGGACCGCGGCGCCGTGCGCTCGCGCGTGGGCATGGTCCTCCAGGACGCCGTGCTGTTCGAGGGCACCATCCGCGAGAACATCCGCTACGGGCGCCTCGATGCGACCGACGAGGAGGTGGTCGCCGCGGCGACCGCGACCTTCGTCGACCGCTTCGTCCACACCCTCCCCGAGGGCTACGACACCGTGATCGAGGACGAGGGCGCGAACGTCTCCGCCGGCGAGCGCCAGCTCATCACCATCGCCCGCGCCTTCCTCGCGGACCCGGCGCTGCTGATCCTCGACGAGGCCACCTCGTCGGTCGACACCCGCACCGAGGTGCTCGTCCAGGAGGCGATGGCCGCGCTGCGCACCGACCGCACCTCCTTCGTCATCGCCCACCGCCTCTCCACCATCCGCGACGCCGACGTGATCCTCGTGATGGAGCACGGCGACATCGTCGAGCAGGGCTCCCACGACGCGCTCCTCGCCGCCGAGGGCGCCTACCACCGGCTCTACTGGTCCCAGTTCTCGCAGGGCATCGACCCCGACGAGGCGGAGGCCGGCGGTGCGGCGGACGGCGACGGCGGTGCGACGGACGGCGCCGGCGGCGCGACGGACGAGGCAGGAGGTGCAGCGGATAGCGCGCTATCCTCGCGTCCGTGAGCGAAGGTGCGACCTGGATGGCCGATGAGCTGGAGGCCCTGACTTCTCCCGACGGCAGGGAACGATCGGGCCGGCTCGGCGAGACAGGGCTCGGCGACGCCGGGGCGTTCGAGGCGCTCGGCGACGGCAGCGGGCGCCTCGTCACCGGTGCCGCCGTCGACCGCGGCGCCGTGCTGTCGCTGCGCCGGCTCACCCTCGACGACGCCGCCGACCTCCACCGGATCTTCTCCGACCCCGCCACGCACACCGTCCTCGACGGCCCCGTCGACGATCCCGCGATCACCCGCGACTGGCTGCGCCGCCGCGATGAGGCCCATCGCCGACGCGGCGTGGTCTGGTACGGGGTCCGCGAGAGCCGGCGCCTGGGCATCCACGCGCCGCTGATCGGCAACGCCGGTCTCTTCTTCGAGCGCGCCGGCGAGGAGCCCGAGCTCGGCTTCGAGATCCGTCGGCCGTTCCAGGGCCGCGGATTCGGCCGACGCATCGCCGAAGCCGTCGTCGCCGAGGGCCACCGCGTCGGCCACCGACGCATCTGGGCGTTCTCCCGTCCCTGGAACGCCGCCTCCCGCCGCGCCCTTGCCCGAGTCGGCTTCGTCGAGGTCCGCACGGAGGCCGACGGGCGCGGCCCCCTGATCCGGCTGCGCCACCTGGCCTGAGAGCGCCGAGGGCGGGCGGGGCGCGCGGTTCGAGCGGACGGGCGTGCCCAGCGCGAGGCTCGCGCGGACGGGGCGGGCGGTGCGCGCGGTTCGCGCGAACGGGGCGAACCCCGTGCGCGGAGCGCCCTCGCGCGCTAGCGTCGGGGGCATGCAGATCGCGATCATCGGCGGCGGGATCAGCGGCCTCGCCCTCGCGCACGAGCTCGCCCGCGACCACCATGTCACCGTGCTGGAGTCCGCGCCGGGCCCGCGCGGCGGCGGCTACATGATCGACTTCTTCGGCCCCGGCTACGCGGCCGCCGAGCGGATGGGCGTGATCGACGCGCTCCGAGCCCGCGGACGGGACTTCGCCGGCGTCCGCTACGGCCTCCCCGACGGCACCGAGAGCGGCCGGATCGACGCCGCGCCCCTGGTCGCCGCCGCCGGCGGACGCTACTTCTCGATCCTCCGCCCCGAGCTCGAGCTCGGCCTGCTGGAGTGCCTGCCCGACGACGTCGACCTGCTCTACGGGATCCGCGTCGTCGGCGTGCATCCGGGCGGAGAGCGGATCCTGCCGACGGTCGAGCTCGCCCACGGGCAGACGCTCCGCCCCGATCTCGTCATCGCCTGCGACGGCGTCCGATCCCCCGTGCGCGAGGTCGTCGCCCCCGGTCACGGGGCGATCCTCCCCATGGGATACCGGGTCGCGAGCTACCTCTTCGAGGATGCTGACATGGCCTCCGACCTGGGCGATCGCATGCTCATGACCGACACCGTCGGACGCACCGGATGGCTCTACGCGGCCGACGAGCACCGCGTCGGCGTCATGTTCGCCGAGCGGACAGGGGCTGGGAGGACAGGGGCTGGGCGGACTGGCGCTGGGCGTGCTGAGGCCGGGCGGACTGAGGCTGGGCGCGCTGAGGCCAGCGGCGGCGAGCGGCCGGCACCAGACCCCGAGCAGCTGCGGAGGGACTTCGCGGGCCTGCACCCGCAGGTCGATGCCGCGCTCGATCGCGCTCCCGCCTCCTTCTACGAGGACGTCGTCGCGCAGAGCTCCGCCCCCTGCTGGAGCCGCGGTCGCCTGGTCCTCGCCGGCGACGCCGCGCACGCCCCCTCCCTCCTGGCCGGTCAGGGTGCCTCGCTCGCGATCGCCGGTGCCGAGGCCCTCGCCCGCAGCCTCCGCGCCGCCGGTCCCCACGTCGAGGTGGGTCTCGCGGAGTACGAGAGACGGTGGCGTCCGACGACGGAGAAGGTCGGCCGCGCCGGACGCCGCAGCGCCGCGGCCTTCATCCCTGCGACCGCCCGGCAGCTGCGCCTCCAGCAGGTCGCGCGTCGTGCCATCGGCCTCCCCGGCATCAGCCGCCTGCTGGCGCGCCAGTTCATCGCCGCCTGAGGCAGGTTCATCGTGGCCTGAGGCAGAGTCGACGACTGCGCAGGCCCGCGGGGGCCGCGTGCGGCGTGCGGCGGGGTGAGTGGCTGGAGATCTCGGTCGAGTGGCCGGAAACTGTCGGATATGGAGCGGTTCAGCTACTGCTGATGGACACTCGACGCTCGGGGACCCCCGCGCGCCTCTTTCCCCGCGAGTGAGCGCGCGATGGAGGGATTGGAAGGGGAGCTCGGGCGGGTGGCTGGGGATCCGGGTCGAGTGGCTGGGGAACTCGGACGGGTGGCCGGGGAGCTCGGTCGAGTGGCCGGAAACTGTCGGATATGGAGCGGTTCAGCTACTGCCCATGGACACTGACTCTCGAGTGCCCGTTTGGGCCCGTCTGCGGGGCAGCGGGGCAATGGGGCAGCGGGGCAACGGGGCAGCGGGGCAGCGGGGCGACGGATCGGAAGGCAGGAGCGGTCAGCTGCCGAGGCGCTCGCGGGCGGCGGTGCCGCGGCGGGAGAGGGAGACGGTGCCGACGGCGTCGGCGAGGCCGACGCGGGCGCCGTTGCCGTAGAGGGTCTCGACGCCGTCGGCCGGCACGACATAGGTCTCGTGCCAGATGCCCACGGCGCCGGGATGCGCGCGGGCGGCCTCGTTGAACCGCTTCCAGGCGGGCAGGTGGGCGCGGGTGCCGAGGCGGGAGTAGGCGTAGAGGTGCTCGACGTCGCGCCAGTACTGCACGACCCACGGTCCGCCCGCGCCGATGAGGGTGCGGGCGTGGAGGAAGCCGAGGTCGTCGTCGGGCCCGAGCTCGCCGCGATCGACGGCGCTGCGGTTGATCTGGAGCTCGCGCAGCATCGCCGGCATCGCCGTCAGGACCGGGAGCCACAGGTCAGGGCGATGGCGTTCGCGGATCGTCATGCCGATGTGGAAGACGACGATGCCGTCGCCGAGGTCGGCATGGGTGACGTTCGGGGGACGCTCGGCGGGGCGGCGGCGGAGGAGGGGGAGAGTCATCGTGCTGCACCTCATCGGAGTGGAAGCAAAACTAGAAACAATGACTTTCTAATGATGGGATGGGATCCTGGTCGCTGTCAACGGTCGAGACGGGAGGGGGAGGGGTGCGCGTCTCCGAGCTGTCCGCCGCGACGGGCGTCGCCGTCGGCACGATCAAGTTCTATCTGCGCGAGAAGGTCCTGCAGCCCGGGACGCTGACGTCCCGCACCTCGGCCGACTACGACGCCGCGCATGTCGAGAGGATCCGTCTGATCCGCGCCCTGACCGACGTCGGCGGCCTGGGGATCGCCCAGGTCAGGAACGTGATCGCGGTGATCGATGCCCCCGATCCGCCGCGCCTCGACGTCCTCGGCATCGCCCAGCACGCCCTCGTCTCCTCGACGATGCCCGCGGTCTCCGACGGGGCGGCGGGGGAGGGGGCGGCAGGCGCCGACCCCGATTGCGCTGCTGGACCCGATGGTGCTGCCGCCGACGACGGCTCGGCGCCCGGAGGGGGACAGGCGTCCGGGGCCCAGGCCTCCCGCGCCCGCGACTGGGCGCTCGGGCGCGGATGGTTCGCTCCGCAGGAGGACCTGCTGATCCCACTGCTGGATCGGGCATGGTCGGCCTGCGAGGAGGCCGGCGTCGACCTCGACGAGGAGAGGCTGGACGCCTACGCGTCGGCGATGGAGCAGGTCGCGGCGGTGGACGTCGCCGCCGTGCCGCCCGGCGTCGACGGGGCGGTCCGACGCGTCGTCGTCGGCACCGTCATGATCGAGCCGGTGCTGGCCGCGCTCCGCCTGCTCGCGCAGCGCGAGGCCGCGATCTCCGCGGAGCGGGCCGGGCCGCCGGAAGGCTGACGGCCCGCCCGCTGGAAGGCTGACGGCTCGCCCACCCGCCCGCCCGCCCACCCGCCCGATCGCCCGCCCGCCCGATCGCCCGCCCGCCCGCCCGATCGCTTCGGGGCGCGGACCTGCTCTGCGACCTGTGCGCCACCCCCGCGTTCCTTCCACGTTGGAAACGAAAGCGTCGATCCGGCCACAGGAGTGCACGTCACGCGTTTACATCGTTTACCGTAGAGGTGTCCGGCGAACATCACTCGCCGTACTCTCCACTCTCCACCCCCGTGCCGCGCCGTCGCAGCGGGCGGGTGCACCCGAATCCGAGGGGAAGCCCATGACCATTGAAGTTCAGAGCACCGAGACCTCCGTCGTCGGGCCCGAGGTGCAGGCCCGCATCGCCGCCGCGTCGGACTGGCCGAATCCTCTGGTCCTGCAGCGGGCCGATCCGTGCGTGCTGCGCCACGAGGACACCTACTACTTCACCGGCTCGTACCCGACGTACGACCGGATCATCCTGCGCCGCGCCGGCGCGCTCGCCGATCTGCAGGCCGCCGAGGAGCACGTGATCTGGACCCGGCACGAGTCCGGCCCCCAGTCGCACCTGATCTGGGCGCCCGAGATCCATCGCGTGAACGGCGCCTGGTACATCTACTACGCCGCCGCGCCCGACGGCGACGTGCGCGTGGACGCCGAGGGTGCCGCCCCGACGTTCAACCATCGCGTGTTCGTCCTCGAGAACACCGCGGAGGACCCCTTCACGGGGGAGTGGGTCGACCGCGGGAAGGTCGACACCGGCTGGGAGAGCTTCGCGCTCGACGCCACGAGCTTCGTCCATCGCGGCACCCAGTACATGGTCTGGGCGCAGCAGGACCTGCAGGCCGAGGACGCCAACTCCAGCCTGTACATCGCCGCGATGGAGAACCCGTGGACCCTCGCCGGCCCGGCCGTCGAGCTCACCCGCCCCGAGTACGCCTGGGAGAAGGAGGGCCACAGCGTCAACGAGGGCCCGTCGGTGCTCGTCCACGGCGACACCGTCCACCTCAGCTACTCGGGCGCCGCCACCGGCATCGAGTACGCGATGGGCCTGCTGACCGCGCATGTCGACGCGGACCTGCTGGATCCGGCGTCGTGGACGAAGTCGGCCGAGCCCGTCTTCGTCTCCGACCCGTCGGTCGAGCGCTACGGCCCGGGCCACAACTCGTTCACCACCACGTCCGACGGCCAGGCCGTGCTCGTCTACCACGCGCGCACCTACACGCACATCGTCGGCGATCCGCTGCAGGACCCCAACCGGCACGCCTGCGCGCAGGTGCTCCCCTTCGACGAGGCCGGGCGTCCGCTCTGGGGCACGCCGCTGCCGGCGACGCGCCCCGCGCCCGAGAGCGTCGAGGTGCTCCCGCCCGCGGGCGCCTGAGCGCTCCGCCGCCGGGGCCGACGAGCATCCGACGCTCGTCGGCCCCGGCCCAGGGTACGGCCCGGGCTCCGGCCGACATCGCTCGTCGGCTCCGGCCAACGTCGCTCGTCGGCTCCGGCCGACGTCGCCCGTCGGCCCCGCCCACCGCCCGCTCGGAAACCCCTATCCAGGCGGCGGTGCGGGAGCCTAGGCTGGTGGGCATGGAGTTTCGACACCTCGGCCGCAGCGGCCTCAAGATCAGCGAGATCATCTACGGGAACTGGCTCACCCACGCCTCCCAGGTGGAGGACGAGCGGGCGCGGGCGTGCGTGCGCGCCGCCCTGGATGCGGGCATCAGCACCTTCGACACCGCCGACACGTACGCGAACACCGCCGCCGAGGTCGTCCTCGGCGAGGCGCTGAAGGGGGAGCGGCGCGAGTCGCTCGAGATCCTGACGAAGGTGTACTTCCCCACCGGTCCCAAGGGCCACAACGACACCGGCCTGTCCCGCAAGCACATCCGCGAGTCGATCGACGCCTCGCTGCGTCGTCTGCAGACGGACTATGTCGACCTCTACCAGGCGCACCGCTACGACTATGCGACGCCGCTCGAGGAGACGATGCAGGCCTTCGCCGACGTCGTGCACTCCGGCAAGGCCCTGTACATCGGCGTCTCCGAGTGGAACGCCGACCAGATCCGCGCCGGCCACCAGCTGGCCCGCGAGCTCGGCATCCAGCTGGTCTCGAACCAGCCGCAGTACTCGATGCTGTGGCGGGTGATCGAGGAGCGCGTGGTGCCGACGTCCCGCGAGCTGGGCGTCTCCCAGATCGTCTGGTCGCCGGTCGCGCAGGGCATCCTGACGGGCAAGTACAAGCCCGGCGCCGAGCTGCCCGAGGGCTCGCGCGCCCGCGATGAGAAGGGCGGCGCGGACATGATCAAGCGCTTCCTGAACGACCCGGTCCTCGAGGCGGTCCAGGGCCTCCTCCCGATCGCCGAGGAGCTCGACCTGACGCCGGCGCAGCTCGCCGTGGCGTGGGTGCTCAGCAACGACAACGTCGCCGGTGCGATCATCGGCGCCTCGCGGCCCGAGCAGATCACCGAGAACGTGAAGGCCTCGGGCGTCGTCCTCGACGCCGACGTGAAGGCCCGGATCGACGCGGTCCTCGGCGACCTCCCCGAGACCGACACGACGAAGACCCAGTCCCCGGCGCACCGCCTGGCCTGAGCATCGGTCGACGGTCGACGGTCGACGATCGACGATCGGCTCGCACGGCCGGCTCGCGCCGCCCCGCGCAGAACGCGCCCCGCCTCCGTGGATCGAAGGCGGGGCGCGTCGTCGTCGGAGGGGCCGACGAGCGGGCCGATCGAGCCGCCTGCCCGTCGTCGTCGGCCGACGATCAGCGGCCGGCGGCGCCCTCGTCCTCGAGCTCGCCGCCGCTGCGGCCCTGGAGGGCGCGGCCGTCGGCGCGCATCTCCCAGAAGGTCGCGTTCTCGATGCCGAGCTCGCGGGGGTCGAACTGCGGGTCCTTCCCGGCCTTCTTCTGCTTCTCGAAGTCCTTGAGCGCCTTCAGCGCGGGGACCTGCAGGAAGAGGATGCCGACGATGTTCAGCCAGGCCATCGAGCCGACCCCGATGTCGCCGAGGCCCCAGGCAGCGCCGGCCGTGGTGGTCGCGCCGTAGGCGACGGAGACCAGCACGAGCGCCTGCAGGAGGCGCAGCAGCGCCCGGGCGAGGGTGCGGTTGCGGAGCTTGCGGGTGAGGTAGTTGAGGTTGGTCTCGGCCATGTAGTAGTAGGCGACGA
Source organism: Brachybacterium netajii (SeqCode) (assembly GCF_054114245.1). Lineage (NCBI taxonomy): Bacteria > Bacillati > Actinomycetota > Actinomycetes > Micrococcales > Dermabacteraceae > Brachybacterium > Brachybacterium netajii (SeqCode). The sequence continues at coordinate 56,573 of NZ_JBSYXB010000010.1, read as the reverse complement.
TCGTGGTGAACACGAAGAACGAGAGGGCGATCGCCACGAAGGTCGGTCCGCCGCCGGGGATGACGGCGTCCATGCCGGCCTGCACGAAGCCGGGGCCGGGCTCGACGTCGACGCTGAGCCCGCCGTCGCCGCTGGAGAGGACCTCGCCGGGCCAGGTCTCGTCGTGGAAGGAGTTGAACATGCCCGTCGAGATGATGATGAACGCGGTCGCGCTGCAGACGAACAGGGTGTCGATGTACACCGAGAAGGACTGGGCGAAGCCCTGCTTGGCCGGGTGGGAGACCTCGGCGGCGGCGGCCGCGTGGGGGCCGGTGCCCTGGCCGGCCTCGTTGGAGTAGATGCCGCGCTGGACGCCCCACTTCACGGCGAGGCCGATGATCGCGCCGAAGACCGGCTGGACGCCGAAGGCGCTGGCGAAGATCAGCCCGAACACCTCGGGGATCTCGGTGAAGTTCACCAGCAGCACGATCACCGCGATGATCACGTAGAGGATCGCCATCGCCGGGACCACGATGACCGCGAACTGCGCGATGCGCTTGACGCCGCCGATGACGATGAAGCCCAGGAGGATGACCAGGCCGATCGCCGTGACCCAGGCGGGGATGCCCCAGGCGTTGTCGATCGCCGAGGCCATGCCGTTGGCCTGCACGCCGGGGAGGAAGAAGCTCATCGCGAGGATCGTGACGATGGCGAAGAGGACCCCGTAGAACAGCGACAGGCGCGGGGCCTTGTGCTTGTAGGCCTTCTCGAAGTAGTAGGCGGGGCCGCCGCGGTACTCGCCGGTGTCCGGGTCCTTCTCCTTGTAGATCTGGCCGAGGGTGCACTCGATGAAGGAGGTCGAGGCGCCGAGGAAGGCCGACGCCCACATCCAGAACACGGCGCCGGGGCCGCCGAAGGCGATCGCCGTGGCGACGCCGCCGATGTTGCCCATGCCGACGCGGCCGGCGAGCGACATCATCAGCGACTGGAGGGACGAGGTGCCGTCCTCCGACTTCTCGCCGTGCTTGAGCTGGGCGAGCATGTCGGGGATGTGGCGGACCTGCAGGAACGCGGTGCGGAGCGAGAAGTAGAGGCCGACGACGAGGCACAGCCCGATCAGCGGGACCGACCAGATGATGCCGTTGGCACCTTTGATGAGTTCGGCGAACATGGGTTCCTCCGAGAGGTGGGCGGGGAAGGGATGGTCGAGAAGTCACGGCGACGCGCTCGCAGATCCTGTGAGCTGGAGCACGTGTGAGGTGTCGGCCAAAGTACCGGAACGACGGTGTCCCCGCCCGGTGTTGTGGACACGTGACCGTTTCGTGCCTGTTCCCGACCGTTCTCCGGCGCGTAGCGCGGAGGCGGGAACGGTGCGGCATGCGCAGCGAGCGGTGCGGACCCCGACGCCGAGCAAGGTGAGGAGCGTCGCCCCACCGGGGTCAGGACGCCCCATCGCGAGCCGCTACACTGGTCGCGACCCCTCGTGCGGTGTCATCTTGCTGAACTCCCCCAGGGCTTGACGGCAGCAAGGGCAGGTGAGCTCTGGCAGGTGCACGAGGGGTCGCTTCATGCCCGCGGACGGGCCCGCGGACGGTGGGGATATCCCCCGTCCGGCCCGGCGGAGGGCCCGGTGGGAGCGCGCCGAACGGGTGCGTAGCGTCGAGAGCGCATCGCCGCCCCGCCCCGTCGACCGCCTGGAGCGAGTCCCATGCCCTCCTCATCCCTCTCCGCCCCGATGACCCCCGTGCCCTGCGATCCGCGCTGCTCCGAGTCCGGATCCGGGCCCGTCCCGTGGGGGCGCGTGCTCGCCGTCGTCGCCCTCGCGCTCGCCGCCTCGACTGCGCTCTCGACCCCCTTCGCGATCGGTCTGCTCCCCGCCGAGGCCGTCGGCGCGATCGTCCCCCTCGCGCAGCTGACCCCGATGCTGGCCGTGATCCTGATGCGTCCGCGCGGGGCCGACGGCGCCCTGGTCCCCGTGCGGCGCGCGCTCGCGCTGGCCGTGCCGTCGCGGCGGGCGCTCGGGCTGGGTCTGCTGGCGGCGGTCGTCGCCTTCGCCGCGGTGCCGCTCGTGCGCACCGCCATCGCGGTCGCGACCGGGTCGGCGGCGTTCGCCCCGGCCGACGGCCTGCTGCTGGTCGCGGCGGCCGTGCCGGCGGTCCTCGTGCTGCAGACGCTCTTCGCGATCGGCGAGGAGACCGCCTGGCGCGGTGCCCTGCACACCGCGCTCGCCCCGCTCGGGTTCTGGCGGTCGACGCTGCTGATCGGCGGACTGTGGATGCTGTGGCATGCGCCGATCGTCGTCGCGCTGGGGTTCAGCGCCCGCGAGGCCGCCGCCTACCTGCTGCTGATCCTCGCGGTCGCGCCGCTGCTGGGGGCGCTGCGGGAGCTCGGGATGAGCGTCTGGCCGGCGGTCCTCGGGCACGGCCTGCTCAACAGTCTGCGCGTGGGCATCGACCAGAACCTCCTCGGTCCGATCGCCGAGCGGGAGACCGCGGGCTTCTGGATCGTCGAGGCGAGCGGCTGGATCCTCTGGCTGCTGGCCGCCGCCGTCGTCCTGCGCATCGCCCGCCGCCGCCAGGCGTGAGTTCGCGAGACGCGGATCCGCGGGGCGTAGATTGGTGCGCAATGCGCCGGCCTGCGGAAGGGGAAGCCATGAGCGACCGGGACGACGACGGGCTCCAGGGACCGGATCCGCAGGTCCGCCTGCTCCCACCCGGTGTCGCCCGGATCCGCGAGAAGCATCCGACCTTCGCGATGCATGCCGCCGATCGCCTCGCCGCCTTCCAGGAGCGGCAGCTGCGCGACGATGCCGCCTTCCATGCCCGGTACGCGGACCGTCCGCGGCTGACGGTCGCGGTGGCCGGGTCCTCGGGGATGATCGGCACCCAGCTCACGGCGCTGCTCGTCGGCGGCGGGCATCGGGTGCGGCGGATGATCCGCGAGGACCGCGTCGGCCCGGGCGAGATCTCCTGGGATCCCCGCTCGGGGCGCCTCGACCCCGCCGACCTCGAGGGCGTCGACGTCGTCGTGAACCTCGCCGGACGCTCCATCGCCACGCGCTGGACGGCCGCCGCGCGCCGCGAGATCCGGGAGTCCCGTGTCCGCGGCACCCATCTGATCGCCCGCACCCTCGCCGAGCTGGCCGGCTCCGGCTCGTCCGGCGGCTCTGTCGGACCGCGGGTGCTCGTGCAGGCCAGCGCCGTCGGGATCTACGGCGCCCAGCGCCCCGGCGAGCTGCTCACCGAGGACGACGCTCGCGGCGAGGGCTTCCTCGCCGACGTCGTGCGCGAGTGGGAGGCGTCGACCAGGGCCGCGGCCGACGCGGGGATCCGTGTCCCCCTCATCCGGACCGGCGTCGTGCTGTCCGACGGCGGCGGCTCGCTGCTTCCGCAGCTGCCGCTCTATCTCGCGGGCGTCGGCGGACGACTGGCCCCGAAGGACGCCGTGACCTCCTGGATCACCCTCGACGACATCGTGCGCGTGATCGCGCATGCGGTGCTGACGCCCTCCCTCGACGGCCCCGTCAACGCGGTCGCCCCGACCCCCGTCGACGCTCGCGAGTTCGCGCGCGCCCTCGGCGGGACCCTGCGCCGGCCCGCCGTGCTGCCGGTCCCGTCCGTCGGCCCGCGCCTGCTGCTCGGCGCCGACGCCGCCCGCGAGCTCGTCGCGGCCGACCAGCGGGTGTCCGACGAGCGCCTGCGCGCGAGCGGCTTCGTCCCCGCCCACCGCAGCCTCCGCCCGGCGCTGGAGCATGTGCTGTGGCGATAGGGTCCGGGACGTGATGGCCGAGAACCTGCTGATGACCGAGGACGCTGCGACCCCTGCGACGACCGACGACGTGGTCCTGCGGCTCGCCGGTGTCGACGTCGTCCGCGAGGGTCGGACGATCCTCGACGGCATCGACCTCGAGGTCCGTGCGGGCGAGCATTGGGCGATGATCGGCGCGAACGGCGCTGGGAAGAGCACCATCCTCAGCCTGTGCGGTGCCGAGCGACACCCCACCCGCGGCACCGTCGACGTGCTCGGGCATCGGCTCGGGCGCGTCGAGATCCGCAAGCTGCGCGAGTCCATCGGCCACGTCGATCCCCGGCATCCGGTGCGCACGGGCCTGAGCGCCCGCCAGGTCGTGCTGACCGGTGCGACCGGCACCGCCGAGATGATGGGGCGCTGGGAGCCGAGCCCCGAGCTCGAGGAGCGGGCCGACCGGCTCGTCGCGCTGCTCGGCCTCGGCGCGCTCGAGAACGGGCGCTGGACCACCATGTCCCAGGGGGAGCGCGGTCGCGTGCTCATCGCCCGCGCGCTGCTCATGGATCCGCCGCTGCTGCTGCTCGACGAGCCCACCACCGGCCTCGACGTCGCCGCTCGCGAGCAGTTCCTCGAGACCGTCGACCATCTGCACCGCAGCCATCCTCTGCTCGCGACGGTGCTGGTCACGCACCATCTTGAGGAGCTTCCGGCGTCCACCACGCATGCGGTGCTGATCCGCGACGGCCGCGTGCACGCGGCCGGTCCGGCCCGTGAGGTGCTGACGACGGAGCTCGTCAGCTCCTGCTTCGACCATCCGATCGCGATCGAGCACCACGACGGCCGCTGGGCCGCCCGCGCGGTGCGGGCGGCGGCGGTCGAGGTCTAGAGGGTCTGCACCGGGACGCCCTGCGCGTCGTCGATGTCGTCGGGCTCCTCGGCTCCGTCGGCTGCGTCCGTCTCGTCGGCCTGCTGCGGACCCTCGCCGAGCAGGGCGTTGACCGCGGCGGCGACGACCACGAGGGCGGCGGCGACGGCCGGCAGCCACATGGCCGCGGCGGAGCCGGCGGACTCGGCGAGCGCCCCGGTGAGGGCCGAGGCGGCGGACTGGCCGACGACGGTCGCGGAGCCCAGCATCGTCATCACGGTCGCGGAGCGGCCCAGCGGCGAGCGGTCCGCGGCGAGGCTGTAGAGCGTGACGACCGTCGGACCGATGCCGATGCCGGCGATGCCCATCGCCGCGATCAGCGCCGGCAGCGAGCCGCCGAGCCCGAAGGCGAGCATCGAGGCGAGCATGAGCAGCGAGAACACGAGCCAGCGCGCCCACAGCCGGAAGCCCGTCGGGAACAGCGAGATCGACAGCGCGAGGATCGTCGAGCCGACGCCCATCACCCCGTAGACCAGGCCTGCGGAGTCGCCGCGGCCGGACTCGGCGAGGAACGCCGTGAGGGAGGTCAGCACGGTGCCGAAGAAGAGGCCGACGCCGAGGGCGCCCGCGACGATCACGAGCAGCCGCGGCGCGAGGAGCTCGCGGGCGGGCGCCTGGGCGACGGGCTCGGCGGTGTCGGCGGGGACGGTCCGGCCCGTCGGATGCAGCGCGAAGGCGGTGACGAACAGGAGCGTCAGCACGGCGGCGCCGACCATCGGGGCGGCCGGATGGAGGGTCGTCGCCAGCAGGCCGACGACGACGGGCCCGAAGACGAACGCCGTCTCGTCGGCCGCGGACTCGTAGCCCATGGTCGCGTTCAGGGTCCGGGCCCGCTGCGACGAGGGCAGGCGCGTGAGGATCAGCTGCACCAGACGGGTGCGGGAGAACGGCCCGATCTGCGGGGACGAGGCGCCGATCAGGAAGCCGGCGGCGAGCACCGCGATATCCGGCAGGGAGCTGAAGGCGATGGCCGCGAGCGCGAGCAGCGCGAGCGAGTTCGCGATCCCCGACAGCAGGACGACGCGGCGCTGGCCGATGCGGTCGGCGGCGGCGCCGAGCAGCGGCCCCACGAGGGCCGAGCCGAGGCCGACGACGGCGGAGTTCAGCCCGCCGAGCGCGATGGAGTCGCGGGCGGCGACGACGAGGGTCAGGGTGCCGACGATCATCATCGCGAAGGGGAAGCGGGCGATGAAGGCGATCGGGAAGTAGGCGGCGCCGGCGGCGCGGATGAGCGTGGGCTGCGGCTCCTGCGCCGCTCCCGGGCTGCTGCTCGGTGTGGTCACGGATCCTCCGGACGGTGTGTGCCGCCTTGGACGATCCCCCTGGGGACCCGAGGTAGATGCACTGCGGGATGGGACGCTCCGATGGTAGCCGCGCCGGTGCGCCCCGGCCAGGGGTCAGGCTCGGACCTCACATCGGCCGTCCGGCCTCCGTCGGTTGGCGGAGACGGCAGGGCCGGTCGGCGGAGGGGAACAGGCCGGTCGGCGGAGGGGAACAGGCCGGTCGGCGGAGGGGAACAGGCCGGTCGGCGGACGCCCCGCGGCCGACGGTTCTGCACACTGGGTGCATGCTCGCTGCCGATGACCTCGAGGACGCCCCGCCCGCCGCGTCCGCCGACCTCGCGCCCGCCGACGGCTCCGACGATGAGGAGATCCCCTTCGGCGAGGCGCCGAGCACCCGCTTCGGGGCCGACGTCGAGTACGCGGGGCGGGCGCACGGTCACGACTATGTCGTCCGCGTGCGGCACCGGCTGTTGGACACCACCGTCACGCTCGTCGTCGACGGCGTCGAGCACGACCCGAAGACGGAGGCGAAGGCCGCGAAGCGCGCCGGCGCGAAGGGCGCCCCGATGGGCGCCGACGACCTCGGCTTCCGCTACGACGAGGGGTTCACCCGGGTGCGGGCGTTCGTCATGCGCCCGGATGATGACGACGCCGACGCCGACGCCGACGGGGCCGACGCCGACGATGCGACCGCCGACGCGGCCGACGACGCGGCGGCGGAGGAGCGGCGGGTCGAGGCAGAGACCGTCGTGGTGCGCACGACCGGGCTCGGCGGAGCGGGCGAGGTCGACGTCGAGCTCGGGCTCTCGACGGTGCCGCTCGCGCCCGCCGACGGATCGTCATCGGCCGAGCGCGACCGTCGGCGGACCGAGCAGCCCGCGAAGTACGCGCTGATCGCCGCGGCGACGACGGCCGCCCGCTATGTGATCCCGGTGCTGGGCATCGGCGCCCTGTTCAGCGGGCTCCTGCGGCCGGTGCGCGAGTGGGCATGGCGTCGGGTGGAGCCGGCGGTCACCTCGCTAGCCGCGCTGCGCGACCGGGCCGCGGCGTGGCTGGATGAGCTCACGCGGCCGGTCCGCGAGGCCGTCGACGAGCTCACGCGGCCGATCTGGCAGTTCCTCGACGATGTGACCCGACCCGTGCGGGAGGCCGTCGGAGCCGCCCTGCGCTGGCTGCTCGACGGGTTCCTCTGGCTGTGGGACCTGCTCTTCGGCTGGCTGTCCGTGATCCCGGACGAGGTGCGCACCGGGTTCCTCATCCTCGCCGCGTTCCTCATCGCCTACGAGCGCCTGCGGAACCGGCGCGACGCCCTCGCGCGCTCCCGCGACGGCGAGGACGGCGAGGACAGCGAGGAGGGCCAGGAGGGCGAGGGCGGCGAGGACGGCGAAGAGGGCAAGGAGGGCGAGGGAGCGGCGGGCGGCGAGGAGGCCGAGGACGCGGAGGAGGCCGACGCTCCGGGCGCCGCCGAGCACTCCTCCCCATCGTGAGTTCGTCCCCAGCGGTCTGCACGGTCGGGCGCCTCCACTAGCCTGTGGGGGTGGCCACTGCTCTGTATCGTCGTTACCGCCCGGAGTCCTTCGCCGAGGTGATCGGCCAGGACCACGTCACCACGCCCCTGCGGCGTGCGCTGCGTGCCGGGCGGATCGGCCACGCCTATCTGTTCTCGGGCCCGCGCGGCTGCGGGAAGACGACGTCGGCGCGCATCCTCGCCCGCTGCCTGAACTGCGCCGAGGGGCCGACGGACACGCCCTGCGGCGTCTGCGACTCCTGCCGCGACCTCGCGCGCGGCGGCGCCGGCAGCCTCGACGTGGTGGAGATCGATGCGGCCAGCCACGGCGGCGTCGACGATGCCCGCGAGCTGCGCGAGCGCGCCTCCTTCGCGCCCGTCCGCGACCGCTACAAGGTCTTCATCATCGACGAGGCCCACATGGTGACCTCGGCGGGCTTCAACGCGCTGCTCAAGCTCGTCGAGGAGCCGCCGGACCACGTGAAGTTCGTCTTCGCGACCACGGAGCCCGACAAGGTCATCGGCACCATCCGCTCGCGCACCCACCACTATCCGTTCCGACTGATTCCGCCGCAGGTCCTCGGCCCGTACCTCGAGCAGGTGTGCGGGAGGGAGGGTGTGCAGGTCGGCGACGGCGTGCTGCCGCTCGTGGTCCGCGCCGGCGGAGGCTCCGCGCGCGACTCCATGAGCGTGCTGGACCAGCTGATGGCCGGCGCCGGCGACGAGGGCCTGGACCATCGCACCGCGATCGCGCTGCTGGGCTTCACCGACACCGCACTCTTGGACCGCGCCACCATGGCGATCGCCGAGCGCGACGCCGCGACCCTCTACGACGCGGTCGAGCAGGTTCTCGTCACCGGTCATGAGCCCCGCCGCTTCGTCGAGGACCTCCTCGAGCGGCTCCGCGACCTGATCATCCTCGCCGCCGTCCCGGACCGCGCCGCCGATCTGCTCCCGCAGATCCCTGCCGACGAGCTCGACTCCATGCGCGCCCAGGCCGCGGCCTTCGTCCCGGCGGACCTCTCGCTCTGCGGCGACCTCATCCACGAGACCCTCTCCACCATGAGCGGGGCGACCTCGCCGCGCCTGCACCTCGAGCTGCTGGCCGCGCGCCTCGTGCTGCGCGACCAGCGGGCCGGCGCCGTGGTCGCGGCTCCGACGGGCGGGAACCCGGCGGGAGCACCTGGCGAGAACGCCGGCGGCGGTCGGCCCGCGGGCGCGTACGGCGGAGGAGCCGGAGGCCAGGGCGGGCAGGGCGGTCCGGGGGCGTCCGGTGCGCCCGCGGTCGCCGGACCCGGTGCGGCCGGTCCCGGCGCAGGTGCGCCCGGCGGCGGAGCGTCCTCCGGCGGCGGACGCGAGGAGGCCCGACGGATCGCCCAGGAGCGCGCCGAGGCCTCGCGCCGTGCCCGCGGGGAGGCCCCGGCCCGTCGACCCGAACCGGCGCAGCCCGCCCCGTCCGCCGCGCCTGCTTCCGCTGCGCCCGCTTCTGCGGCGCAGGCATCCGCCGCGCCCGCTCCGGCCGCCGCGGCGGCCTCGTGGGGTGACGCCGTGCGCCAGGCCGCCCCGGCGGCGGAGCCTGTCCCCGCCCCGCAGGCGGCCGACGCCCCTCCGGCGCAGCCCGCTGCGGCCCCGGCGCCTCAGGCCCCGGCCGCTCCTGCTCAGGTCGCTCAGCCCGTGCAGCCGCAGGCATCGCAGCCGCAGGCGTCGCAGCCTCAGGCCGCGGCTCCGCAGGCCGCGCCCGCACCGGCAGGCGGCGATGCCGACGCCGTCCGCGGCCACTGGTCCGCGATCCTCGACGAGCTCGCGCAGATCCGTCGGCCCAGCTGGGCGCTCGTCGCGCAGAACGGCCACGTCCAGGACCTGCAGGGTTCCACCCTCCTGATCGGCTTCCGCACGGAGGGTCTGGTCAGCGCGTTCCGCCGTGGCACCGCCGCGCAGAACCTCTCCGACGCGGTCCGACGCATCATGCACCTCGACGTCACCGTCGAGCCCGTCGTCGGCGAGGACCCCGGTCCCGGCTCCGGCGGGACCGGAGGATCTGGCGGCGGGCCGACCGGTCCCGGTGGCGGCGCGGGCGGTCATGCCGGCGGTGCGCCGGGTGGACAGGCCGGCGGTGCCCCGGGCGGACAGTCCGGCGGCGGACCCGGCGGGAACGGCCATGGCGGTCCGACGAACGGGGCCCCGGCTCCTCGCTGGGGCGATGCCGCCCCGGCGATGACGGGAGCGTCGACGGCGGCTGCGTCCGCGGCGCCGGCATCGGTGCCGTCTGCCGCTTCCGTCGCCTCCGCACCGTCGACGTCGACGACGTCGCTACCCACCTCATGGGCGCCGGCCTCGGCTGCGTCCGCCCCGGCGGAGCCGGTCTCGGCCGCACCGACCCCGGAACCCGTCGCCCCGGCCCAGGCCCCGGCTCAGCGCTCGGCGACAGGACCCGCGTTCTCGGCCCCGTCGACTCCACCCTCGACGGCATCGACCTGGCGGGGAGACGACCGGGTCGAGGACTTCGCCCCCGAGCCCGACGACCCCTACCCGCCGGACCCCGAGGACTTCTACCCTCCGGACCCGCAGGAGTTCCGGGACGCCAGCCCGCAGCGCCCGCAGCATCAGCAGCACCAGCAGAGGCAGGTTCCCCCGCTGCAGCAGTCGGCGGGTCCTGCCCCGTCGCCCGCTCAGAGCTCGCCCGCGGCCCCGGCGCCGGCTGAGGCCCCGGTCCCCGTCCCTGCCTCGGCGGCCCCGGCCTCCGCCCCGGCCTCGGCGACCCCGGCACGGGCCGCGGTGGCCGGCGCCGACGGTGTCCCCGAGGTCGAGGACGAGGGCCGCGACAGCATCCCCGAGGGGGAGCCCCGGACCTTCGGCCAGCGAGCCATCAAGCAGGCGCTCGCCGAGGGCCGTGTCGTCCGCTCGCTGCCTGCGGCCGCCTCGTCGGCTCCGGCCGCCCCTGCGGCCGCCCCCGATCCGGTGCCGGCTCCTGCCGCCGAGTCCGCTCCTGCGGCCCCGGCGCCGTCGGGACCCGGGACGACGGCGCCCGCACCGTCCGCAGCGGCCGACGCCGGCTGGGGTGCGCCCGCGGTCCAGCCGTCCGCCCCGCGCGACGAGCGGACCGGCTCCATGACGGGCGGTTCCGCGACGGGCAGTGCGGCGACCAGCAGCGCGTCGACGTCCTGGTCGACCGCGGCGGGGCAGGGGAGCGTGGCACCCGCGGCACCGGTCGCCCCCGCCCCGTCCTCCGGCCCGTCGGCGGCGCCCGCGACCGGCCCGTCGGCCGCGCGCTCCGGCATCCAGCTCGCCCGCGAGGCGGCGCAGGCATCCCGCGCGGCGGCCGCCACCGGCGGACGGCGCTTCGCGAACACTCGGCACGAGGAGCCCGCCCCCGCGGCGCCCGTCGACGAGGACCCCACCGGCGGCGCCTCCCGCGACGACGCCGACGCCTCCTACACCTCCCGCAGCGGCCGCGAGGTCATCGAGGCCGTCCTCGGCGGCAAGGTCCTGGAGATCATCGACGAGACCCGCTGACCCCCGCGCCGCCGAGGCGGTCGCCCGCCCCGGTGCGCTGACCGTCGGAAGACCAGGTCAGGGGCGCGGCTCGAGCATCGTGTAGAGGTCGGTGCGGAGGGTCGCCGGATTCGTCTGCGGGGTCGGCGGCGTCACGTACAACTCCCAGAATGGGAAGGTCATCTGCTCCTCGGACTCGCCCACCATCTCGGTGAACTCGCCCCACTTCTCGGCGAGCGCGTCGTAGCCGCCGATGTGGGAGATCGTCGCCGCGCGGCCGGCCGGCAGGACCGAGGCCGTGACCTCCAGGCCGCTCGGCAGCGTCAGCGTCTCGGGCAGGGGACGATCCAGCGGGACGCCGATCTCCACGTCGGCCGTGTCCACGGGCATGCGGTGGTGCAGCGCGAACGCCGGACCGATCGGCGTCACGCCCGCCCCCGCGAGCGCACGGAACAGGTGCGAGAAGCAGGCGTCCATCAGCTGCGACATGGCGGACGTCGGGAAGGAACGGCGGGAGACCACGGCGGTCGGAATCTCAGGGACCTCGGCCACGTGCATCTCCGCGAAGGGCTCGTGCTCGTCGTACGGCTGCGGCATCGTCGTCATGCCCGAGAACCTATCCCGAATGCGACGCGAAAGGGCCGAAGGTCGGGGTGAGGGGGTGGGCGAGTGGCCTGGGCGAAGGGGTGGTGCACGGTGGAGCGAGCGCGGGAGTCCCGGATTCAGCGCCACGCGGCCGACGCGTGGAACTGTGCAGGGCGCGACGATGAGATCGCTTCAGCCATGCGACGGACCATCACCAGGGCTACTAGCCGGTACGAGGAGGCGGGGGCGGTCTAGGCGGCTCCGAGGGATCAGGCATGCCGGCGGTGTGGCGTGGAGGAAGGGCGCAGAGATCAGCGAGGCGAGCCTCGCAGGAGATCTACAAGGATCGGCAACGCGGTGGAGGGGTTCGGACCTTTTCGCCCCGGGGCGAGCTCGGGGTCGGCTCTGCGAGCGGTCTCGCAGGCGCTGTCGACCCGGTCTATCGGGAAGTGCGGGGCGAGGTTCTTGCCGGTGACGAGAGCTCGCTTCTTCATCATCCTGTCCAGCTGTGTCGAACTCAGCGCGGAGCGCCCGGCTTCGACGTGCCAGCGTAGCCACACCTCGAACTTCAGGTTCGAGATGAGGAGCAGGATGTCCTCTTCGGCGGCGAGCCGTTGCGCTTCCGGTAGGGAATCATGCTGGTCGACGTCGACGAGGCAGACGCACGTGTCATACCCCTTCTCCTTGTCGATCGCGGTATCGCGCACCTCGATGCACTTCTGGACGACCTTCAGAGGGTCCTTGCCCACGATGACGGTCTTCACGGTCGTCGTCGTGCCGTGGCTGCGAAGGAGCCCATCCAGCTGATCGACGTACTGAGGCTCGGTGACTCTGCCCTCGGTGACCACGAGGACGCGCCGAGCAGGTTCGCGAGCGGGCCTGCGCCTGCGTCCACCTCTGCGCCCTGCCACCCTCAGTCGCCCTCGGCGCCGACGAGCGCGGCCAGGATGCTCGGCGAGAGTCGCGGAGTCCCGCCGTAGCGTCCGGTGAGATAGCGCTTGGCCACGTTCGCATCGGGATGCTTCGGGAAATCGGCCAGGCAGGTCAGCTCGGTGACCCCCTCGTACGTCTTGTCGGTGAACCAGATCTGCTCCGGCTCCAGCGTCACATCGCTCAGCGGGGAGAGGACGTAGGACTCGTGGCTCGTGAAGATCAGCTGGCCGTGACGGGTGTTGACGAGCGGGTCCGCAAACGCTCCGAGCAGCACCTCGAGCAGATGGGGGTGGAGGCTCGCATCGATCTCGTCGACGAGCAGCAGCCCTCCCGAGCGGAGAGCATCGAGGGCCGGAACGCCGATGGCGAGCCAGGCGATCGTGCCGTCGCTCTCGTCGAGGATCGAGAACGGAGGGCAGTCCTCGGACGTTCCGCGATGCGTGAAGATCAGGCTCCGGATGACCTGCGCCGCAAGGTCGTCATCGAGCTGGGGTGCGTCATCGTTCTCCTTATCCTCGCCGTCAGATCGGACTTCATGCAAGAACCGGTTCACTGCCCGGCTGATGTGCTCCGGCAGATTGCGCTCTTCGAGATCGACCTTCGTGATCCCGATGTCGGCGACCCGCAGCAGCGCCTCGAGATCGGCGTAGGAGATCTCGCCGCTCCTGAGGGCATGAGCGATGCTCGCGAGTCGCTGCTCGCGATGGGAGTCCTTCACCAGGACGACGTCGATGCTCGAGACGAGGGCCTCCGCTATCGGGTGCAGCGACGAGGTCTCTAACAGAAGCGCTCGGCTGAGCACCAGCTCACGGGCCGTCACCTCGATCCGAGCACGGAGGCTCTGATGGAACTTCAGCGTGCCAGCCTCGCGGTCGCGCTCGAGGAGCGTGCGCCATCGCGAGGCGGGAAGGTCTCTCAGCCACTCGCGTCGGATACCGGATGCGTCGACCTCGAAGCCGTAGAGGTGGCGTCGGCCGTCGAGCACGATATCCAGCTCGTAGAGACTCGGCGCTTCCGATGACGCCTGGTCGAGCAGGAACGGGGCGCGGGACATGGTGCTCGAGGCCTGCCAGGTGGTGGCGCTGTAACGGATGGCGCTGACGGCGTAGATGAGCGCGTCGAGGATGGAGGACTTCCCCGTCGCATTGCCGCCGAAGATGCCGGCGATCGGGTAGCTCGCCGCCGACCAGTCGTCGTCCTTCGGACGGAGCGTCTTCAGGGACGGGCGCTGGAAGTCGACCGTGACCTCGTCACGGATGCTCTTGTGGTTGCGCGCAGTGAAGCTAAGCAGCGTCATGACGGGAACTTATCATGCGGAGCGCGCGTAATCTATCGTTTTTCGAGCAGGGTGAGACGCTCCGCATCGATCACCTGCGGCGCACGGATGGAGGCTGGCCTCGGCCCGATTGGACCCACCATCGGTCAGGTGGGGCTATATGTCGGGTTGATGGGGCCAGGTGGTAGCCCTTGGGGTGAGGATGTCGGTCAGGGGTGAGGGCAGTTGCGAGACGGGGTGAGATGCCGGGAGCTGTTCACGTGCTCGGCATGGCCGCTGGCGCCGCCCACCCGCCCGCTCGGCCCCGCCCGCTCTCCCGGCGCCGCCCCGCCCCGCCCGCTCAGCGCTCCACGCCGGCGAGGTCGAGGGCGAGCTCGCAGAACATGGCGTTGGACCAGGAGAACCACTCGCGGGTGAAGATCTCCGGCTCGTCGACGTGGACGCCCTCGTGCATCATGCCGGTGCCGCCGTCGGTGCGGACGAGCTGCTCGAGCAGGCGCAGACGCTCGTCGTCGTCCTGGCTGGTCAGGCCCTCGATGCTCTTGGCGATCGGCCAGACGTGGTCCTTGGGGGTGTGCGGGGAGCCGACGCCCTCGAGGTACAGGCCCGCGTAGTAGTACGGGTTGGTGCGCGAGAGCACCGCGCGGCGGGTGGCGAGGTAGACGGGGTCGTCGGCGTCGACGCAGCCGAGATACGGCAGCGACAGCAGGCTCGGCACGTTCGCGTCGTCGAGGAAGACGTGGTGGCCGCGGCCGTCGATCTCGTAGGCCCACACCGTCGCGAGCTCTGCGTTGTCCGCGGTCTCGGCGTCGTCTGCGGCGTCCGCGGTGGCTGCGCTGACGGCGGGCGCGTTGCCCGTCGCGAGGTCGATCGTGATGAGGCCGTGCTCGGCGAGGGCGGCGCGGATCTCCGTGCTGAGCGCGCGGGCCTCGACGGCGAGCTCGTGGGCCGCGGCTGCGGCCCCTGCCTCGGCTCCCGCCGCGGCGTCCGCCTCCGCCGCGGCGTCTGCCTCCGCAGCGACTCTCGCTTCCGCCGCAGCACCTGCCTCCGCCCCGTTCCCGCCGACCTCCTCGAGGAGGATCGCCAGGCGCTCGAGGGCGAGGGCGAGGAAGTGGTTGCCGGGGATGTTGTAGCCGAGGGCGCAGGCGTCGTCGCTGGGACGGAATCCGGACCAGACCAGGCCGTTCGGGACGGTGAGGTCGCCGCGGCCCATGCGGTCCAGGGTGTCCTGGGCGGGGACGCCGGTGCGGTGGAAGCGGTAGCGGGAGCGCTCCTCGTGATGCTGCTCGATGCGGACGGTCTCGAGGATCGCGCGGGCGGCGGCGAGGAAGGGGGCGCCCGCCCAGCTGGTGTCGCCGGTCGCGGACCACAGCCGCCAGGCGAGGTCGGGTCCGTAGCTGAGGGAGTCGAGCTCGAACTTCCGCTCCCAGGCCAGGGGGTTCTCGCGCTCGGTGTCGTCGGCCTCCCAGCGGGAGCCGTCGGCGGTGCGGTTGAAGGCGTTGGCGTAGGGGTCGTCGGCGATGAGGAGCCAGTGGCGGCGCAGCAGGCCCGAGAGGAGGCCGACGAGCTGCGCGCGGTCCTCGTCGGAGCCGACGCCGCCGGCGACGAGGCGCAGCAGCGGGGTCAGCTGGGCGGCCGAGTCCCGCAGCCACATGGCCGGGATGTCGCCGGTGATGACGAAGACGGTGCCGTCCTCGTCGACCGACACGGTGGTCTCGGCAGTGCTGCGCAGGTAGGAGACCGTGCGGTCGGCGATGATCGCCGCGCTGTCGGCGTCGCCCAGGCCGGTCAGGACGCGCTCGCGGACGGCGTCCAGCAGGGTGTCGGGCAGGGTGACCATGGTGCTCCTCGGTCGGGTCGGTCGGTCGGACGCCGTCGTCCGTCGACCGCGCCGTGAACGTTCATGCTAACCACGCGGGAGGCGTCCTGAGGGACGGTCGGCGTGAACGGGCGGGGTGCGTCGCGAGCGGGCGCCGACCTGGGCGCGATCGCTCGCGCTCGGGCAGGAACGGGCTCCGTGCGAGGGCTTCGACGGGCAGAGTCGGGCGCGCGGCCCGCCCGCCTCGTCCACGCGCCGCCGGCCCGCCTCGCTCACGCGCCGCCTCGCCCGCCCCGTCCACCACTTCCCACTAATAGTTGCGCGCACGAAAACTCTGTGGCAGACTCCCTCTCGTAATGGTTCAAGGAACTAGAACATGAACCGCCCAGCAACCCGAGGAGTCCTGATGATCCGGATGTTCGCCCGCCGCGACGGGCAGATCGTCCCCGATGGGGCCGCGACCGGCACCTTCCCCGCCGGAGAGCAGCACATCGTCCCCGCGGCCGCGCCCGTCGGCCTCCGCCCGGAGGACGACCCGCTCGCGATCGTCGTCCAGGGTGCGAGCGCCGAGGACCTGGTCTCCGCGGCCATGGCCGTCGACGCCGCCCACCGGGCCGGCCGGCCTGCGGCGCTCGTGCTCCCGTACCTGCCGGGGGCGCGCGCCGACCGCGGCATCCCCGTCGGCGCCGCGGTCTACGCGCGGATGATCGACGCCGCCGGCGCCGACCGCGTCCTCGCGATCGACCCGCACTCGCCGGTGATGCCCTCCCTGGTCGCGCATCTCGAGATCCATCCGCTGCCGCGGCTCGTGCGCCGGACGCTCGCCCATCGCATCGCCGACGGCCGCCGGAGCCCGTACGTCGGCGTCATCGCCCCCGACGCCGGGGCCGTGGCGCGGGCGGGCGCGGTCGCCGCGGCGCTCGAGCTGCCGCTGCTGCGGGCCGAGAAGCACCGCGACTTCGCCACCGGCCGGCTGTCCGGCTTCCGCTGCGAGCCGCTGCCCGAGGAGGGCCGCCTGCTCGTCGTCGACGACATCTGCGACGGGGGCGGCACGTTCGTCGGCCTCGCGGAGGCGACCGGGCTGGGCCCCGACCGGCTGGACCTGTGGGTCACCCACGGCGTCTTCTCCGGCCGCGCGGGCCGGCTGCGCGAGCGCTTCGGCGCCGTCCACACCACCGACTCGCACCCCGGGCACACGAACCCCGAGGTCGACGCCGTCATCCACCCCATCGTCCCCACCCTGATCCGCGAGGCCCTGTCATGACCACCACCACCGCCACCGCCGCTGCCACTGTCGCCCCCGCCGCCACCACCGTCGCCGCCCCGACGCCCGCCGCCCGCATGACCACCGCCTCGGCGATCGCGCCGCTGCTGCTGACCGACGGCTACAAGATCGGCCACATCGCCCAGTACCCGCCGCACACGACCCGCGTCTACTCCAACTGGACCAACCGCGGCTCGCGCCTGGAGGGCGTCGACGAGGTCGTCCACTTCGGCCTGCAGGCCTTCTGCCAGGAGTACCTGGTGGAGGCGTTCGCGCCCTTCTTCGCGGCCGACGAGGACGAGGTCTGCGCCCAGTACCAGCAGGCCATGGACGACTACCTGGGTCCGGGGATGGTCGGCACCGACCACATCCGCGCCCTGCACCGCCGGGGCTGCCTGCCGCTGCGCTTCCGGGCCGTGCCCGAGGGGACGCTGGTGCCGCTGCGGGTGCCGACCTTCACGATCGAGAACACCGAGCCGGAGTTCTTCTGGCTGGTCAACTACATCGAGACGGCGCTGAGCGCGCAGGTCTGGCACCCGTCGACGACCGCGACGATCGCGCTGCAGTACCGCACGCTACTGGAGGATGCGGCGATCCGCACGACCGGCACGGCCGACGGCGTCGGCTTCCAGGCCCACGACTTCTCGTTCCGCGGGCAGACCTCGATCGGTGCCGCGATCGCCTCGGGCGCCGCTCACCTGACGAGCTTCGTGGGCACCGACTCGATCCCGTCGATCGAGTGGATCCGCCGCTACTACCCGGCGGCGACGCCCGGCGGCAACGGCCAGATCGCCGGCAGCGTGCCCGCGACCGAGCACTCGGTGATGACCGCGGGCGGGCAGGCGGGCGAGCGCGAGACCTTCGAGCGCCTGCTGGACGTGTACCCGCGGGGGATCCTGTCGGTCGTCTCGGACACCTGGGACCTGTGGCAGGTCATCGGCGAGATCCTGCCGGCGCTGAAGGAGCGGATCATGGGCCGCGACGGCCGTCTGGTGATCCGTCCCGACTCGGGGAACCCGGTCGACATCCTGTGCGGCACCGTCCGCGAGGCCGGCGCCGGGGCCGACGGGCCCGAGGCCGGGGTCGTCGAGACCCTGTGGCGCGAGTTCGGCGGCACCGTCACCGCGCAGGGCTTCAAGGTCCTGGACCCGCACATCGGCGCGATCTACGGCGACTCGATCACCCTGGCGCGCGCCGCCGAGATCATCGAGCGCCTGGCCGAGAAGGGCTTCGCCTCGACGAACGTGGTGCTGGGCATCGGCTCGTTCACCTACCAGTACGTCACCCGCGACACCTTCTCGTCGGCCGTGAAGGCCACCTGGGCGGAGGTCGACGGCGTCGGCCGCGACATGATGAAGGACCCCGCGACCGACAGCGGCACCAAGCGCTCGGCGACCGGCCGCCTGGCGGTCGTGCGGGACGCGGCCGACGGGCGACTGCGCCTGATCGAGCGCGCGACGCCCGAGCAGGAGGCCGCGAGCGAGCTGCAGGTGGTCTGGGAGAATGGGGTCGCGGTGCGGCCGCAGTCCTTCGCTGACGTCCGCGCCCGCATCCGCGACGAGAGGGAGGCACGCCGGTGACCACCGCCGATCAGGACGCGCAGGCGCCGCGCTTCGAGCAGCCGCTGGTGAGCGTCGACGTGGTCCCGCTGTGGATCTCCGCCGACGGCGCCCTGCACATCACCCTCGGCCGCCGCCTGAACGCCCCGGCCCGCGGGGAGCTGGCCCTGCCGGGTGTGCTCATGGGCCGCGAGCGCTCGGTCGACGCCGCCGGCCGGGCGCTCCGCGGGAAGGTCGGCATCGACCCGTCGGCCCTGGTCCTGCGCGATATCGGCGTCTTCGACGCCCCGACCCGCGACCCCCGCGGGCCGACGATGGCGATCGCCAAGGCCGGCATCGGCCCCGCCTCCGCGCTCGCCGCCCGCCCGTCGGCCGACGGCGGATCCGCGGCCGACGCCGGCACCGCGCCCGACGCCGGCGCCGCCTCCGGCGCGGCGGGGCTGCCCGGCGCGGAGCTCGCCGCCTCCGTCCGGGTCGACGAGCTGCCGGCGCTGCCCTTCGACCATGCCGCGGTGATCGCTTCGGCGCTGCGGGCGCTGGGGACGCTGGTGTGGAGCGACCGCGAGGTCTGCCGGGCGCTGCTGGGCGAGGAGCCCACGACCCGCGCCGCGACCGCCGTGCAGCGTCAGCTGGAGATCGCCGCGGGCCAGGAGCCGAAGGCCGACGCCTCCAACATGAAGCGCCGTCTGCTGGCGCTGGGGTGGATGCGTCCGACGGACCGCGCGGCCCTGCCCGAGGGCGCGACCGGCCGGCCGAGCACCGTCTGGGAGTGGATCGGCTGAGCCTGCGCGGAGGCGGGCGCGGGCGCGGGCGCACGCGGACCGGCCGGCCCCTCCGTGGATGCTCCTCCCCAGGGCGCCTCCGCTCACAACGGGGCCGGGGGAGAACCGCCGGTCACCGCGCCCGATTAGAGTTGAGCGCGTGTACGAAGGCATCGTTCAGGACCTCATCGACGAGCTCGGGAAGCTCCCGGGCATCGGCCCCAAGTCGGCGCAGCGGATCGCGTTCCATCTGCTCGACGCCGACGACGCCTCCGTGCGCCGTCTCGCGGAGGTGCTGGTGACCGTGAAGGACACGGTGCGGTTCTGCGAGATCTGCGGGAACGTCTCCGCCGACGAGAGGTGCCGCATCTGCACCGATCCGCGGCGCAGCGACGAGACGATCTGCGTGGTCGAGGAGTCCAAGGACATCGTCGCGATCGAGCGGATCCGCGAGTTCAAGGGCCGCTACCACGTGCTCGGCGGGGCCATCGACCCCATCGGCGGGGTCGGCCCGAACGATCTGCGCATCGCCCAGCTGATGACCCGCCTGGGCTCCTCGGAGACCACCGAGGTGATCCTCGCGCTGGACCCGAACATCGAGGGCGAGGCCACCGCCGCCTATCTCACCCGCCTGCTGTCGCCGCTGGACGTGAACGTCACGCGCCTGGCCTCGGGCCTGCCCGTCGGCGGCGACCTCGACTACGCCGACGAGATGACGCTGGGCCGCGCCTTCCTGGGCCGCCGCTCGGCGACCTGAGGAGAGGAGCGCCGTGACCTCGCCCTATGGACGCCCCGCGGGCCCGTCGGCCGCCGGGCCCTCGCCCTACGGCGCTGCGCACGGCGCACCGCACGGCGCCCCGCACGGCGCTCCGTCCGCCGGCGGTCCGGTCCGCCCGGGCACCCCCTACGGGCAGGTCCCGCCGCCGCCGATCGAGCCGCGGCTGCCTCCGCTGCTGAACCTGCCCTCCCCGCCGCGCGCGGCACGGGAGAACCCGGCGCTCGTGCTGCCGCAGGAGATCCTCGTCGACTCCCGGCGGGACATCGCGATGCGGCTGCTGCAGATCTCGTGGGTCCCGGCGCTGGTGCTGCTAACTGTCTGGTACCTGTTCCTGACGTTCTTCACGGTCGGCGCGAGCCCCACCATGTGGCTCTTCTCCGCCCTCGCGGCCATCGGCGACCCGTCCTACCTGCGCGCCTCGCTCTACGGCCTCGGTTTCAACCCGGGGCTGCTGAGGCTTTCCTACCTGCTGCTGCCGCTGGGCGCGACGCTCCTGTCCCTGGCGCTGATCCCGCTGGCCGCCGCCTGGATCGGGCGGCTGAACCCGCGCGACCGCCTCACCGAACGGGACTTCCAGCGGGCCGTCTCCGAGCGCGCGACCCTCGTGCTGCTGGCCCCGCCGCTGGCCGCGCTCGTGCTGACGCCGCTCGCGGTGGCCCTGCATGCCCCGATCCCGTGGGCGAGCCTCAGCGCGGGCCCGCTCGCGGCGCTGTGCGCCGGAGGGATCGTCGTGCTGATCGCCCGGCCCTGCCTGCGCCGCTGGCTGAGCGCGGCGCGCCTGCTGGGGATCGAGCCCGCGGACGCCCTCGAGACCCGCGGGATGATCGACCCCGACCGCGAGGCCCGTCGTGAGGCCGCCCGCCGCGCCGCCGCGCAGGACCGCCGCCACCTCCCGCCGACGTCCGGCAGCCCCGAGGCCTCCGCCGCGACCACGCCGCAGGGGGCGCTGCGCATGCTCGCCGTGCTCGGACGCGCCTCGCTGACCTGGGTGTGGCCGGCGGTGCTGTCCATCGCCTGGGTGGTCCTGTCGATCACCGAGACCGTCGAGACCTTCGCCGGACTCATGGCGACGGACCTGAGGACCGTGGCCTCCGCGGTGCGCTGGCCGATGTGGGCGCTCGCGGTCCCCGCCGCCGGGATCGTCCTGCTGGTCTCGGCGCTGTCGCCGGCGATCGGGATGCTCGTCGTCGCGCCCCGCCGCAGCGAGGTGCGCGACCAGCGGACCGTCGCCGACTGGGCGGCGCGGGCCCGCGCGAACCCGTGGGAGGCGGGGCTGAGCGTCGCGACCGGCGTCGTCGCCGGCACCGGGGTGGTCCTCGCGACGATCGCCTACGGCATCGGCCTGGTGGCCCTCGACGAGGACAACGCGCTGATGTGGACGGCGATGATCCTCGCGCTGCTCATCGCGGCCCCGCTGGTGGGCGCCGCGGCGGCCTCGGCGATGCGCCATGGCGCCCGCGACGTCCTCTACGGCCCGCCCGGCCGCTATATGCGCCGGGACACCCCGTATGCGCTGGTCGCCCCGCTCTCCGGGACCCGTGCGCAGCATGCGAAGGATCCGACGGTGCAGGCGGAGATGCGTCGGCGCGCACGCGACGGCGAGGCCGCCGGGATCCCCGGGACCGACGGCATCGGCCTCGACGGCGAGCGCCTGTGGGTGGACCCCTCGCTGCCCGGCGCCGTCGACACGCAGATCCGTGCGGCCGACGTCGCCGCCGGTCGCCTCCCCGACTTCGGCGCCGACGCCTCGCCGTTCGCCGCGCCCTTCTCGGACGCGGGCGCGCCGTCGGACGAGGACATCCCCGACAGCGTCACCGGCCTGCGGCACCGGCGCTGAGCGGGGCCGACGGCGGCGCTGAGCGGGGCCGACGGCCGGGCCTGCGCCCGCACCGTCAGCCCGCACCGTCAGCCCGCACCGTCGGCCCGCACCGTCGGCCCGTCCGCTCAGGCGATGCGGGTGCCCTTGCCGAGGCGCTTGATGGGCACGCCCAGGCGCGTGGTCGCGACGACGACGGAGGCGCCGGCGGTGAGGACCCACAGGCCCGCGCCCATCGGCCACACCGGCCGTGCGGCGGGACTGCCGAGATCCTCCGGGTAGTCCGTGTTCTCCTCCCAGCAGCCGTTGAAGTTCGCCGGGTGCAGGGGGTTCGCCGCATAGCGCAGGCCGAGCTTCATCATCATCAGCGCGTCGACCTCGGCGTCCGGGTCGGAGGCACCGTCGGCGGTCAGCGACGGCGAGACGTCCGCGAGCATCACCACGGGGTTCCCCCACAGCAGGGGCATGGAGAGGTCGGTGCGGGAGACCTTCCTCTTCACCTCCTTCTCCACGCAGACGCCGTAGTAGTCGTCGGCGGAGTCCGTGACCTGGGCGTACTCGGTGGTGTGGACGGTGACCGTGCGCTCCTGCACGAGGAACAGCGCGGAGACGCCCCAGGCGATCGGCAGCACCACGGTCACGCCCACGACGATCACGTACGCGAGTACCACGGATCCCAGCGAACGCCGGGTCAGCGAGGACAGGCCCAGACCCAGCGCGGTGACGCAGCCGGCGATCAGCGAGATCATGAGGATCACGCGCAGCAGGTAGAAGAAGCCGATGCCGCCGAGCAGCGCCGTCGGCAGCGTCGACGGCAGGGCGAGCACGAGGAACGCGAGCCCGGTGAGCCAGCCCGCGAGGAGCTTGCCGACGACGATCTCGAAGGGCCCCAGCAGGCTCGCCTGCAGGGTCGCGAGGGTCCCGGCGGAGCGGTCGCCGTTGATCGAGCCGGCCGACATGGCGGGCACCACCAGCAGCATCGCGAACATCACGAGGATCATCTGCAGGCTGAAGATGACGCGCGCGGTCTCGGCGTAGCCGCCGTACTGCGCCGTGTAGAGGGTGGGGGCGAGGGCCAGCAGGCCGATGCCCGCGAGCACCAGCGTCCACACGCCGAGGGCGACGTACCAGGCGACCGAGCGCAGGCGCTGGCGCAGCTCGAGCGAGGCCACGAGCCACACGCCGCGGGGGCGCAGCGTCCAGCGTCCGCCGCGGGGCCGCTGGGGTGCGGGCGCCGGAACGGCCGACGGGCCTGCCGGACCGCCCGTCGACGGCCCGGCGGGCCCGGAAGGACCAGCGGGCCCGGAGGGCCCGGGGAGGTGGGGTGCGTTCGTCGAGGTCATCACAGGGCCCCTTCCCGGTGGGCGGCGTCGGACGCGAGATAGGCGGCCTCGAGGCGACCGGTCGCGGGAGCGAAGGTGACCACGCCGGCGTTCTTCCCGGCGAGGTCGGCGAGCAGGCGGGCGGCGGTGGGCTCGTCGGGCAGGCGGACGAGCGCCTCGGCGTGACCGGAGACGGTCGCGTCGGCGCCGAGCACGCCCTCATGGCGGACGCCGAGCGCGCTGAGCGCCTCCGCGAGCGCCTGATGGTGGAGGGACTCGATGCGCCAGGTGCGGGGGCGCGCGGCGAGGTCGCGGATGCTGGAGGACTCCACGGCGCTGCCGTGGTCCATGAAGACGACGTGGTCGGCCATCTCCTCGAGCTCGCCGAGGATGTGGCTGGAGACCAGCACGGTCGCGCCGGCGGAGGCGACCTCCCGCACGACCTTCAGCAGGCGGCGCCGGGAGGCGGGGTCGAGGCCCGATGCCGGTTCGTCGAGGACGAGCACCGACGGGTCGTGGACGAGGGCGCGAGCGAGGCCGAGGCGCTGCTTCTGCCCGCGGGAGAGGACGTGCGCGGGCTGCCGGGCGAGGCTCGAGAGGTCCATGAGCTCGAGCAGCTCGGTGACCTTCGGGCGCAGGCGGTCGCCGGGCAGGAAGTACGCCCGGCCCATCACCTCGAGCACCTCGGCGACGCGCAGGGAGTCCCAGGCGCCGAACTGGTCGGGCATCCAGCCGACCCGGGCGCGGACGCTCGGGGAGTCGACCGACGGGTCGATGCCGTCCACGAGCACGCGGCCCGCATCGGGCGCGAGCAGGGAGGCGAGCATCAGCATGAGCGTCGACTTCCCGCAGCCGTTGGGGCCGACGAGCGCCGTCACGGCCCCGCGGGGAGCGGTGAAGCTGAGGTCGAACACGGCCTGCACGCTGCCGAAGGCGCGGCTGACATGCTCGGCGACGATGCCCGGCGCCTGGGCCGGGGCCGGTCCGCCGGGATGCGCGCCGTACGGGAGCGGGCCGGGCTGCGCGCCCGACGGGCCGGAGCCGCCGGGCTGGAGCGGGCCGGGCTGTGCGCCCGGCGGCGGGTAGGACGGCATCGGGGACGGAGCCGGATCCGGTGTGGTCGAGGTCATGAGGACCACCTTGGCATGCCCGTGACCTCCTCCACAGCTCCGCTGGGGGACTTTCCGGGCGAAGTCCGTGTGAACCGTGTGAAGGCCCTGAGCGCCGAGCCGCGAGCAGCTGAGCGCCGAGCCGTGAGGGCTCGGCGCTCAGGATCGGGCATCGCCCGGATGCGGGCGACGCCCGGAATCAGGCGGCGGGTCTCAGCCGGCCATGGCGTCGTTGCCGGCCTGCTGCGCCTCCGGGATGCCCTCGGCGGCGGTCGTGCGGCCGATGAGCACCTCCTGGAAGTACGGCAGGGCGGCGACGAGACCGGCGTTGGCCTGGGCGCCGACGTCGGCGAGGGCGGTGTTCTCGGCGGCGGTGATGAAGGGGGAGACGTCCACGCCCTGCTCCTCCCAGTAGGCGACGAAGTCGGCCTGGGCGTCGACGTGGCCGGGGAAGGAGACGCCCTTCTGGGCGATCGGGGCCTGGCCCTCGGCGGAGCCGAGCCAGGTCAGGAGCTCGGCGATGGCGACCTGGCGATCGTCGGCCGCCTTCGCGTTGCCGACCGCGACGACGCCGTGGACGAGCGACTTCGCGCCCGCGGGGCCGGCGACGGGCGCGGTGATGGTCCACTCGAAGGCGCCGTCGACGCCCTCGAAGATGTTCTTGAGGTTGTAGGGGCCGGACTGGAACAGCGCGAGCTTGCCCTGCGTGAACAGGTCGCGGGTGAAGTCGCCGTTCTCGTTGGTGTCGGCGGCCGACGGGGCCACATGGTCGACGTTGATGAGGTCCGAGAGGTACTGGAAGGTCGCGATGCCCTCCTCGGAGGCGAAGACGTACTGGTCGTCCTTCGACCATTCGGCGCCGTTGGAGGCGAGGAACGGGCCGATGATGGCCTGCCGGTCGGCCTGCGCGTTGAACCCGAACTGCGTGCGGGTGTCGGGGTCGAAGCCGTCGTCGCCGGGGTGGAGGCCGGCGCCGTCGAGGGTGAGCAGGGCGCCGGCCTCACGGAGGGCGTCGGAGTCGGCGGCGGGGTCGAAGGCGATGGTCGTGGGGTCGACGTCGGCCGCCTCCAGGAGCCCGGTGTTGGAGAACAGGGCGATCGAGTCCCACAGCTGCGGGACGCCCCAGAGGCCGCCGTCGCGCGTGTAGAGGTCCACGACGCTCTGCGTCCACTGGCCCTCGTGGTCGGGGATGATCTCGTCGATGTTCAGCAGGTCGCCGGACTGCTGGTAGAGCACGAAGTTCGCGGAGTTCATCCAGTACACGTCGGCCGCATCGCCCGAGGCGACGTCGAGCGGCAGCTGGGTCCAGTAGTCGCCCCACGGGACGACCTCGATGCTGACGCCCCAGCCGGACTGCTCGGTGAAGGCGGCGAAGGACTCCTCGTAGGCCTCGACGGCGGTCTCGTCCCAGAGGCGGAAGGTCAACGTGCCCTTGGCGCCGCCGGCCCCGCCGTCGGACGCGTTCGAGCCGGCGCCGGAGCCGGACCCCGAGTCGTCGGAGGAGGGGGAGCAGGCGGCGGCGGTGCCGGCGACGCCCGCGGCGGCGAGGGAGGCGAGCAGATGACGACGGTTCAGCATGGGGATCTCCTGGGGGAAGTCGAAGCCTCTGCCACCTGACGAGGCCGTCTCCACTCTAGGCCCGTCGGCGGCGCCCCGGCATGCGGCATGACGCCGCATGGCCGCCTGCGGCCGACGGGCGGGTCGTCGGCGAGCGGCCGACGGGCGCGCGCGGCCGGCGGGCGAGCGACCGACGAACCGGCGGCCGACGGGCGGGCGGTCAGCGCAGGGTGGTGTCGCCGACGGAGCGGGTGATCTGCTTCTGGAAGGCGATCATGAGCAGCACCAGCGGGAGCATGGCGATCGTCGTGCCGGCCATGACGAGCGTCCAGTTGTTGTTGTACTGCGACTGCAGCGCCGAGGTCGCCACGGTGATCACCCGCCATTCGGGGCCCGAGGTGATGATCATCGGCCACAGGAAGCTGTTCCAGTGGGTGACGACGGTGATCAGCACGAGCGTGACGATGATCGGCCGGTTCAGCGGCACCACGAGGCTGCGCAGGAGGCGGAGGGAGCCGGCGCCGTCGATCCGCATGGCGTCCATGAGCTCGCTCGGCACGCCCCGGAAGTTCTCCCGCAGCAGGAAGATCGCATACGGGGAGCCGAAGACGAAGGGGATCACGAGCGCCCAGAAGGTGTTGCGCAGCCCGGCCTCCGCGAGCATCAGGTACAGCGGCACCACGACCACCACCTGCGGCACCATCAGCGTCGCGACGAACACCCAGAACAGCACGTCGCGCCCGGGGAAGCGCACATGCGCGAAGGCGTAGGCGGCGAGCACCGAGAACACCATCTGCCCCACCAGGATCACGGCGACCATCTGCACGGTCACCGCCACCGGGGTCATGAAGCCGTCGACGCTGGAGAACAGCGCGAGGACGTTCTCGAGGGTCGGCGGGTCGGGGAGCGCGAGCGGGCCCTGCTGCGCGAACTGGCGCGAGGACGTCAGCGCCGTCAGCACCGAGACCGCGAAGGGCGCGAGGGTGAGCACGACCGCCGCGGCGAGGACGAGATAGGTCGCGGCGATCCCGGCGAGGCGTCGGCCGTGGAGCCCGCGGACCGAGGAGCGCGAGGAGCGCGGGGCACGCGGGGCGGGCGCGGTGGGCGCGGCGGAGGCGCCGGCGGGCGGGGGAGGGGTCATGGGTCTCCGTCCTCAGCTCATGTCGTAGGTGATGCGGGAGGAGAACCAGCGCTGCTGGGCCACCGTGATGACCACCAGCAGGGCGAACAGGACCACGGCGACGGCGCTCGCCCGGCCCAGGCTCGAGCTCACGAACGCCTGGTTGAAGACGAGGGAGGCGATGACCTCGGTGCGATGGTCGGGTCCGCCGCCGGTGAGCGCATAGACCATGTCGAACACCTGGAAGCTCGCGACGACCTGCGTGACGGCGAGGAAGAAGGTCGTCGGCCGCAGCAGCGGGATCGTCATGTGCCGCAGCTGCTGCCAGCCGCTGGCGCCGTCGAGCCGCGCCGCCTCGTAGATCGAGGCGGGGATGCGGCCGAGGCCGGCCTGGAAGAACAGCGAGATGTAGCCGACGTTCTGCCAGATCGCGACGAAGGCGACCGCCGGCAGCGCGAGCGCCGGCGAGGTCAGCCATTCGATCCGCACCCCGAGGATCGCGTTCAGCGCGCCCGTCGACGGCTGGAAGATCCACTTCCACACCACGCCCAGCGCGAGCGGCGCGCACACCCATGGGATCACGACGACCACCCGGGCGATCGCCGAGCCCGGCAGCGCCCGCACCAGCTGCGTCGCCAGCACGAGTCCGACCGCGAGCGAGACCGGCACCGAGATGAGCGTGAACAGGCCCGTGACCAGCAGCGAGTTCGCCATCGCGCCGTCGCTGAGGAGCCAGGCGTAGTTGTCCAGGCCGATGAACTCGGGGGTCCCGATCAGGCTCCAGCGGAACAGCGACACGGCGAAGGCGAGCAGCACCGGCAGGATCAGGAAGCAGGTCACGCCGAGGGTCGCAGGAGCCACCAGCAGCCAGCCGAGCGCCGCGCGCCGACGTCGGGCGGCCCGACGGGCGGGCGTCATGCGGACGGGCCTCATGCGGGCGGACGCCGGGAGAGCGGGCACCGCGTGGGCCGACGGCGGCGCGGGATCGGTCTGCGCGCTCATGCCGGGCGGGCCTCCTCGGGCGATGCGAACGCCTGACCAGCGGTCGGGCGCGATCACGTTACCGTACCGCCGCCGCGCCGTCCGGGCCCGGACCGCCGCCCTGCCCGCGCCGGATCCCGGCACCGATCCGGGAGGCTCCACTACGCTTCCGGGCATGAGCGCAGCGACCGATACGCCTGGCAGCCAGGCGCCCGCCGACACCCCCGATCCCCACGCCTCGATCTACGACCACGGCTTCCTGCGGGTCGCGGCGGTGACGCTGCCGGTCGCGCTCGCCGACCCGGCGACCAACGCCGAGCGCCATCTCGAGCAGCTGCGGGAGCTCGACGCCCAGCAGGTGGGCCTCGCGGTCTTCCCCGAGCTGTCCCTGACGGGCTACTCCCTCGACGACCTCGTGCTGCAGGAGCCCCTCCTGGACGCCGCCGAGCAGGCCCTCGTCACGCTCATCGAGGCGAGCCGCGAGCTGCTGCCGATCATCGTCGTCGGCGCGCCCCTGCGCACCCGCGACCGGGCGCGCATCGTCAACGGCGCGGTCGTCATCCACCACGGCCGGGTCCTCGGCATCTCCGTCAAGCAGAACCTCCCCACCTACCGCGAGTTCTACGAGCGCCGCTGGTACGCGCCCGGGGACGACGTCTGCGACCAGTTCGTCCGCATCGGCCGCGAGGAGCACCTGCTCACGCCCCACGGCATCATCACCGTCGAGGACGTGCCGGGGCTGCGGCTGTTCGTGGAGATCTGCGAGGACATGTGGGTGCCGGTGCCGCCGTCGGCCGAGGCCGCGCTCGCCGGGGCGACGGTGATCGCGAACCTCTCGGGCTCCCCGATCACCGTCGGCAAGGCGGAGGACCGCAAGCTCCTGGCGCGCTCGGCCGCGGCCCGCTGCCAGGCCGCGTACGTCTACGCCGCAGCCGGGGAGGGCGAGTCGACGACGGACCTCGCCTGGGACGGCCAGACCTTCGTGTACGAGTGCGGTGACCTGCTGGGGGAGTCCGAGCGCTTCCCGCAGGGTGCGCGCGCGACGATCGTCGACGTCGACCTCGACCGGATCGTCGCCGAGCGCCGCCGCCAGAACACCTTCGACGACAACCGCCGCACCCATGCGACCTCGCTCGAGAAGTTCACGAACTACGAGACGACGCGGCTGTTCGGCCCCTTCGACGAGGACTATCCGACCGCCGAGGATGTCGACGCCGCCGACGCGTCCGGCGCCGACGTCGATGCGTCCGACGCCGCGGGCGCCGACGAGGAGACGTCGGCCGGCTGGTACGCCTTCGCGCCGCTGTCGGGGGAGGCCTTCGGCATCGAGTTCGGGCCCAGGCCGCATCCGGCGACGGGTCCGCTGCGTCGGCCGCTGCACCGCTTCCCCTTCGTGCCCGACGATCCGGCGCGCCTCGCCCAGGACTGCTATGAGGCCTACAACATCCAGGTCGCGGGCCTGGTGCGGCGCCTCACCGCGATCGGCGGGGACAAGCCGGGCGGCGCCCGGCCCGTCATCGGGGTCTCCGGGGGCCTGGACTCGACGCATGCGCTGATCGTCTGCGCGCAGGCCATGGACCGGCTGGGCCGCGACCGCTCGGAGATCCTCGCGTACACGATGCCGGGCTTCGCGACGACGGAGCACACGCGCTCGAACGCCGAGCTGCTCGCGCAGGCGATCGGCGCGAGCTTCGAGACGATCGACATCCGTCCCGCGTCCACGCAGATGCTCAAGGACATGGGTCATCCCTTCGGCGCCGGCGAGCCGGTCTACGACGTGACCTTCGAGAACGTCCAGGCGGGCATGCGCTACGACTACCTGTTCCGCCTCGCCAACCATCACGGCGGGATCGTCGTGGGCACGGGCGACCTGTCCGAGCTGGCGCTCGGCTGGTGCACGTACGGGGTCGGCGACCACATGTCGCACTACGGCGTGAACGCGGGCGTCCCCAAGACGCTCATCCAGCATCTGATCCGCTGGGTGATCGCCGAGGGCGTGTTCGACGACGCGGCCGCCGAGGTGCTGCAGGCGGTCCTGGAC
This sequence comes from Brachybacterium netajii (SeqCode), assembly GCF_054114245.1. Taxonomy (NCBI): domain Bacteria; kingdom Bacillati; phylum Actinomycetota; class Actinomycetes; order Micrococcales; family Dermabacteraceae; genus Brachybacterium; species Brachybacterium netajii (SeqCode). The sequence continues at coordinate 26,719 of NZ_JBSYXB010000010.1, read as the reverse complement.
ACCGAGATCTCCCCGGAGCTCATCCCCACCGCCCCGGGGCAGAAGGCGCAGTCCACCGAGGACTCCATCGGCCCCTACGCGCTGCACGACTTCACGCTCTACCACCTGCTGCGCCGCGGCTACGGTCCGGCGAAGATCGCCTATCTCGCCCATCAGGCCTGGGCCGAGGAGGACGCGGGGGAGTGGCCCGCCGGCTACGCCGAGGACGATCGCCGCGCGTACTCCCGGGCGGAGATCAAGCACTGGCTGACGGTCTTCACCCGCCGCTTCTTCTCCAACCAGTTCAAGCGCTCCGCTCTGCCGAACGCCCCGAAGGTGCTGGCCGGGGGCTCACTGTCCCCGCGCGGCGACTGGCGGATGCCCTCGGACGCGGCCTCCCGCGCCTGGCTCGCCGAGATCGAGGCCGAGGTCCCCGGGGACTGATCGCCGCCCGATGCTCGTCGGCTCGCGGGCCGACGAGCGTCAGATCCGCGAGCCCGACGAGCCCGACGAGCCCGACGAGCCCGACGAGCGCGGCGCCCTTCGACGTGCGGTGCGCCGCGCCGTCGTGCGCCCCGAGAGGTTTTAAGGTACGTTAAAACTCATGATGGAACCGGCGGTGGATCAGCGACCCGAGACGGCCCCTCCTGCGCAGCAGGGGGCCGCCCCGAGCCCGACGACCGCCGCGAGCCCGTCGACGGTGAGCCCGTCGACGGCGACCCCGTCGGCCGTGATCGAGCCGACGCCTGAGACCCCGACGCCCGCGACCCCGACGGCCGCGGCCCGGCATCGCGGACCGTGGGGAGTGCTGCGGCTGCTGGGCCCCGCCTTCGTCGCCGCCGTCGCGTACGTGGACCCGGGCAACATCGCCGCGAACATCACCGCGGGCGCCCGCCATGGCTACCTGCTGCTGTGGGTGCTCGTGGCCGCGAACCTCATGGCGATGATCGTGCAGTACCTGTCGGCGAAGCTCGGGGCCGTCACCGGACGCAGCCTCGCCGAGCATCTCGGCGGCACGCTCGGCCGTCGGCCGCGGATCGCCTACTGGGCGCAGGCGCAGATCATGGCGATCGCGACGGACATCGCCGAGGTCGTCGGCGGGGCGATCGCCCTGCAGATCCTGTTCGGGGTGCCGCTGATGACCGGCGGTCTGATCGTCGGCGCCGTGTCGATGGGGCTGCTGGCCGTGCAGTCGCGGCTCGGGCAGCGGCCCTTCGAGACCGTGGTGATCGGTCTGCTCGCGGTCATCACCTTCGGCTTCCTCGCGGGGCTCGTCGTCGCCCCGCCCGAGCCCGCCGACCTCGCCTCCGGGCTCGTCCCGCGCTTCGACGGCGCCGGCACGGTGCTGCTGGCCGCCTCGATGCTCGGCGCGACGGTCATGCCGCATGCGATCTACCTGCACGCGAGCCTCGTGCGCGACCGCCACGGCGTCCCCGCGGACGACGACGCGGCCGCCTCGTCCGACGACGCCCGGGCGGCCTCCTCCGCCTCTTCCTCAGCCTCGCCCTCGCGCCTCGCGCGCACGGCCCGCCTGGTGCGCGCCTCGCGCTGGGACGTGGTGCTGTCGCTGCTGGTCGCCGGGACGGTGAACATCGCGATGCTGGTGCTCGCCGCGGAGGCGCTGCCGGGGATCCCCGGGACCGACACGATCGAGGGCGCGCATGCGGCGATCGCCGCGGCCTCCGGACCGGTGATCGGGGTGCTGTTCGGGATCGGCCTGCTGGCCTCGGGGCTCGCCTCCTCGTCCGTCGGCGCCTATGCGGGGGCCGAGATCATGCGCGGCCTGCTGCATGTGCGGATCCCGCTCGTCGTGAGCCGTGCGCTGACGCTGATCCCCGCGCTGATCGTGCTGGCCGTCGGCGTGGATCCCACATCCGCGCTGGTCCTGAGCCAGGTGGTGCTGAGCCTCTGCCTGCCCTTCGCGCTGATCCCGCTGGTGCGGCTGACGAGCCGGCGCACCCTCATGGGCGGCTTCGCGAACACGCGGACCCTCGCGGTGATCGCCTGGATCGTCGTCGCGCTGATCGTCGCGCTGAACCTCGCGCTCGTGCCCATGACCCTCCTGGAGGGCTGAGCCCCCGTCGGACGCCGATGACCAGGAGGTCGTCGGCGTCCGACGCTACGATGCGGGCGTGAACCCCGACGAGCTCAGCGCCGTGGCCCAGGACTATCTGAAGGTCATCTGGACCCGCACGGAATGGGGCGATCCGCCCATGACCGTCGGCGAGCTCGCCCAGCGCTTCGGCACCTCCGCCGCGAACGTCACCGAGACCCTCAAGCGCCTGGACGCGCAGGGCCTCGTCGTGCGCGTGCCCTACCAGCCGGTCGCGCTGACCGAGCAGGGGGCGAAGTATGCGGTGGCGATGGTGCGGCGGCACCGGCTGATCGAGGCGTTCCTCGTGGACGTCCTCGGCTACGGCTGGGACGAGGTCCACGACGAGGCCGAACGGCTCGAGCATGCGGTCTCCGACGAGTTCATCGCCCGGATCGACGGGCACCTCGGGCACCCGTCGGCCGACCCGCACGGCGACCCGATCCCCGATGCCGAGCATCGCTGGGAGCATCCGGCCGACGCCTGCCGCCTCTCCGACGCCGCCCGCGCCGCCTCCGGCTCCGCGGACGGCGCGCGCCCCGCGGCCGACGGCGGGGCCGAGGCGTACGAGATCCTCGTCGTCTCCGACGCCCGCCCCGAGACCCTCCGCCTCGCCGACGAGCTCGGCCTCCTGCCCGGCACGGTGCTCGCACCGGTCCGCACGTCCGACGGCGCTGCTTCTGACGGCTCTGCTGCCGACGGCGCGAGCAGCACCGCCGGCGCGCTGCGCATGCGCCGGGCCGACGGCACCGAGGTCGACGTGCCCCGCGGGGTCGCCCACGAGATCCACGTCCGCCCGCTCCCGCGCGCCTGAGCGAGCGGCGTCAGCCCCTCCGGCGGCGCCCGCTCGGCCCGTCCGGCGGCGCCTGTTCAGCTCTTCCGGCGGCGCCCGCTGAGCGGCACGACGGTGGGGGTGCCGGTGACCGGGTCCGCGGCGACGATGCACTCGAGGCCGAAGACCTCGCGCACGAGCTCCACGGTGATGACGTCGTGCGGGGTGCCCGTCGTGATCACCCGGCCCTCCTTCATGACCACGAGATGGTCGGCGTAGCGGGAGGCCTGGGCGAGGTCGTGGAGCACGGCGACGACGGTCGTGCCGTCGTCATGGAAATCCGCGAAGAGGTCCAGCAGCTCGTACTGGTGGGCGATGTCGAGGAACGTCGTCGGCTCGTCCAGGAGCATGATGCCGGTCTGCTGGGCGAGCAGCATCGCGACCCACACCCGCTGCCGCTGGCCGCCGGAGAGCTCGTCGACGAGACGGTCGGAGAGGTCCGTGAGACCGGTCGCGGCGAGGGCCGCGGCGACGGCGTCCTCGTCCTCGGTGCGCCACTGCTGGATGAGGCCCTGGCGCGGGGCGCGGCCGCGGGAGACCAGGTCGGCGACGCGGATGCCGTCGGGCGCGAGCGAGGTCTGGGGGAGCAGGCCCAGGCGTCGGGCGATCTCCTTGGAGCGGAAGCGGCGGATCTCGCGGCCGTCGAGGACCACGCGGCCCTTCGCGGGCGCGAGCACGCGGGCGAGGCCGCGCAGGAGCGTCGACTTGCCGCAGCCGTTGGGGCCGATGATCGCCGTGAAGGAGCCCGGCGGGATCTCCACGTCGAGGCCCTCGGAGATGACGTGCCGGTCGTAGCCGAAGGTCGCGTCCTGCGCCGCGAGCAGCGGCGCGCCGGTGCCTGCGCCGGCCCGTCCGTCGGCCGACGGGGCGGGCGCGCTGGCCGACGGTGCGGGTGCGCCGTCCGTCGGATCCGGGGCGGATGCGTGGTCGAGGGTGGTGGTCATGCCTCTCCTGGGGAGGGTCGGGTCGTCGGGGCTCATGCCGCTCGCGTCCGGGCTTCGCGGATCAGCAGGTAGATCAGGTAGCAGCCGCCGACGCACACGGTGATCAGGCCGACGGGGACGCTCGCGTTGCCGACCTTGAGCACGAGCGAGAGCAGGTGCGCGAGGGAGAGCAGGGCGGCGCCCATGCAGGCGGCGCCGAGCAGTCCGGCGCCCGCCGAGTGGGTGAGGCGTCGGGCGAGCTGCGGGGCGACCAGGGCGACGAAGCCGATGGGGCCGGCGGCGGCGGTCACCAGCGCCGTCGTCGCGACGCCCACGACCAGCAGGATCACGCGGGTGCGCTGGGGGCTCGTGCCGAGGGTGGTGGCGGCGTCGTCGCCGAGCTCGAGCCGTTCGAGGGAGCGGTTCATGAGCGCGGCGGCGAGCAGCACGACCGCGGCCATGACGGCGACCGGCTGCAGCGTCGTCCAGGTGATCCGGGAGAGCGATCCGGCGGCCCAGAAGCCGACCGTCATCGCATCGGAGATGTCGGCGCGGGTGATGAGGTACGCGTTGATCGAGCCGAGCATCGCCGAGACGCCGATGCCGACGATGATCAGGTGGAACCCCTGCACGCCGCGCCGGTGGGAGAGCAGGTAGACGACGATCGCGGTGGCGAGGCCACCGAGCAGCGAGGCCGTCGCGAGGGCCTGCACGCCCACCACGCCGAGGACGAGCACGGTGACGACGACGCCGGTGTAGGAGCCGGCGTCGAAGCCGATGACGTCGGGGGAGCCCAGCGGGTTCCGCGTCAGCGACTGGAAGATCGCGCCGCCGACGCCGAGCAGGGCCCCGAACAGCAGCGCCGACAGGGCGATCGGCAGGCGCCACTCGAGCAAGACGGTGCGGGAGAAGGAGTCGTCGGCGACGAGGAGGGCGCGCATCACCTCGGGGATGCTCAGCGGGTAGTCGCCGAACTGCAGGGCCGCGATCGCGGAGGCGAGCGCGACGGCCAGCATGATCCCGGAGCTGATCAGCGGGCGCAGCGCCACGCGCGTGGAGAAGGCGGGGGTGCGGAGCACCGCCGTGGGGGTGCCGAAGGAGATGCTCACAGTCCGCTCACGTTCCGTCGGCGCACGAGGGCGATGAGCACGGGGGCGCCGACGACCGCGCAGACGATCCCGACCTCGAGCTCGCTGGGGCGGGCGACGACGCGGCCGATGACGTCGGCCCCCAGCAGCATCGTCGGCGCCAGCAGGATCGAATAGGCGATGATCCAGCGCTGATCGGGGCCGACGATCCAGCGCACCACGTGCGGGACCATCAGGCCGAGGAAGCCGATGCCGCCGGTGAGGGCGGTGCCGCCGCCGGCGAGCAGCGTGACCGCGACGATCCCGAGGATCCGCACCCGCACCACGTTCGTGCCGAGCGAGGCGGCGAGGTCGTCCCCGAGGGCGACGGAGTTCAGGCTCCCCGACAGCAGGATCGCGATCACGAGGCCGACGACGAGGAAGGGCAGCACGCCGAGCGTCTCCGCCAGCGAGGTGCGGTCGATCGCGCCGAGGCCCCAGCTGCGGATCGACCGGAAGGTGTCCTCGTCGAGCAGCTGCAGCAGCGAGGACAGGCCGTTGAGCACGGCCCCGAGGGCGACGCCCGCGAGCACCAGGGTGACGGGCGAGGACGCGCTGCGGGCCATCGAGCCGATGAGGTAGACGCCGACGGTCGTCGCCGCCGCGCCGAGGAACGCGAACCAGACGTAGCCGGTGATCGAGCTGACGCCGAACAGGCCCACGCCGACGGTGACCGCGAAGCCCGCGCCGGCGTTCACGCCGAGGATCCCGGGGTCCGCGAGCGGGTTGCGGGTGATCGCCTGGATGAGCGCGCCGGCGACCCCGAAGGCGACGCCGACGGCGATCCCGACGATCGTGCGGGGGATCCGCTGCGTCCACACGATCACCGACGCCTCGGAGGAGTCGCGGTGCAGGAGGCTGCCGAGGGCTTCGGGCACCGGGATCGGGTTCGCACCGTAGGCGACGGACAGCACGAGCGCCAGCGCGAACAGCGCCAGCAGCACGAGCAGGCCCAGCGCGCGGCGCCGACCGGCGGCCGGGGCGCGCCGCACCCCGGCCGTCGGCTCCGCGGCCGACGGACCGGCGCCCGTCGGCCCGGCGCTCGTCGGCGCCGTGGCGGCCGTCGGGGTCACGCCAGCGTCGAGGCCAGGACCGGGGCGAGCTGCTCGCCGACCCACGGGGTCGAGAGGATGCCCGGACGCGCGAGGCCCCAGGGCAGGTTGCCGGCGGTCTCGGTGCCGTCGATCGTGAAGGAGGTGCTGTTGTTCTCGATGAGGATCAGGCGATCCTCCTTCACGGCCGTGAGCTCCTGGAAGAGGGGCTGGTCGATGACCTTCTCCTGGATGGCGCCGTCGGAGTTGTCGGCCAGCAGGATCACGTCGGCGTCCAGCTGCGAGAGCAGCTCGGAGCTGACCACGGAGTCGTCGACGAACTGCTCGGCGAGCGGGTTCGCCGAGAAGCCGAGGCCGAGGAACAGGGCCTCGGCGTCGGAGCCGGCGGAGGAGAAGTACACGAGGTCGCCGTCGCCGTAGAACAGCGAGAAGGACACGGTGGAGCCGGCGAACTCGGGGTGCTCCTCGGCGATGGCCGCGATCTTCTCGTGGTGGGCGGCCTGCGCGGCCTCGCCCGCGGCCTGGAGGTCCAGGGCCTCGGCGATCAGCGGCAGCTGCTCCTCCCAGGTCTGCTGCTGCTCCTCCTCGGAGGGCGCGGCGAGCACCGGGCAGATCGAGGCGAGCTGCGTGTAGAAGTCGCCGATGCCCTCGGAGTTCAGGGCGATGATCAGGTCGGGCTTGGCGGCGGCGATGGTCTCGACCGGGAAGGCGGAGTCCTGCTCCGTGGTGAACACGGTCTCGACCTCGCCGTCCAGGGCCTCGGTGATCCACGGGCAGAAGTCCGCGAACTCCGGCGCGGCGACCGGCACGCCGCCGAGGGCGACGACGATCTGCAGCGTGTTCATCATGCCGTCGATCGTGGCGATGCGCGTCGGGCGCTCCTCGAGGACGGTCTCGCCCCACGGGGTGGTGAGCGTCAGCGGGTACTGCGTGGTCCCCTCGGCGGCGGGCAGCAGCGCGCTCCCGTCCGAGCCGGAGCCGGAGCCGGAGCCGGCGTCGGAGGCGCCCGAGGCGTCGGCGCTCTCGTCGGAGGTGCAGGCGGCGGCCGTCAGGGCGACGGCTCCGAGCCCGGCGATGCCGAACAGGCTCCGGCGGCGCAGCGAGGGGGTCATGAGGGGGTCCTTTCGTCGGGCGGCCCGGCGGGCCGACCAGCGGGGCGGCCCCCGGCGATGAGGGTAGCTAAGGCTTGCCTTAACGAGAAGGAGAATAGGCGGAGGGGCTAATGCGGCGGAAGCCGGTGTTCCGTGGGTCATACCGACGGTGACGGTGCGGTCACGGCGCGAACTCCGTGTGTTTCCCGCGCGATCCCCGCGCGATCTCGGGGCGGAAGAGTGCCGCAGATCACCCGCGTCTCACGCCCGGGCCCGGTCTGCTGTCAGGATGGAGACGACTCGTACACTGCGGGGTCAGGCGTCCCGCCGCGCGCCCCGCACCGCGCCGGGTCCTCGCGGGGGATCCGGCAGCACCCGAAGCCACAAGAAGGAGCCCACTCGATGAGCCTGGTCGTCCAGAAGTTCGGAGGATCGTCGGTCGCGGACGCCGACTCGATCAAGCGCGTCGCCCAGCGGATCTCCCTGTACCGCAAGGCCGGCCACGAGGTCGTCGTCGTGGTCTCCGCGATGGGCGACACCACCGACGAGCTCATCGATCTCGCCGAGCAGATCACCGACGCCCCGCCGCCGCGCGAGCTCGACATGCTGCTCACCGCCGGCGAGCGCATCTCGATGGCCGTGCTGTCGATGGCGCTGAACGCCCTGGGCGTCGAAGCCCGCGCCTACACCGGCTCGCAGGCCGGCCTGATCACCGACGAGGTCCACGGCCGCGCACTGATCCAGAAGGTCACCCCGGGCCGCATCCGCGATGCGCTCGACGAGGGCGCCGTCGCGATCGTCGCCGGCTTCCAGGGCGTCTCGGCGACCTCGAAGGACATCACGACCCTCGGCCGCGGCGGCTCCGACACGACCGCCGTCGCGCTCGCCGCGGCGCTCGAGGCCGACGTCTGCGAGATCTACTCCGACGTCGACGGCGTGTTCACCGCCGACCCCCGCATCGTCCCCTCGGCGCGCCGCGTGCCGCTGATCTCCTGCGAGGAGATGCTGGACCTGGCCGCGAACGGCGCGAAGATCCTCATGGTGCGCAGCGTCGAGTACGCGCGCCGCTACGGGATCCCGCTGCATGTGCGCAGCTCGTACTCGGGCCGCCTCGGCACGATCGTCTCCGACGATCCCGAGCGCGTGATCCCCGTCGACCCGACCGTCACCATCCGCACCGCCGACGTCGTCCGCCGCGACGCCGCCGACCCCACGAAGGAGCTCCCCGTGGCACCCACCTCCGATTCCGGCCTCGAGGCCCCGATCATCGCGGGCGTCGCGCACGACCGCAGCGAGGGCAAGATCACCGTCGTCGAGGTGCCGGACGAGCCCGGCAAGGCGGCGCTCCTGTTCGACGTCGTCGCCTCCTCGGGCGCGAACATCGACATGATCGTCCAGAACTCCTCGACGGTCGACGACACCGTCGCCATCTCGCTCACGCTCCCGGAGTCCGACGTGCCGGCCGCGATCGCCGCGATCGAGAAGGCGCACGACACGATCGGCTACACGGAGGTCCGCTACAACCCGCTGATCGGCAAGCTCAGCCTGATCGGCGCGGGCATGAAGTCGCATCCCGGCGTCTCGGCGAAGCTGTTCCGCTCGCTCGGCGAGGCCGGCATCAACATCGACATGATCTCCACCTCGGAGATCCGCATCTCGGTGGTCACCTCGCAGGCCCAGCTGGACGACGCCGTGCGCGTCGTGCACTCGGCCTTCGGGCTCGACGCCGACCAGACCGAGGCCGTGGTCTACGGAGGGACCGGACGATGACCAGCACCAGCACCAGCACCAGCACCAGCACCGACCGCCTGTTCCCGGCGGTCGACGTCGACCAGTCGCGCACCCCCGGCTACCGCGCCGACGGGCCCGTCATCGCCGTCGTCGGCGCCACCGGCCAGGTCGGCCGCGTGATGCTGCAGCTCCTGGCGGACCGCGCCGTCGAGCACTCGCGGATCCGCGCCTTCGCCTCGGCGCGCAGCGCCGGCACGACGGTCCAGTACGCGGGCCTGCCGATCACCGTCGAGGACGCCGAGACCGCGGACATCTCCTCCGCGGGCAGCACCGTCGACATCGCGATCTTCTCCGCCGGGGGCTCGACCTCGACGGCCCTCGCCCCGCGCTTCGCGGCGGCCGGCGCCGTCGTCGTCGACAACTCCTCGGCGTGGCGCAAGGACCCCGAGGTGCCGCTCGTGGTCGCCGAGGTCAACCCCGAGGCCGCCGCCGAGCGTCCCCGCGGGATCATCGCGAACCCGAACTGCACGACGATGGCCGCGATGCCCTCGCTCAAGCCCCTGCACGACGAGGCGACCCTGACCCGTCTGAAGGTCGCGACCTACCAGGCCGTCTCCGGCTCGGGCGTCGCGGGCGTCGCCGAGCTCGCGCGCGAGCTGCGCGAGGGCATCGACGACGTCGAGAAGCTCGCCCTGGACGGCTCCGCCGTGGAGCTCGGCGACCCCGAGGTCTACGTCAAGCCGATCGCCTACAACGTGCTGGCCATGGCCGGCAGCATCGTCGACGACGGCTCCGAGGAGACCGACGAGGAGCAGAAGCTCCGCAACGAGTCCCGCAAGATCCTCGGCATCCCGGACCTCCCGGTCGCCGGCACCTGCGTGCGCGTGCCCGTGTTCTCCGGCCACTCGCTGGCGATCCACGCCGAGTTCGACCGTCCGATCACCCCCGAGCGCGCCCGCGAGCTGCTCGGCGCCGCCCCCGGCGTGACCGTCGTCGACGTGCCGACGCCGCTCGAGGCCGCCGGCCAGGACGGCACCTTCGTGGGCCGCATCCGCGAGGATCAGTCGGTCCCCGGCGGCAAGGGCCTGATCCTCTTCGCCGTCGCCGACAACCTGCGCAAGGGCGCGGCGCTCAACGCCATCCAGATCACCGAGGTGCTCATCGAGCAGGCGCGCGCCTGAGTCGAGGGTTCCCCCGCTGATGCGACGGGCCGATGCCGGATCCGATGATCCGGCGTCGGCCCGTCGACGTTCCGGCAGGGGCCGGACGCTGATCGCGCTCTCGGGAACTCCCCGCGTCATGAGAGGATGCTCGGAGTCTCTCGTGGTAAGGGGGTTCCGTCGCTCCGACGACGGCGCCCGAGCGCGCAGTCGCGCCGACGGGCGAGGGAGACGCAGGAGCACTGCGCCGGACCGCCGGCCTGCCGCAGCAGGCTCCGCGGGACCGACGCGCGGACGCAGGAGGAGCAGGTCATGACGGGCACCACGCTGCCGCTGCCGCCGCATGTCATCGATCTCGAGGGCGCCGCGGTCGTCGCGAGCGACGGCACCGCCGTCGGCCGCATCCGCGACATCTACCTCGGGGACGCGACGGGCCGGCTGGACGCCGTCACCGTCGTCCGCGGGAAGCTGCGCCGCCGCGAGCACCTGGTGCCGGCCGCGGCGATCGTGGGGGAGACCCTGTTCACGGCGATCCGCGATGAGTCGGCCGACGACCGCTCCGGCGAGGTGCGGCTGCGGGTCACGGCCGCGGCCCTGCGCGGCGGCATGACCCCGCCCGACACCCGCCATCTGACCCCGGCGGAGCTCGTCGCCGCCGCCCGCGCCCTCGGCCTCAGCGGCCACGACGCGATCGACGGTGCGACCGACGGCGCGACCGATGCCGCGACCGACGATGCGGACGAGGCCGCCGAAGGAGGCGCCGCCGGATGAGGATCCTGCTGATCAGCCACTACTACGAGCCCGAGTTCGGCGCCCCGCAGCGCCGCTGGGGAGCGCTCATCGAACGCTTCCTCGCCGAGGGCCACCAGGTCACCGTCGCCGCCCCGGTGCCGCACTATCCGGCCGGGCGGCCGACCCCCGAGCAGGCGCGCGCGCATCGCGCGGGCCGCGTCGAGCGGGGACTGCACGGCGAGACCGTGATCCGCACCGCCTATCTCCCGCATCGGGCCGACATCGTCTCCCGCACGGCCGACCACATGGTCGCCGCGGCCGACGCCCTCCGCCTGCTGCTGCGCCGCTTCCGCCGTCCCGAGCACCGGCCCGACGTGATCGTCGCGACCGCTCCGGCGATCCCCACCCTGCTCGTCGGGCGTCTGCTGTCCCGGCACTGGGACGTGCCGCTGGTCGCCGAGATGCGCGACGCCTGGCCGGACCTCGTCACGCACGTCGGCCCCGCCGGCGCCGTCCCCGCGGACATCGCCCACGCCCCGGATCCGACGCTGCTGCGGCTCGGCCTCGGCTGGGCGATCGGCCGTGCGAAGGGCATGGTCCACGGCGAGGTCACGGGCTGGCAGCGGGCCGCCCGCACCGTCGTGACCACCACCGATCTCTTCGCCGAGGTGCTGCGCGAGCGCGGGATCCGCGAGGTCGCCGTCGTCCGCAACGGCACGGACCTGCCGCACGTTCCGCGGCTCGAGGACCATCCGGTGGGCGACCATCGCGAGCTGCGCTGCCTCTACCTCGGCAACATGGGCCGTTCGCAGGGCCTGGACACCGTGGTGCGGGCTGCCGCGCGGCTGCGCCGCGAGGGCGTCGAGGTCGACGTCCGCCTGATCGGCCACGGCGTCGAGTCCGCGGCGCTCGCGGCCCTCGCCGAGGAGCTCGACGCCCCCGTCGAGGTGCTCCCGCGGATCCCCCATTCGGGCGTCGGTGCGCAGTACCGCTGGGCCGACACCGTCGTGGTCTCGCTGCGCGACTGGGCGCCCTTCGCGTGGACCGTCCCCTCGAAGCTCTACGAGATGCTCGCGACCGGCCGGCACATCACCGCCATGCTCCACGGCGAGGCCGCCGACGTCGTCACCGAGGCCGGCGCCGGCGACGTGGTCCCGCCGGAGAACGAGGACGCCCTGGTCGAGCTGTGGCGCGCCCTCGCCGAGGACCGCCGCCGCGCGGCGCCCCGCGAGTCCGGCCGCGCCTGGGTCGCCGCGAACGCCGACGACGACCTCCTCGCCGCGCGCTACCTCGAGATCCTCCGCGCCGTCACCGACTGACCGGCGCGCAGGCCGCGGGCCGACGGGCGCCGGCGCGCGGGCTCAGCCCTGCTGCGCGGCGCGCGCCCGCGCGTAGGCGGGGCGGACGACGTCCTCGAGCAGCGCCCGGCGCTCCTCCTCCGGGGCGAAGCCTGCGGAGATCGCGGTGACGGTGATCCGCTCGAGGTCCTCGAGGGTCCAGCCGAAGGCCTCGGCCGCGAGCGCATGCTCGCGCGTCGTGCTGGTGCGGCTCATGAGGCGGTTGTCGGAGCTGACGGCGAGAGGGATGCCGTGCCGCAGCAGCGGCCCCACCGGGTGCAGGGCGATGCTGGGCGCGGCGCCCGTCTGCAGGTTCGAGCTCGGGCACACCTCGAGGCAGATCCCCTCCGCGCGCACCCGCGCCGCGGTCGCCCCGAAGCGGACGCGCTCGTCGCCGCCCGTCGCGTCGGCGCCCGTGTCGACCTCGATGTCCTCGAGCAGGCGGACGCCGTGGCCGATCCGCTCGGCGCCGCAGTCGAGGGCCTCGGCGATCGAGGAGACGCCGTCGGCCTCGCCGGCATGGATTGTGACGCGCACGCCCAGCGCGCGGGCCCGCTCGAAATGCGGGCGGAAGGGCTCGGCGGGGAAGCCGGCCTCGGGGCCGGCGAGGTCGAGGCCGACGACGCCCGTGCCCCGGCGCCGGGCCGCGATGTCGACGAGCGCGCCCGTCGGCTCCAGATGGCGGAGGTAGCACAGCAGCTGGCCGACGACGATCGGGCTGCCCGCGGCGCGCGCGGCGCGGACGCCGTCGTCGAGGCCGTCCTGCACCGCCTGCACGGCGTCCTCGAGGGTGAGGCCCTCGCGCGTGTGCTGCTCAGGGGCCCAGCGGGTCTCGGCGTAGACGACGCCGTCGGCGACCATGTCCTCGACGAACTCGCGGGCGATGCGCCGCAGCTCCTCGGCGGTCTGCATGATCGCGAGGGTGCGGTCGAAGGTCGAGAGGTAGGCGGGCAGGGAGCCCGAGTCGGCGGCGTCGGCGAACCAGTCGGCGACGGCTCCGGCGTCGGCGCCGGGCGGCTCGATCCCGCGGGCCCGGCAGAGGTCGATCACGGTCTCGGGGCGGAGGCCGCCGTCGAGATGGTCGTGGAGGGCGGCCGTGGGCAGGCTCCGGATGAGGGCGGTGAGCCCGGCGGGGGAGTCGGCGGGGGCGGCCGTGGGGCCTGCCGTGGGGGTGGCCGGGGGGTCAGCCGGGGAGTCGGTGGGGTGCGCCATCCGGGAAGGATAGGCGAACACCGGGTGCACGGCGCCGCCGCTCCGGCGGATCCCGCAGAATAGGGGTGTGTTCAGGATCATCGCCGCCATCGCGTGGGGAGCCGCGCTCGCGGCGCTCGCGATCGTCATCACCACCGGCTCCATGGGGCTGCTGTGGGTGGCGATCGTCGGCTTCATCGTCGCGCTCCCGCTGACGATCGGCTCGCTGTCCGGACTGCTGCTGTCCGACGGGACCCCGAAGCCGGCGGCGGTCGAGCGTGCGCGGGCCGAGGGCGGGATCCATGCGGCCGGGGTGCTGTCGCTGCGGCGCACGGGCCTGGAGATCAACGGCGTGGACCAGTACGAGGTCGAGCTCCTCGTCGACGCCCGCGACCACGCCGCCTACCGCACGACGCTGCGCCGGCTCCTGGACCTGCCGGACCTGCCCCGCTGGCAGGTCGGCTCGGTGCTCGCGGTGGTGCGCCTCGCGCCGGACGCCCCGAACATCGCGGTGGTCGACGAGCAACCGCCGCCGATGCGCACGGGCCTCAGCCCCGACGCGCCGCAGTGGGAGCGGGACGTGGACCAGAAGGTCCCCGGGGTCGAGCGTCCGCTGATCCCCGTCGGCCGACGCTTCCGGGCCACGCGCCGCCTGCTGTTCGCGACCGTCGGCGTCGCCTCCTTCTCGCTGGTCTCCTGGCCGTGGCGGGGCGAGCTCGAAGCGCATGTGCTCTCCCTGCTCGACGGCGAGGACCTCGCCTCCTACCTCCGCGGCCCCGAGCGCGCGGCCGACGCCCTCGCCTCCCTCGAGGGCGAGATCGGCACCACCGTCACCTCCGTGCTGATCTACGACGGCTGGATGGAGGTCGACGTGCCGACGGCCCCGGGCGCCACCACCTACGACACCCTCACGATCCGCGGCGGCCGCATCGACGAGACGCGTCCGGCGACGATCCAGCCGGAGCAGGCCGACGAGTTCGACCTCTCCGAGGTCGACTGGACGATCATCCCGACGCTCTTCACCACCGCCCGGGACCAGCTCGGCTTCACCGATGACGACATGCGCGGCGAGATCCAGCACGCCTCGGCGAGCCGCTCCACCGGCACCACGACGCAGCTGCGCCTGAGCGTCTACCTCAACACCCCCTACGCGAACGGCAGCCTCCACGCCGACGCCCAGGGGACGGTGCTCGAGACCCCCTGAGCCCACCGCCGCGCGGCCGCCGTCCGCCGCGCGGCCGCCGCGCGGTTCCGCCCCGCGCCCCACGACGCGCCGTCCGCCGATCCGGCGGACGGCGCGTCGTCGTCCGTCGGCCGACGGGCGGCCGACAGCACCACGGATTGTGACCATGTCCGCCATAGCTCTGTTCGTGACGGTATGTCATGACTCGCGCCACATTATTACTCTCAAGTAGATAACTTTGTGCCTGCAAGAGACATATTGGTCACGCTGTCATCGCGGCCTGCGCTCTTACGTCGATATGTGTGCTATCCATGAAGCGCGTTTGCCGTCTCCAGCCCCCTCTCGGACGGCATGGCGCCCCTCCTCGACGCGTAAGGCGGCGGGGAGGACTCCGCGGTCCTTCGTCTGCAGTTCCTGGACCGCCTTCCCCGCACCTGATCCCCTCCCTCCACCTAAGGACGGTCATGAGCTTCGGTCCCTCCGGATCACCAGCCCCAGGGGGTGCGGCGCCGACCTCAGCGGCGGCCGCCTCCCCACTCCTCCTCCGCAGACGGCCTCTGACGGTCGGGATCGCCTTCGCGGTCGCCGTGCTCGTCGCCGTCGCGGGCCTGTTCGGCCTGCAGGCCGCCAGCGCCGCCCCTGCCGGTGTCGCCGTCAACGTCGACACCGGTTCCGAGACCTATGACGGCACGACCGTCGTCAACGAGGGCGGCTCGTACCGCGTCATGGTCACCTACGGCACCGATGCGGTGCCGGGCTCGAGCTTCACCATCGAGCTGAGCGACAACGTGACCATCCCCTCGGTCCCCGCGGGCGCCAGCGCGATCGAGAGCATCGTCGCCGATCCGAGCAACCCGAACCGGATCACCTTCACCTTCGTCGAGGAGTGGCCGGCCGGCGTCAACAACGGCCTGGTCTACTTCGACTTCACGGTGGGCGAGGTCGAGGGCAGCAGCCACGACACCATCACCTGGAAGGTCGACGGCGAGAAGACCTCGCGCGACGTCATCGTCCGCGACGGCGGCGACTCCTTCGCCAACGTCTCCGACTGGTCCGGGAAGTCCGCGGGCTGGGTCGATCTGAACGGCAAGGTCAGCGTCGAGAACGGCACGGTCGTCGTCTCCGACGACCTCATCGGCCTCGCGATCCCCTACACGCTCAGCATCAACACCGCTGACGCGGTCGACGACTACGCGATCAGCGACCAGCTGCCCGCGCCGCTGACCGTCGTCGACGGCTCGCTGTCCTACAGCCGCACCACCTGGGACGAGGACGGGCTGAACCGCACCGAGGTCACCGGCCAGGCGCTCGGCGCCACGGTCTCCGGCAGCTCCTTCAGCGCCACGCTGGACCTCCCGGCCCAGTCGCAGACCACGATCGCCTACGAGGCGACCATCGCGGACGCCGCGGCGCTCGAGACCCTGCGCGCGAGCCTCCAGGACGCCTACGATGAGGCCGTCTCCGCCGACGCCACCTCCTACGCGATCACCCTGAAGAACACCGCCCTGCTGGGCGGCGAGGAGCGCACCGCCGATCGCTCGATCGGCGGGACCATCGCGGGAGCCGCCGGCCCGAACATGGGCAACGTCCTCAGCAAGGGCGCGTCCTGGGAGAGCCAGGACGTCGAGCCCGCCGAGGACGGCACCCTCGACCCGGCCCTCCCGATCGACTACACGATCACGGTGGACCTCGCCGAGTTCGACGGCAGCAACAACCGCAGGACGCTCAGCTCCAACGTCGTCGTCCAGGACTCGCTGCCCGCGCAGACGACCTGGGCCGACGGCGCCGAGCTCGTCACCTCCACCGGCATCTCCCTCACGCGCCTGCAGACGCTCCCGGGCGACGCCGACACGCTCAGCTGGCAGGAGCGCGCCGCGCTCCTCGCCGACGACGCCTACGTGGGCACGTACTACCTCTCCGGTGACACGTTCCTCGCGAACCTCGGCAGCGACAGCGCGCTGGATGCCGTCATCACCCTGAAGGCCCAGGTCACCACGATCGACGGCCTCTGGGGCAACGCCTCGGCCAACGGCGTGACCTCCTACGGCCTCACCAACCGCGCGAACATCCTCTACAACGGGACGCAGACCGACGGCTACAACCGCACCGTCCAGCTCGTCACGCACGGGACGAGCGAGGACGGCTGGAACGACGCGAGCCGCTTCACCAAGACCACGGGCGGACTCGACGAGTACGTCGTCGAGCCCGGTCAGGTCGTCGAGGTGCCCTACACCTTCACGGTGGAGGAGTCCGCCGGCGTCGACCTCGCGCAGAGCACGATCGTCGACTACATCGACCACAACACCTTCGACCTCTCCGACCTCGACGCGATCGAGGCCGGGATCACCGGTCAGTACGCCTGGTGGCGCGAGATGGACTCCTCGCTGTTCGACCTCGCGCTGAACGATGACGGCGACCTGGAGATCACCCTCTCCGAGGCCGGCGTCGCGCAGGTCGAGGAGTGGGGCGCGAACCAGCGCCTCGCGATCACCGTCACGCTCCCGACGAAGCCGCTGACCGGCAAGACGACCCTCCGCATCACGAACAAGGCGACCCTGTTCGGCGAGGACGGCACCGCGAAGTTCTGGTCCGAGAAGTACACCGAGGCCACCTCGTTCGGCGATGAGATGGAGATCGTCAAGTCCATCCGCGACACCGCGAACCAGACCTGGACCGACAACCTCCGCCTCGAGCTCGACGAGAACGAGCAGCTGGTCAACGACCAGATCGTCTACCGGCTGACGCTGGTGCCGCACGGCATTTACGGCGGCGTCGAGATGTTCGACGTCGTGGACGCGCTGCCCGAGGGCGTCGAGTTCCTCGGCTTCGTGGACGATGACGCGGTCGACACCACCGCGAACCCGAGCACCGAGACCCGCAGCCTCCTCGGCAACGTCGAGGCGATCTACGAGGCCCCATCGGACGCCGCGCCCAGCGGCTCGGTGATCCTCGCCCAGCAGGACGGCACCCTGTTCGACGCCTCGCAGGGCGACCCGACGGTGAACGTCCTGGTGCGGATCACCGACTACGACGTCGATGAGCCGATCGTGAACACGGTCGCCGGCGTCTCGGCGACGGTCACCCCGACCGACGGCTACCCGCTGACGATCAACAAGGTCGACGCCTCGGACGCCGCCGTCGTCATCTCCGACCGCGACGCCCGCTTCCAGGTCCTGGATGCGGCGGGTGACGTCGTCGTCGACGACGTCTTCGTCGAGAACGGCGCGCTGCGCGTGCTCGACGCCGACGGCAAGGTCAAGAACGTGACGGTCAAGGAGCCGGGCACGTACACGGTCCGCGAGGTCACGGCCCCGGCCGGCTACGAGCTCAGCACCGACACCGTGCAGGTCACCGTCGGCGACGACGGCAGCTCGCGCGCCGCGACCCTCTACAACACCCCGGGGGAGACCCCGGTGGAGGAGCCCGGGAAGGTCTCCGTCGGCGACTTCGTGTGGGTCGACACCGACGGCGACGGCCGCCAGGACGACGGCGAGCCCGGCATCGAGGACGTCGTCCTCGTGCTGACCGGCCCTGACGGCCTGCCCGTCACGGACGTGAACGGCGAGCCCGTCGAACCCACCAGCACGGACGACCAGGGCTACTACGTCTTCGAGAACCTCCCGGTGCTCGAGGACGGCGAGTTCTACACCGTGACCATCGACCAGGACGCCTCGGCGGATCCGCTCGCGCCCTACGAGCCCACGCTCTCCGGCCAGGGCGACCGCAAGGGCGACTCCTCGAGCTGGTTCGCGACCTCCGAGGGCCTCACGAAGGACGGCCAGCACGACCCGACGCTGGACTTCGGGTTCGTCCTCAAGCCGGTGACCTACGCGGTCGGCGACTACGTGTGGATCGACGCGGACGAGGACGGCGTGCAGGGCGATGACGAGGATGTCCTCCGGGACGTCGCCGTCACCCTGTACGACGGCGAGGGCGACGTGGTCGCCACGACCACGACCGACGAGCACGGCCGCTACCTGTTCGACGAGCTGCCCGCGGGCGACTACCAGGTCGGCTTCGTGCTGACCGACGAGCAGGCCGCGCTCTACACGTTCACGGCGCGCGACGCCGGGGACGACGATGCGGCGGACTCCGACGCGGACCCGGTCACGGGCCTCACCGAGGTGTTCACCCTCGACGCCACGAACACGGCGCTCACGACGGACTACACCGTGGCCACGGTGCTCGCCACCGAGGGCATCGACCCGACGTGGGACGCCGGCGTCATCCTCCGCGACGTCCCGCCGGTGCCCGCGCCCGAGCCGGGCAAGGTCTCCGTCGGCGACTACGTGTGGGTCGACGAGAACAAGGACGGCCGCCAGGACGACGGCGAGCCCGCCATCCCCGGCGTGGTCCTCGTGATCACCGGTCCGAACGGCGAGTCCGTCACGGACGTCTACGGCGATCCGGTCGAGCCCACGGGCACGAACGGCGAGGGCTACTACATCTTCGAGAACCTGCCGGTGCTCGAGGACGGCCAGTCCTACACCGTCACCATCGACCGCGAGCGCTCCGCCGACGCGCTGGAGGGCTACAGCCCGACCATCGCCGAGCAGGGCGACCGCGCCGGCGACTCCTCCACCTGGAGCGCCTCCTCGGAGGGCCTGACCGCCGACGGCGATCACGATCCGACGCTGGACTTCGGCTTCGTCCTCGACGAGACCGAGCCCACGGAGGAGCCCACCCCGCCGGAGCCCACGGAGCCCATCGAGGAGCCGTCCGAGGAGCCCAGCGAGGAGCCGGCGCCGGAGGAGCCCACGACGCCGGAACCCAGCGAGGAGCCGACCGAGGAGCCGACGGAGGAGCCGACCACGTCGGAGCCTTCCGAGGAGCCGACGGAGCAGCCCAGCGAGGAGCCGACACCGGAGGAGACCACGACGCCTGAGCCTTCCGAGGAGCCGACGCCGGAGCAGCCGACCACCCCGGAGCCGACGGAGGAGCCGACCACCCCGGAGCCTTCGGAGGAACCGACCGAGGAGCCGACGCTCGGCAAGGTCTCGATCGGCGACTACGTGTGGGTCGACGAGAACCAGGACGGCCGCCAGGACGATCGCGAGCCCGGCATCCCCGGCACGGTCCTCGAGATCACCGATGAGCAGGGCGAGCCCGTGGTGGACGTCGACGGCGAGCAGGTCGAGCCGGTGACGACCGACGAGGACGGCTACTACGTGTTCGAGGACCTCCCGGTCCTCGACGACGAGCAGCACTACTCCGTCACCATCGACGAGGACGCCTCGGCCGAGGCGCTGGACGGCTTCACGCCGACCATCTCCGGCGAGGGCGACCGCGAGAGCGACTCGTCCCTGTGGACCGAGGACACCCAGGGCCTGACCGCCGACGGCGATCACGACCCGACGCTGGACTTCGGCTTCGTCGCCGACGAGCCGGAGCCGGCGGATGAGCCCAGCGAGCAGCCCTCGGAGGAGCCTTCTGAGGAGACGAGCGAGGTCCCGTCCGAGGAGCCGTCCGAGGAGCCGAGCGAGGTCCCGTCCGACGAGCCGTCGGAGGAGACGAGCGAGGTGCCCTCGGAGGAGCCGTCCGAGGAGCCCAGCGAGGCCCCGTCCGAGTCGCCGTCCGACGAGCCGTCGGAGGAGGCCCCGACGACGTCTCCGCAGGAGCCGGCCGAGGACACCCCGTCCGAGGAGGCTCCGGCCGAGGACGCTCCCACGGAGCCGTCCGAGCCGTCCGAGCCGGCGGAGCCCACGCAGCCGGAGGAGCCGGGCTTCCTGGCTCGCACGGGCTTCGAGGCGGCGGGCATCATCGCCCTGGGTCTGCTGCTCGCCGGTGGCGGTGCGCTTCTGATCGTGCGCACCCGTCGCCGCAACGGCTGATCGGCGGTTGACGGCCGACGGCCGATCTGCGACTGACGGCTGATCGCTGACCGCTCGGCGCATGCGCTGAGCCGCACAGAGCCCCGGCTCTCCCCTCAGGGGGAGGGCCGGGGCTCTGCCGTTGCCGGATCCCTCCCCTCGTCGGGGGTCTCCCGATGCTGAACAACGGGTGAACTGTTCACGTTCCGAAGGGATCCGAACGGGGCGGTAACGTGGCCTTTCGCATGACGCGGCGCGGCGACCTGCTGGAACGGTGACACGCGACGGTCCTCCGACGGACTGTCTGGGTATTCTCAGACTCGTGAAGCAGACCGCCCTCGACGGCCGACGCCAGGCGACCCGCCCCGGGTCGCTCGCGTCGCGGTCCCTGCGGAACGCTCGTCTGCTGGCCACGGCAGCGCTGCAGCACCTCGCGGACGATCCCGCGCTGCTGGCGATCCAGGTGAGCCGGCGTCTGCCGTTCGGGCCCCGCATCGCCGTCGGCCGCGCGCTCGAGAAGGCGGGGTCCGCGTTCCCCGCGATCGGAGCGCTCGGGTCCGTGATGGCCGGGCGCGAGGAAGCCGCCGAGGCGGCGATCGTCCGCGCGAACGCGAGCGGGCGTCCCTCCCGGCTCGCGGGCGAGGTCGCGATCCTGCTGGACCGCACGGACCTGGTGCCGGAGTCCGCCCCGGCGCCGACGCGCGCTCGTGCCGCCTGGTCGCGGGGCGCGATCTCCACCGCCCTCGCCGTGCTCGACGAGGCCGGGGCGCAGGAGACCCGCTACGCCCGTCGGCTGCGGAGCGAGGCGCGGCTGCTGGAACCCGGGTTCCGACTACCGGTGCGGCGAGTCGCCGCACCCGCCTCCCCGGCACCGTCCGGGCAGGGGCCGGCCGACGGCGAGGACCTGCGGGTCCTGCATCTGCTGACGAACTCCCTGCCCCACACCCAGTCCGGCTACTCGCTGCGCACGCACCGCATCCTCACGGCGCTGCGCGACCAGGGCATCCAGTCCGTCGCCCTCACCCGCACCGGCTATCCCGTCATGGTCGGCATCCCCACCGCCGCCGACGAGGACCTGGTCGACGGCATCCGGTACGTGCGCACGCTCCCCGCCCGCCTCCCGCAGACGATGCAGGAGAGGCTCGAGGCCGAGGTCGAGCGGGCCCTCGAGCTCGTCGAGGAGTTCCGGCCGCACGTCCTGCACGCCACCACGAACTACCAGAACGCCCTGGTCGCCCAGGCCGTCTCCGACGCCACCGGTCTGCCGTGGGTGTTCGAGGTGCGCGGCCTGATGGAGAAGACCTGGGTCGCCTCCCACAAGACCGACGCCTCCCGCGCCGAGGCCGCCGCCTCCGAGCGCCATGATCGCATCGCCGCGAAGGAGGGGGAGCAGGCCCGCGACGCCGACGCCGTGGTCACCCTCTCCGGCACCATGACCGACGAGCTCGCCGCCCGCGGTGTCGACCGCGCTGCGATCGCCCTCGTCCCCAACGGCGTCGACGAGTCCCTCTTCGAGGACCACGTCCCCGCCGCCCGCGCCCGCGAGCTCACCGGCCTCGCCGCGCTCCCGCCCGTCCCCGGGACCCCGGGCTTCGGGGCCGACGCCTTCCTCGTGGGCGCCGTCAGCGCCCTCGTCGACTACGAGGGCTATGACGTGCTGCTGCGTGCGGTCGCGCGGATCGTGCACGGCACGGGCACGGGCACGGGCACGGGCGCGGCCGACGACGGCGGGGCCGCTGCTGACGCGGACGTCGTCGCTGCTCCGGCCGCGCTGCGCGAGCGGATCGCGGTCGTGCTCGCCGGCGACGGCGTCGCCCGCCCCGGCCTGCTCGCCCTCGCCGACGAGCTCGGCATCGCCGACCGCGTGCACCTGCCCGGCCGCGTGCCCCGCACCGAGGCGAGGCGCTGGGTCGAAGCGCTCGACGTGGTCGTCGTGCCGCGCCGGGACGTGGAGGTCACCCGCACGGTGACGCCCCAGAAGCCCGTCGAGGCCATGGCCCTCGGCCGCCCCCTGATCGTGTCCGACCTGCCCGCGCTGCGGGAGACCGTGGTGGACGATGAGGGGACCGTCCGTGCGAGGATCGTGCCCCCGGAGTCGGTGGAGGCGCTGGCGGGTGCGATCGTCGATCTGGCAGTCCTTGCCGCTGAGCATGGACCCGAGATGGACGATGGTCCAACAGAGATCGACATCGGGGCCGGCCTGGCGCTCCAGCGGCGCTGGGCACCCATGATGAGTCGATACCGCCGGACCTACCGAGCGGCCGCCACGAGGAAGAAGCGATGAACCGAGCAGCAGCAGCGACCGAGGTGACCAGCGTCGCCGAGGTGAAGCGCGCGCTGGAGGCTCGCGGTCTGGACGCCAGCGAGCTGAGGCCGATCGGCACGCGACTGCCGCTCGGCGACTACATCCTGCAGCTCTGGGAGCGCCGCCACTTCATCTGGATGGACGCGCGGCATCGCGCCGCCACCCAGAACGCCCGCAACCGTCTGGGCAACCTCTGGCTGATCCTTCGGCCGATGGTCGACGCGTCCTTCTACTTCGTGATCTTCGGTCTCCTGCTCGGCGCGCGTGCCGGTGTCGAGAACTTCCCGGCCTTCATCGTCATCGGCATCCTGATGTATCGATCGACTTCCAGTGCTATCGGTGCCGGTGCGGGAACTCTTAATGCAGGGAAGGCGATGATCAGAGCCTTCAACTTCCCACGTGCTGCGATCGTGATAGCGGCGTCGCTGAGGGACATCCTCACCTCCGCGATCACCGTGGCGATCACCTGCTGCGTGATCATCGTGATCCCGCCGTTCGCACCGCCCCAGCTGACCTGGACGCTCGTGCCGGTGCTGTTCGTCATCCACAGCTTCATGAACACGGGGATCCGGTTCATCACCGCTCGCATCGGGTTCTACTTCCCGGACATGACCCAGGTGCTGGGCGTCGTCAGCCGCTTCCTCATGTACGGCTCCGGCGTCATGTTCCCGATCGAGCGCTTCGTGGACCACCCCTCGATCATGGCGATCATCGAGATCAATCCGCTCTACCAGATCATCGACATGTATCGCACCGTCCTCATCGACGGTCAGATCCCCGAGCCGGACGCATGGCTGATCACCCTCGCATGGACCATCGGCTTCGCTTTCTTCGGCTTCATCTACTTCTGGAAGGGGGAAGCCAGCTATGGTCGAGAGCTCCGCTGAGCAATCACCCTCCGGCGCAGGCAGCGACGATCCGATCCCGGACGAGCGCTGGGTCGCCCCTGAGGAATCCCCGGTCACGGTCGTCGCCCATCGCATCCGCATGCGCTATCGAGCCCCTCGCTCCGACAAGACCCCGAGCAAGTCCCGACTCGGCCGGCTCCTCAAAAGGCGTCAGGTGGTGTCGGTGTCGGCCCTGCGCGGGATCGACTTCCAGGTGCGCTCGGGAGAGTTCGTCGGCATCATCGGCCGCAACGGGTCCGGCAAGTCGACCCTGCTGCGCACCCTGGCTGGCGTCGAGACGCCGACCTCCGGCGTGGTGCTCACGAGCGCCCGCCCGCAGCTGCTCGGCGTCAACGCGGCCATGATCCCGGAGCTCTCGGGCGCGGAGAACATCAAGCTGGGTTTCCTCGCCATGGGCCTCAGCCCAGCCGAGGCCGATGAGAAGTTCGGTGCCGCCGCGGAGCTCTCCGCCCTCGGCGAGACCATCTACCTGCCGATGCGCACGTACTCCTCCGGTATGGGGGCCCGACTGAAGTTCGCCGTCTCGGTGATGGCAGAACCCAAGATCCTCATGATCGACGAGGCCCTCTCCACCGGTGATGCGACCTTCTCGGAGCGCTCCGCCAAGAAGATGGACGACATGCTCGCGGACGCCGGCACCGTGTTCATGGTGAACCACGCCGCGCAGACCATCGAGAACATGTGCTCCCGTGCGATCTGGATGGAGCGCGGACGCGTCGTCCTCGACGGCGACGCCGTCGAGGTCGCCCGCAAATATCGCTGGTTCGCCCACAACCTCGCTCAGGGCAACGACGCGAAGGCCCACAGCCTGCTCCGCGATGCCGTCCTCGAGGGCGAGGAAGCGCGCTCGACATCCATGCTCACCTTCCCGGGAGACGATGACACCGACGACTCGCCCGGCAAGCTGCCCGAGCTCGAGCCGGATCCGTTCCTCAATCTCTTCACCCAGGACCAGAAGGCCCGGCGCTTCCCGGGCACGGTCATGTCCATCGACAGCGACTGATCCTGCTCGCCTGCGACCGGACAGCACCGAACACCAGCACCACACCAGAGGGGACACCATGGCATTCCGCGTCATGACCATCTACGGCACACGACCTGAGGCGATCAAGGTCGCTCCGATCATCAAGGCGATCGAGGCTGACAGCGATCTCGAGAGCATCGCCGTCGTGACGGGCCAGCATCGGGAGATGCTCGACCAGGTCAACACGATGTTCGAGATCGTGCCGGATCATGACCTGAACATCATGAGCCAGGGGCAGACGCTGAACAGCATCGTCGCCAAGGTGATCGACGGGATCGACGGGATCCTCGCGGCCGAGACTCCGGACGCCGTCATCGTCCAGGGAGACACCTCCACGGTCATGGGCGCGGCGGTCGCCGCCTTCAACCGGCAGATCCCCGTCGTGCATCTCGAGGCGGGCCTGCGTTCCGGCGACATCAACTCCCCGTTCCCCGAGGAGGCGAACCGTAAGCTCACCAGCCAGATCACGGCGCTGCACCTCGCTCCGACGGATACCTCCAAGGGCAACCTGACGCGCGAGGCGATCTCCGAGCAGGACATCGTCGTGACCGGCAACAGCGTCATCGACACCCTCATGTTCGCCACGGACAACCTCGAGGTGACCTTCGAGGACGAGCGCCTCGAGGCACTCCAGGCGGCGAAGGACGCAGGGACCGCCGGCCGCGTGCTCCTCGTGACCGCGCACCGTCGCGAGAACCTCGGCGATGCGATGGACGACATCGGCGCCGCCGTCGCCGATCTGGCTCGCAAGTACCCCGACCTCACCGTCGTCTTCCCGATCCACAAGAACCCGAAGGTGCGCAAGGCGATCCGCCCTGCGGTCGAGGGGCTGGAGAACGTACTGCTCATCGAGCCGCTCGCGTATGCGGAGTTCACCCGCGCGCTGAGCCTCGCCGACATCGTCCTGACCGATTCCGGTGGCGTCCAGGAGGAGGCCCCTAGCCTGGGCAAGCCCGTGCTGGTCATGCGCGAGAACACCGAACGACCGGAGGCGGTCGTCGCCGGGACCGTCAAGCTCATCGGCACCCACCGTCAGCGCCTCGTCGACGAGGTCTCGCTGCTGCTCGACTCCGCCGAGGCCTACGGCGGCATGGCCAACGCGGTGAACCCGTACGGCGACGGCAATGCCGCGGCCCGGACCATCGGTGCGCTGAAGTGGAAGTTCCTGGGTCACGACCGTCCAGAGGACTTCGGCGCCTGATCAGGGGCAGACCCTCTCGCATCCCCTCGACCCCGACGTGTCTCTGCTCCGAGGTGCAGTCGGGGCGGGGCGCAACACCCGGCACGTGTGCTCATGACGCTGTACTGATGTTCCACTTGGAAGAAGAGGTTCGACAATGCGCGGGATCATCCTCGCCGGAGGGACGGGATCGCGGCTCCATCCGCTGACGATCGGCGTCTCCAAGCAGCTCATGCCGGTGTATGACAAGCCGATGATCTACTACCCGCTCAGCACGCTCATGCTGGCAGGCATCCGGGACATCCTCGTCATCACCACTCCGGAGGATCGCGAAGCCTTCCAGCGTGTCCTCGGTGATGGCTCCCGCTTCGGGGTGAACCTCGAGTACACCGTGCAGCCGTCGCCCGACGGCCTCGCGCAGGCCTTCGTACTGGGGGAGGAGTTCCTCGGCGGTGACCATGCCGCCCTGGTCCTCGGCGACAACCTCTTTTACGGACAGGGCATGGGATCGCAGTTGCGCCGTTACACGAAGGTCGAGGGTGCTGCGGTCTTCGGGTACTGGGTCAGCGATCCTCGCGCCTACGGCGTCGTCGAGATGGGTGCCGATGGGCGTGCTCTATCCCTGGAAGAGAAGCCCGAGCACCCGAAGTCGAATCTTGCCGTCCCGGGCCTCTACTTCTATGACGGCACGGTGGTGGAACGCGCGAAGGCGCTGACGCCCTCCGCTCGCGGCGAGCTCGAGATCACCGACCTGAATCGGACATATCTCGAGGACGGCACTCTTCAGGTGGAGGTGCTCTCTCGAGGGACGGCCTGGCTCGACACCGGGACCTTCGATGATCTGGCATCTGCGAGCGAGTTCATCCGCACCGTCCAGCACCGCCAGGGCCTGTCCATCGGGGCTCCCGAAGAGATCGCCTGGCGCATGGGATATCTGTCCGACGACGAACTGCGGACGTGTGCTGAGCCGCTGGTCAAGTCCGGTTATGGTCAGTACCTGATCGACGTTCTCGACCGTGAGACCACCCCTGGAGGTGCTGAGGCATGACTCGCCATCTGCTT
>NZ_JBSYXB010000009.1:0-121662 GCF_054114245.1 Brachybacterium netajii (SeqCode) | reverse complement strand
ATCCATCAGGACCGCTCTGCGATCCGTCCTGGAGGCTCGGGTGCCGGGTGGAAGATCCATCCGACGAGCTTCCGCTTCGTCGTCCCGGCGCGAGTCACTACTCTAGCAGTTCCTCGCGGCGGTTTCAACTCGGCTCGGTGTGATCCGGATCTCCGTGATCGCTGGGCGATCAGAGGCGGTTCGCACCCTCGGCCTGGAAGGCCGGGCCAGCTCGTCTTCCGCTTTCGCGTCCTCCGTGCTGACAAGGAAGACATTACGGGGCCCGCTCTCCCGGCGTCAAACCCGGTCGTTCACCCTCCGGCCACCGCCACGTATGCCCATCCCTGCAGGTCAGCGGCACAATTTCTCCTGGCGGACGCCGGTTGCGGCCTCGATGTGACCCAGGTTTGAGAGTGGGGTCACCGGACCCTGCCTCCAGCTTGCATCGTCATGCACGACGGGTGGTATGAGCAGATGCGAGGAGCCCCCGGACCGTTCGGTCCGGGGGCTCCTCCGCCGTCGATCCGCAGGGATCATCGGGCGTGTCGTCACTGAACGGGGTCGCTCAGCCGCGCAGCGTGGCCATCGCGGCGCTCTTCCGTCCCCGACGCAGAAGGAGGCGTCCGCCGGCGAGGGCCGTGAGGGACCCGAGCTCGGCGGCGAGGTCGTCGGCCGAGATCTTCTCGCCGTTGACCGACAGGCCCCCCTCGTCGGCGCTGCGACGGGCGGCGCCCTTCGAGGCCACGATGCCGGTGCCGACGAAGGCGTCGACCAGCGCGTCCGTCGGAGCGAGCGTCGCCCCGGGCAGCTCGCCCGCGATGGCGTCGATCGTCGGCCCGTCCAGCTCGCGGACGTCCCCGCGACCGAAGAGGACCGCGGCCGCGGCCTTCGCCTGATCCGTCGCCTGCTGTCCGTGGACCAGCGTCGTCAGCTCATCGGCGAGCGCCTTCTGCGCCGCCCGCTGGTGCGAGGCCTCGGCGGTCGCGGTCTCCAGCTCGGCGATCTCCTCCGCGGAGCGGAAGGTGAAGTAGCGCAGGTAGTTCACGACGTCCGCATCGGCGGCGTTCAGCCAGAACTGATGGAACGCGTAGGGGCTCGTCAGCTCCGGGTCGAGCCAGATCGCGCCGCCCTCGCTCTTGCCGAACTTGGTGCCGTCGGCCTTCGTCACCAGAGGGGTCGTCAGCGCGTGGACGTCGTGGCCCTCGACCTTGTGGATGAGGTCGACGCCCGAGAGCAGGTTGCCCCACTGATCGTTCCCGCCGTACTGGAGGGAGACGCCGTGACGGCGATGCAGCTCGAGGTAGTCCAGGCCCTGGAGGACCTGGTAGCTGAACTCGGTGTAGCTGATGCCCTCATCGCTCGAGAGCCTCCGCGCGACGGTCTCCTTCGCGAGCATCGTGCCCATGCGGTAGTGCTTGCCGATGTCCCGCAGGAAATGCAGCGCGCTCATCTCCCCGATCCAGTCGAGGTTGTTGACCATCTGCACGCCGAACTCGCCGTCCAGGTCAAGGAAGCGGGAGATCTGGTCCCGCAGCGAGCCCACCCAGCCGGCCACCACGTCCTCGTCGTTCAGGACGCGCTCGCCCGACATGCGCGGGTCGCCGATCAGACCGGTCGCCCCGCCGACCAGGGCGAAGGGCCGATGGCCCGCGAGCTGGAAGCGGCGCATCGTGAGGACCTGGGTCAGATGGCCGACGTGGAGGGATGCCGCCGTCGGGTCGAACCCGCAATAGAGGCTGATCGGTCCGTCCGCCAGAGCGCTGCCGAGCGCCTCGCGCCCGGTGGTCTGCACGACGAGCCCTCGCCAGGCGAGTTCGTCCAGGACGGTCTGCATCGATCGATGTCCTCTCGGTGGAGGCGGCCCGCACCGTGCGAGCCGCCGGAATCAGGTCGGTCGGCGCTCATTCTCCCAGACCTCGGGAGCGGACGCGATCCGATATCCCGACGACCGACGGCGCCGGACCTCCGAGGAGGTCCGGCGCCGTCGGGTGCGCGATTGCGGGGATCAGCGGTCGCGGGTGAACTCCCGCAGGGACGCGATGGTCCGCGAGACCTCGTCCTCCTGCTCTGCCACGCGGACAGGAGCGGTCCCGCCCTTGGCGTCGCGGGAGTCGATCGAGCCCTCCACCGTGAGCACCGCGCGGACGGAGGAGTCCAGGTGCTCGGAGATGTCGGCGAACTCGGCGTCCGTCAGGTCCCAGAGCTCCTTGCCCTGCTCCTCGGCGACCTTCACGCAGGCGCCCGAGATCTCGTGGGCGCTGCGGAACGGCACGCCGCGGCGCACCAGATGGTCGGCGATGTCGGTCGCGAGGGAGAAGCCCTGCGGGGCGAGCTCGGCCATCCGGTCCGTGTGGAAGACGAGCGTGGCCATCATGCCGGTGAAGGCCGGCAGCACCAGCTCGAGGGAGTCGACCTGGTCGAAGACCGGCTCCTTGTCCTCCTGCAGGTCGCGGTTGTACGCGAGCGGCAGCGCCTTCAGGGTCGCCAGCAGGCCCACCAGATCGCCGATGACGCGCCCGGCCTTGCCGCGCGCGAGCTCGGCGATGTCCGGGTTCTTCTTCTGCGGCATGATCGACGACCCCGTGGAGAAGGCGTCATCGAGCGTGATGAAGGAGAACTCCTTCGTGTTCCACAGGATGACCTCCTCCGCGAGCCGCGACAGGTCGATCGCGACCATGGCGAGGACGAAGGCGAACTCGGCGGTCAGGTCCCGCGAGGCGGTCCCGTCGATCGAGTTCCACACCGAGTCGTCGAAGCCGAGCTCGGCGGCCACGCGCTGCGGGTCGAGCCCGAGGCTCGAGCCGGCGAGCGCCCCGGACCCGTAGGGCGAGACCGCCGCGCGCCGGTCCAGGTCCTGCAGGCGCTGCACGTCCCGCAGCAGCGGCCAGGCATGCGCCAGCAGATGGTGGCTGAGCAGCAGCGGCTGCGCGTGCTGGAGATGCGTGCGCCCCGGCATGGGGACGCCGTGCACCTCGCGGGCGCGCTCGAGCAGCACCTCCACCAGATCCAGGACGTGATCGCCGATCCCCCGCGACTGGTCGCGGATGAACAGGCGGATCAGCGTCGCGATCTGGTCGTTGCGGGAGCGGCCGGCGCGGAGCTTGCCGCCGAGGTCCGCCCCGGCGCGCTCCATGAGACCGCGCTCGAGGGCCGTGTGCACGTCCTCGTCGGCCTCGTCCGCGACGAAGGCGCCGGAGGCGACGTCCGCCGCGAGGCGGTCCAGCGCCTCCTGCATGCGCACCAGCTCGTCATCGCTGAGCAGGCTCGCCGCGTGCAGCACGTTGGCGTGGGCCTTCGAGCCGCGCAGGTCGTACTGGGCGAGCCGCCAGTCGAAGTGCGTCGACTTCGACAGCGCGGCGAGCGCCGCCGCGGGGCCGGAGCCGAAGCGCCCGCCCCACAGCGCCGCGCCGCCGCCCTCCGCGGGGGCGCCGTCGGCCGGAGCGCCGGCTCCGGACGTGCTGTCGGCGCTGGTCACGCGTCGTCCTCGACGGACAGGTCCTGGCCGTTGCCGAGGGCCACGTCGCGCGCGGCGGCCTGCTTGGCGGCGAGGCCGTAGATGTCGATGAAGCCGCGGGCACTGGCCTGGTCGAAGGTGTCGCCCTCGTCGTAGGTGGCGAGGTTGAAGTCGTACAGGCCCGTCTCGGTGCGGCGCCCGGTGACGGTCGCGCGGCCGCCGTGCAGGGTCATGCGGATGTCGCCGGAGACATAGCGCTGGGTGTCCTCGATGAAGGCGTCCAGCGACTTCTTCAGCGGGGAGAACCACTGGCCGTCGTAGACCATCTCGGTCCAGCGGTCGCCGACCTGGCGCTTGAAGCGGGCCTGCTCGCGCTCGAGGGTCACGCGCTCGAGCTCCTGGTGCGCGGTGATCAGCGTCATCGCGCCGGGGGCCTCGTAGACCTCGCGCGACTTGATGCCGACGAGGCGGTCCTCGACGATGTCGATCCGGCCGATGCCCTGGGCTCCGGCGCGGCGGTTGAGCTCCTGGATCGCCTGCAGCGGGGTGACGGCGCGGCCGTCGATCGCGACCGGGACGCCCTGCTCGAAGCTGATGATGACCTCGTCGGCGACCGGCGGGAACGCCGGGTCGTCGGTGTAGTTGAAGACGTCCTTCGTCGGCTCGTTCCAGATGTCCTCGAGGAAGCCGGTCTCGATGGCGCGGCCCCACACGTTCTGGTCGATCGAGAAGGGGTTGTGCTTCGTGGTGGCGATCGGCAGGTTCTTGCGCTCCGCGTACTCGATCGCGCGGTCGCGTGTCAGCGCGAGATCGCGGACCGGAGCGATGCACTTGAGCTCGGGCGCGAGCGAGGTGATCGAGACCTCGAAGCGGACCTGGTCGTTGCCCTTGCCGGTGCAGCCGTGGGCGACGGTGGTCGCGCCGAACTTCTTCGCGGCCTTCACCAGGTGCTTGGTGATGACGGGGCGGGAGATCGCCGAGACGTTCGGGTACGCGTCCATGTACAGCGAGTTCGCCTTGAGGGCGGGCATGCAGTACTCGTTCGCGAACTCGTCGCGGGCGTCGGCGACGTACGCCTCGACGGCGCCGCAGTCGAGGGCGCGCTGGCGGATGACCTCGAGGTCCTCTCCGCCCTGGCCCACGTCGACCGCGCAGGCGATGACGTCGGCGCCGGTGGCGTCGTGGATCCAGCCGATGGCCACGGAGGTGTCGAGGCCGCCGGAGTAGGCGAGGACGATCTTTTCGGTCACGGGAATGCTCCTAGTCGGGGGTGTTCGTCGAGTCGGGGGTGTACGTCGAGTTCAGGGTGGTGCGAGGGGGAGGACGCAGGAAGCGGGAGGGCGTCGCGGCGTCCGTTCGGCTGTCGGCGGAGGCTCCGTCAGCGGGGCCCGTCGGCGAGATCGAGCAGGCGCGCGGCGAGCGCGTCCCCGCCGTCGGCGTCGCGGGCGACGAGCAGCACGGTGTCGTCCCCCGCGATCGTACCGATCACGTCGGGCAGGACCGAACGGTCGATCGCCGAGGCGAGATACGGGGCGGCGCCCGGCGGTGTCCGGACGACCACGAGGTTGCCGCTGGCGACCGCCGAGACCAGCAGGCCCTCGGCGAGGCGCGGGAGGCGTGCCTCCAGCACCTCGGCCTCGGCGGAGGTCGCCGCGCCGCGCGGGAGCGCACCCTCCGGGGGCGTGCGGTAGACCAGCCCGCCCTGGGCGCCGCGGACCTTCTCGGCCTGCAGCTCCACCAGGTCGCGGGACAGCGTCGCCTGCGTGACCTCGAAGCCCTCCTCGGCGAGCAGGCGGGCGAGCTGCGACTGCGAGCCCACCTCCTGCTGCTCGAGCAGCTCGGTGATCCGGCGCTGACGGGACGTCTTGGTCTGCGCGAGGCCCCGTCGGGGCTCGGTCACGCCCGCTCCGCCGTGCCCGACGCGGGCAGCGTCAGGGCGTGGGCGGCGGTCTTCTCGTCCGGGTGGGAGATCAGCCAGGCCATGAGCGCCTTCTGCGCGTGCAGACGGTTCTCCGCCTCGTCCCAGACGACGGACTGCGGGCCGTCGATCACGCCGGCGGTGACCTCCTTGCCGCGGTAGGCGGGGAGGCAGTGGAGGAAGATGCCGCCGGAGAGCTCCATGAGCTCCTCGGTCACGGCGAAGCGGCCGAACAGCTCGGTGCCGCGAGCGCCCTTCTCCCCCTCCTGGCCCATCGACACCCAGGTGTCGGTGATGACGGCGTCGGCTCCGGCCACCGCGGCGCGGGGATCGTCGGTGATGGTCACGGAGCCGCCGGTCGAGGACGCGATGATCTCGGCCGCGCGGACGACGGACGACGCCGGCAGGTGGCTGACGGGCGCCGCGATCCGCACGTCCATGCCGGCGGTGGCGCCGCCGAGCAGGTACGAATGGGCCATGTTGTTGGCGCCGTCGCCGAGGTACGCCATCGAGCGGCCGGCGAGCGAGGCCTCGCCGTCGCCGCCGAGCCCGCCCGTGTGCTGGGCGATCGTGACCAGGTCCGCGAGGATCTGGCAGGGGTGGAACTCGTCGGTCAGCGCGTTGATGACGGGGACGGTCGCGTGGCGGGCCATCTCCTCGATGCGGTCCTGGCCGAAGGTGCGCCACACGATCGTGGAGACCATGCGGGTGAGCACCTCGGTGGTGTCGGCGATGGACTCGCCGCGGCCGAGCTGGCTCGAGCCCGCCTCGATCACCAGCGGGCTGCCCCCGAGCTCGGTGATGCCGGTCGCGAAGGAGACCCGGGTGC
Organism: Brachybacterium netajii (SeqCode); assembly: GCF_054114245.1. NCBI lineage: Bacteria > Bacillati > Actinomycetota > Actinomycetes > Micrococcales > Dermabacteraceae > Brachybacterium > Brachybacterium netajii (SeqCode). The sequence goes on along the minus strand of NZ_JBSYXB010000009.1, from coordinate 115,482 downwards.
GGGTCGAGGACTTGTCGAACAGGACGGCGACGGTGCGCGGGCCCGCGAACGGGCGGTGGGCGAAGCGGTCCTGCGTCATCTCGAGGGCGAGGGCGAGGACCTCCTTCTGCTCGACCGGGCTCAGGTCGTCATCGCGCAGGAAGTGACGGGGCATCTCAGGACCTCTTCTCGGGGGTGGTCTCGGCGGCGGGTGCGGCAGGTGCGGCGGCCGCCTCGGCGGCGTCGAGGAGCGCGGGCAGGGCGTCGACGAAGGTCGCGAGCTCCGCCTCGGTGATGATGAGCGGCGGAGCCAGCCGGATGGTCGACGGGTTCGCGGCGTTGACGATGAAGCCTGCGCCGAGCGCCGCCTCGACGACCTGCGGGGCGATCGGCGCGGCGAGGGCGATGCCCTGCAGCAGCCCGGCCCCGCGCACGCCGAGGATCCGCTCGTCGGACGCGGCGAGCGCGGTCACCCGCGCGGCGAGGTCCGCGCCGACCCGGCGCACATGCTCGAGCAGCCCGTCCTCGGCGATCGTGCCGAGGACCCCGAGCGCGACGGCCGCGCCGACGGGGTTCCCGCCGAAGGTGGTGCCGTGCTGCCCGGGCTGGAGGAGCGTGCGGGCGTGCTCGCCGAAGGCGATCGCGGCGCCGATCGGGAAGCCGCCGCCGAGGCCCTTGGCGAGGGTCATGACATCGGGCTGCAGGCCCGGGACGCGCTGGTGGGCGAACCACTCCCCCGTCCGGCCGACACCGGTCTGGACCTCGTCGAGGATCAGCAGGGTGCCGTGCTCGCGGGTCAGCCGCCGCAGCGCGAGGAGGTACTCGTCGGACAGCGGGATCACGCCGGCCTCGCCCTGGATCGGCTCGGCGAAGACCGCCGCGACGTCGCCCGGGGCGAGCGCCGCCGCGAGCGCGTCGACGTCCTCCGCGGGGAGGAACTCGACCCCGCCGGGGAGCGGCTCGAAGGGCGTCCGGTAGGCCTCCTTGTGGGTGAGCGCGAGCGCGCCCATCGTGCGGCCGTGGAAGGACTGCTCGAGCGCGATGATGCGCGGGCGTCCGGTGCGCCGGGCGATCTTGAAGGCGGCCTCGTTGGCCTCCGTGCCGGAGTTCGTGAAGAACACGCCGGACCCCTCGGGGGCGTCCGCGAGCTCGAGCAGCCGCTCGGCGAGCTCGATCTGCGAGGGCGTCGCGAAGAAGTTCGAGACGTGGCCGAGGGTCTCCATCTGCTTGCCGATCGCGGCGATCAGCGAAGGATGCGCGTGCCCGAGGGCGTTCACGGCGATGCCGCCGAGCAGGTCGAGATACTCGGTGCCGTCGGCGTCCCACACCCGCGTGCCCTCGCCCCGCACGAGCACGCGCTGGGGCGTGCCGAACACGCCGATCATGGAGCCGGCGTAGCGGCTCGACAGCGCCGCGGACTCAGAGGACGCAGCGGTCACAGCGGTTCCTTCAGACATAGTCGTCCCTCCTCACCATGGTGCCCACGCCCTTGGCGGTGAACACCTCGAGCAGCACCGCATGCTCGATCCGTCCGTCGATCATGGCGGCCGTGCGCACGCCCGAGTCCACCGCGTCCAGCAGCGACTCCGCCTTGGGGATCATGCCCGCGGTCAGCGCGGGCAGCATCTCCCGCAGCTCGCTCGCGGAGATCTCCGGGATCAGCGAGTCCCGGTCCGGCCAGTCGCGATACAGCCCCTCGACATCCGTGAGGACGACGAGCTTCTCCGCGTCCAGGCCCGCGGCGAGCGCCGCCGCGGCGAGGTCCGCGTTGATGTTCAGCACGGCGCCCGTCGGCTGGCCGTCCTCCCCGATCTCCGGGGCGATCGAGGAGACCACCGGGATCCGGCCCGCATCCAGCAGGTCCTGGATCGACTCGGGCCGCACCTGCGTGACGGCGCCGACGTGACCGAGGTCGACGTCCTCGCCGTCGACCGTCGTGCCGCGGCGGCGCGCCGAGAACAGGCGGGCGTCCTCGCCGGACATGCCGATCGCGTAGGGCCCGTGCTCGTTGATCAGGCCGACGAGCTCGCGCCCCACCTGGCCGACGAGCACCATCCGCACGATGTCCATCGTCTCCGCATCGGTGACGCGCAGGCCCCCGCGGAACTCGCTGTCCACCCCCACGCGCTGCAGCATCGCGTTGATCTGCGGGCCGCCGCCGTGGACGACGACGACGTGGATGCCGGCATGGCGCATGAAGACGATGTCCGCGGCGAAGGCGCGACGCAGGTCGTCGTCGATCATGGCGTTGCCGCCGTACTTGACCACGACGATCTTGCCCTGGAAGCGCTGCATCCACGGCAGCGCCTCGATGAGGACCTCCGACTTCGCATGGGCCTCCGCCTGCGCGGGCGTCAGCTCCGCGAGCGGGTTCTTCGACGAGTTCACGGTGGTCATGAGGAGTAGGCGCTGTTCTCTTCGACGTAGTCGTGGGTGAGGTCGTTGGTCCAGATGTCCGCCGTCGCGGAGCCGGCGCCGAGGTCGACCTCGATGAGGGTCTCGCGCGGGGTCATGTCGACCTCCGAGCGGTCGCGGTGGGCGCCGCCCGCACGGCACACCTCCACGCCGTTGACGGAGACCGAGAGGTCCGCGACGTCATAGGGGGCGACGGCCTCGGGCACGCAGCCGGCCGCCGCGACGATGCGCCCCCAGTTGGGGTCGTTCCCGAAGATCGCGGCCTTGACGAGGTTCGCGCGGGCGATCTCGCGGGCGACCGCGAGGGCGGCGTCCTCCGTGGTGGCCGAGGTGACCACGACGTGCACGTCGTGGCTGGCGCCCTCGGCGTCGGCGATCAGCTGCCGGGCGAGGGAGGCGCTGACCGCGCGCACGCCCTCGGCGAGCTCGGCGGCGTCGACGGCGATGCCGCTCGCCCCGGAGGCCATCAGGATCACCGTGTCGTTCGTGGACATGCAGGCGTCGGAGTCGACCCGGTCGAAGGTCGTGCGGGTCGCCTCGCGCAGCGCCGCATCGGCGGTCGCGGCATCGACGTCGGCATCCGTCGTGATCACGACGAGCATCGTCGCGAGCTGCGGGGCGAGCATGCCCGCGCCCTTGGCGATGCCGCCGACGACGACGCCCGAGGGCGTGGTGATCTGCGCGGTCTTCGGCACGGTGTCGGTCGTCATGATCGCCTGCGAGGCCGAGGCGTCCGCCTCCTCGCCCGCGGCGAGCGCCGGCACGGCCGCGTCCACGCCCGCCAGCAGCGTCTCCATCGGGAGCCGCTCGCCGATCAGACCGGTCGAGCACACCAGCACATCCTGCGAGGACAGGCCGAGGGCCGCCGCGGCGTGCTCGGCGGTCCGATGCGTGTCGGCGAAGCCGTCGGGCCCCGTGCAGGCGTTGGCGCCGCCCGAGTTCAGGACGACCGCGCGGGCGCGCCCGTCGGACACCGCCTGGCGGGACCACAGCACCGGCGCGGCCTGGACGCGGTTGGCGGTGAACACGGCGGCCGCGGTGTCGCGGGGGCCGTCGTTGACGACGAGCGCGAGGTCGCGCGCGCCGGATGCCTTGATGCCGGCGGCGAGGCCGACGGCGCGGAAGCCGCGGGGCTGGGTGATCGACATGGACGAGCTCCTCGGAGATGGGAGACGGAGGGTGGGAGACGGGGGCGACGCGCGACGTGCGCCGACGGGCGACGTCGTCGGGCGGGATCAGGGGGCGGGATCAGGGAGCGAGGGCGGTGCGGGTCAGACCCGTGCCCTCGGGCAGGCCGAGCGCAAGGTTGAGCGACTGCACGGCAGCGCCGGCGGTGCCCTTGACGAGGTTGTCGATCGCGGCGATGACGGTCGCCTGGCCGCTGCGCCGGTCCACGGTCGCCCCCAGGCGCACGGTGTTCGCGCCGAGGACCTCGCCGGTGGAGGGGAAGCGGCCCTCGGGCAGCACGGTGAGGAAGTGCTCGTCGCCGTAGTCGGCCTCGAGGGCGCCGAGCAGGTCCGCGGTGGTCGTGCCCGCGTCGACCGGGGCCGTGCAGACCGCGAGGATGCCGCGGCTCATCGGCACCAGCACGGGGGTGAAGGTGAGCCGTGCGTCGGCGGCGGCATCCTCCCCCGCAGCGCGGCGGAGGTTCTGGAGGATCTCCGGGACGTGGCGGTGGCTGCCGCCGACCGCATAGGGGGCGGCGGAGCCGGAGGCCTCGGAGAACAGCAGGTGCTGCTTCGCGGTGCGGCCGGCGCCAGAGTAGCCGACGGGCAGGACGGCGTTCAGGTGTGAGGCGTCCAGCAGGCCGGCCCGCACGAGCGGCGCGAGGGCGAGGGTCACGGCGGTCGCGTTGCATCCGGGGACGGCGATCTCGCGGGAGGCGGCGATGAGCTCGCGCTGGCGGGCGCCGTCGGCGAGCGGGAGCTCCGGCATGCCGTAGGTCCAGGTGCCCGCATGCTCGCTGCCGTAGTACTCCTGCCAGTCCTCGGCGCTCTCGAGGCGATGGTCCGCCCCGAGGTCGAGGACGAGGACGTCGGGATCCTCGGCGCGCAGCTGCGCGGAGATCTCCCCGGACTGGCCGTGCGGCAGGGCGAGGACGACGACATCGTGCCCGGCGAGGGTCTCGACGCTCGTCTCCTGCAGGATCGGGTCATGGCCCAGGTCGATGTGCGGGGCCACCTCGGAGAGGCGACGGCCTGCGCTCGAGTGCGCGGCGACGGTCGCGACCTCGACGCCCGGGTGCGCGGCGAGCAGGCGGAGGGTCTCTCCCCCGGCATAGCCGGAGGCGCCGACGACGGCGACGCGGGGTCGCGCGGCACGGGGGCTCGCGACACGAGGGCTCGCGGCGGCCCCTCCGACAGCGGTCTGCTCGGTTCCCGGGTGCTCGATGCTCATGGGAGCAAGTATATACATCCCACTGCATGATCAGCCAGTGCGGGTGCAGGAGGTCCGAGCATGCGAGCGCCCGGCCCGACGGACTCGTCGGACCGGGCGCTCGCCTGCAGTGCTCGGAGGGGATCGGGCGCGCTCAGCTGCGCACCGGCGGGCTCAGGCCCGCAGCACGCCTCCGACCGCGGACTCGACCGCCGCGATGCAGCGGGAACGGGCCGCGCCGATCTCCTCGGCGCTCAGCGTGCCGGTCGTCGAGCGCAGGCGCACGGCGAAGGCCAGCGACTTCCGACCGTCGCCGATCTGCTCGCCGACGAACACGTCGAACAGGCGGACGCTCTCGGCGAGATCGCCGATGCCGACCACGATCGCGGCCTGCACGGCCGAGGCGGGGACCGTCTCGTCGACCACGAAGGCGAAGTCCTCCTTGGCGACCGGGAAGGTCGGCACCTCACCGGCCCGGATGACCGCCGGGGCCGCCGCGATCACGGCATCGAGGTCGAGCTCGAGAGCGCTCGTGCGCGTCGGCAGCTTGTGCGCCTTCACGACCGCGGGGTGCAGCTCGCCGGCATAGCCCACGACGACGGACTCGCCGTCGGCGGAGGTCACGCGCAGCTCGCCCGCGCGCCCCGGGTGGAAGGGCGCGCGCTGGACCTGACGGATCTCGAGCTCCGCCCCGACGGCTGCGGCCGTCCGGCGGGCGAGCTCGATCGCATCGGCCCAGCCCCACGCCTCCGCGGAGCCCCACCAGGAGTCCGGGCCGGAGGCGCCGCCGACGACGGCGGCGAGGACCCGCCTCTGCTCGGGCAGGCCGTCGAGGACGGAGGCGAGCTCCTCCTCGCTGGGACGCTGCGCGGCCGAGGGCAGCGCGGAGACGCCCTGGTCGCCCCGGGACCGGGCCACGAGGCCGCGCTGGAAGACCGCGACCGCGTCCTCGCCGCGGGACAGGTTCAGCCGGGCCGTCGGCAGCAGGGTCTGCAGCAGCTCGGTGCGGATCAGCGGCTCGTCGTCCGCGAGCGGGTTCAGCAGGCGCACCGCGGCACGGCGCTCGTCGTCGGCCGCGTAACCGAGCGCGTCGAAGACGCCCTCGGCGACGAACGGGTACGAGACGACCTCGGTCAGCCCCGCCTCGGCGAGAGCCCGTGCGGCCGCACGGCGCCCGGACTGCGCCCGGGTCAGGCCGCGACCGGCCGGCGCCGCGGGCAGCAGCGACGGGATGGTCCCGTAGCCGACCAGGCGCGCGATCTCCTCCACGAGGTCCTCGCGGATCGTGAGATCGGGGCGCCAGGACGGCGGGGTCACCGCCACGACGCCGTCCTCGAGGTCGGCGAGCTCGCAGCCGATGGTCTCGAGGGCGCCGCGGACCTGGTCCTCGGTGTACGCGATGCCGACGACGCGCTCGGCGTCGGCGACGGGGAAGCGGATCGGCTCGCGCTCGGCGACCGCGCCCTCGTCCGTCCAGCGCTCGGAGATCGTGCCGCCGCCGTGCTCGACGATCAGCTCGGCCGCTCGGCGGACCGCCGCGGGCGGGAGCTGCGGGTCGACGCCGCGCTCGAAGCGCTTGGAGGCCTCCGAGGGCAGACGGTGACGGCGCGCGGTGCGGGCGATCGAGATCTGCTGGAAGGTCGCGGCCTCGAGGATGATGCTCGTGGTCGCGTCCGTGACCTCGGTGTCGGCGCCGCCCATGACGCCGGCGATGCCCAGCACGCGATCGCCGTCGGGACCGCCGCAGTCGGCGATCAGGAGGTCCTCGGGATGGAGGGTGCGCTCGACGTCGTCGAGGGTCGTGAGGGTCTCGCCGGCGCGCGCGCGGCGCACGACGATCGGCGCGACGATCTTCTCGGCGTCGTAGGCGTGCAGCGGCTGCCCGAGGTCGAGCATCACGTAGTTCGTGACGTCGACGATCAGCGAGATCGGGCGCATGCCCGCGAGGGTCAGGCGACGGGCCATCCAGCGCGGGGTCTGCGCCGTCGGATCCACGCCGCTGACCTCGAGCGCTACGAAGCGCGTGCAGCCCTCGCCGCCGCGGATCGGGGCGTCGTCGCGCAGCTGGACCGGCACCCCGGCGCCCGTCGGCGCGGGGACCGCGACGGCTGCGACCGGATCGGCGAAGGCCGCGCCCGTCGCATGCGCGTACTCGCGGGCGACGCCGCGCATCGAGAAGCAGTAGCCGCGGTCCGGGGTCACGTTGATCTCGACGACCTCGTCGCCGAGGCCCAGCAGCGCGATCGCGTCGTCGCCCGGCTCCGCCGTCAAGCCCTCGGCGTGCCCGCGGCCGATCACGATGATGCCGTCCTCGCCGGCCGGATCCGCACCCAGGTCCAGCTCCTCGCCGGAGCAGATCATGCCGTCGGACTTGTGCCCGTAGGTCTTGCGGGCGGCGATCGCGAAGTCGCCCGGCAGCACGGTGCCCGGCAGCGAGACGACGACCAGATCGCCCTCGACGAAGTTGTGGGCGCCGCAGATGATGCCGCGGCTCGGGCGCTCCTCGCCGGGCTGCGGATCCTTCGGATCGTCGAGCTCGTGGTTGTGCTCGGGGCCGACGTCGACGCGGCACCAGTTGATGGTCTTGCCGTTCTTCTGCGGCTCCTTGACCAGATCCAGCACGCGGCCGACGACGAGCGGTCCCGTCACCTGCGCGCCATGGATCGCCTCCTCCTCGAGGCCGATGCGGGAGAGGTCGGTGGCGATCTGCAGGGCGGACTGCTCCGCGTCGATCTCGACGTGCTCGCCGAGCCACGTCAGGGGAATGCGGGGCATCTCAGATCTCCGTCCCGTAGTGCTGGGAGAAGCGGACGTCGCCCTCCACGATGTCGTGCATGTCGGGCACGCCGTTGCGCAGCATGAGGATCCGCTCGATCCCCAGGCCGAAGGCGAAGCCCTGGTACTCCTCCGGATCCACGCCGGCCGAGCGCAGCACGGCCGGGTTGACCATGCCGCAGCCGCCCATCTCGATCCAGCCGGTGCCGCCGCACACCCGGCAGGCCGGGTCCGCGTCGTGGTCGAGCCCGAGGCGGGCGTCGCAGGCGAAGCAGCGGAAGTCCATCTCCGCGCTCGGCTCCGTGAACGGGAAGTAGCTCGGGCGCAGGCGCGTGATCGGGGTGCCGCCGAACAGGGCGGCCGCGATCGCGTCGAGGGTCCCGACGAGGTTCGCCATCGTCAGGCCCTTGTCGATCGCGAGGCCCTCCACCTGCGAGAACACCGGAGTGTGGGTCGCGTCGAGCTCATCGGTGCGGTACACGGTCCCGGGGCACGCGATGTACAGCGGCACGCCGCGCTCGAGGAGCGCGCGGGCCTGCACCGGCGAGGTGTGCGTGCGCAGCACCTGACCGGAGCCCTCGCCGCCGTCCGGACCGGCGACGTAGAAGGTGTCCTGCATCTGGCGCGCGGGATGATCCGCGTCGAAGTTCAGGGCGTCGAAGTTGAACCACTCCGCCTCGATCTCCGGGCCCTCGGCGATCTCCCAGCCCATCGCGACGAACACATCGGAGATGCGGTCCTGCAGCGTCGTCAGCGGATGGGCGGCGCCGCGCGGACGGCGGTCCGTCGGGAGCGTCACGTCGACGGTCTCGGCGGCCAGCGCGGCCTCCTCCTCGGCGGCGGCGAGCTCCTTCTGGCGGGCGCCGAGCGCCTGCTGGACGCGGCCCTTGCCATGGCCCACCAGCTTGCCGGCCGCAGCCTTCTGCTCCTTGGGGAGGTCCTTGATGGCGCGGTTCGCCGTCGACAGGACGCTCGCATCGCCGACATGGGCGATGCGGACGGCCTTCAGCTCATCGGTCGTCGCGGCGGCGGCGATCGCGACCAGCGCGGCGTCGACGGCGGCGGTGATCGCCGCCTCGTCGATCTCGGGCGTCCCGGCGGCGCCGGGGGCGGGTGATGTCTCGGACACAGGTATCGCTTTCGTCCTCGCGGTCAGGGGGTGCTGCAGGGGTGCCGCGGCGCGCTCTCGACAGCGGCGCGGCCACCGCGACCCATTCTAGGAGGGTCCCGTCGAGCCCCGGACTCCCCTGGGGATCCCGGCCCGCCGCGCGGAGGCCCGCCCGATCCGCCCCGAGCCGTTCGGGAGACCCCTAGGCTGGTCTTCAGGCCGGTACGGTCCTCTCGTCGTCCCTAAGGAGTTCCCATGCCCACCACGGTGAAGGGCGTCGTCGCCCTCGCTGAGAAGCAGCCCGCCGAGCTCGTGGACGTCGTCGTCCCCGACCCCGGTCCGCACGACGTCATCGTCACGATCGACTCCTGCGGGGTCTGCCACACCGACCTCGCCTACCGCGACGGCGGCATCACCGACGAGTTCCCCTTCCTCCTCGGCCACGAGGCCGCAGGGCGCGTCGCCGAGATCGGCGAGGCCGTCACCCACGTCGAGGTCGGCGACTACGTCGTCCTGAACTGGCGAGCCGTCTGCGGCGAATGCCGCGCCTGCCGCAAGGGCGTCCCGCAGTACTGCTTCGCCACGCACAACGCGTCCAAGAAGATGACTCTCGCCGACGGCACCGAGCTCGTGCCCGCCCTCGGCATCGGCGCCTTCATCGAGCGCACCATCGTCCACGAGGGCCAGTGCACCAAGGTCTCCGAGGACGCCCCGGCGGAGGTCGTCGGCCTCCTCGGCTGCGGCGTCATGGCCGGCCTCGGCGCCGCCATGAACACCGGCCAGGTCCAGCGCGGCGAGACCGTCGCCGTCATCGGCCTCGGCGGCGTCGGCTGCGCCGCGATCGCGGGCGCGAAGCTCGCAGGCGCCACCACCATCATCGGCCTCGACCTCGACGAGAAGAAGTTCGCGGCGGCGACCGACCTCGGCGCCACCCACACGGTCTCCACCGCCGGCCTCTCCCCGCAGGAGGCGGCCGCGAAGATCCAGGAGCTCACCGGGGGCGTCGGCGCCGACGTCGTGGTCGACGCCGTCGGCATCCCGCAGACCTACGAGACCGCGTTCTACGGCCGCGACCTCGCCGGCCGCGTCGTCCTCGTCGGCGTGCCCCGCCCCGGTGTCGAGCTGACGCTCCCCCTGCTCGACGTGTTCGGCCGCGGCGGCGCGCTGAAGTCCTCCTGGTACGGCGACTGCCTGCCCGAGCGGGACTTCCCCTATCTCACCGACCTCTATCTCCAGGGCCGCCTCCCCCTCGACCGGTTCGTCACCGGGCACACCGACCTCGCCGGTGTCGACGAGGCCCTCTCCTCCCTCCACGACGGCACCACCCTGCGCACCGTGGCGGTGATCAGCCGATGACCGCCCGCGTCGATCACGCCGTCGCCGCCGGCACCTTCAGCCTCGATGGGGAGACCTTCGACGTCGAGAACAACATCTGGGTGCTCGGCGACGACGAGCAGTGCGTCGTCTTCGACGCCCCTCATGACGTGGAGGCGGTCACGGCTCTCGTCGGCGACCGTGAGTGCGTCGGCATCCTCCTGACCCATGCCCACGACGACCATGTGCGCATGGCGCCGGAGCTGGCTGAGGCCCTCGAGGCCCCGCTGCTGCTGAACCCGGCCGACCGCGAGGTCTGGGCCCTCACCCACGGCGAGCTCCCCTGGGATGCCGACGTCGAGGACTCCGACATGTTCCGCATCGCCGGCCTCGACATCGAGGCGATCCACACCCCGGGCCATTCCCCCGGTGCGACCTGCTACTACGTCGAGGACCTCGGCGTCCTCTTCAGCGGCGACACCCTGTTCGAGGGCGGGCCGGGCGCCACCGGACGCTCCTTCTCCTCCCGGGAGACCATCGAGGAGTCGATCCGCGAGCGCCTGTTCGTTCTCCCCGCCGAAACCGTCGTGCACACGGGCCATGGCCCGGACACGACCATCGGTGCGGAGAAGGAGCGGGCGACGGGCGACTGGCTCTGATCGCCGCAGTCATCCGAGACTGAGTCCGAGGAGGTCTTCTCCTCGCCGACGGAGGGACCGGCGCGCCGAGTGCGCGTCGGTCCCTCCGTCTCTCCGTCTGTGCGCGGGGTGGCGTCAGATGGTCCGCTGCTCCGCCTCGGGGTCGAGCGGGCCCTCCGTGTCCGGCGTCCGTGCCGGGATCCACGGGTCCGCCTCCTCGTCCACCGGCACATCCCCATCCACCAGCCGCGACTCGAACGACTTCGAGAAGATCGCCACCGGATCCGAGGCCACCTCGATCGTCCCCACGATGTCCTGCCACTCCCCGCCATCGACCGAGAACTGCCCCGCGAACGTCGTCGTCAGCTCGATGTCATACCACCCCTCATACCGGTACTCCGACGACACCGCCTCCGACGGGAACGGCTCCCCCGGATCCGACGTCACGATCGACGACCCATCCCCCAGATCCCACCGGAACTCCACCGGCATCGCCCGCACCCGCACCGGCACCCCCAACAGCTCCGTCTCCAGCACCTGCGTCCGCGTCTCCGCATACAGCACCACCACCATGTTCACCGGAACCCACCCCACCTCCGGCCCCGCATGCGCCACCAACCCCTCCACCGGCAACCGCGCAAAATCCTCCTGCGACACCGAGATCACGATCGGCACGCCATCCGCATCGACAGGGACACCCACCGGGATGCATCCGTAGCCGGTCGTCGTGGTCACACCGTCGACGAGATTCACGTTCTCGTATTCGACGGATTGCATGCCGTCGTTGCCCGCATCCCGCGGAGCACCCGTCGCATCGGCGATGCTCACGACGATGTCACCGTTCGCGATCGAATAGTCAATACCCTGCTCGCACGCATCAGCCTCAGACGAGCAAAGCTGAGAACCTCCACCCGAGCCGGTGCAGGAATAGACGGTCTGATTCTCGAGCGCGATGGTCCGAGTGAAGTCGGTGAGGGCGGTCACGATCTCGCTGGCAGATTGAGGCGTGCTAGACGGCGCCTGCACCACGCAATCAACCTTCTGCCCAGAGGTGACTTCATATCCCGCATCGCCCTTGGCGACAGTCGTTCCATTTTCACTACAGGCCCCTCCAGGTTCTCCATGCGCAGTTTCCGCCAAAAAAACCAAGTGCAAGCCGAGCATTAGCACAACTATTACAAGCCTGGAAGCCCTGCGCGCGACGCTCGCATCACGCTTCATAAGCAGAGATGTACATGCCAACAACTTTCCACCCTCCCCCCTCCCAGGCCATCCCTGCCCCGACCCCAATGTCTCCCCGCGCTACATCAATGGTCCCACCTGACTCTAGATCAGGCTCGACATGCGGAGAAACATAGACACCATAACTGACAACAACATCCTCCTCCCCTCCGGTAACTTCCGAGGAGATACCATCATCCTTCTCCGCAATATCCACTGAAGACCAATACTCCCCTTGCGCCGAGTACGCCTTGATCAGGTCAACATTCGAAGCGCATCCGGTACACGTATCCGTATAGAGCCCCTCGATCTCTTCCGACTCGCCCGTCTGATACCCCCAGAACATGAGCGCGACGAAGTACCGCAGAGCCTGCTCCGCCCCCTCCGGCGTGTTCTCATCCATGCCGGCATAGTCCGCCGGGTCCGGGGCAGGAATGTCGACAGCAACGGCCGTCCCGTCGTCCGGCGCTTCGGTCCCCTCGTCGTCGGAGGCTCCACCGTCGTCGGACGCCCCTCCGCCGCCTCCGAGTGCGATCGTGGATGGCGGGTCGGTGATCGGTCCGTCGGTCGCGTCGCCGCAGGCGGCGAGGCCGAGGGCGAGGACCGCCGCGGCGGCGGTGCGGGTGAGGAGTCGGCGGGTCATCGGCGACCTTTCCGTTCGGGCGAGGGATTCCCGGCACCGTAGCGGCGCTCGTCGACCGGCCGCTACGGGGTCAAGCGGATTGTGGACAACCGTCGTGGCGCTCGGCGATGGTCGCCGCATCTCTCGGGGACCGGCCTGTGCACTCCTCCCCATCGCGAGTTCTGCACAGCCTGGCCCCTGTCCTGCATCCGGTGCCTGCTGTGCACCTACCGTTCTCGACATGCGGCGGGCCAGGAGGGAACAGCCCGACTGGACGCCGCCGAGAGATCACACGTCGAGGGGAGCGAGGAAAGCCGATGTCCACGAGCGCTGTCGTCCCTCCTCTGCTCCTGGCAGCGTCCAGCCCGGATGCGTCGGAGGCCCTGCGTCGGGCTCGTTCTCGGTCTGGCCGGGCACCCGCGTCGAGTCGTCGGCCCGTCGGCCTCGGGCAGACAGAGCCCGCGGATGCTCTCGCCGCCCTCTGGGAGGATTGCAGCGTGGCGTCCTCACGGCTCGCCGCCCGCTACCGCCATGTGGTGGCGTGCTCGCAGGACCCTCGCGGTGAGGACACCGACGCCGATCGCGCGGCGGTCGAGGTCATCCACGTCTCCGCCGCGCTGCGCTGCACGCGGGAGCAGGCGGAGAAGCTGATCCGCGACGCCCACCGGGTCTCTGCGACGCTCCCACGCAGTCTGGAACGCCTGGAAGCGGGCGATCTGCCGGTGACCTGGTTCGAGCGGGTCCTCGCACGCACTGCCGCGCTCGAGGACAGCGCGGCAGGCGAGGTCGACGGTGCGCTCGGAGACGTCGACCTGCAGATGAGTCCCGACGCGTTCTACCGCCTTCTCGGCCATCTGGTGACCGCCGCGGAGGCGCGCAGCGAGGTCCCGGAGCGTCTCCGACCGGAGGCCCGTCGTCGGGTCGTGCTGGATCCGCCCGGAACCGATGGGACGGCATGCCTTCGCGTGATCGGCCCGATCCCGGAGATCCTCGACCTCAGCCACCGGCTGGATGCGGCCGCTCACGCAGTGCAGAATGCCCAGCGGTCGGCCCTGGCAGCCGGTGACGAGGTGCCCTGCGATCCGGATGGTCAGGTCGCGGGGACCGGCGAGGTGCGGTCGATCGCCGCCCAGCGCTATGCCGTGCTCCTCCATGCCGCGCTGGCGACCGGTCCTGTGGAGGTTCCCCGGTCGCGGTACCGCCTGAACGTGACGGTCCCCTTCATGACGCTCGCCGGCCTCTCGGAGGCCCCGGCGATGCTGGAGGGGACCGTGCCGATCCCCGCGGAGATGGCCCGTGAGCTCGCCGCCGGCGAGGACACCTGGTATCGGGTGCTCACCGATCCCTGCTCCGGGCGCTTCCTGCCGCTTCCGGCCCAGCGCTACCGTCCGACGCCGTCGATGGCTGAGCATCTCCGGCTGCGGCACCCGACATGCGCCGTGCCCGGCTGCAGCCGGCACGTCCTCTCGCTCTCCGAGATCGACCACATCGAGGAATGGGATCCGCAGGATCCGGAGTCCGGCGGGAGGACCTCCGTCGAGAACCTCCACGACCTGTGCCGCGAGCATCACCGGCTCAAGACAGCGGGACTGCTCGACCCGGAGCGGGACGATGACGCCGGCCGCACCTGGTGGGAGATCTCGGATCTGGTGCTCGTCATGCAGGAGGATGCGACGGACCTCGCCACCGCGCAGGTCGTCGCCGAGATGAACGCGGCGTGGGAGAGCTTCCGGGCCGTGGCGGCTGCGCGCGCCGCCGGCGCTGAGAGGCATCGGGAGGACCGCCCGGCGCCCGATATCTCGCCATCGACGTCCTCGGCCCCAGCGGCGGGGCCCCGCGAGGATCAGGTCCGGTCTGGCTCCGCGCTCGGCCCTGCCCCGGTGCCGGCGTCCGCCGTCGGCTCGGCCTCTGACCCCTCGCCGCCCTGAAGGCTCGCGAGGTAGGCGTTGTAGGCCTCGAGCTCCGCCTCGCCGTCGCGGTCCGCCTTACGGTCCCACTGGGCGGCGCGGCGGTCCTCGGAGCGCATCCAGCCCCATGCGACCAGCAGTGCGTACAGGACGGTCGGAATCTCGGAGACGGCCCACATGATCGAGCCGCCGCGCACCTGGATCAGCTGGAGCCGCTCGACGCTGTACATCCCGAGTTCGAGGTACCAGTCCTCGGCGACCAGCCAGACCGCCGAGACCAGGGCGATCCCGAAGAAGGCGTGGAAGGCGAGGGTGACCAGCAGCGTGATGAGCTTCAGCGCCGGGTTGATGGGCTTGGTGGAGGGATCCACCCCGATCAGCACCCAGGCGAAGAGGTAGCCGGCCAGCAAGAAGTGCACCGTCATCAGCACGTGCCCGGTGTGGTGGCGCATCGCCATCTCGAACAGCGGCGTGAAGTAGAAGATGACGAGGGATCCCGCGAAGATCAGCCCGGCCATCGGCGGGGACGAGATGACGCGCGAGTACCCGGAATGGAGTGCCGCGAGCACCCATTCGCGCAGGCCACGGGAGCCGTCGGTGCGAGGGGCGCAGGCGCGGGACAGCAGCGTGACGGGGCCGCCGAGGACCCACAGGGGCGGGACGATCATCATCATCGCCATGTGCTGGACCATGTGGGCGTCGAAGCGGAAGCGTCCCCAGGCGGCGGCGCCGCCGCTCATCACCCAGGCGAGCGCGAAGCAGCCGGCGACCCACAGCACGGCCCGGATGATCGGCCAGTCGTCGCCGCGCCGACGCAGTCGCACGACCCCGGCGATGTAGAGGCCCGCCATGGTCGCTGCGATCAGCATCGCCACCCAGTCGGGCTGGACGACGGTGAACATGGTCGCCGGGGAGAAATCCCGTGCGGGCGGGAGGAAGCCGACGAGCGAGAGGATCTTCAGGTCTCCCACCGCAGGGATCTCCTGCGCCACCGGCGGGGCGGTGCGCCCCAGCGCGATCGAGGCGCCGATGACGACCGCCATGATCACGCCCTCGGTGAGGGCGAGGTGGCGGAAGCGGATGCGATCTCCGAGACGGCGCCGCTGCAGGGCGCCGAGGACGGCGAGGACGACGAGACCCACCGCCTTCAGCAGCACGATGCGGCCGTAGCCGGTGGTGACGAGCTGCGACAGGGCGGACATCCGGATCGTCGCGCTGATCAGGCCGCTCACCGCGAGCGCCACGACGGCCGCGAGCGCCCAGGGCGAGAAGCGGCGGATCGTGGTCGCCAGCTGGTCGTCGGTCAGCCGGGGGGCGAGGAGGCCGATCATCAGCAGGCCGCCCGCCCAGACCGTCACCCCGAGGAGGTGGACGGCCAGGGCGTTGACCGCGTTGGTGTGATCGAGGCTGGCTCCGGCATGGCCTGCCAGTCCGAGCATCGCCGTCCCGAGGCCGGCGAAGGCGAGGCCCCAGGCGGCGAGGACCGTCGACCGGGCGAGTGCGGAGAGGAGTGCCGAGATCCCCGCGACGATCGCGATCGTGAGCTGGAGCGTGCCGAGCTCGGTCCCCATGGCGACGTCCCAGGGGTCCAGGGCGGAGCCGGAGCCGGTGGCCTCGAGCCCGCCGAGCGGGATCTGGGCGAGGGAGGCCAGCGCCCAGAGCAGCGCTCCGGCGGCGGCTGTCCGCACGGCGCGTCCTCGACCGCCGCGGAGCGAGGTCCCCTCCTTCCGCGAGGGCCCCGGCAGGAGCAGCACCGCGGTCCCGCCGCCGCCGATCGCGAGCAGCAGACCGAGGTGGTGCAGCGCCCGGACGACCGGGATGCCCCAGGTGACCAGGGGCGAGGCGGGGACGAGGGCGTTCGGGGCCGCGGCCCCGCTCGCGAGGATGCCGATCAGCGCGGAGACCGCGCTGAGGATCAGCAGCCCGGGGACGATGAGGAGGGTCGTCCGGGCCGCCAGGGGGCGGGTGGTCACGCAGGGCTCCTTCGCCGGCGCAGCGTCTCGAACAGGCAGACCGTCGCGGCCGTGTGCACGTTCAGCGATTCGGCGCGTCCCGCGAGGGGGATGCGGACGGTCAGGGGCGCGGCGGCGAGGGTGTCCTCGTCGAGTCCGCGCGCTTCGTTGCCCATGATCCAGGCGATGCGCTCGGGCAGATCGGCCTCGAACAGATCGGTGTCGGCGTAGCCGCTGGTGGCTGCCGCGATGATGCGGTGCGAGGCGAGGGCGTCCAGGAGGCCGGGGGCGTCGGCCCCGGTGAGGACGGGGAGATGGAACAGGCTTCCCGCGCTGGCGCGGACCGCCTTCGGGGAGAAGGGATCGGCGCTGGTGCGGGTGAGCACGACGAGGTCCGCGCCGGACGCGTCGGCCGTGCGGATGAGGGTGCCGACGTTCCCGGGATCCCTCACCTCGTGCAGCACGAGGATCGAGGCGGGGCGGTCGGGGGCGAGGGAGTCCAGGGCTGCGGCGATCGTGCTCGCGGAGTCGGGCTCGGGGAGGAGCCCGACGGCGACGGCGCCCTGCGGGCTGACGGACTCGCCGGCCTCGGCTCCTCCGCCCTCGCGGGTCATGGCACGCAGGATCGCCTCGTCGACCGTGCGGGCGCGGAGCCCTCCGGCGGCGGCGAGCTCGGCGAGCTCGGGATGGTCGGCGTCGGCGCGTTCGGTCAGGAACAGTTCGTCGACGAGGCCGGGACGCTGCTCGAGGAGGGAGCGCACGGACTGCGGTCCCTCGACGCGGAAGCGCCCCTGCTTCCGACGCGCGGAGCGCCCGGACAGTGCAGCGATCCGTCGCACCCGCTCGGAGCGGGGCGAGGTGATCGGAGACTGGTCCGGGCGCTCGTGCATCGCTGGTGCCGCGATGTCAGACTGCCGGGGCGTTGACGTCCTCGGGCAGGGCGTTCTTCGCGACCTCGACGAGGGCGGCGAAGGCCGGGGCGTCGTTCACGGCGAGCTCGGCGAGCATGCGACGGTCGACCTCGACACCCGCGAGGCCGAGGCCCTGGATGAAGCGGTTGTAGGTCATGCCGTTGGCGCGAGCCGCAGCGTTGATGCGCTGGATCCACAGGCGACGGAAGTCGTTCTTGCGGACCTTGCGGTCGCGGTAGTTGTAGGTGGCCGAGTGGAGGATCTGCTCCTTGGCCTTGCGGTACAGGCGCGAGCGCTGTCCACGGTAACCGCTGGCCTGCTCGAGGACCTCTCGACGCTTCTTCTGGGCGTTGACTGCCCGCTTCACGCGTGCCACGTGATTCTCCTTCGCTGGTTATGAGTTCGGTGGTGCGGGAACTCTCATCCCGCGAGGGGGCTCAGCGGCCCAGGAGCTTCTTGACGCGCTTGACGTCGGCCTTGGCGACGGAGGTGTCGTTGCCGAGACGGCGCTTGCGGGACGAGCTCTTGTGCTCGAGCAGGTGACGAGCGTTCGCCTTCTCCCGCATGAGCTTGCCGGACCCGGTCACGCGGACGCGCTTCTTGGTGCCCGAGTGGGTCTTGTTCTTCGGCATCAGCCTGTTCTCCTTCGTGAGTGGGATCGGGAGCCGTCGCGATGGACGCGACGGGCGATCAGGACTGGGTGTCGCCCTCGGGCGCCGATGCCTCGGCGCTCTCGACGGGCGCGGGGGCCTCGGCCGCGGGAGCGGACTCGGCACGCTTGGCGGCGGCCTTCTCGGCGTCCGACCGGCGCTTGCGCGCCTCGGCCATGGCCTGGGCCTTCTTCTTGTGCGGACCGAGGACCATCACCATGTTGCGACCGTCCTGGCGGGGGTGCGACTCGACGAAGCCGAATTCCGCGACGTCCTCCGCCATGCGGCCGAGCAGCTTGATGCCCATCTCGGGACGGGACTGCTCACGGCCGCGGAAGCGGATGATGACCTTGCACTTGTCGCCGCCGGCGAGGAACTTCTCGACGTTGCGACGCTTGGTCTCGTAGTCGTGCTTGTCGATCTTCAGGCCCATCCGGATTTCCTTCTGGACGGTGTTGGCCTGGTTCTTCCGCGCCTCGCGGGCCTTCATGTTGGCTTCGTACTTGTACTTGCCGTAATCCATGAGGCGGCAGACGGGAGGATTAGCGCCCGGAGCGACCTCGACGAGATCGAGATCCGCCTCCTGGGCGAGACGCAGGGCGTCCTCGACCCGGACGATCCCGACCTGTTCGCCGTTGGGACCGACCAGGAGGACCTTGGGGACCCTGATCTGACCGTTGATGCGCTGTTCGCTGATGGTGGCTCCTCACCTCGGTTATCGACGTCGACATGACGAAAGGCCCCCGCTCATGCGGAGGCCCCGGAGCAGAGGGCACCGAGGTGCCGCCCGGATCCTCGGATCCGTCTGCGCTGCTGACCCGACGACCCGCGGGCCGTGAGGTGGGAGGGACTCCACTTGAGGAACGGTGACGCCGGCACCGGCGGGAGCCGGGCGACGGATCGCTGAACGATTCGACATGTTCCGGTCGACTACTCTAGCAGGAGCGGCGGGTTCCTCCAGGTGATCTCCGTCGCCTGCGGCACGGCGATCGGCGAGGAGCACGGGTGGACGACACGGGCGATGGGGTCTCGGCCCCTCAGGATCCCCTGGACACGATCCCCGATCCCCCCGCCGATGCGGTCCCCGAGCACACCCCGTCGCCGCGGATGACCACGGCTCGCGCCGTCCTGCGTCCCGTCCCGGACGGGTTCCCGTCCCCTCCCCCGGCACCGCTCCGCCGGCGTCCCGATGCCCCGGCGCCGACGGCCGTCGCGTCGCGCCGCACGCGCGGGCCCCTGGTCGCCGCGCTCTCCGTCGCCGCCGCCCTCGTGCTCGCAGCAGGGATCGGCGGAGGAGTGCTCGCCTACCGCCTCCTGGCCCCGTCCTCCGACGCCTCCGTGCCCGACGCGGGCGCCCCGGGCACGAGCGAGGAGGCCGATGCCGCCTCCGACGGGACCCGCCGCGACGGCGCGACCGCCGCCGCCGGGACGGCCGCGACCTCCGTGCGGATCGGCGACGTGACCGTCCGCGAGATCTCCGTGGAGACGGGGCTCGCGTCCGTCGGCGAGGGCAGCGGCGAGGTCACGGCGCAGGGCGAGCTCGTGGTCGTGACCGTGGAGGTCGCCAACCGCGGCCTGGAGCCCGCGGTGCTCCACGACCCGCTGCGCCTCGTGACCGCCGACGGCGACGTGCACGACGCCGATCCAATCGCCGGCGACGCCCTCGACTCCCCGACGCGCACCCATGGCACCGTCGCAGAGGGCTCCTCGGACAGCTTCCACGCGGTGTTCGACATCGATCCCGGTGCCGTACCCGTCGCGGTGCAGGTCGATCTCGGCAGCGCCATCGGCGAGGGCACTCTCGAACTCGCTCCCTGAGCTCCCACCACCGCAGACCTCCCCCATCCCCCAGAGAGAAGGACAGATGACCACCACCGACCCCCAGCACCCCGACCCCCAGCACCCCGATCACGAGGCGTCCGCGGAGCATGAGGCGGCCGCGGCCGCCGAGGCCCTGCGCGACATCGCCGATGTGTCCGCCGTCGAGATCATCACCACGGCCTGCGTGCATCTCATGAGCGCCGCCGCCGTGAAGACGGGCCTCGCCGAGGACGAGGCCGAGGGCGGATATCAGGACCTCGCGGAGGCGCGGAAGCTCATCACGGCGCTCGCCGGGCTCGTCACGGCCGCCTCCCCGGAGATCGGCAACGAGCATGCGCGATCCCTGCGCGACGGCCTGCGCTCCCTGCAGCTGGCGTTCGCCGAGGCGCTGCCCTTCCCGGATGCACCGGGAGAGGCCCCCGGCGAGAAGTACACCGGCCGGGTGAGCTGACCCCGCCACGGCGACGGGCCGGTCGACCGGCCCGCGGACCGGCCTCTCGACCGGCCCGTCGACCGGGTCAGCGCCCGAGCGTGAGCTTCAGGGAGGTGACACGGTCGGCGACCAGCATCGAGGCGCCGAGGCGTGCGCTGAGCTCGGCGACGACCTGCTGGACCGCGGGCGCATCGAGGCCCTCGGCGAGCCGCACGAGGAGATCGACCTCGGTGCGCTGCCCGGGCCGGGCGATGAGCTCGAAGACGGGGGCGATGCCCTCGGCGATCGTCCGCAGCTCGGCGGCGAGCTCCGGGTCCTCGTGCGGCGGGATCCACTCGCGTCCCTGCGCGAGCGCCCACAGCACGGAGCGCTGCAGGATGATCGCGCCCTCGTCGGAGGCGGGGTCCAGCACGAGCTGGGTGATGCCCTCCTGGACGGCTGCCTGCGCGGCCTGGGCGGCGGGCGTGGGCACAGGGCGCGCCTTCGGCTGCCAGCGGGCGAGCTCCGCGACGGCGGTGAACACCGGCAGGGTGCGGGAGCCGTCGGGCGCGGTGATCGAGACCATCGCCATGTCGGCGCCGTTGTCGCCGGTGAGGCCGTGGGCGGTGGTGCCAGTCTCC
Source organism: Brachybacterium netajii (SeqCode) (assembly GCF_054114245.1). NCBI lineage: Bacteria > Bacillati > Actinomycetota > Actinomycetes > Micrococcales > Dermabacteraceae > Brachybacterium > Brachybacterium netajii (SeqCode). Next base: position 94,740 of record NZ_JBSYXB010000009.1, on the reverse strand, counting down.
GTGGCCACGGCCATGATCGGAACGAGCAGGCGCGCGCCCGCGATCGCGGCCGCGAGACCGCGCCGGTAGGGATCCTCGCCGGCGCGGTGGGCGCGGAGCGCCTCGGCGACGGCCGGCGGCGCCGCGCCGTCGTCGCCCGGGAAGGGGCTGACGGTGTAGTCGCGCCCCTTCCAGGGGACGCCGGCGGTGTCCGTCAGCGGGGACTTCTCGACGAAGTGCGCGGGCAGCGCACGGCCGACGCCGTCGGCGCCGCCCGTGCTCCGTCCTGCCTGTCCCTCGCTCATGCGGTCACGCCCGTCCGGCGACGTCCAGCGCCTCGGGCAGGGTGAACGCCCCCGCGTACAGCGCCTTGCCGACGATCGCGCCCTCGACGCCGGAGGCGACGAGCTGGCGCAGCGCCCGCAGGTCGTCGAGCGAGGAGATGCCGCCGGAGGCGACGACCTTGGCCTCGGTGCGCTCGCACACCTGGCGCAGCAGGTCGACGTTGGGGCCGCGGAGGGTGCCGTCCTTGGTGACGTCGGTGACGACGTAGCGCTGGCAGCCGGCCTCGTCGAGGCGCTCGAGGGTCTCCCAGAGGTCGCCGCCGTCGCGGGTCCAGCCACGGGCGGCGAGGGTCGTGCCGCGCACGTCCAGGCCCACCGCGATGCGGTCGCCGTGCTCGGCGATGACCTCGGCGGTCCAGTCGGGGTTCTCGAGGGCGGCGGTGCCGAGGTTGACGCGTCGGCATCCGGTGGCGAGGGCGCCGGCGAGGGACTCGTCGTCGCGGATCCCGCCGGAGAGCTCGACGTTCATGTCGACGGCGGCGACGACCTCGGCCAGCAGCGGCGCGTTGCTGCCGCGACCGAAGGCGGCGTCGAGGTCGACCAGGTGCAGCCAGCTCGCGCCGCCCTCCTGGAAGGTCAGGGCGGCGTCGAGCGGCGCGCCGTAGGCGGTCTCGGTGCCGGCCTCGCCCTGGACCAGGCGCACGGCCTGGCCGCCCTGGACGTCGACGGCGGGCAGGAGCTCGAGGATGGGGGTGGTCATGGTGCGTCTCCAGGGGTCTGTGCGCGCGGCGGCGCGGAAGCGGGATGCGGGGGTCGGCCCGGTCGTCGGGCCCGAGGGGTCAGCTGGTCTGGATGCGCCAGATCGCGACGCCGACGCAGAGGAGGCCGACGAGCGCGAGCGCGGCGATCGACCACCACGGCTTCTTCTGGCGGAAGAACGACCAGGCGCCTCCGACCAGCATGAAGCCGGCGAACAGCATGATGAAGGCGAGGATCACCGGGTGCCCCCGTCGCCGCGGCGCGGGAGGGTCCCGAGCCAGTTGCGCAGGAGCCGGGCGCCGGCATCCCCGGACTTCTCGGGATGGAACTGGGTCGCGGTCAGCGCGCCGTTCTCGACGGCGGCGACGAACCGGTCGCCCCCGTGCTCGGACCAGGTCACCAGCGGCGGCGTCATGGGGCCGATGGCCTCCATCTCCCAGGTCCGGGCGCCGTAGGAGTGCACGAAGTAGAAGCGCTCGTCCTCGATGCCGTCGAGCAGCCGCGTCCCCGCGGGCGCCTCGACGGTGTTCCAGCCCATGTGGGGGACGACGTCGGCCTCGAGGCGCGTGACCTCGCCGGGCCACTGGGCGAGGCCGCGGGAGCGGACGCCGTGCTCGGTGCCCGCGTCGAACATGATCTGCAGGCCCACGCAGATGCCCAGGACGGGCAGCCCGCCGGCGAGGCGGCGTTCGATGATGCGGTCGCCGCCGACGGCGAGGACCTGCTGGATGGTGGCCTCGTAGGCGCCGACGCCGGGGACGACGAGCCCGTCGGCCGCGAGCGCGCGCTCGCGGTCCGCGGTCAGCTCGACGTCCGCGCCGGCCGCCTCGAGGGCGCGCACGACGGAGCGGACGTTGCCGGAGCCGTGGTCCAGGACCACGACGGACGCGGCGCCACGATCAGCCGCCGTGCCGGTGCTGCTTCCCTCGGGCGTCGTCGTCATCGCTTCCTCCTCCTCGAGACCCACTTCAGGGCCTCGGCGCGGGTCAGGGCGGCGGGATCGTGCCCCTCGCCGACCTCGTCGAGCCCGACGGCGCCGAGCAGCAGCTGCTCGACGACGTCGTCGACGGCGCCGAGGACGATCGCCGGGGAGACGTCCTCCCCGCGCTCGCCGTTGCGGTACCGGGTGGCGGTCATGCGGTCGCCCTGGCGCCAGAACAGCACGATGCCGGCGCGCTGGAGGGCGGTCGAGGTGATCGCGGCGAGATCATGCGCGAGCTGCTCGGAGTGCGGCCCGACGGCGACGGCGCCCATGTCGGTGTCGACGGTCCGGGTCCCCGCGGGGATGTCGAGCCCGTCGGTGCGGCCCTCGACGCCGAGGCGGATCGCGCCGGCGAGGGACTGCGCGGTCGCGACGGAGGTCGCGACGACGGCGATCGCCGGCTCGGCCGCGCCGCCGGTCTCCTCGGAGGCGGCGGAGAGGACGTCGTCGACGGTCAGCGGGGCGTCGGTGAGGTCGAGGCCCTCCATCATCCGCGCGAACTCGGCGTCGATGTCGTCGCCTCCGGGCTCCTCGCCCCCGGGACGGTCGACGGTGCTCACAGGGCGCCCTTGGTGGAGGGCACGTCGAGGACGCGCTCGTCGTAGGCGCAGGCGGCGCGCAGTGCGCGGGCGAGGGCCTTGAACTGCGCCTCCACCACGTGGTGGGGGTCGCGGCCCTCGATCAGCCGGATGTGCAGGCAGATCGCGGCGTGGTGGGCGATCGACTCGAAGACGTGGCGGGTGAGGGACCCGGTGAAGTGCCCGCCGATGAGGTGCAGGGCCTGGGCCTCGCTCTCGCCGCTGTGCACGCAGTAGGGGCGGCCGGAGAGGTCCACGACCGCCTGCGCGAGGGACTCGTCCAGCGGGACGAGGGCGTCGCCGAAGCGGGCGATGCCCTTCTTGTCGCCGAGCGCCTCGCGGAGCGCCTGGCCGATCACGATGGCGGTGTCCTCGACGGTGTGGTGGGCGTCGATGTGGGTGTCGCCGGTGGCCTTGACCGTGAGGTCGAAGCGGGCGTGGGTGCCGAGCGCCGTGAGCATGTGGTCGTAGAACGGGACGGTCGTGGAGATGTCCACGACGCCGGTGCCGTCGACGTCGAGGGTGACCTCGACGGTGGACTCGCGGGTGCTGCGGCGGATCGTCGCGACGCGGCGCCGGCGCTCGGGGCCTGGCGTGCTGGCGGCGGGAACGGTGCTGTCGATGTCTGTCATCGGGGGTCGACCTCCTCGAGGGCGGAACGGAAGGCGGTGTTGTCCTCTGGCGTGCCGATCGACACCCGCAGCCACGGCGCGGGGCCGACCTCGCGGATCAGGACCCCGCGGTCGAGCAGGCCCTGCCAGACGCGGTGCCGGTCGGAGGTGTCCAGCGGCTGAAAGAAGACGAAGTTGGCGTCCGAGGGGGCGGTCAGGTGGCCCCGGTCGGTCAGGTGGGCGACGAGGGCGTCGCGCTCGGCCCGCAGCGCGGCGACCTGGGCGAGCAGCTCTCCGCGGTGGGCGAGCGCCGTGCGGGCGACGGCCTGCGTGACGGCCGAGAGATGGTAGGGCAGGCGCACGACGCGCAGCCCGTCGACGATCCCGGGATCGGCGACGAGATAGCCGATGCGGCCGCCGGCGAGCGCGAAGGCCTTGGACATGGTGCGGGTGACCACGAGGTTCGGGAACTCGCCCAGCAGCTCGAGGGCGCTGGGGACGCCTTCGCGGCGGAACTCGCCGTAGGCCTCGTCGACCACGAGCATGCCGCCGGTCGGCGCGAGCGCCTCGGCGGCGGTGCGCACGAGCGCCGGATCGAGGGCGGTGCCGGTGGGATTGTTCGGGCTCGTGAGCACGACGATGTCGGGGGCGTGCTCGGCGATGGCGGCGAGCAGGTCATCCTTCGTGAGGGCGAAGTCCGGGGCGGGACCGCGGTCGGCCGACGCCCAGGTCGTGAAGGTGTCGCGCGCGTACTCGGGGTACATCGAGTAGTGGGGGGCGAAGCCCAGGGCGGTGCGGCCCGGCCCGCCGAACGCGAGCATCAGCTGGTGCATGACCTCGTTGGACCCGTTGGCGGCCCAGACCGCCTCGACGGGCGGCGCCGCGATGCCGGACTCCTCGGCGAGATAGTCCGCGAGGTCCGCGCGCAGGGCCGTGAACTCGCGGTCCGGATACCGGTTCAGCGCGGAGGCGGCCTCCGCGACGGCGCGGCCGAGGTCCGCGGCGAGCGCCGCGGAGGGACCGAAGGGGTTCTCGTTGACGTTCAGGAGGTGCGGGACGTCGATCTGCGGAGCGCCGTAGGGCTCGACGCCGGCCAGGTCGGACCGACGTGCGGGCAGGCCGGGGCGGCGGGCCGCTCCGGTCTCGAGAGGGCTGGGATCGGGCATGCCCCCATCGTAGAGGTCCGCGCCTGCGTGCGATCGCGCGCCCGACCCCCGGGACGCGCGCGACCCGGGCCGCACGCACTGTGACCTCTGTCGGGACCGGTGCCAGCGCCGACTCCTCCCAGCCCGCCCCCGTTAGCCTGGGGATCATGTTCCGTTCCCTGGGCGCCCTCGTCGCCGACCTCCTCGCCGTGCTGCTCTTCGTCGCGATCGGCCTGATCCAGCACGGCACCGAGCTGACGGTCGAGAACATCGTCCTGGTGGGCTGGCCGTTCGCGGTGGGCGTGCTGCTCGGGCATCTGGCGATCCGCGCGTGGCGCTTCCCGTTCCGCCTGTGGCCGCACGGGGTGTTCGTGTGGGCGATCACGCTGTGCGCGTCGATGGCGATCCGCACCCTCTTCAGCGCGGGCACGGAGGTCTCCTTCGTGATCGTCGCCGCGGTCGTCACGCTGGTGCTGATGGCCGGTTGGCGCGCGGTCGCGCTGTGGGTCACCCGCGCCGAGCGCCGGGAGGAGAACGCCGCTCGGAAGGCCGAGCGCGCCGAGCGCCGCGCGCGGCGGGCTGCGCTGAAGGAGGCCCGTGAGCGGGCGAAGGCCGGCCGCGTCGCGACCGCCGTCCCGACCTCGCTCGAGGACGCCGCGGACACGTCCGACACAGCCGACGCTGCTGACACGGCCGACGCCGCCGCTCCCGCCTCCGCCGCTTCCGGGGAGAGCTCCGCCGACCGGTCGGAGTGACCGGCCGACGGGCGCCGACTCAGCGCTCGAAGCGGATGTCGATCGCCGCGCCGTGCGCGGGCAGGTCCTCGGCGGCGGCGAGCGTCGTCGCTGCGCCGCGGGCGGTCTCGAGCGCGTCCCGGTCGTAGTCGATGACGTGGATGCCGCGCAGGAAGGTCTGCACGCCGAGGCCGCCGTCGAAGCGGGCGTTGCCGCCCGTGGGCAGCACGTGGTTGGACCCGGCGGCGTAGTCGCCGAGGCTCACGGGCGCGTAGGAGCCGACGAACACGGCGCCCGCGTTGGTGACCCGGGCGGCGACGGCGGCGGCATCGGCGGTCTGGATCTCGAGGTGCTCGGCGCCGTAGGCGTCGACGACGGCGAGGCCCTGCTCGAGGTCGTCGACGAGGACGACACCGCTCTGCGGGCCGCGCAGCGCGGTGGTGATGCGCTCGGCGTGGCGGGCGCCGGGGACCTGCGCGGCGAGCTCGGCCTCGACCGCGGCGACGAGCTCGACGGAGTCGGTGACCAGGACGCTCGCGGCCATCGGGTCGTGCTCGGCCTGGGAGATGAGGTCGGCGGCGACGTACGCGGGGTGCGCGCTCGCGTCCGCGAGGACCGCGATCTCCGTGGGACCGGCCTCCGCGTCGATGCCGACCGTGCCGCGCACGATGCGCTTGGCGGCGGCGACGTAGACGTTCCCGGGCCCGGTGACGAGGTCGACGGGATCCAGTCCGCGGCCGTCGCCGAGGTCGTCGGCCCCGTGGGCGAGCAGGGCGATGGCCTGGGCGCCGCCGGCGGCGACGACCTCGGTCACGCCGAGCAGCTCGCAGGCCGCGAGGATCGTGGGGTGCGGGAGGCCGCCGAAGTCCTTCTGCGGCGGGGAGGCGAGGACGATCTCGGAGACGCCGGCGACCTGAGCGGGCACGACGTTCATGACGACGGAGCTGGGCAGCACGGCGCGGCCGCCGGGGACGTAGAGGCCGACGCGGCGCACGGGCACCCAGCGCTGGGTGACGGTGCCGCCGGGCACGACCTGGACCGCGTCGTCGCCGCGGCGCTGGGCGGTGTCGACGGCGCGCACGCGCTCGATGGCCTGCTCGAGGGCCGCACGGATGGCGGGGTCGAGCTCGGCGAGCGCTTGCGTCAGGGCCTCGCGGGGCACGCGCAGCTGCTCGGGACGGATCCCGTCGAAGCGCTCGGAGGCGTCGCGGACGGCCTCGGCGCCGCGCGCGGCGACGTCCTCGACGACGGGGCGGACGGCATGGACCGCGGCCTCCACGTCGATCTCGGCCCGGGGCAGGGCGGCAGCGAGCTCGGCGCTGCTGAGGCGGCGCTCGCGGAGGTCGAGGACGGTGAGGAGGCGATCGGTGTCGGACATGCCCTCCAGTCTAGGAGCGGCGGCGCCGCGCCCCGCTCGGCGCCCGACCGTCGGACGAGCCGCGCCCGGCCGTCGGACGATCGGCGCGCGCGCTCGCTCTCCCGCGCCCGCGCGCCCGCGTCCCTCCCCTCGCCCGCGCCCCGCCCCCGCGCCCGGGGCGGTCCCGTACCGTGGTGCCGTCCGGATCCTGACCGGAGGCCACCGTCGGCCTCCGATAGTCTTGACGTCAAGACAAATGCCGCACCGACCCGAGGGAGCCCCGCGAAACATGGCGCGCATCATCTACACCCACACCGACGAGGCGCCGATGCTGGCCACGGCCTCGTTCCTGCCGATCCTGGAGGCGTTCTCGCGCACTGCCGGGGTCGACGTCGTCTCGCGCGACATCTCGCTCGCCGGACGCATCGTGGCGACCTTCTCCGACCTCCTCCCCGAGGACCAGCGCGAGGCCGACGCCCTCGCCGAGCTCGGCGAGCTGGCGAAGTCCCCCGAGGCCAACATCATCAAGCTGCCGAACATCTCGGCCTCCGTCCCGCAGCTGAAGGCCGCGATCGCCGAGCTGCAGGAGCGCGGCATCGCCCTCCCGGACTACCCCGAGAGCCCCGCGACCCCGGAGGAGGAGGACGTCCGCGCGCGCTACGACGCCGTCAAGGGCTCCGCCGTGAACCCGGTGCTGCGCGAGGGCAACTCGGACCGCCGCGCCCCGCTCGCGGTGAAGAACTTCGCCAAGGCGCACCCGCATCGCATGGGCGCCTGGAGCGCCGACTCGAAGACCTCCGTCGCCACGATGGACGGCGACGACTTCCGCGCGAACGAGCAGTCCGTCGTGCTCGCCGCCGACGACGTCCTCTCCATCGTGCACGTCGCGGCCGACGGCACCGAGACGCCGCTGAAGGCCTCGCTTCCCGTCCTCGCCGGCGAGGTCGTCGACTCCACGGTCCTCCGCGCGGAGGCGCTGGACGCCTTCCTGCGCGCGCAGGTCGCCGCCGCGAAGGAGCAGGGCGTCCTGTTCTCCGTGCACCTGAAGGCCACGATGATGAAGGTCTCCGACCCGATCATCTTCGGCCACGCCGTGCGCGCGTTCTTCCCGACCCTCTTCGCGCAGCACGGCGACGTGCTGGCCGCGGCGGGCCTCTCCCCGAACAACGGCCTGGGCGGCATCCTCTCCGGCGTCGAGGGCCTCGAGGACTCGGTCCGCGAGGGCGTCCGCGCCGCGATCGCGCAGGATCTCGCCGACGGCCCGGCGATCGCCATGGTCAACTCCGACAAGGGCATCACGAACCTGCACGTCCCCTCCGACGTCATCGTCGACGCGTCCATGCCGGCGATGATCCGCACCTCGGGCCACATGTGGGATGCCGACGGCGCCGAGCGCGACACCCTCGCGGTCATCCCCGACTCCTCCTACGCGGGCGTCTACCAGGCGACGATCGAGGACTGCCAGACGCACGGCGCCTTCGATCCGACGACGATGGGCACCGTCCCGAACGTCGGCCTCATGGCGCAGAAGGCCGAGGAGTACGGCTCCCACGACAAGACCTTCGAGATCCGGGCCGACGGCCGGGTCGAGGTCCGCGACGCCTCGGGCGCCGTGCTCATGTCCCATGACGTCGCCCTCGGCGACATCTTCCGCGCCTGCCAGGCGAAGGACGCCCCGATTCGCGACTGGGTGCAGCTCGCGGTGCGCCGCTCGCGCCTGTCCGGCATGCCCGCCGTGTTCTGGCTCGACGAGTCCCGCGCCCACGACCGCAACCTCATCGCCAAGGTCGAGGCCTACCTCGCCGAGGAGGACACCGAGGGCCTGGACATCCGGATCCTGAACCCGGTCGAGGCGACGAAGCACACCCTCGAGCGCGTCCGCCGCGGCGAGGACACCATCTCGGTGACCGGCAACGTGCTGCGCGACTACCTCACGGACCTCTTCCCGATCATGGAGCTCGGCACGAGCGCCAAGATGCTCTCCGTCGTGCCGCTCATGGCCGGCGGCGGCCTCTTCGAGACCGGTGCGGGCGGCTCCGCCCCCAAGCACGTGCAGCAGCTGGTGGAGGAGGACTACCTGCGCTGGGACAGCCTCGGCGAGTTCCTCGCCCTCGCCGAGTCGCTGCGCCATCTCGCCCGCACGGCCGACAACGCCCGCGCCGCGGTCCTCGCCGACGCCCTCGACCGTGCGACCGAGACCCTGCTGAACACGGGCAAGTCCCCGCAGCGCAAGCTCGGCTCGATCGACAACCGCGGCAGCCACTTCTACCTCGCCCTGTACTGGGCGCAGGAGCTGGCCCAGCAGACCGAGGACACGGAGCTGCAGGCGGCGTTCGTGCCGATCGCGAAGGAGCTCACCGAGGGCGAGGAGACCATCGCCGCGGAGCTGCTGGCCGTGCAGGGCTCCCCCGCGGACATCGGCGGCTACTACCGCCCGGACCCGGTGAAGGTCGCGGCCGTCATGCGCCCGTCGGCCACCTTCAACCGCCTCCTCGAGGAGATCTCCTCCGCGCTCTGATCAGCGCATCCGACGCCGGTCCGACCCGCTCCCGCGGGACGGGCCGGCGTCGGCGTCCCCCCCCCGTCAGCCCGCCCGCAGATCAGCCCGCCCGAGGAGCCCGCCCGTGCCCGTCATCCCCTCCCCCGTCGACGGCGTCGGCCTGCGCGCCGACGTGACCGGGCGAGGGCCCGCCCTGGTGCTGCTGCACGGCTCGGTCCTCTCCCGCGCGATCTGGCGCGGGCTCGGCTACCTCGCCCCGCTCGCCGAGGAGCACACGGTGGTGCGGGTCGACCTGCGCGGCCACGGCGGATCCGGGAAGCCCCACGACCCCGCCGCCTACACCCAGGAGGTGTTCGTCCGGGACCTGTTCGCCGTGCTCGACGCCCTGGGGATCGAGCAGGCGGCGCTGCTCGGCTACTCGCTGGGCGCCCGCATCGCCCTCAGCGCGGCCCTCGACTCCCCCGGCCGGGTGCGCCGCCTCGTGAGCCTGGGCGGCTCGGCGTCCGCGCAGCGCGGCGCCGTCGACCAGGTGTTCTTCCCCGGGGTCATCGACGCCGTGCGGGAGGGCGGGGACGACGGCGGGATGGAGGCCTTCTGCACCGGCCAGGGCCTCGGACCGGACACCGAGGGCCGACGCGCCCGCGCGACCCGCACCGCCTTCCTCGCCGCGGATCCGCTCGCCGTCGCCGCCCTGCTGGAGGCGACCGACGGCACCCCGGCGGTGCCCGACGAGGCGCTCGCCGGCTGCACGGTCCCGTCGCTGTGGATGGCCGGGGACCGCGACTCGCCGCGCTTCGCGGAGTCCCGTCGCGCCGCCTCCCTCATGCCCGACGCCGAGTTCGTCCCGCTGCCGGGCCGCGACCACGGTGGGACGCTCTGGCCCGCCGACGAGGTCCTCGCGCACGTCCTGCCGTTCCTGCGCTGAGCGCGCGGGTCCTGCGCGTGCGGCGCCTCAGAGCACCTGCCGGGCGAGCGCGAACAGCGCGACCGCGACGATGATCCCGCGCAGCAGCCATTCGGGCATCCGCTTGGCCAGGTGCGCACCGAAGTAGCCGCCGACGAGCGCTCCGACGGCGATGGCCGCCGTGGCGACCCAGACGATCTCCGCGCCGAAGGCGAGATGCGCCACGAGGTAGACGAGGGCCGCGGCGGCGTTGACCACCAGGCTCGCGAGGTTCTTGACGTGGTTGACCTTGCCCATGGGCTTGCCGGTGAAGGTGCCGAGCACGCCGAGGTAGAGGATCCCCTGGGCGGCGGTGAAGTAGCCGCCGTAGACCGAGGCCGCGCCCATGGCACCGATCAGCGCGGGCGAGCGGTACGGGCTGCGCTCCCGGCCGTCTCCGGCGTCGGCGCCTCCGGTGTCGGCGTCTCCGGTGTCGGCGTCTCCGATGCCCGCCCGTCGCGCGTCCCGCCTCTCCTGGCGCTCGCGCAGCAGTGCGACGACCTTCTTCTGGGAGACGACCATGACCAGTGCGACGACGATGAGGATCGGGACGACGACGTCCAGCGCGTCCGACGGCGAGAGCAGCAGCAGGATCGAACCGAGCATCGCGAAGACGGCGGTGGTGAGCAGGAGCGGCCGCAGGGCACGGCCCTCGGCGGCGATCTCGCGGCGGAAGCCGACCACCGAGCCGATGGTGGAGAAGAGGATGCCGATGGTGTTGGTCCGCACCGCGGTGCCCGGGGGGACGCCGAGGGCGAGGAGCACCGGCAGCGTGAGCAGCGACCCGGATCCGACGGCCGCGTTGATCGCTCCGGCCAGGGTCCCCATCACCAGCAGCACCAGCAGCGACTGCAGCTCCACGCGCTCTCCTCGTCCTCGTCATCGGCCTCGGCCCTCGCAGGACCGGGCGCCCACAGTAGTCGGGCGCGCACGCATCACGGCGCCCGCCCCGGGGATCGGGAAGGGCGCCGTGACGGATGCCGTGACCGGTGCCGCGACGGATGCCGCAGCGTCAGGCGGGCAGCAGCCAGTCGTTCGGAGAGAACAGCTCGTAGTGCACGCGCTCCTCGTCGGCCCCGGCGGCGCGCAGCTGGTCCCGCAGATCCTGCAGGAAGCCGCTGCCGCCGCAGAGGTAGATCTCGGCGTCCTCGGGCAGCGGGATGCCGTCGAGCGCCATCCGGCCCTCGTGCACGCTGATCCGGGGGTCGATGGCGCCTCCGGGCAGGTGCTCCTCGGAGGTGGTCCGGAACCACAGGTCGAGCTGGGAGTTCGTGTGCGCGGGCAGTCCGGCGACGGAGCGGGCGAGCTCGTCGACGAGGGCGGCGTCGCGGGCGTCCGCGTCGGCGTGCAGGACGATCGCGCGGCGACCGCGCTGATGCACGGCCAGGTGCCGGAGCATGCCGAGGATCGGCGTCGCCCCGATGCCGGCGGAGACGAGCACGACGGGCGCCTCGGAGTCGATGTCGAGGGCGAGGTCGCCGTACGGCAGGGTGACCTGGAGGCGGTCCCCGACGGCCGCGTTCTCGTGCAGCCAGGTGGAGACCTCGCCCTGCGGGTCGCCGTCAGCCGCGTCGACGCGGCGCACGGAGATCCGCCAGCGTCCGCCGCCGGAGACGTCGGACAGGGAGTACTGGCGCAGCTGGCGGGCCCCGTCGGGCAGGCGCACGCCGACGGTGATGTACTGCCCGGGCACGAAGTCCGGGAGCGCCGCGGCGCCGGCCGGGGCGATCAGCTCGAAGCTCGCCACGTCGCTGCTCTCCTCGACGCGCGCCGCCACGACGGCCTCCCGGAAGACGTCGCCGGGCTCGACGCCGGCGCCGGCGTAGAGGTCCTTCTCGAAGGAGATGAGGGTCTCGGCCATGTGCCAGTAGACGGCGGACCAGGCCGCGGCGACGGGCTCGGTGACGGCCTCGCCGAGGACCTCGCCGATCGCGGCCATGAGGTGCTCGTGCACGATGCCGTACTGCTCCTCGACGATGCCGAGGGAGGCGTGCTTGTGGCCGATGCGTCCGAGCATCTCGCGGGGGCTCGGGCCCTCGGGGGTCACGAGGATCGTCGCGTAGCTGGCGACGGAGGCGGCGAGCGCCTTCTGCTGCGCGCCCTGCGCCTGGTTCCCGCGGTTGAAGGTGTCGGCGAGCAGCTCGGGCCGGGCGGTGAACATGCGGCGGTAGAAGGTCGCGGCGATCGCGGCGATGTTCGCGCCGACGGCGGGGAGCGTCGCGCGGACGGTCTCCTCGTGCTCGGGGCTCAATCGGGTGTCGGGGTCGAGACGGGGCTGAGGGAGCCGAGCTGCGGAGACGTCCACGGTCATGGGTGGGTCCTTCCTGATCTCTTCCGGGGGGCCGCGACGAGGTGACGCCGTGACACCACCACGGTAGGAAGGGACGCGGAACCGCCGGTGGACCTAGGTCCCGCCCGCTCCGCCGCCGCACGTCCGACGGATATCCGACGGATGTCCGACAGACGTCGGCAGACATCAGTGCAGGTCAGCACGATTCAGCACCTGTCCTGGCCACTCTCAGCGTCACGCAGGGCCTGCTGCAGCACCTGCGCATGGTTCTGCTCGACATCCTTCGTCGCGAACAGCAGCGTGAGCCTGGAGACACCGTCCGCCTTCGCGCGCTCGAGCAGGGCTGCGGCCGCCCCGCTCTCGTCGAGCTCGCGCCGGTACCGCCCGGCGAACTCCGCGAAGCCGAGCTCGCCGGAGTGGTAGGCGCGCCGCAGCTCCGGGGAGGGGGTCGCGTCCTTGTCCCATTCGTCGTAGGCCAGGCGCTCCTTCTTCACCCCGCGCGGCCACAGCCGGTCCACGAGCACCCGTCGCTGCCCGTCGGCCGAGCCTCCGTCGTCGAGCACGTCGTGCACGCGCTCCAGGTCGATCTCGATGCTGCTCATCCCGGTCTCTCCTCGCCGTCCTCGTCGTGCTCGGTTCCTGCGTCGTGCTCGGTCCCTGCATCACCTCCGGATGCGCGAGGACCCGGCAGCGGTGCACGCTGCCGGGTCCTGTGCCGGGCGGCGCCTCTGATGCGGGGCGCCGGGCGGTCGATCAGGCCAGGGCGGCCTGCGCGGCCTCGTAGTCGGGCTCGTCGGTGGTCTCGCCGACCTGCTGGGTGTGGATGATCGTGCCGTCGGCGTCGGCGACGACGACCGTGCGCGAGAGCAGACCCTGGAGGGGGCCGTCGGCCATGGTCACGCCGTAATCCGCGCCGAAGGTGGAGCGGAAGGCGGAGGCCGTGACGACGTTCTCGATGCCCTCGGCGCCGCAGAAGCGGGCCTGGGCGAAGGGCAGGTCCGCCGAGACGCACACGACGACGGTGTTCTCGAGCCCGGCGGCGAGCTCGTTGAACTTCCGCACGCTCATCGCGCAGGTGCCGGTGTCGACCGACGGGAAGATGTTCAGGACCACGCGCTTGCCGGCGAGGGACTCGGAGGTGACGGAGCCGAGGTCGGCGCCGACGAGATCGAAGGCCGGGAGGGCCGTGCCGGTCGCGGGGAGCTCGCCGACGGTGGAGACGGGGTTGCCATGGAGAGTGATCGAAGCCATGCCCCCATAGTGGCCCTCACCAGCGCCGAGGACAAGCCGGGGTCCCTCACCGGCCCACACCGCCGCCTCGCTGCGGCCCCCGCGTCACTCCATCGTCGCGCTCAGCAGACGGGTCTGCTCCTCGACGTCGAAGTCGGCGGCCGGCCACTGCGGGTCGATCCGCTGGAGGGCGTCGGCGAGCAGCTGCTGGACGGCGATGCGGGCGTACCACTTGCGGTCGGCGGGGACGACGGTCCACGGGGCGGCCTCGGTGGAGGTGGCGGCGAGGGCGTTGTCGTAGGCGTCGACGTACTCGTCCCAGTGCCGGCGCTCCTCGACGTCGCCGGGGTTGAACTTCCAGTGCTTGTCGGGCCGCTCGAGCCGTTCCATGAGCCGCTCCCCCTGCTCCTCGCGGGAGATCCGGAGCATGACCTTGACGATCTCGGTGCCGCCGTCGACGAGCTCCTGCTCGAAGGCGACGATGGCCTCGCAGCGGCGGCGGATCTCCGCCTCGTCGGCCCAGCCGTGGACCCGATGGATGAGGACGTCCTCGTAGTGGGAGCGGTCGAAGACCGCGATCATCCCCGGGGCGGGCGCGTGGGGCCGGATCCGCCAGAGGAAGTCGTGGGCCTTCTCCTCGTCGGTCGGGGCCTTGAACGCGGTGATGGACACGCCCTGCGGGTCGACGCTGCCGACGACGTGGCGCATGATCCCGCCCTTGCCGGAGGTGTCCATGCCCTGCACGACCAGCAGCACGCTGCGGCCCTCCCCGGTGGGACGGCTCGCCGCCCACAGCCGCTCCTGGAGCTCGTCCACGGGTGCGTCGAGGTCGATGAGGCGCTGCTTGCCCGCGGACTTGCCGCCGTCGAAGCCGGGAGTGGAGCGGGGATCGATGTCGGCGACGGTGCCGGTCCATCCGGGCGGAATCAGGACGCCGCGCGGGGCGTCGTCCCGGAGATGCGCGGCGAGGATGTCGGCGGGGTCTGCGGACCGTGGGTGCTGAGCCATCGGCACACGATATCGGCGCCCCGCCCTCGAGGGCCATGCTTCGGGCGATCCCGCGGCGCGCGCTCCCGCCCCCCCCCGACGGCGGATCACGTCCCGATCACGATCGGCGGGCCGTAGGACCTTCCGGACGGCGAACACCGCCCGTACCGTGTGAGCCATGACACCGAGACCCGGTGCCGTCGACCTCCAGGAAGGCGTCATGACCTCTGTTCCCGTCTGGCCCCACGGTCCCTCCAGCACCCCCACCGACGACGACCTCGCCGCGATCCACGCGTGGTGGCGGGCCGCGAACTACCTGTCCGTCGGGCAGATCTACCTGCTCGCGAACCCGCTGCTGCGCGAGCCCCTGCAGCGCGACCACGTGAAGCCCCGCCTGCTGGGCCACTGGGGCACCACCCCGGGCCTGACCTTCCTCTACGCGCATGCGAACCGCGCGATCTCGCAGCGCGGGCTGAAGGCCATGTACGTCACGGGCCCCGGCCACGGCGGTCCCGGCCTGGTGGCCGCGAGCTACCTCGAGGGCACCTACACCGAGACGTACCCGGCGATCACGCACGACGACGACGGACTGCGCCGCCTGTTCACGCAGTTCTCCTTCCCCGGCGGCATCCCCTCGCACGTCGCCCCGGAGACGCCCGGCTCGATCCATGAGGGCGGCGAGCTCGGCTACGCCCTCTCGCACGCCTACGGCGCCATGCTCGACCGGCCCGACGAGATCGCCTTCACGGTGGTCGGCGACGGCGAGGCCGAGACCGGTCCGCTGGCGACCTCGTGGCACTCCAACAAGTTCATCAACCCGCTGACCGACGGCGTGGTCCTGCCGATCCTGCACCTGAACGGCTACAAGATCGCGAACCCGACCGTCCTCGCCCGCATCGGCGACGACGAGCTCGAGGCCCTCATGCGGGGCTACGGCCACACGCCGCTGTTCTTCCGCGGCGGCTTCGACGACGAGGACCCGATGGAGGCGCATCGCCGCTTCGCCGCCGTCCTCGACGAGGCCCTCGACATGATCGCCGACATCAAGGCCGGCGCCCGCGCGGACGCCGAGGCGGGCCGCGAGACCGAGCGTCCGGCCTGGCCGATGATCGTGTTCCGCACCCCGAAGGGCTGGACCGGCCCGAAGACGATCGACGGCAAGGTCACCGAGGGCTCGTGGCGCTCGCACCAGGTGCCGCTCGCGAGCGCCCGCGACACCGACGAGCATCTCGCGGACCTCGACGCCTGGCTGCGCTCGTACCGTCCGGAGGAGCTGTTCGACGAGTCCGGCGCGCTGCGGCCTGAGATCTCGGCGGCGGCCCCGCAGGGCGATCTGCGCATGTCGGCGAACCCGTCGACGAACGGCGGCGCGGTGCTGAAGGCGCTCCGTCTGCCGGACTTCCGCGACTACGCGGTCGACGTCCCCTCGCCCGGCGCCTCGACCGCCGAGGCGACCCGCGTGCTGGGGACCTGGCTCAAGGACGTGGTCGACGAGAACCCGGACAACTTCCGGATCTTCGGGCCCGACGAGACGGCCTCGAACCGTCTGCAGGCGGTCTACGACGTCACGGCGAAGCAGTGGAACGCGGACTTCGAGGAGCATGACCGCAGCGAGCATCTGGCCCGTTCGGGTCGCGTCATGGAGATGCTCTCGGAGCATCAGTGCGAGGGCTGGCTCGAGGGCTACCTGCTCACCGGCCGCCACGGCCTGTTCTCCTCCTACGAGGCGTTCATCCACATCGTCGACTCGATGGTCAACCAGCACGCCAAGTGGCTGAAGGTCACCAACGAGATCGAGTGGCGACGCCCGATCGCCTCGCTGAACTACCTGCTGAGCTCGCACGTCTGGCGCCAGGACCACAACGGCTTCTCGCATCAGGATCCCGGCTTCATCGACCACATGGTCAACAAGAAGGCCGAGATCGTCCGCGTCTACCTGCCGCCGGACGCGAACACGCTGCTGTCGGTCTACGACCACTGCCTGCGCTCGCGCCAGTACGTCAACGTGGTCGTCGCCGGCAAGCAGCCCAACCCGAACTGGCTGACGATGGACGAGGCGATCGTCCACTGCACGCGCGGCCTGGGCATCTGGGACTGGGCCGGCACGGAGGTCGACGGCGAGGAGCCCGACGTCGTCCTCGCCGCCGCCGGCGACATCCCCACGATCGAGATCCTCGCGGCCGCGCAGATCCTGCGCGAGGAGGTCCCGGACCTCCGCGTCCGCGTGGTCAACGTCGTGGACCTGATGCGCCTCCAGGACGACACCGAGCATCCCCACGGACTGTCCGAGAAGGACTTCGACGGGATCTTCGGCGAGGACATCCCGGTGGTCTTCGCCTACCACGGCTACCCGTGGCTGATCCACCGCCTGGCCTACCGCCACGACCGCAACTCCCGCATCCACGTGCGCGGATACAAGGAGGAGGGCACCACGACGACGCCCTTCGACATGCTGATGCGCAACGACACCGACCGCTTCCACCTGGTCATGGACGTGATCGACCGGGTCGACGGCCTCGGCACCCGGTACGCGGGACTGCGCCAGCGGATGGCCGACGAGCGGATCCGCGCCCGCGCCTACGCCTACGCGCACGGCGAGGACGTCCCCGAGATCGCGGGCTGGACCTGGGGCGACGCCGAGGCGGAGTCCGATGCGGCGGTCCTCGCCACCGGCGGCGACAACGAATGAGCGGCGTCGGATGAACGGCGACGCATGAGCAGAGACGACGCCCTGCGCCGGGTCGTGCGGGTGCACGGCCGGGTGCAGGGCGTCGGCTTCCGCTGGGCGACCGCCCGGGAGGCGGAGCGGCGCGGACTCGTCGGGACCGTGCGGAACCTGCTCGACGGCACGGTCGAGGCCGACGTCGAGGGGCCGTCCGCGGCCGTGACCGCGATGCTCGCCTGGCTCGAGCAGGGACCGCCGTCGGCCCGCGTGGAGCGGACCGTCGTGACCGCGGCGGAGCCTCGCGGCGCACCGCAGGACCAGGGTCGGGGGCAGGGCTTCCGGATCCTCTAGCCTCCTGCCCCGCGCCCATCCCGAGACGGCCGAGGCCGCGCGCGTCGTCACCGACGAGGAGCGGCGGGCGGAGTCGTGAGGGCGTAGCGGGCGACGAGCACGGTCGCGCCGAGGGCGAGCAGCACGGAGACCGTGAGCATGCCGGTGCGGCCGGCGAGCTCGAGCAGCAGCCCGCCGAGCGCCGCACCGAGGGCGATCGCCAGGTTGAAGGCGCCGCTGTTCAGCGCGGTCCCCTCCTCGACGCGACCGTCGGCCTCGGAGTCGACGAAGGACTGCACGGTCACCGAGGCGGCGCCCGCGAACAGTCCCCAGACGGGCATGAGCAGCAGCGCCGCGAGCGGGCTGCGCAGCAGCAGCGCCACGGCGAGCAGGGACAGGCCGAGCCCCGCCGCGACGACGAGCACCGCGGTCGGCGCGCCCCGGCGGCGGATCACGGGCGCGATCGCGAAGTTCCCGATCAGCCCGGCCACCCCGAAGGCGAGCAGCATCCCCCCGGTGCTCGTCAGCGGCACCCCGGCCCCGGTGAGCAGCGGACTGACATAGCTGTAGGTGACGAACTGCCCCACTACGAGCAGCAGCGTCAGCGCCACCGCGTGCCGGACCCCGCGGTCGCGGGCCGCGGCGAGCATCCGGGCCGGGGTGACGGGGGCGGCGGTGGGCACCGGGCGCACGAGCAGGGCGATCACCACGGCCATGACCAGGGCGGCGCCGCCGACCACGGCGAAGGCCTCCCGCCAGCCCAGGTGGGTGCCGATCCAGGCGGCGAGCGGTACGCCCAGCACGAGCGCCCCGCCGGTGCCGGAGAAGGCGAGGGTCAGCGCGGCGGCGTGCTGGTGCGGGGCGACCTGCCCGACCGCGACGATCGGCAGCACGGCCCAGTACAGCCCGATCGCTGCGCCGGCGAGCACCCGTCCCAGCAGCAGCACCGCGAAGCTCGGGGCGAGCACGGAGACGACGGCGGAGGCCGTGACGCACAGCAGCGCGAGGACGAGCACGAGCCGACGGTCCAGTCCGCGGGCGAGAACCGGGGTGGCCATGGCGACGACCGCGGCGAGCACCCCGGGCACGGTGACGGCGAGGCCGCCCACCGAGGGGCTCACCCCGAGGTCGGGGGCCATGACGCCGAGCACCCCGATGGGCAGCTCCTCGATCGTGATGAGCACGAAGATCCCCACCGCGAGGGCGGCCACGGCCGCCCAGCGGGCGGTGCCCGTGCCGTTCTCCTCGGTCATGCTCTCCTGCTCCCGGTCCTGCTCTCGATGCTGCTCGTGCCCGAGCGCGTGCTCTCGCTCGTGCCGCAGGCGACCCTATCGGCCGCACGCCGCCGGCGGGCGAGCACGGCGGGCGACCGCGGCGGCCGACCACTTATTCTGTGTGCCCGAGCCGCGCGCGACCCGTCGCCGCGCGCCGTGGACGACATCCTGAGGGGGACCCCGCATGGCCGGAGGACTGGCAGCACTGCTCGACGACGTGGCCGCGATCGCGAGGCTCGCCGCGGCGAGCGCCGACGACGTGGCCGCCGCGAGCGCGAAGGCGAGTGCGAAGGCGGCGGGCGTCGTCGTCGACGACGCGGCGGTGACCCCGCAGTACGTGCGCGGGATCGAGCCGAAGCGGGAGCTGCCGATCATCTGGCGGATCGCCCGCGGCTCGCTGATCAACAAGCTCCTGATCATCCTGCCGGTGGCCCTGCTGCTGTCGTGGCTGGCGCCCTGGCTGCTGACGCCGATCCTCATGCTCGGCGGCACCTATCTCTGCTTCGAGGGCGCCGAGAAGATCTGGGAGCTGCTGCACGGCGGCCATGCGGAGGAGGACCGTCCGGCCGCGGAGCAGGGGCCCGCGGCGGAGAAGCGCATCGTCGGCGGCGCCGTCCGCACCGATCTGATCCTCTCGGCGGAGATCATGGTGATCTCGCTGAACGAGGTCGCCGACCAGCCGCTGGCCATGCGCGCCGCGATCCTCGTGGTGATCGGCGTGCTGATGACGGTGCTCGTCTACGGCGCGGTCGGCCTGCTGGTGAAGATGGACGACGTGGGCCTGCACATGGCCGGTCGCGAGTCCGCCGCCTCCCGCCGCGTCGGCGAGGGCCTCGTGCGGGCGATGCCGAAGGTCATGACCGTGATCAGCTATGTCGGCATGGTCGCGATGCTGTGGGTCGGCGGGCACATCCTGCTGACGGGCGTGCATGAGCTCGGTGCCGCGCAGCCCTACGGGCTGGTCCACCATCTGGCGGAGCTGGCGGGGGGCGTGGCCGTCGTCGGCGGGGCGCTCGCCTGGCTCGTGGAGACCTTCTTCTCGCTCCTGCTGGGCGTCCTGTGGGGCGCGGTCGTCCTCGCCGTCGTGCACGTGCTCCCGTTCGGCGCGAAGGACCACGGCACGGAGGACCACGGCGCGGAGGCGCACGCCGGCACGACGGAGGGCGCCGACCGTCCGGTCGACGCCCCCTGAGGTCGTGCGCGGGCCGAGGATCAGCGGGCGAGCGCCTCGGCGATCGGGACCTCGCCCGCGTTGAAGCCGAGGAACCGGCCGACGACGTCCTCGCGGCCGACGGTCTCGGCGATCACCGCGGCGACGTCGGCGCGCGGCACCGTCGCGGAGGCGACGTCGGTCGCGGCGAAGCCGCCCTCGGCGTCGAGCAGGTCGACGAGCTCGACGCGTCCGGTCCCCTCCTCGAGGGTGAGGCCGCTGGGGCCGAGGATCGTCCAGTCCAGACCGCTCTCGCGCAGGTGCGCGTCGGCCGCGGCCTTCGCCTCGGCGTAGGCGTGGAACGAGCTGGCGGGGTCGATGCCGTGGTCGGGGCGGGCCCCGAAGTAGCTGACCATGACGAAGCGGCGGGCGCCGACGCGGCCGGCCGCGTCGATCGCGGCGATCGCCGCATCGCGGTCGACGGCGCGCGTGCGCTCCGGGTTCCCGCCGCCGGCGCCGGCCGACCACACGACGGCGTCGGCCCCGGTCAGCAGACGGTCCCAGCCCGCGGCGTCGAGGGACTCCGCGTCCTCGACGAGGGCCCGGGCCCCGGTCGCCTCGACCTCGGCCGCATGCCCGGGATCGCGGATCACCGCGGTGACGCGGTGCCCCTGCTGCACCAGCAGCGGCTCCGCGAGCAGCGCGACCTTGCCATGTCCTCCGATGATGATGATGTCCATGCATCCCATGCTGTCACCGTCGGGCGCTCTGCGGGGCGGGCCCTCTGCGCGGACAGCGAAAACGGGCCGATCCGGTCAGCGAGACCGGGGCGGCCTGTTCAGCCTGTTCCGCCCGTCGATCAGGCGTCGGTCGCCGCGGAGCCCTCGTCGGCCGGGGTCACCGGCTGCTCGGCCGACCAGGGGAAGACGATCCACTCGTCGGTGCGGCGCCACACGTAGTCGGGCGAGACGACGGAGGCGGACTTGGCGTAGAGGACGGCGCTGCGCGCGTCGGCGCCCTGCTCGCGCAGGAGGTCGAGGACGAGGGCGAGGGTGCGCCCGGAGTCGGCCACGTCGTCGACGACGAGGAGGCGCTTGCCGCGGAGGGACTCGGTGTCGAGCATCGGGGCGAGCAGCACGGGGTCCGGGAGGGTCTCGTGGACGTCGGTGTAGAACTCGACGTTGATCGCGTCGGCGAGCTTGAGGCCGAGGGCGTAGGCGAGCGAGCCGGCCGGCAGGAGGCCGCCGCGGGCGACGGCGATCACGATCTCCGGGTCGAAGCGCGAGTCCGCGATGGTCTGGGCGAGCTCGCGGGACGCCGTGCCGAACAGGTCCCAGCTGAGCACCTCCTTGACCTGCAGGTCGGAGGAATCAGCATGGAAGGCCTGGGACATCGCAACTCCTGGGGGCGCGTCGAGCGGGGTGCCGGTCGGACGGACGAGCGGTCGTACGGGCGGACGATCGGCCGGACGCCCGGACCGACGAACAGAGGTCCCCGATGCTACCGCCGCGCCGAGGGGCCGGGGAGGGCTCCGGGACGCACGACGGGTCACAGCGAGCCCCGCACGACCCCACGCCTTCCCACAACAAGCCACAGCGAACAACAGAAGATCTGCGCAGGCCACCGGGGTTCCCCTCATAAACCCACACCATTCCTGCCTGTTTCTGTTGCTCTTTGTTGGTTTCCCGTCTATCGTGGAGCCACGCAGCCACCGCGCGGCCCCGGCCCCTCCGGGATCCCCGCCTCCGGCGACGCGGTCAGACTCCGATGATGAAGGCAGGGCCGACATGTTCGCCGAGCAGCGCCAACGCCATATCCTCGACTCCCTCGAGAGCGATCACCGCGTCGCGGTCGCCGAGCTCGCCGAGCGCTTCGGCGTCGCGGCCGAGACGGTCCGCCGCGACCTCGACGAGCTCCAGCGGCGCGACCTCCTGGTCCGCGTCCACGGCGGCGCCGTCGTCCGCCGCAGCGCGGTCCTCGAGCCCGATCTCACGAGCCGCCACGGGACGAACCCCGAGATCAAGAAGCGCATCGGCGAGGCCGCGGCGGACTTCCTCCCCACGGATCCCGAGACTGCGCTGCTGCTGGACGCCGGCTCCTCGGTCAGCGCACTGGTCCCCCGCATCGGCGGCCGCACCGGCACCGTGGTCACCCACTCCCTCGACATCGCCCAGGCCGTGCTGCAGCTCGGCGGCCCCCAGGTGCACCTGCTGCCGGGGCGCCTGCGACCGGGCACCGGGGCCGCCGTCGGCGCCGCGACCGTCGACGCGGCCCGGATGCTGCGCCCCGACGTGGCCTTCCTCGGCTGCAACGGCTACGACGAGGAGTCCCTGTACACGCCGGATCCCGAGGAGGGCGCGGTGAAGTCCGCCTTCGCCGCCCGCGCCGCGCTGCGCGTGGTCCTCGCGGACTCCTCCAAGGCCCGCGCCCACCGCCTGGTGGCCTTCGCCGCCATCGCCGACGTGGACGTGCTGGTCACCGACGACGGCATCCCGCCGGACCTGCGCGAGGCCCTCGTCGAGTCCGGGGTGGAGGTCGTGCTGGCATGATCCTCACGCTGACCCCGAACCCCTCGCTCGACCGGACCGTCGAGCTGGCCGTGGACCTCGTCCCCGGCGGCGTCCACCGCATCGTCTCCGACACCGTCCAGGTCGGCGGCAAGGGCGTGAACGTCGCCCTCGGCCTCGCCCGCGCCGGGGCCCGCACGCTGGCCGTCGTCCCCGTCGGACCGTCGGACCCCTTCCTCGCGCTCCTCGAGCGCACCGGCGTCCCGCACCGCACGAGCGCGGTCGCCGGGCGGGTGCGCACGAACCTCGCCGTCGTGGACCCCTCGGGCACCACCACGAAGATCAATGAGCCGGGGACCGCGATCTCGGCCGACGAGCTCCTCGCCCTCGAGGCGACCCTCGACGGCGCCGTCTCCGACGGGGACCTCGTGATGGCCTCCGGCTCCCTCGCCCCGGGGATGCCGACGGACTGGTACGCGCATCTGGTCTCCTCGCTGCACCGGCGCGGCGCGGCCGTCGGCGTCGACACCTCCGACGCCCCGCTGGTGGCCCTCGCGGAGGCCTGGCGCGCGGACCCGTCGGCCGCCCCCGATCTCATCAAGCCCAACGCCGAGGAGCTCGGCCAGCTGGCCGGCCTCGACGGCGTCGCCCTCGAGCGCTCCGCCGAGGAGGGCGACCTGACGCGCGTCGCCGAGGCGGCCCGCGCGCTCGTCGCGCAGGGCGTCGGCGCGGTCCTGGTGACCCTCGGCGCGGCGGGCGGCCTGCTCGCGACCGCCGAGGGCGCCTGGGCCTGCCCCGCCGAGTCCGGCCCCGTGCGCTCGACCGTCGGCGCCGGCGACTCGGCCGCCGCCGGCTATCTCGCCGGCCGCGAGCTCGGCGAGAGCGAGCCCGAGCGGCTCGCCCGCGCCGTCGCGTACGGCACCGCCGCCGTCGCCCTCCCCGGCACCACGATCCCCTCCCCCGAGCAGGTGCGACCGCGGCCCCGCGTCGTGCGCGCGCTCTGACTCGCCCCGCATCACCAGTGAAGGAGCTGGCCATGTCATCACCCCTCATCTCCGCGGACCTCGTCCGCCTCGACGTCGCCCCCGCAGGCGGCAAGGACGCCGTGATCGGCCAGATGGCCGACCTGATCGCAGCGACCGGGCGCTCCGAGCGCGACGGCCTCGAAGCGGGCCTGCTGGCCCGCGAGGAGTCCTTCGCGACCGGCATGCCCGGGGGCTTCGCGATCCCCCACTGCCGCGTCGAGGCCGTGCACGAGGCCGCTCTCGGCCTGCTGCGCCTGAGCGAGCCCGTCGACTTCGGCGCCCCCGACGGCCCGGCCGACGTGATCATCGGGATCACGGCCCCGGCCGGCACCGACGACCAGCACCTGAAGCTCCTCGCCCAGCTCTCCCGCGCGCTCATCCGCCCGGCCTTCCTGGCCTCGCTGCGCGCCGCCGAGACCCCGGCCGAGGCCGCGGCCCTGGTGATGGAGGTCCTCGACCCCGCCGAGATCGGCCTCGCCCCCGCCGAGACCGCGCCCGCCGGCACCGCCGCCGCGGCCGCGACCGGTGCCGCCGCGCCCGCCTCCTCGACCGGCCCGGTGCTGCTGGCGATCACCTCCTGCCCCACCGGCATCGCCCACACCTACATGGCCGCCGAGGCGCTCGAGAACGCCGCGAAGGACAAGGGCGTCGAGCTGCACGTCGAGACGCAGGGCTCGGGCGGGATCACCCCGTTCACGGCCGAGCAGATCGAGCGGGCCGACGCGCTCATCGTCGCCGCCGACGTCAACATCTCCGGCCGCGACCGCTTCGCGGGCCTCCCGATCGTCGAGCACCCGGTCAAGCGCGCGATCTCCCACGGGCCCGAGATGATCGACGAGGCCGTCGCCGCGGCCTCGGATCCCTCGGCCCGGCGGGTGCCGGCGGCGTCCGCCTCCGCGGGCGCGTCCTCCGGCTCCTCCGCGGACTCCTCCTCGGCGCCCTGGCCCAAGCGGATCCAGGCGGCGGTCATGACGGGCGTGTCCTACATGATCCCGTTCGTCGCCGCCGGCGGTCTGCTGATGGCGCTGGGCTTCCTGCTCGGCGGCTTCGACGTCGCCTTCGTCGCGCAGGACGTCGCCACCGGCTCCTCGCTGACGGACCTGCCCGGCCAGGTCGCCTACGACGGCGCCACCGGGCAGATGCTGACCGAGCGCTCGGGACTGCTGCTGTACCTCGGCGCGGTCGCCTTCACCATCGGCAACCTGGGCATGGGCTTCCTGGTCGCGGCCCTGTCGGGCTACATCGCCTTCGGCCTCGCCGGCCGTCCGGGCATCGCCCCCGGCTTCATCGGCGGCGCGATCTCCGTGGCCGTCGGCGCCGGCTTCCTCGGCGGCCTGGTCACGGGCCTGCTGGCGGGTCTGATCGCCCTGTGGCTGACGACCTTCGCACCGCCGCGCTGGCTCGCGGGCCTCATGCCGGTGGTGATCATCCCGCTGGTGACCTCCGCCGTCGTCGGCGGGGCCATGCTGCTGGTGCTCGGCCGACCGCTCGCCTGGGTGATGACCGCCCTGCAGGATGCGCTGACCAGCATGAGCGGCACCTCCGCGATCGTGCTGGGCATCGTGCTCGGCCTGATGATGTGCCTGGACCTCGGCGGTCCGGTCAACAAGGCCGCCTACCTGTTCGCCACCGCGGGCCTCTCGCAGGGCACCGAGGCGTCCTTCCAGATCATGGCCGCGGTCATGGCCTCCGGCATGGTGCCGCCGCTGGCGATGGCCCTGTCGACCGTGGTGCGCAAGCGCCTGTACTCGCCGGTCGAGCGCGAGAACGGCGCGACCGCCTGGCTGCTCGGCGCGGCCTTCATCTCCGAGGGCGCGATCCCCTTCGCGGCCGCGGATCCGCTGCGCGTGATCCCGTCGATGATGGCGGGCGGCGCGGTCACCGGCGGCCTGATCATGGCCTTCGGCGTCGGCTCGCAGGCCCCGCACGGCGGCGTGTTCGTCCTCTTCGCCATCAGCCCGATCTGGGGCTACCTGCTGGCGATCGTCCTCGGCACCCTGGTCGCGGCCGCCGCGGTCACCGCCGCGAAGTCGTTCGGACGCCGCCCCGTCGCCGCCTGAACCGCGTACCCTCCTGATCCATGGAGGGCGACCGCATCGGGCACATGGAGTCCTACGGGCTCGTCCATCTGTCGATGCTGGTCCTGATCGCCCTGGCCGCGATCGTCCTGCTGCGCTGGTCGCGGCGGGGCGATCCGGCCGGGGTCGATCGCGTCCTGCGCATCGTCGGCTGGGCGCTGCTGGCGAACTCCGCGCTGTGGACCCTGTGGGGCTTCGCGCCCTGGGCGTGGGACATCGACGAGTCCCTCCCGCTGCACTACTCGGACGCCCTGCGCTTCCTGGTCCCGATCGCGCTGATCACGCGCTCCCGCTGGTCGACGACGCTCGTGCACTACTGGGGCCTCACGCTGAACATGATGTCCGTGCTGACCCCGGACCTGAACTACTTCGTGCTCCCGCCGCTCGAGTTCGCCGAGTACTGGATCGCCCACGGCGGGGCGCTGCTCGCGGCGATCGTGCTGACCTGGGGCCGCGGCTTCCGTCCCACCTGGGGAGCCTTCGGCCTCGCCTACGCCGCGACGCTCCTGTGGTCGGCCGTCGCCATGATCGGCAACCTGCTGACGGGCGCGAACTACGGCTACCTGAACCATGCGCCCGACGGCCCGAGCCTGCTGGACGTCATGGGCCCCTGGCCGGTCTACCTGCTGGTCGAGATGGTCGCGGTCGCAGTCGTGTGGGCGCTCATGACGCTGCCGTGGACGCTCCGCCGTCCGCCCGCCCCGCTCGCGCCCGCGGCCCCGCTCATGCCAGGAGCTCGACCTCGGCCAGGCGCAGGGGACCGTCGGCCGCGGTGACGACGAGGCGATGGTGCCGGCAGGCCGACGGCCGCGCGATCGCGAAGGGCCGGGTCTGACGCCGCCAGGGGAACTCCTGGCCGTCGCGCTCGTCGAGCACGCGCCAGCTCGCCCCGTCGTCGGACCCCTCGAGCCGCCAGGCGACGGGATCGCCGCCGACGACGCTCCCCGAGGTCAGGGTCAGGAAGCGGGCGGTCGCGGGCTCCTCGAGCACGGGCAGGCCGATCACGGCGGACGCCCCCGGCCAGGTCCGCTCGGTGCGGGAGTCGTCGTCGCGCAGCGGGTCCGACGGGTCCGCGCCGAGCAGGTCCCGCAGCGGCCGCGGCCGACCGCCGGGCGGGGTCGGCGAGGACGGCACCTCGCCCCAGCGCCCCGCATCCTGCGCCACGGTGCCGACGCGCACGCGGACCTCGCCGCGCAGCGCGCTGCGGTCGATCGCCGAGGAGCGATGCTCCCGGCCGCCGACCTCGAGCCCGAGGATCCGCCGGTCGTCGGGGTCCTCGATGCGCTCCTCCCCGTCGGTCGCGGCGTCCTCCTCGGCCGCAGCGTCCCCGCCGTCGGCGGCGATCGTCTCCGCGACGATCGTGAACGCCTCCCCGCCGAGGGGCCGCACCTCGGCCCGCGGGAACAGCGGCGCGACCAGGTGGTAGCGGCCGGTCGCGAGCTGCAGCGGGTAGAGGCCGAGCGCGGTGAGGATCCACCAGGCGCTCATCTCGCCGTTGTCCTCGTCCCCGGGGTAGCCCTGGCCGATCTGCTCGCCGACGAACAGCCGCCGCCGCGCCTCGTGCACGATCCGCGAGGCCCGCTCGGGCGCCCCGACGTGGTGGAAGAGGAAGGGGATGTGGTGCGCCGGCTGGTTCGAGAGCGCGAGCTGGCCCATCCGCATCTCGCGGGCCTCGATCATCTCGTGCAGGACGCTGTCGTAGGTGCCGGGCCGGTCGGCGCGCTCGGGCGTCGCCAGGTACTCCTCGAGCCGCTCCCGCAGAGCCTCGCGGCCGCCGTGGAGGGCGGCGAGGCCCTCGGGGTCGTGCGGCACGAGGAAGGCGAAGGTCCAGGCGTTGGTCTCGGTGTAGTCCCCGCCCCAGGCGAGCGGGTCGAAGTCCGCCGACGCGCCCGCCCCTGCCGCCGCATCGGGCGACCAAGCATCGGCCACCGCGTCGTCGGCCGCCGCATCGGCGCGTCGGCCGCGGAAGAAGCCCGTGCCCTCGTCGAACAGCAGCGCGTAGCCCGCGGAGCGGGCGCGCAGATACGCGGCCTCCTCGCGGAGCCGGGCACGGAGCGCGGGGGCGGTCCCCTCGGCGCCGGCGATCGCCTCGGCCTGGACGGCGAGCGCGGCGTCGTTGATGCAGGCCTCGAGCGACCAGGACACCGATTCGGGGATCTCCGCGTCGACGGCGCCGGTGAAGACGGCGCGCTCGTTGCCGCGGCGCCCGACCTCGGACTGCGTCGGCGCGGTCGTCGCATTCCGCAGCCCCGACAGATAGGCCGAGAGCGGGTCGGGCAGGGTCACGCCCTGCGCCTGGAGGTCGGCGAAGGCGACGTCGCTGCTGGTGCCGGTCATGCAGTCGGCGTAGCCGGGGGCGGACCAGCGGGCGATCCAGCCGCCCTCGCGGAACTGCTGGACGAAGCCGTCGGCGAGCTCCGCGGCGAGCTCGGGGTACAGCAGCGCGTAGGCCGGCCAGGCGGTGCGGTAGGTGTCCCAGAAGCCGTGGTCGACGTACATCCGGCCGGGGCGGATCTGCGCGTTGGTGCGGATCCGCGTGGCCTCGCCCTTGGTGGGGAGCACCGGGCTGGCGTGGACGGGCTGGGGGCGCTGCGGCGTGCCGGCGTCCTCCCAGTGCGAGGACGGGTAGAGGTTCAGACGGTAGAGGCTGCCGTAGAGCGTGCGGCGCTGCGGGGCGCTCGCCCCGTCGGCGCGCAGCACGCCGAGCCGCTCGGCCCAGAGCTGGTGGGCGGCGGCGCGCACCTGGGCGAGGCTGCGGCCGCGCAGCTCCCGCTGCAGGGTCCGACGCGCCTGCGTGTCGCCGATGAGGCTGGTCGCGAAGCGCAGCGTGACCTGCTCGGTGCCGTCGGGGAAGCGCAGCAGGGCGGCGCCCGGCGTCGAGCCGCGGGCGGGGCCGACCTCGACCGGGTTCGGCTCCGCGCGGCCCCGGAGGAACAGGCGGGTGCTGCCCTCGGCGCGGACGTACCCCTGCTCGGGACCGGAGTCCACGAACCCGGACAGCTCCCCGTCGAGGACCGCGCCCGCGGCCTCGATCCGCGAGTGCTCGTCGACGCCCTCGATCAGCAGGTGAGGTCCGCGCGTGCCGGGCGGGAAGACGACCTCGATGATCCCGCCGTGGTCCGTGGGCGCGACCCGGATCCGGGTCCCGTCGGCGAGGCGCACGGCGTAGCGGTCGGGGCGCGCGGTCTCCTCCGCATGGTCGAAGGCGACGGCGCGGCCGACGGGCGAGGCATCGGGGTCCGCCCCGCGCAGCGGCATCACGACGAGCTGCCCGCGATCCCCCATCCACGGGCTCGGCTGATGGGTCAGGGCGATCCCCTGCAGGTGCGGCAGGCTCCGACCGTCGGCTCCGCCGACGACGCGGTTCGCCCGGTGGTGCTCGTAGAGCCACCGCCGCGTGCGGGCGTCGGTGACCGGGGTGAGCTTCGCGAAGCCGTTCGGCAGCGCGGTGATCGGCAGCGTGTTCCCCCGCGAGAGGTCCCCCGAGGAGTGGGTGCCGCGACGGGTGTCGACCCAGGCGACGAGGTCCTCGGGGTCGGGCTCGGGCTCGCCCGGGCCGAGATAGGGGCCGTCGATCCATCCGTCGACCTCCGCCGCGCGGCCCGCGCGGGGTGCGGAGGCGTCAGCGGACGCGGCGTCGGGCGCGGGCGCATCGCCGACGAGCAGGACCTCGACGACGACGCGGCCGACGACCGCCTCGAGCGGGATCTGCACGTCGTTCCACTGGTCGGCGTGGAGGATGCGGGCCGCCCCGAGCCCGCGGGCGGTCGCCCGGGTGCCGTGCTGGTCCCGCGGGTCGTGATCGGAGAGGAAGGTGCCGTCGTCCAGCAGCAGATCGACGCAGACATGGGTCGCACCCCAGGTCAGCGCCGTGTCGAGCCGCGGGTGCACGAAGGTGCGCAGAACATCCCCGCGGGTGATCCGTCGGCCCCGGAGGTCCTCGAGGCCCGCGAGCACCGGCAGCGTGCCGCGCTGCCGGGCACCGGCCCGGAAGCGATACCTCAGAGCGCTCGCCGCGCGGTATCCCGTCCCGTCCGCGCTGGTGGGAGAGCCGATAGGACCCGGGGCGGCGGTGACGATCATGCGCGCCAGAATATCGCCCGCGCTCTCGGCCGAGGCGCGGGCGCAGATGCGCATCCGCACCGGATGCGGAATACTGCGAGGTCATCGACCATCCCGGGGGAGGGATCATGGCGTACGCACAGAGCATGCCGCAGGGGCGGGGCCCAGCGCCGAGGGGCGCCGCGAACGGGCCGGCGCGCCCGAAGCGGCCGCTGTGGCAGTGGATCGTGGTGGCGGGCGTCGCCCTGCTGGGGCTGCTGATCGTCCTGATCGTCGCGGCGATCGTGCTGTGGCAGATCCTCATGCGCGGCAACCCGCAGGACACCCTCGACGACTACTACTCCTCCCTGTCCCAGGGCGACTGCGACCTCTTCCAGGAGTCCACGACGCGGGACTTCCGCGATGCGACCGGGCTGTCGGACTGCAGCATCTTCGAGGCCGCGACCTCCGGTGTCACCGACATCGACTACGAGGTCACCGACCGCGTCAACCGCTCGGGCTACGCGATCTTCTACGTCACCGAGGCCTACAGCGACGACGGCGTGCGGGTCGAGGTGCCGCTGCGCTACTACGTCGAGCGCACCGACGGCCAGTGGGATCTCGCGGGCATCGAGCTCGTGGATCCGACCCAGCCGGACCCGATCACCGGCCGGTGAGCGCGAGGAGATGAGCACAGGTCCGCGTCGTCCCTCCCCGCTCGGCGGGGAGCGGCCCACCCGGGCCGACCTGCAGCGCTTCGCCGTCCCGGATCCCGATGCGATCGACGACGTCCTGCCCGGTCCCGGCGATCCGCCGCTGCGGCTGCTGATGGTCGGGATCAACCCGGGTCTGTGGACCGCCGCGGTGAACGCGCCCTTCGCGCATCCGGGCAACCGCTTCTGGCCCTCGCTCCACCGCGCCGGCCTGACCTCGCGCCGCGTCGACGCCTCCCGCGGCCTCGATCCGGTCGACGAGGCGGATCTCCACGCCCGCGGGCTGGGGGTCACGAACCTGATCGGGCGGGCGACCGCGCGGGCCGACGAGCTCTCCCGCGAGGAGCTGCGGGAGGCGGGCGCCCTGCTGCCGCCGCGGGTCGCCGCGCTGCGGCCCGCGGTCGTCGCGATCGTCGGCATCACCGCCTTCCGCACGGCCTTCGGGCGCCCGAAGGCCCGTCTCGGGCGGCAGGAGCGCGGCGAGATCGCGCCCTGGCCGGAGGACACGGTGCTGTGGGTCGTCCCGCAGCCCTCGGGGCTGAACGCCCATGCGACCGTCGACACCCTCGCCGCGACCTGGCGCGAGGTCGCGGCCGACGCCGGCATCGTCCCCGATCCCCCCGCGTCCGCAGGCCCCGACGCCCCGTGACCACGCCCGGTCCCCCGCGGCGCGCCGCCTCGCGCTGGTCCGAGGAGGTCGCCGCGGCCCGCGGCGCCGTCCGCCGCGAGCTGCCGACCTACTCGGCGGGGAGCATGGACATCCCCTCGACGATCCTCGGCGGCCAGGAGGTCCTCGCGGAGGACACCTACTGGGCCGATCATGCCCATCCCACGCATGAGCTGATCTGGAACGAGCGCGGCGCCTCGACCGCGACCACCGGCTCCCGGGTGTGGACGATCGCGCCGGCCGTCGGCCTCTGGCTCCCCGCGGGGACCGTGCACAGCGGCTTCACCCCGGCGGGCACGTGGCAGCGCTCCGCCCAGCTCTCCCCCGCCCGCACGACGCCGCTCGCGGACTCCCCCGTCGCCGTCGTCATCACCGACCTGCTGCGGCTGCTGCTGGACCGGCTCATCACCGAGGACCTGCCCTCCCGCTCCCGCGCGCTCACCGAGGACATGGTGCTGGACGTGATGGCGCCCTCCGCGCACCCGCTGCTGCTCCCGGTCCCCGAGAGCGCGCTGCTCGCCCCGATCGTCGACGCGCTCGGCGAGGATCCCGCCGACGCCGCCTCCCTCGAGCAGTGGGCGGCGCGCCTCGCCGTGAGCCCCCGCACCCTCACCCGCGCCTTCGAGGCGGAGACCGGGATGACCTTCCGCGCCTGGGTCGCGACCGCCCGCGCGCAGCACGCCGTCACGCTGCTGAGCTCGGGCCTGGCGATCGACGAGGTCGCCGACGCCGTCGGCTACCGCTCGGCGAGCGCCTTCACGACCGCGTTCCGCCGCGTCACGGGCCTCACCCCGGGGCAGTTCCGCCGCTCCAGCACCCGCTGACCACACCACCTCCCTGTCCGTTCCGCGCAAGGCACTGTCCAGATCGCGCGATTGCGCACAATCCTTCGGTTGCCTATTTTGGTGAGGCAATCCTTAGGCACGCATCGGAGCGGCACGGTGGCAGCACGTCGACCGTCGGGCCCCGCCCTCCGACGCCGGCCCCCGGGCCCTCCGTCGCGGACGCCGGGATCGCACCCCGACCCCCGGCACGCGACCGTCGTGCCGCCCTGCGTCCGGCGCGAGCGCGCCGGCCGTCCCGAAAGGCCGACATGCCCCGCTTCTCCCGCCGCACCTTCGCCGGCTCCGCCTCCGCCGCCGCGCTCGCCGCCGTCCTCGCGGCCTGCTCCAGCTCCGACGGCGCGTCCTCCTCCTCGAGCGGCGCGGGCGCCTCCGACGGCGGCACCGGCAGCGGCTCCTCGGGCGCGACGACCGTCGAGCACGCCTTCGGCACCACCGAGATCCCCGCGAACCCGGAGCGGATCACGACCGTGGCGTGGGCCAACCATGAGGTCCCCCTCGCCCTCGGCGTCGTGCCGCAGGGCATGGCGGCCGCGAACTTCGGCGACGACGACGGCGACGGCCTGCTGCCCTGGGTCGCCGACCGGCTCGAGGAGCTGGGCGCCGACGTGCCCGTGCTGTTCGACGAATCCGACGGCATCGACTTCGAGGGCGTCGCCGACACCTCCCCCCAGGTCATCCTCGCCGCCTATTCGGGCCTCACGCAGGAGGACTACGACACCCTCACCGAGATCGCCCCGACGATCCCCTTCCCGGAGACCGCCTGGGGCACCTCCTGGCGGGACATGATCACCGCGAACGCCGCGGGCATGGACCGCGCCGACGAGGGCGCGGCGCTGATCGTCGACCTCGAGGCGCAGATCGCCGAGGCCGCCGCCGCGCATCCCGCGATCGCGGGGAAGAACGTCATGTTCCTGACGCACGTGGACACGACCGACCTCTCGCAGGTCAGCTTCTACACGGCGCACGACACCCGCACGCAGTTCTTCGAGGACCTCGGCATGAGCATCGCCCCGAGCGTCGTCGCCGCGTCCGCGGACACCGAGGAGTTCTCGGCGACGGTCAGCGCCGAGCAGGCCGACGCCTTCTCCGACGTCGAGATCATCGTGACCTACGGCGACGAGGCCCTCATCGCCGCCCTCGAGGCCGACCCGCTGCTCTCGCAGATGCCCGCCGTGATCGACGGCGCGATCGTCGCCCTGCCCTCCGACGGCCCCATCGGCACCGCCGCGAATCCCACGCCGCTGGCGATCCCGTACATCCTCGAGGACTACCTCGACCTCCTCGACGGCGCCGCGAGCGCCTCCGCGTGACCTCCGCTCCCGCTGCCCCCGCCGCTCCCGCCGCTCCCGCCGACGCGCCGGCGGCCCCCGGGAGGACCGTCGCCGCGCTGCGACGGTCATCCCGGGGCCGCGCGCTGAGCCTGCTGGCGTGCGTGCTGGTGCTGCTCGCGCTCCTGCTGCTGTCGATCGTCGTCGGATCCCGGCAGATCACGGCGCAGGACGTGCTCGCGGCCCTCGGGGGCTCGACCGAGGGCTTCGGCCCGGCCGCCGTCGCCAAGCGCATCCCGCGCACGCTGCTCGCGGCGGTCACGGGCGCGGCGCTGGGGATCTCCGGCGCGGTGATGCAGGGCGTCACGCGGAACCCGCTCGCCGATCCCGGCATCCTCGGGATCAGCACGGGAGCCTCGCTGGCCGTGGTCATCGGCATCGCCTCCTTCGGGCTCACGGTCTCGACGTCCTACGTGTGGACGGCGATCGCGGGCGCCGCGGCGACCGCCGTGCTGGTGTACGGGCTGGGCTCCCTCGGCCAGGGCGGGGCGACGCCCCTGAAGCTCGCCCTCGCGGGCGCTGCCGCCTCGGCGGCGCTGACCTCGTTCATCGCGGCGATCGTGCTGCCGCGCTCGGACATCGGCGACAGCGTGCGCTCCTGGCAGATCGGCGGCGTCGGCGGCGGCACCTACGCGGCGATCGCGCAGATCGGCCCGTTCCTCGCCGTCGGCACGCTCCTGTGCCTGCTGAGCGCTCGCGGGCTGAACACGCTCGCGCTCGGCGACGAGGCCGCCGCGGGGCTGGGCGAGCGGGTGGCGGTCACGCGCGCAGTGGCCGCGCTGGGGGCGGTCGTCCTGTGCGGGGCGTCGACCGCGGTCACGGGTCCGATCGGCTTCGTCGGCCTCGTCGTGCCCCATGCCTGCCGGATCCTGGTGGGCTCGGACCATCGCTGGCTGCTGCCCTTCTCTGCCGTGACGGGGGCGGCGCTGCTGATCGCGGCGGACGTCGTCGGCCGCGTCGTCGCCCGTCCGTCGGAGCTCGACGTCGGCATCATCACCGCCCTGATCGGGGCCCCCGTCTTCATCGCCATCGTGCGCCGACGGAAGCTGAGCTCGCTGTGAGCGCCGCGACCGCCCCTCCCGCGGAGCGCGCGCCGTCCGCCGCCGCGCGGTCCCGCGCCGCGGAGACTGCGGCCGCCTCTGCGCGGCCCGCGACCCTGCGCTCCGTCGCCTCCGGCCGTCGGCATCGCCGACGGCGCACGGCGCTGGTCGTCGCGGTGCTGGTCCTCGCCGTCGTCGTCCTGTGGAGCGTCTCGCTGCTGGTGGGCCGGACCGTCTACACCCCGGCCGAGGTGATCGCCGTGATCGCCGGGCAGGACGTGCCCGGGGCGAGCTTCACCGTGGGCCGGCTGCGGCTGCGGCGCGCGACCCTCGGGGTCCTCGCGGGGCTCTGCTTCGGGATCGGCGGGGCGACCTTCCAGTCCATGCTGCGCAATCCGCTCGCGAGCCCCGACATCATCGGCATCTCCTCGGGGGCGAGCGCGGCGGCGGCCTTCGCCATCGTGGTCCTGGGCCTGTCGGGCACGGCGGTGTCGCTGATCGCGATCATCGCGGGCCTCGCGGTCGCAGGCGTGATCTTCCTGCTGTCGCGCCGCGGGGCCGCCGCGTCCACGCGGCTGATCCTCGTGGGCATCGGCATCTCGGCGATGCTGCAGAGCATGATCGACTGGGTGCTGCGGGGCGCGGGCCAGTGGGATCTGCAGGAGGCGATGCGCTGGCTCACGGGCAGCCTGAACAACTCCTCCTGGCAGCAGACGATCCCGGTCGCTCTCGCGCTCCTCGTGCTCGCCCCGATCCTGCTCTCGCGCACCGCGGACCTCCGGGCCATGCAGCTCGGCGACGATGCGGCGCAGGCGCTGGGCGTGCGCACCGACCGCTCCCGCGGCGTCCTGGTGATCTGCGCGGTCGCGCTGATTGCCTTCGCGACCGCCGCCTGCGGCCCGATCGCCTTCGTCGCCTTCCTCGCGGGGCCGATCGCCGGCCGGCTCCTCGGGCCGGGCTCCTCGCCGCTGCTCCCGGCCGGGCTCGTCGGCGCCGTGCTGGTGCTCGCCGCCGACCTCCTGGGCCAGTACGCGACCGGGACCCGCTATCCGGTGGGCGTGGTGACCGGCGTGCTCGGCGCCCCCTACCTGCTGTTCCTCATCGTCCGCACGAACCGCCGGGGAGGCTCCCTGTGACCGTCGACCACACCCTCGTCGCCGAGGACCTCACCGTCGGCTACGACGACCGCTCCGTGATCCGGGGCCTGGACCTCGAGCTGGTCCCGGGGCGGATCACGGCGATCGTCGGCGCGAACGCCTGCGGGAAGTCCACGCTGCTGCGCTCGCTCTCGCGCCTGCTGACCCCGCGGGAGGGTCGCGTCCTGCTGAACGGGGAGCAGGTCCATCGGATGCCCGCGAAGCGCCTCGCGCGCCTGCTCGGCCTCCTCCCTCAGTCGCCGATCACCCCCGAGGGCATCACGGTCGCCGATCTCGTGGGCCGCGGGCGCCATCCGCATCAGGGCCTGCTGCGGCGCTGGGGCGCGGCCGACGACGAGGCCGTGGCCGCCGCGCTCGACGCGACCCGCACGGCGGAGCTCGCCGACCGGCCCGTGGACGAGCTCTCCGGCGGGCAGCGGCAGCGGGTGTGGATCGCCATGGCGCTCGCGCAGGACACCGATCTGCTGCTCCTGGACGAGCCGACGACCTTCCTCGACGTCGCCCACCAGATCGAGGTGCTCGACCTGCTCGCCGACCTCAACGCGTCCCGCGGCATCACCGTCGTCATGGTCCTGCACGATCTGAACCTCGCGGCCCGCTACAGCGACCAGCTCGTCATGATCGCCGACGGCGGCGTCCACAGCGCCGGCGCCCCCGCCGAGGTGCTCACCGAGGAGGCCGTCCGGGAGGTGTTCGGGCTGACCAGCCGCATCATCGCGGACCCTCTCAGCGGGCTCCCGCTGGTGCTCCCGATCGGTCGGCACCGGGTCGCCGCGCCCTGATCCCGACGGCCCCGACGACCCCGGGAACCTCCTTGCGGCGCCCCGCCGGGCGTGCCATGGTGGGGCGACCCCGCGGCACCGAGGCCGGTCCTGGTCTCGATCGACCCGCATCGAGCACGCAGGAGGTCAATCCGTGAAGCTGCCCTGGCTCAAGCCCGTCCTGGATCATCCCGGTCCCCTCACCACCGT
The DNA here is from genome assembly GCF_054114245.1 of Brachybacterium netajii (SeqCode). Lineage (NCBI taxonomy): Bacteria > Bacillati > Actinomycetota > Actinomycetes > Micrococcales > Dermabacteraceae > Brachybacterium > Brachybacterium netajii (SeqCode). Next base: position 58,570 of record NZ_JBSYXB010000009.1, on the reverse strand, counting down.
CCATCTGGACACCACCCGGGAGGATGCCCGGGCCGCCGCCGACCTGGGGACCCGCTGGTCCCTGCTGCGCACGGCCCTCGCGGCCGACGGCGCCCCCGCCGCCCTGCTCGACGAGATCGAGGAGTCGGTGCTCGCGCCCCCGGGCATCGGCGGCCGCCACGGGCGCACGATCATCGCCGCCGACGACGGGATCCTCGTGGACCGGGTCCTGCCGGTGCCCCCGCAGGAGGAGTCCGCGGTCCGCGGCGAGCACGCGCGCCTGGTGCCGCTGGTGCGGCTGACGACGCATGCGGTGCCTCAGCTGCTGGTCCTCGTCGATCGCGCGGGAGCGGATCTGCGCCTGCGGGCGCCGGAGGATCCGGCGCTCCCCGGTTCCGCCGGGTCCGGCGGCGAGGCCCTGGGCGCGGACGCCCGCGTCGACGGCGGGCACGACGAGCTCCACAAGGCCGCCCTCGGCGGCGGCCGCCACGGCTGGCGGGTCAGCAACGCGGAGGCCCGCGTCGAGGACTCCTGGGAGCGCAACGCCGACGCGGTCGCCGCGACCGTCGACCGCGTGGTCCGCGAGCGGTCCCCGGAGATGGTGCTGCTCAGCGGCGACGTCCGCGCCGTCGGCCTGCTCCGCGCGGCGCTCGGGCAGGAGTCCCGCGATCGCCTCGTGGAGGTCTCCGGCGGGGTCCGCGGCACGGCGCCGCTGACGGAGTCCTTCCGCGCGACGGTCGCGGCGGAGACCGACGCCTTCGTCGATCGCCGCGAGCGGGAGCTCGGCGAGCGCTTCCGCGAGAGCCAGCGGCGCGACGGCGCCTCCGTCGGCGGGGCCGACGAGACCGCCGCCGCCCTGGGACGCGGTCAGGTCGAGGAGCTGCTGCTGGTCACCGATCGCGAGCCCGCTCGGATCGAGGAGCTGCTGCGCCTCGCCCTGGCGACCGACGCCGGGATCACGGCCCTGCGACCGGGGGTCGCGGAGCTCCCCGAGGGCGTCGGCGCGCTGCTGCGCTGGCGCGACGGCGCGACCCCGTCGAACCGCGTCGGCTCGATGAGCGGGGACTCCCGGCGCGAGGACCCCGTCACCGCCTGAGCCCCGCGCGACGGGTTCGACCAGCACGAACGGCAGGGACGGGATGCCCCGACGGGCATCCCGTCCCTGCTGGCGCCCAGCGGACGCCCACCGGGCGTCCAGGGTCGCGGGCATAGACTGCCGACGACAACGGGGGAGTATCCGTCCGCCCTGCGCACGTCACCACGAGGACCGCCGACGGTCCTCCGGGCGCAGGGGCCCGGCCCGGGAGCGGCCGGGCGGAGAGACCCGGGTCAGTCTCCTCGACCCCCGAAGGCAGAATCATGACGGTTACTCCCCTGATCTGGATCCTGACGCTCGTCGTCATCGCCGGCCTGCTGGCGTTCGACTACGTCTTCCACGTGCGCAAGGCGCACATCCCGTCGATGCGCGAGGCGACCGTCTGGTCGGTCGTCTACGTCGGCATCGCCCTGCTCTTCGGTCTCCTCGTGCTGCTGTTCGGCGGCGTCGACATGGGGACCGAGTACTTCGCCGGCTACATCACCGAGAAGGCGCTCTCGGTCGACAACCTCTTCGTCTTCCTCGTGATCATGACGTCCTTCGCGGTGCCGCGCGAGGACCAGCAGAAGGTGCTGCTGTTCGGCATCACCTTCGCGATCGTCGCCCGCACGGCGCTGATCCTGGTGGGCGCGACCGTCCTCGAGCACTTCGCCTGGGCCTTCTACCTCTTCGGCCTGTTCCTGCTGCTGACCGCCGGGAACCTGCTCAAGGGCGACGACGACAAGGACGAGGCCGACAACCTCATCATCCGGATCGCCCGCCGGATCCTCCCCACCACCGACCGGTACGACGGCGATCGGCTGTTCACGCGGGTCGACGGGCGCCGGGTCATGACCCCGATGCTGCTGGTGATGGTCGCGATCGGCGGCACCGACGTGCTGTTCGCGCTGGACTCCATCCCCGCGATCTTCGGCCTCACGCAGAACACCTACATCGTGTTCACGGCGACCGTGTTCTCGCTGCTGGGCCTGCGGCAGCTGTACTTCCTGCTCGACGGCCTGCTCGACCGCCTCGTCTACCTGTCCTACGGCCTCGCCGCGATCCTCGGCTTCATCGGCGTGAAGCTGATCCTCCACGCCCTGCACGAGAACAGCGTGCCCTTCATCAACGGCGGCGAGCCGGTGTCCGTGATCGAGGTGAGCACGGGGGTCTCGCTGATCGTGATCGTCGCGGTCCTCGCGGTCACCGTGGTCGCCTCGCTGCTGAGTCCGAAGGGCCGGGCGAAGGCGGCGTCGGCCCTCGAGCAGAAGGCTGACGAGCGGGCGGCCGCGGAGCAGCAGACCGTGGAGCAGGCGACCGGCCGCGAGCGCGGCTGACGCCCCGCCGTCAGCGCTGGGCGGCCTCGAGCGCGCGCTCGAGCGGCGCGTAGTGGGCGCGGACGGCGTCGGCGTAGGCGGCGGCGTCTCCGTGTCGGTCTCGCGCGGGCAGGTGCTCGGCATCGTCGGCGAGTCCGGCTCCGGCAAGTCGACCCTCGCCCGGGTGATGACGGGCCTGCAGCCGGTGACCGGCGGGCGGGTCCTGTTCCAGGGCGCTCCCCGGGGCCGCTCGCGGGCGGCGCGCCGGACCCTCGGCCGCACCGTCTCCGTCGTCTTCCAGGACCCGGCGACGGCGCTGAACCCGCGCCTGGTCGTCCGCGAGGCCCTCATGGATCCGCTGCGGGTCCACGGCATCGGCACCGAGGAGCAGCGCCTGGCGACGGTCACCGATCTGGTGCACCGGGTGGGCCTGCCGACCTCCGCCCTGGACGTGCTGCCCCGGCAGATCTCCGGCGGCCAGCGCCAGCACGTGGCGATCGCCCGCGCCCTCGCGCTGCAGCCCGACGTGATCGTCGCCGACGAGCCGACGAGCGCGCTCGACGTGTCCGTCCGCGCCCAGGTCCTGAACCTGCTGATGGACCTCGAGGCCGAGCTCGGCCTGGGCCTGGTGTTCATCTCGCACGACATCTCGACCGTCCGCTTCGTCTCCGACGACATCCTCGTCATGAACCGCGGGAGGTCCGTCGAGCACGCGAGCGCCGAGCAGGTCTTCGCCGGCGCCGACGACCCCTACACCCGTTCCCTCCTCGCGGCCGCGCCCACGCTGCTGCGACCCCCGATCCGAAGGACTCCCCCATGTCTGCCCCCCAGAACGCTTCCCGGCCCGCCGCTCCGTCCGCGCCTCGCCCCGTCACCGGCGTCGACGGGATCTTCGCCCTCGGCTCCTCCGGCGAGGTCGCCTTCCACGACGACGCGCTGCGCGACCAGGTGCTCGAGGCCGTCACCGGCGCGGTCGCCGGCCAGGTGCCCGTCCTCGCGGGCGTCATCGACATGGAGACCAACCGCGTCCTGACCCATCTGCGCGCCGCCGAGCGGCACGACGTCGACGGGATCGTCGCGACCGCGCCCTTCTACGCGATCACCGGGCCCGACGAGCTCATGGCCCACTTCCGGGCGATCGCCGCCGCCTCCTCGGTGCCGGTGCGGGCGTACGGCATCCCCGTGTGCGTGCACCTGAAGCTGGGCCTCGGCCAGATCATGGAGCTCGCCGCCGAGGGCGCCCTCGCGGGCGTGAAGGACTCCAGCGGCGACGACGTCGCCTATCTCGCGGGCGCCGACGGCTCCGTGCCGGGCCTGGGCAACGTGGACCCCGCCGGCTACGTGCGCATGCATGCCGCGGCCGTCGCCGAGGACTGGGCGACGGTGCGCCGCGAGCAGGACCGCCTGGCTGCGCTGTTCGAGATCGTCTTCGCGCCGACGGGCAAGGTCGGTCCAGCGGCCGGCGTCGGCGCCTTCAAGACGGCGCTGCGCGAGCTCGGCGTGTTCTCCTCCAACGCCATGTCGGTGCCGATGACCCCGATCAAGGGGGAGGCCGTGGACCGCGTCCGCGGGATCCTCGAGGCCGCCAAGCTGCTGGGCTCCGCCGGTGCCTGAGCTCGTCCTCGCCCTCGACATCGGGGGGACGAAGATCGCGGGCGCCCTCGCGGCGGTCCCTGCGGGCTCGGCGACGGTCCCCGAGATCGTCGCCGAGCGCACCGTCCCGACCCCGCGTCCTCCGGGGCGCGGGCGGTGGTGGCGAGCGCCCTCGCCCTCGCCGAGGAGCTCGCGGATGAGGGTGCGCAGGGCGGCGTCGGCGGTGCTGCGCGCCCCGTCGCCGTCGGCCTCTCCACCGCGGGCGTCGTCGACGCCGCGCGCGGACGCATCACCCATGCGACCGCCTCGCTCCCCGGCTGGGCCGGCACGGAGCTGACAGCGGCGTTCACCGAGCGCCTGGGCCTGCCGGCCCGCGCGCTGAACGACGTGCACGCGCACGGCCTCGGCGAGGCCCGCTTCGGCCTCGGCCGCGAGCACTCCTCGCTGCTGCTGGTCGCCGTCGGCACCGGCATCGGCGGAGCGCACGTCGTCGACGGGATCCCGCTGACGGGCGCGCGCGGGGCCTCCGGGCACATCGGCCACGTGAGCGTTCCCGAGGCCGTGGGCATCCCCTGCCCCTGCGGTCGCGGCGGCCATCTCGAGGGCCTGGCCCGGACCGCCTGCCGCACCGCGGGCCTCGCGACGGGCCGCGTGCTCGGCTCGCTGCTGAATGTGCTGGACGTCGACGTCATCGCCCTGGCCGGCGGCGTCGTCGGCGCCTCTCCGCTGTGGCGGGAGGCCCTCGCGGAGGGCATGGCCCGCGAGACCATGGGCGCGATCGCCGCGACCCGTGTCCTCGACGCCCTCGAGGGCACGCTGATCGTCTCCTGCCAGGCCTATCCCGGCGAGCCGATGCGCGATCCCCGCACCATGGCGCAGGTCGCCGCCGCGGTCCAGGCCGGCGGTGCCTCGGCGGTCCGAGCACAGGGCCTCGGCGACATCCGGCAGGTGCGGGACGCGGTCGACGTGCCCGTCATCGGCATCTGGAAGGACGGCGAGGAGGGCGTGTTCATAACGCCCGCCCTCGAGCATGCGCTCGCGGTGATCGACGCCGGGGCCGACGTCCTCGCCCTCGACGGCACGCTGCGTCCGCGGCCCGACGGGCTCACCCTCGCCGAGACCGTCGCGGGGATCCGTGCGCGCTCCGAGGTGCCGATCATGGCCGACTGCGACAGCCTCGAGTCCGCCCTCGCCGCCGCCGACCTCGGCATCGAGATCATCGGCACGACCCTCGCCGGCTACACGGACGCGCGCGAGCGGACCGTCGGCCCGGACCTGGCGCTCCTCGGCGAGCTCTCGGGGCGCCTGCCCACGAGCTCCGTCCTGGTCGCCGAGGGCCGCGTGCACTCCCCCGCGCAGGCCGCGGCCGCCCGCGCCGCCGGCGCCTTCGCGGTCGTCGTCGGCACCCCGATCACGCATCCGACGATGCATCACCGGCTGGTTCCGCGAGGCCGTCGCCGGGGCGTGAGAGCCGCAGCGGCGTGAGGGCCGCCCTCAGCGCATCATCACGGCCGTCGTCTCACGGCGGCGCGCGCGATCGCCCTGGCCTCGGGGGCGATCATGATCGGCCTCGGCCTCGTGGCGGAGACGGTGATGGAGACGGGGTGAGCCATGACGAGCAGGAGCAGCGGCCCGATCGCACGGGGCGAAAACAGGTGGCGAGACCGAAGGGCCGTCTGGGATGGTGGGCCCATGGACACGTCGATGCCGCCGACCCCGCTGGACCTCGCCGCCGAGCACGGATTGCATCTGGAGCCCTCATCGCTGCGCTTCGAGGAGATGGGACTGGACTTCCGGATCGCCTTCGCCCGCGACGCGGACGGCCGGGACTGGGTGCTGCGGATCCCGCGCCGCCCCGACGCCTCCGAACGGGCGGAGGTCGAGGCGCGTCTGCTGGCTTTCATCGGTCCCCGTCTGGACGTCGCAGTGCCGGACTGGCGCATCCGCAGCGATCGTCTGATCGCCTATCCGCTGCTCCCCGGGGAGCCGGGCCTGACCGTCGGCGCCGATGGCGGAGTCTCCTGGCGGGTGGACATGGCCTCCGCGGAGTACGCGCGCTCGCTCGCGGAGGTACTCGCGCAGCTGCACGCCCTGGATGCCGACATGGCCGCCGCGACGGGGATCCCCCGCCGCGGCGCCGCCGAGGAGCGGGAGCGACGACGCTCGGACCTCGAGCGGGTCGCCTCCGCCTTCGAGATCTCCCCTGCCCTGCGGGAGAGCTGGGAGGCATGGCTCGCCGACGATGGACTGTGGCCGGAGCTCGCGGTGCCGACGCATGGTGAGGTCTACCCCGCCCACACCCTCGTCGAGGGCGGCCGCATCACGGCGGTGATCGACTGGACGACGGCGGCCGTCGGCGATCCGGCTCGGGACCTCCAGTTCCACTGCGCGAGCGCCCCGGAGGAGAGCTTCACCGCGCTCCTCGAGCACTATCGGGAGCTCGGCGGCGAGCCGGGGGACCGAATCGTCGACCGCTGCCGGGCGCTGTTCTCGGCGAGTCCGCTCGAGTACGGGCTCTATGCCCTGGAGACGGGCGACCCCGCGCATCGGGAGGCGGCCGCGGCGGCGCTGAATCCGCCCGCCGAGACGTGAGCACGCCCCTCCCCTCGCGATTCATCCCGCCGTCGTCCAGAGCGCATCATGCCCATATCCAGGGCATTCGCAGGTACGTGACCGTTTTGTGACCTACGGAGCACGGGAGTTCAAGCCTCGGTCAAGGTCTGCCCTTTCGGCTTGAGGTGCCCCCGGGGCACGGTCCTAGCGTGGCCGTCGCACGTCCCGCGGATCCGATCTCCGGGTCCCACGAACGAACGAAGGAGCGCTTCCATGTCGCCTCTGAACCACTCGAGCAGCGTCCGCACCGCGCCCATGACCTCCGCCGTCCGCCGCTCCGCCCTGCTGCTGGCCGGCGGCGCGATGGTCGCCTCCGGGATGATGGCTCTGACCACCACCTCCGCCCAGGCCGCCGACGGCTGGGACGCCGTCGCCGCCTGCGAGTCCGGGGGCGACTGGTCGATCAACACCGGCAACGGCTACTACGGCGGCCTGCAGTTCTCGCAGTCCACCTGGGAGGCCTACGGCGGCACCCAGTACGCCTCGCGCGCCGACCTCGCCACCAAGTCGCAGCAGATCGCCATCGCCGAGAAGGTCCTCGCCGGCCAGGGCGCGGGCGCCTGGCCCAACTGCGGCTCGGCCCTCAGCGGCGGCGCCGACACCTCGGCCTCCGCCGACAGCTCCAGCGGCTCGTCGTCCTCGAGCGACAGCTCCTCGTCGAGCTCGAGCAGCGACTCGTCGTCGTCCGAGTCCTCCTCGTCCTCCTCGAGCTCGTCGTCCTCGAGCTCGTCCTCGAGCAGCTCCTCCCGCTCGGAGTCGCGCTCCGAGCCCCAGGGCGACTGGAGCTGCGACGGCGACGGCATCGCCGACAACTGCGACGAGAACGGCTTCACCATCGAGAAAGAGACCTCGTCCTCCTCCTCGAGCAGCTCCGACGAGTCCTCGTCGAGCTCGTCCTCCAGCTCGTCGTCCACCGGCTCCTCGAGCACCTCCTCGAGCGCGGCCGGCATGGCCGTCGCCGGGACCCTCGATGTCGACGGCATCGCGGGCCCGAAGACCATCTCCGCGCTGCAGGACTGGCTCGACATCGACCAGACCGGCGAGCTCGACGAGGCCACGATCCTCGCGATCCAGGCCTGGGTCGGCGCCGAGCAGGACGGCATCGTCGGCCCGGAGACCATCGCGGGCATCCAGCACGAGGTGGGTGCTCCGCAGAACGGCGCCGACGAGCTCGACGCGCAGAGCACCAAGGTGCTGCAGGCGTTCCTCAACCTCTACTGAGCCGCCTCGCCCTCTTCCCGCCGCGGCTGTCCCCAGCCGCCGCACCGCCGCCGGGCGGTCGGCCGATCCGTCGGCCGGCCGTTCGGCGGTTTTCCGCTCTTTCGGGGCTCCCGCCTGCTACGTTGCGGTCACGGCGCGGCCCGTCCGGCGGTCGCGCCAGCCGACGAGGGCAGGAGCAGCGATGAGGCTGAGCACCGAGGGACCGATCCTGGTCGATGAGCAGGGCAGGCAGCGCGTCCTGCACGGCATCTCCCTGGTGGCCGCGGGCAGACCGGGCGGCCGCGACGCCGCCGCCTTCCGGGGGGACTGGTCCGACGAGGATCTCGCGCGCCTGGCCGCGATCGGTCTGGACGCCGTCCGGCTGGGCGTGGTGTGGGCGGCGGTCGAGCCCGTCCCCGGCCGCTACGACGAGGAGCATCTCGGCGGGATCCGCGAGCAGCTGGACCGCCTGCACACCGCCGGCCTGGCGGTCGTGCTCACCGGGCATCAGGACCTCTACTCCCAGCGCTTCGGCGCGGGCGCCCCCGACTGGGCGACCCTGACCCGCGAGACCTATGCGGCACCCGGCCCGCAGGACGGCCCGGGCCTCTCCTCCGCGGCCGTCCAGGAGTCCTGGGACGCCTTCTGGGCCGACGCCCCGGGCGATGACGGCACCGGTATCCGCACCCGCTTCGCGGCCATGTGGGGCGAGATCGCGGCCCGCTTCGGCGACCATCCGGCCGTCGTCGGCTACGACATCCTCCACGATCCGGCCCCCGGCTCCGTCCGGGAGCAGCTGCTGTCGCTGCTGCAGGGCTCCTTCGCGGACATCACCCGGCAGCACCCGGATGAGGTCGGCGAGGCCTTCGCCGACCCGGACCGTCGGCCCGCGCAGCTCGACCGCCTCCAGGATCCGGCCGTCCACCGCCGTCTCGGCGACGATCTCGCGCCGGCCCTGGCACCCTTCGAGCGGGGCCCCGTCCACGATCTCTACGCCGATGCGGTGCCGCGGATCCGGGAGCACGATCCCGCGGGCCTGATCCTGCGCGAGCATTCGCGGATGTCGAGCATCGGCGTCCCGGCCGAGATCATCCCGCTGCCCGACGACTCCTGGGCCTACTCCCCGCACGGCCAGGACCTCGTCCTCGGCCCCTGGGAGACGGATCAGCACGACGCCGTCGAGGATCGGCGCTCGGTGACCGCCTTCGAGCGCGCCGCCGAGACCGGCGAGCGGCTCGGCGTGCCCGTCGTCGTCGGCGCCTGGGGCGCCTTCGGCGAGCGCGAGGGCGTGGCCGCCCGGGCCGACGAGCAGCTGGACCTCTTCGACCGCTCCGCCTGGAGCTGGTTCTACTGGCGCTGGGAGGAGGGCTTCGCGACCTCGGAGGCGGCCGAGCGGCTGCGTCGTCCGCGACCGGTGGCGATCGCCGGCCGGGACCTGCGCAGCGGCGTCTCGGCAGGCGGCAGCTGGAAGGCCGCCTGGACCGGCCGTGCGGGCGAGGCCCCCAGCGAGCTGTGGATCCCCGAGGAGCTCGACATCGAGCTGCGGGTCGACGGCGAGCGCGCGGAGCTCGTGCGCGACGGCGCCCGGGTGACGATCCCGGCCGCCGACGGCGATCACCGGCTGCGGGTGTCCTGAGCGGCGGCGTCCCGCATGCCGAGCACGAGCGCGTCGAGCCAGCGGCCCGCGCCGTCGCGGGCCTCCGTCGTGTCCGGGTAGCGGCAGCGCAGGTGCACGCCGGCGCCGTCGAGCACGAACCACAGCATGACGCCGTCGGTCGGGATCGCGGCGCTGACGAACCGGGCCCGCAGTCCGATGTCGTCGATCTGCACGGGGAGTCGTCGCAGGTCCAGCCAGGACAGCGCGAACATCCCGGGCGTCTCGGGCATGCCGCCCCAGGGCTCGAGGACGTCCGCGAGGGGCCAGGATCCCAGGGCGATGGCCTCCTTCACGGCCGCGGCGGCCGCGCGCGGCGACGGGTCGTCCGCTTCGAGCACCGAGTTGGTGATGAACCAGCCGACGCTGTCGTGCCACATCGGGTCGTAGCGGCTGTGCACGGGGAAGACGACGCGCAGCGGCGCGTCGGCCAGGTCGCGGACGACGCGCGTCATCAGGGAGATCGTCAGGGCGAGGGGCGAGACGCCCTCCGCGCGGGCGCGGGCGGTGTAGGCCTCGGTGCCGGCGACGTCCAGGACGTCCCGCACCTCGACCCGCTCGGGTCGCATCCCGTCCCCGCCGAGGGGGAACGGGAAGCGCGGCATCGCGTCGCCGCCCGCCGCCAGGATCTCCCGCCAGCGGCGGCGCACCTCCTCGGGCGCGGGCTCCCGCTCTGCGAGGGCGCGGGTGTGCTGGGCGAAGGCGGGCGGGGCGGGCGGCAGCTCCGCCGCGGTCCCGTCGAGCTCGGCGAGCAGGTCGCGGGCGATCACCAACAGGGACCACATGTCCAGGTGCGCGTGGTCGGAGCCGATCACCGCCGTCGGCTCCGTAGCAGAGCCGATCAGGCACAGCCGGTGGGACGGGCGCGAGAAGGGTCGGCAGGAGGCGTCGAGGAGCCGCTGCAGCGCGTCCTCCATGGCCTCGCCGGCGCCGACCTCGTGCTCGGTCCAGCGTCCGTCGGCGATCTCGGCCTCCTCGAGCCGCACGCCGTCGGTCCCCGGGGAGAGCACGGTGCGGAGCGTCCCGTGGCGGGCGATCACCGCTGACCAGGCGCGGGCGAGCCGCTCGGGGTCGAGGGGCGCGGGCAGGCGCAGGCTGAGCGCCATCCAGCTGCCGGCGCGGTCGCCGATCTCGGCGTGGCGCCGCTGATCGAAGGAGAGAGGCAGCTCGCGGCCGGTGGGGACCGCCGCGGTCTCGTAGCTGAGCAGGGGGCCGAAGGGCAGGCGCAGATGGGAGACGTGCGTCAGGCGCATGGCGGTACCCTAGCGCGCATGACCAGCTTCGCCGTGCCCGGCGCGGTGCTCGACACCGAGCTCAGCGACGAGGGCGGGCGCCCGGTGGTCCAGCTCCACGGCCTGACCTCGAGCCGCGCGTCGGATCGCGTCCTCGACCTCGATCTGGGGCGCGGCCTCTCCGGGACCCGCCTGCTGCGCTACGACGCCCGCGGCCATGGACGCTCGACGGGTCGTCCGGTGCCCGCGGACTTCACCTGGGAGGCCCTCGCCTCGGATCTGCTCCGGCTGCTCGAGGATCGATTCCCCGGCGAGCAGGTGCACGGCGTCGGGCCGTCGATGGGCTGCGCGACGCTGCTGCATGCCGCGGTGCGGGAGCCCGAGCGCTTCAGCGGGCTCACGCTCCTGCTCCCGCCGACGGCATGGGAGGGCCGCCGCGCGCAGGCCGACGCCTACCTGCGTCGCGCCGACCTGGTGGAGCGCCACGGGCTGGAGCGTCTCCTGGCGGAGGACCGGCGGGCGCCGCGCCCGCCGGCGACCGTCGGCACCCCGGACATCGATCCGGACATCTCGCCGACGCTCCTGCCCTCGGCCTATCGAGGGGCGGCGCGGAGCGACCTCCCGGCGCCGGAGCGGATCGCCGCTCTCCGCCTGCCGGTGACGATCCTGGCCTGGACCGGGGACTCCGGGCACCCGGTCTCGACCGCCCGTGCGCTCGCCACGCTGCTCCCCGACGCCCGTGCGGAGATCGCCGAGCGTCCGGAGCAGGTCGCCGCCTGGCCGAAGCGGCTGCGCGACGACGTCGCGGGTCGCCCCGCGGTCAGCGGGGGCTGATCTCGAGGACGGCCTCGCCGGGGCCCGCGTCGAGCCGCGGGCCCTCGATCTCGGCGCCGGCGGCGTTGGTCACGACGACGGGGGTCACGAGCGAGGGCACGCGCGCGCGGATCGCCTCGAGGTCGACCTCGAGGAGCACCTGACCGGCCTCGACCCGGTCGCCGACCTCGACGCGGGCGGCGAAGCCCTCACCGGCGAGCGCGACGGTGCCGAGGCCGACATGCACGAGCACCTCGACGTCGTCGTCGGAGCGCACGGCGACGGTGTGGCGGGAGGCCTCGGGGATCAGCACGACGGTCCCGCCGATGGGCGCGAGGATCGTCCCGTCGGCCGGTTCCACGGCGAAGCCGGGGCCGACCTGGCCGCGCGAGAAGACCTCGTCGGGGACGTCCGCGAGCGGGAGCAGGGTCCCGGCGACGGGCGAGAGGACCGGAAGGGCGGGCTTCTTCTTGGCGAGTCCGAACATGACATCTCCTTCCCGGGCGTCCACCCGGGTCCGTGGGGCTGCATCGGCAGTGCGATCGGGTCCACTGTGGGAGATGCGGGCCCTCCGGGTCGCGCGATTGCCGCGCGTGGCCCTCAGGACGTTCCTCTCTCCGGCACGCCCCGAACCCCCCGCACGAGGGTCACGACGAGCCCGGCCCCGACGAGCAGCCAGGCGAGGATCGCGATCCCGAGGAACGCGGTGCCGACGCTCTCGATGACGGGCAGGTGCTCGACGGAGCCGAGCCGCATCGAGGCCACGGAGAACATCCCCAGCGGGAACACCATGGACCACAGCGCGGGCGTGTACCGCAGCGGCACCCGGCGGATCGCGTGCCGCCAGAATCCGGCGCCGACGAGCATCGGGATCAGCCAGGCGGCGAAGCACCAGAAGATCACGACGGTCCCGCCGATGAGGGCCCGCGCCGCGTCGACCATCGGCGTCGAGTCCATCGCGTACACGCCCGCGCCGGCGACGACGGCGATCGCGAGCGCCCCCATCGCCACCCAGTACGGCGGTTCGAACTCCTCGGGCGTGATGCCGAAGTGCACGATCCGGAGGATCACGAGGAGGGCGATGCCGACGTACAGCAGGGTCCCCACCGACCAGGAGAGGACGGCGAGGATCCCGACGAGCGAGGACCAGCCCGGGATCAGCGGCTGCGCCGCGGCGAGGCCGACGGCGAGGGATTGCGAGGCCACGGACCAGATGAACCAGGTGCCGTTGGCGCGTGCGAGGATCGGCCGGCCGTCGCGCATCATCAGCACCTGCCAGGGCAGCACGTACCCGAGGACGAACCACACGGCGGCGCCGACGACGAGCAGCGCGAGCGCCGTCCGATGCCAGGTCGTCCCCAGCAGGCCGACGGCTAGCACGTCGGTGCCCGCGACGAGCGTGAAGGAGGAGAAGGCGACCGCGGGGCTGCGCAGGTCCGCCCGCACCCGTTCCGGATGCCGCACGAGCCGCAGCGCGGAGAGCACCAGCAGGACCGCGTAGGCGACCAGCGCGATCACCAGCAGGATCCGCCAGAGCACCGGGATCCCGGCCTCCCGCACGCCGATGCCGACGATCCCGGTCGCCATCACGAGCGCGAAGGATCCGGGCGGGAGGTCGGCGATCGCATCGTCGATGCGGCGGGCGAGGGTGGGAGCGGGCACCCGCCCATTGTGGACCGGCGCGGGAGGCCGGCGCGGGAGGCCGGCGCAGGTCGGGTGCGAGCGCTGGGCGGTGGCGTCCGACGGACCCCCTCCCTACACTCGACCGGGTGAGCGCGATCACGCCGCCCGGGCCGGCCCGGGTCCGCCGCGATCCCGAGGGCCCTGCCGGGTCCTGGGACGGGATGCTGCGCCTCGCGCGCGAGCGGCCCGTCGGCCTCGAGGTCGCGGATCTCGCGGCGGCCGCCGGCTACAGCCCCTTCCACTTCGCACGGCTGTTCCGCGCACGGCGGGGCATCAGCCCCGGCCAGCACCTCACCGCCCTGCGGATCGATGCCGCCGAGCGCCTGCTGCTCGAGGAGGACATGCCGGTCATCGACGTGGCGACGGCCGTCGGCTTCGACTCGCTGTCGAGCTTCTCGCGGCGCTTCCGCAGCACCGTCGGCATCCCGCCCGGTGCGCTGCGGCGCCTGGCCGACAAGATCGCCGACCGTCCGCCGCGCCCCTTCCGCCTGCTGCCCTCCGACGAGGCCCGGGTGAGAGTGCGCCTCGAGCTCCCGCCGTCCGTCGGCCGCCGGGGCGATGCCTCGGTGTGGATCGGCTGGTACCCGCAGCCCGCGGCGTTCGGCCTCCCGGCCGCGGGCGTCCTGGTCCGCGGCGTCGAGGAGGTCGCCCTGCCCCTCTGCCCGGGGGCGCCGTTCCTGCTGGGATTCGCGGTCCCCGCGCACGCCGACGCCCGGGATCTGCTGGCGCCCGACGACCCCGTCGTCGCCGTCCATCCGGTGCCGCTCGCCGCACCGCCGGCGGGTGGAGCGGCTGACGAGCCCGCGGAGGTGGTCCTGCGCTTCGGGGCCCTGCCGCCGGAGCAGGCGGTGCCCGTGCTGTCCGCGCTGCCCTCCCTGTCCCGCTGACCCTCCGCCTTCGCCGACCCGATGAGCAGGCCGGATGCTGCTGCGCAGGATCGGACAATCCCCCATCGCCGCCTCCTCCTAGCGTGGAGTGCGACGCGGCCCGCCGGGCCCGTGACCGCAGGAGGAGCCATGACCTCAGGAGGAATCATGCCCCGCAGCACAGGAACCCCGACCTGGATCGACGCATCCGTCCAGGATCTCGACGCCGCGCAGGCCTTCTACTCGGGCCTGTTCGGCTGGACCTTCGAGGATGCCGGCGAGGAGTTCGGCCACTACCGGATCATCCGCAACGGCGATGCGCTCGTCGGCGGCATGATGGCCGCGGCCGGGATCCCGGATCAGTCCGGCGAGCCGGTCCCCTCCGCCTGGGGCGTCTATCTCACGGCCGACGACGTCGCCGCTCGGGTCGCGCGCGCCTCGGCCGCGGGCGCGACCGTGCTGTTCGAGCCGATGGACGTGGGCCCGCTGGGGCGGATGGCCGTCCTGCTGGATGCGACGGGCGCGCTCATCGGCCTGTGGGAGGCGGGCGAGATGGACGGCTACGAGTTCACCGGCGCCCCCGGCTCACCGGTGTGGTTCGAGCTCATGACCCACCGCTTCGACGACGCCTCCGCGTTCTACACGGAGGTCGTCGACGCCCGCCTCGCGCCGATGGGCGAGACGGAGCCCATGGAGGATGGCCCCCGCTACGCCACCAACGGCACGGGCGACGAGGCCAGCTGGGGCCTGTGCGACGCCACCGGGATCATGCCCGAGGAGGCCACCGGCTGGCGGATGTACATCGGGGTGGCCTCGAGCGAGGCCGCTCTCGCGCGGGTCCGCGAGCTAGGCGGTACCGTCCTCGACGGGCCGATCGACTCCCCCTTCGGCCGCATCGCGACGGTCGCCGATCCGGAGGGCGCGACCTTCCAGCTGTGCGCGATGAGCGAGGCCGTCCCGGACTGATCGGCGGCGCCCCTCGCCCTCGCTCTCACCCGCCCTCTCCCCCGGAGGAGGAGACCTCGAGGAGCCCGTGGGCTCCGCGCTCGGCGTCCCGCATCAGATGCGAGACGAAGGGATAGGTCCCCTCCTCCGGGAGCACGAGCTCGACGAACCCGCCCTGGGCGGGCTGCAGCGCGAGGGCCTGCGATCCGCTGTCCTCCGAACGCTCGAGGAGGTAGGCGCCCTCGCTCCAGACCGTGTCGAACTGTCCGCCGATGACATGGAAGCTGCTCGCGCGCTCGATCCCGGCGTCGAGCACCCAGAAGCGGACGCGCTCCCCGGCGACCGCGGTCAGCGGCTCCTCGTCGTACTGGTTCGCCCGCCCGTTGAACACCACGAGATCGGGCTCCCCGGCGGCGACGGCGTCGGCATCGACCTCGCCCGCCCCGTCGGTCTCGTCCGTCTCGTCAGACAGGTAGTGCTCCCCCTGGACGAGCACGTAGCTGCGGTCGACCTCCGGGAGGTCCTCGGGCTCGATGACGACGGCGCCGTACATGCCGGCGGCGATATGGGTGCTCATCGGCATCGTCGCGCAGTGATACATCCAGATCCCGGCCCGGTCGGCGGTGAAGGTGTAGACGAGGCTCTCGCCGGGGGCGATCGTCCGCATCGGCTCGTCGGGCGCGAGCGATCCGGCATGGAAGTCGATCGAGTGCCCCATGGTCCCGGAGTTGATCAGGGTGACGACGAAGGTGTCGCCGACCCGTCCGTGGAGGACGGGCCCGGGGACGCTCCCAGCGAAGGTCCAGACGGTCTGCGTCCGACCGGGCGCCACCTCCATGGTCTGCTCGATGATCTCGAGGGTGACCTCGCGGGTCGTCGGCCCGTCGGCCTCCGGCAGCGGCTCGAGCACCGCGTCGTAGGCGGCGGACTCCAGGGAGGCGCCAGAATCCATGTCGGCGTCGGAGTCCATGTCGGAATGCCCTGCATGATCGGTCGCTTCGGCCTGTCCCGCCTCCGCGTCGCCGACGACGATCTGCAGCACCATCCCGTGCTGCCGATGCCCGGCGACCGAGCACCAGCCCTCGGTGCCCGCCGTGATCACCCCGGCGTCGAGCTCGGCCGTGGCGCCGGGGGCGAGCCGTCCGGTGCTCTGCCCGGTCGCGAGCACCAGGTCATGGGTCTGCGCCGCATCCGTGTTGGCGACCTCGATGATCAGGTGCGTCCCGGGCTCGACCGTGATCGTCGACGGCGTGAAGCGCATATCGGCCGCCTCGACGGTCACCCGCTGCACCGGCGCATCGCTCACGGCGACGGTCCCGTCGGCCGTTCCGCCGACGCCCGGGATCCCGACGCCCGGGATCCCGACGAGCGCGGACGCCACCACGCACACCAGCAGCGCGGCCCCGGCGATCGCGCCGGCCCGTCGGCCGCCGAGGCGCGACGCCTCGTCGGACCGGCGGGTCGCCGTCCGCTCCCTCTCCCGCTCCCGCTCCCGCGGACGCGGCGGACCGAGGATCGCGCTGGTCAGCGCCGTGAGGACGAAGACCAGCAGGGCGATCACCCCGAGCACGCCGCCGATCTCCCAGGCGGGCGACCAGCCGAGGGCGTCGCCCAGCCAGAGCCGGATCAGGAGGCTCAGCTGCAGCAGTCCGAGCGGGACCCAGAACGCCGGACGGTACGGGAGGGCGATGCGCAGCACCGCCGGGAGGATCGTGGTGGCGTGGGCCATGATCATCGACATCGTGTAGCCGAGGAACACGGCGTGGACGACGGCGTCGTAGGCGCTCCCCTGCGGTGCGCCGACGAGCAGGAGCGCGGAGGCCACGAGCAGCCAGCCGTATCCAGCGAGGATCGCGGCCGCCATGTAGCGGGTCGCCCCGGCGGTGCGGATCGTGCGTCGGGCGACGTCGTGCCGCACGAGCCAGAGGACCATGGCCAGCAGCGCGACCCCGAGCGCCACGGCCCCGAGATCCGGCGCGACCAGGCCGATCAGGAGGGCGAGGACGACGCCCGCGCCGTGCAGGAGGATGCGTCGGCCGGCCGACGCCCCCAGCGTGATGCGTGCGAGCTCGACCCGCTCGGCGGCGATCGTCAGCACCACGAATCCGATCAGCCAGGGCAGGACCTGGTCGAACGGCGCCCCGACGAGCCAGCGCACGGCTCCGGCGCAGGCGAGTCCCGCCCCGGCGAGCTGGGTGAGCAGCGCGTCGTCGTGCTGGCGCCGCCACAGCGGCACGTACAGGACGGTGAACGCGGCCGTCCCGGCAACCAGCATCGCCTTGCCCACGACGAGCGGGACCGGCTCGAGGAGCAGGGCGATCGCTCCGGCGCCGAGCAGTCCGGGCGCGAGGAAGCCGTACCAGCGCGCGAGCGCGGTCGCCCGCTCGAGGGCGACGAGCGTCCCGACGAACCCGATGACCAGCAGCATCCCGTGGACGATGGGCAGCCGGTCCGTCGTCACCGGGGCGGGGAGCCCGAGCAGGAGCAGCGCCGCATCGAGCCCGGCGAGCAGCGCCAGTCCCGCCGGCAGCATCCATGCCAGACGCGGCGACGGTCCGCGCCGCGGGGGCGGTGTCGTGCCGGTCGTGCTGCTGCGGGCGCCGTTCATGCCGTGGCCCGCAGATGCAGGGCGCAGCGGCCGGGACCGGCGAAGGGCTGCAGGTCGACGCGCTCGCCCGGATCGGAGCCGAGGTGCTCGAGGACGCCGTCGACCATGCCGCGGTGCACGGCGCAGACGACCTCAGTGCTGCGGGTCGCGGCCTCGAGCAGCGGGCAGCGGCGCAGCGCGATCTCCTCCCCGGTGTCCTCCGGGTCGAATCCCTGGTCCGCCATCACGGCGATGACCGCGCGCCGCTCGTCGGGCGGAGCCGACGCCCCTTCGGGCTCGGGCTCGGGCTCGAGGCCGGCGGCGAGCTGCCGCCCCCACCGGCGTCCGGCATCGCGCGCGATCTCGGCGGGCTCCGGGCAGGCCTCGGCGAGGGCCTCGGCGAGCGTGCCGGCGAGCTCCGCATAGGCCGACGACGACTCCGCGCGCACGGGCCGCCACAGCCAGGCGGGACGACCGCGCCCCTCGGCCGGCGCCGGCCCGCGCGCGACGTACCCGTCCTCGAGGAGCTGGCCGAGATGACCGCGGACGGTGTTCTCGTGCAGCCCGGAGGAGCGCACGAGCGCAGCGAGCGACACCGGCGCGCGCTGCGCCTCCACCAGGCGCAGGATCAGCTCCCGCGAGGAGCTGTGGCGCCGCCCGGTGGACGCCGACCGCCGCGGACCGACCTCGCCGGGCTCCCGGATGACCACGTTATTTTCCACGGGATGAAGTGTAATATATTCAGCATTGCGTCGCCCCTGGCGGCGCCCGCCCGATCCCCGACCTTCACCCCTTGAACCAGGAGAAGCCATGGCAGACATCGAGATCCAGACCTCGCGCGACGAGGTCGTCAACCAGAAGCCCTCGCAGGGCTGCGCCTGCGGCGAGCACGACGAGACCCTCCCCGAGCTCGACGTGCAGACCATCCCGCACGCCATCCGCCACGCGGCGATCTTCGGCGCGATCGAGTCCCTGGCCCTCGAGGCGGGACTGATCATCTCGGCGACCCACGACCCGGTCCCGCTGCTCCTGCAGCTGCAGGCGAAGCACGGCGACGCCTTCTCGACCGAGTACCGCGAGCGCGGCCCCGAGCGCTGGCGGATCCTGGTGCGTCGCGCGCGCTGACCACCCCTTCGCGCCGCCCCCAGCCGGCGATGATCACGAAGAGGTCACTATTTGTGACATCTCTTGTCAGATTCGAACATAGGTTCTATTCTGAGGGAATCATCGCAGGTCGAGGGGCGGCCTGCGCGAGGGGGAACGGGAGGGGCGGCCATGCTCACGACATCCGACGGCATCTCGGCGCGTCCCGTGGAATCCGTCTTCGGGCCCGGGATCCTCGACCAGATCCAGGCGCGCGCCGAGACCGCCGCGCGCATCCTGCGCGGACAGGACGAGAAGGAGCGGGAGCAGGCCGACAGCGAGGAGCCCACCTCCCGCGGCGACCGCCCGCCCCGTCGGACGGTCCGGGCGCGCCGCCCGCTGGATCCCGCGGACTTCGCGGCGAACTCCCATGTCGACCCCGACTGCTACGAGGTGCTGATCGCGCAGGATCTCTTCGCGACCCATCATGGGGAGGCCCTCTCCTACGTCATGCGCCTGCGCCGGATGGCGCAGCTCTGGGACGAGGACTCCGTCGACGGCGACCTCAACGCGATCCTCCTGGCCGACGCCCGCCGCACCACGATCCCGCGCGCTTCGCGGATGATGCGCGACGCCTATCGCGCCGTCTGCCATCTGCATCGCGTGCTCGAGCGGATGGAGAAGGGCCATCTGCCGGTCGAGTGGTTCGAGATCCTGCTCCGCCGCACCCGCGGGCTCGAGGACGACGAGATCGCCATCGTCGACGAGTACGTCGCCGACTGGGACCTCGCGAACATCCCGATCACCCGGTTCCTGCGCGAGCTCTCGATCCTCCTCGCCTGGTTCCGCAAGCACTCCGACTCCTCGCCCTTCGAGAAGCGCTCGGTCGAGGTCGTCATCGACCCGTCCGACGACGGCACCGCCTGCCTCATGGTGACCGGGCCGATCCACGAGATCCTCAGCGTGTCCCGCCGCCTCGACGTGGCCGCGCGCGCCGTCCAGCGCCAGCAGCGCCACGCCGTCGTCGAGGGCGAGCCCATCCCCTTCGACCTCGACGGCGAGGCGGAGCGCAGCGGACGACGCCTGCCGCTGTCGAAGATCCGCTACGCGATCCTCACCGGCACAGTCCTCGAGACCCCCGGTGTGGAGGTCGACGGGAGCCGGTTCCGGATGGAGGTCGTCGTCCCGATGATGAGCATGCTCGGCCTGTCGGACGCTCCCGGTCTGATCGACGGCACCATCCCGATCCCCGCCTCCCTCGCCCGCGAGATCGCGGCCGACGAGCCCACCTGGTACCGGATCCTCACCGACCCCGCGACCGGCGAGTTCCTGCCGCTCCCGGCGGACCGCTACACGCCGACGAAGCAGATGGCCGAGTTCCTGCGCCTGCGCAATCCTCTCTGCGCGGTGCCCGGCTGCACCCGCAGCGTCGGCACCTTCGGCGAGATGGACCATATCGAGGAGTTCGATCATCGCCATCCTGAACGCGGAGGGCCGACGAGCATCGAGAACCTCCACCGGCTCTGCGGACACCACCACCAGCTGAAGACCTTCGGACTGATCGACATCGAACGGAACCCGGACGGCACCTCCACCTGGATCGTCGGCACTCACCGGATCGAGGATGTCGAGGACTCCTGCGACCTGCTCACCCCGGAGCTCGCCGCGGACCTGATGCGCTCCTGGGAGGATCTCGTCGAGCGCCGCTTCGACCGCGAGCTGCGGGCGATCCGTCATGCCTATCCGGACGCCGAGCCCTCGGACCTGCTGCGCCTCCTCGAGAAGCACGCCGACGACCCGCTCCCCGACCCGCCGGAACCGCGCCCGGAGCGGGAGCTCGCGCTCGCCGCCGGACCGCCCCCGTTCTAGACGAGGAGACCGGCCTGCTGGGCAGCAGGCCGATGGCAACGGATGGCCACCACCGCCCGCCCGGAGCGCAACAGGCGGCAACCGGCATCAGCACATTGCAGTCGATCCGTCCTGGTCACAGGCACTTCACCCCTGCGTCGACGGCGCACGTCACTGGCAACAGCACCTGCAACACTCGGCAATCCGGGCTTGTTGATTGAATCCCGGAGCAGACTCCTGCCACCTGGTCCTCAAGGATCGCAGCGGACCGGGTCCCTGGCACGACGAACGCCCTCCCCTCCCCCTGGGGATGCCGACGACGCGTGCCCGGCCTCAACGACGAGACAGGAGTGCGCACGATGAGCACCGCCGCAGCACCGGCCCCCGTGGCCGACGACCAGAAGGGCACGCGGCCCTTCGGGCTCCGCGACAAGATCGGGTACATGTTCGGGGACTTCGGGAACGACTTCACGTTCATCCTGCAGTCCACGTTCTTCCTGATCTTCTACACCAACGTGATGGGCATCCACCCCGCCCACGTCGGCACGCTGCTGTTCGGCGCGCGCATCCTCGACGCCTTCACCGACGTCGGCGCCGGCCGCCTCATCGACGTCCTGAAGCCGGGCCGTGCGGGCCGCTTCAAGCCCTGGATCCTCCGCGGCGCCGTCCCCGTCGCCGTCGCCGCGATCCTCATGTTCCTGCCGATCTTCCAGGACGCCGACTACGGCGCCCGCCTGGCCTGGATGATCATCACCTACGTGCTGTGGGGCTCGGTCACCTACACCGTCGTGAACATCCCCTACGGCTCGATGGCCTCGGTCATCTCCGGCAAGCCCGAGGACCGCGCCTCGCTGTCGGTCTTCCGCTCCCTCGGCGCGACCCTCGCGAACCTGTTCATCTCCGTGATCCTGCCGCTCGTGGTCTACATCAACGTCGACGGCGTCTCGCAGCTCTCCTCCACCCGCATGATGCTCGCGGCCATCGCCTGCGGCATCCTCGCGGTCGTCTGCTACGCCATGTGCTACGCGAACGTCATCGAGCGCGTCCAGACGCCGCCGAAGCCGAAGGGCGAGCGGATGGGCATCGGCACCATGCTCGGCACGCTCGTCTCCAACCGCGCCCTGACCGGCCTGATCGCCGCGGCGCTCGTCATGCTCGTCGGCATGATGCTGCAGATGGGCATGGTCTCGTACACCTTCAACGAGTACTTCAACAACGGCCGTCTGCTCTCCGCCGCGAACTTCGTGGGCCTCCTCCCGACCCTGCTGATGGTCCCCTTCGGCACGGCCCTCGCCAAGCGGTTCGGCAAGCGCGAGGTCGGCGTCGTCGGCATGGCCCTGGCCCTGGTGTCCGGCATCCTGCTGTTCGTCGTCCACACCGACAGCCCGTACGTGTTCATGGTCGGCTTCGCCTTCATGCAGCTGGGCCTCGCCGCGCTGAACGTCCTGATCTGGGCGTTCATCACCGATGTGATCGACTTCCAGGAGATCCGCACCGGCGAGCGCAACGACGCCACCGTCTACGCGACCTACTCGTGGGCCCGCAAGCTCGGCCAGGCTCTGGCCGGCGGCCTCTCCGGCTGGGCCCTCGGCTGGATCGGCTACGTCTCCGCGACCTCCGGCGAGAGCGTCGTGCAGACCCAGTCCGTGCTCGACGGCATCTACACGCTGACCACCCTGGTCCCCGCGCTCCTGCTCGGCCTCGCCGGCGTCATCCTCGTCACCTGGTACCCGCTCTCGAAGAAGCGGATCGACGAGAACGTCGCCACCCTCGAGAAGCGCCGCATCGCCGCCGGCATCCCGACCGGCACCGACGACTGATCCGACGACCGAGACGCCGATCGATTCCATCGTCCCGACCGACGCCCGACGGGGCGGAGCCGCAGCCGCGGTTCCGCCCCGTTGGGCATGTCAGGCGTCGGTGACGCGACCGGCCTCGACGTGCCAGCGGCGGTCCACGTGCACGGCGTCGAGCATCCGACGGTCGTGCGTGACGAGCAGCAGCGTGCCCTCGTAGCTCTCGAGGGCCTGCTCCAGCTGCTCGATCGCCGGGAGGTCCAGGTGGTTCGTCGGCTCGTCGAGGACGAGGACGTTCACGCCCCGGGCCTGGAGCAGCGCGAGCGCCGCACGGGTGCGCTCGCCCGGTGACAGCTCGGCGGCGGGCCGGCCGACGTGATCCGCCTTGAGGGCGAACTTCGCGAGCAGCGTGCGCACGTCGGCCGGCGGCAGCTCGGGGACGAGGTCCCCGAAGGCCTCCGCGAGCGGCCGGTCACCCACGAGCAGCGAACGGGCCTGGTCGATCTCGCCGATCGCGACGGAGGCGCCGAGCGAGGCGGAGCCCACGTCGGGCTCGATCCGCCCGAGCAGGAGCCGCAGCAGGGTCGACTTGCCGGCACCGTTGGGGCCCGTGATGCCGATCCGCTCTCCCCCGTCGACCTGGAGCGACACGGGGCCGAGGGTGAAGCCGCCCTGGCGGACCACCGCGCCGGAGAGGGTCGCGACGACGCTGCTGGAGCGGGGCGCGGCCCCGATCGTGAACTGCAGCTGCCACTCCTTGCGCGGCTCCTCGACCTCCTCGAGGCGGGCGATGCGGGACTCCATCTGCCGCACCTTCTGGGCCTGCTTCTCGCTGGACTCGCTCTGCGCGCGGCGCCGGATCCTGTCGTTGTCGGGGCTCTTCCGCATGGCGTTGCGGACCCCCTGGCTGGACCATTCGCGCTGGGTGCGGGCCCGGGCGACGAGGTCGGCCTTCTTCTCGGCGAACTCCTCGTACTGCTCGCGGGCATGGCGGCGCACGGTCGCCCGCTCCTCGAGGAAGGCGTCGTAGCCGCCGCCGTAGAGCCGATGGGAGCGCTGGACGAGGTCGAGCTCGAGCACCTCGGTGACGCAGCGGGAGAGGAACTCGCGATCATGGCTGATGACGACGGCGCCGCCCCGCAGCCCCTGCACGAACGCCTCGAGGCGCGCGAGGCCGTCGAGGTCGAGGTCGTTGGTGGGCTCGTCCAGCAGCACGATGTCGAAGCGGGACAGCAGCAGCGCGGCGAGGCCGACGCGCGCGGCCTGCCCACCGGACAGCGAGGTCATCGCCAGCGCGTCGACGTCGGTGCCGGGGATGTCGAGGCCGAGCTCGGCGAGGACCGCGGGGATGCGGTCCTCGAGATCGGCGGCGCCGCTCGCGAGCCAGTGCTCGAGCGCGGCGGCATAGGCGTCGGCGGCACCCGCGTCCGGTCCCGCGAGCGCCTCGGCGGCCGCGTCCATCGCGCGGGTCGCCGCCGCGCAGCCCGTGCGCCGGGCGATGTAGGCGCCGACGGACTCGCCGGCGACCCGCTCGTGCTCCTGCGGGAGGTGGCCGACGAACGCGTCCGACGGGCTGCGCGTGAGACTCCCCGACAACGGGGCGTCGGCCCCGGCGAGCAGTCGCAGCAGGGTCGACTTCCCGGCGCCGTTGGCGCCGACGATCCCGAGGACGTCACCGGGGCCGACGGTCAGGTCGATCCCCTCGAACAGGATCCGGTGGCCGTAGCCGCCGGCGAGGCCGTGGGCGACGAGAGTAGCGGTCATCGGAGAATCCTCCCACCGCCGGCGGTCGCCCGGGGCAGGGGTCAGGAGGTGCCGTAGGACGGGTAGAGGCCGTGACCGCCGTCGTAGGCGTAGGGGCCGCCGCCATTGAAGTACCAGATGCCGTCGGTCCAGCTGCCGACCGGGGTGCGGTACGTGCCGAGGTTGGTGCCGCCGGTCGTGGTCGCCGTGATGTCGACCTCCGAGCGCCAGTAGATGCGATTCGGGTTGCCGGGGTTGATGTAGACGCCGGGGTCGCCGATCCAGGGGAAGGGGATGCTGGCGTTGAGGGCGAACCAGATCGTCGCGCCGGGCGGAAGCGACACGTTCGTCAGGGTGAAGTACGCCGGGTCGTTGCGGAGGTAGACCGCGGTCCAGGCGTAGTTGCCGGTGTTCTGCGTGAAACTCGGCGCAGCCGCCCCGACCGTCCACGAGGACGCGCCGCCGATGCTGCCGCCGCCGGTGCCGCCGAGGTCCTGGGTGCTCCAGTTGCTGAACGCGTCGGCGTCGCCGCCCTGGCCCGCCTGGTTCCACATGCGGGGGAAGGTGAAGTCGATGCGCAGGGAGCCGGTGAACGATCCGTCGCCGGTGTTCGTGACCGAGAAGGCGCGACGGAAGTCGGTGTACGGCGAAACAGGAGAGGGGGTGGAACCGGGGATGAAGGAGCTGCCGGTCGAGTTGAGGCCTTCGGCACCGCCTAGGGCGTTGACGGAGAGGTCGGTCAGCGGGTCGATGGGCGGGCTGGCGGCGATGGCCGGCGCCGCGGTGGCGACGGCGAGCGTGGGGGCGGCCCACGCGGCGGCGGCGAGCACGCCGCGCCGGGGGACTCGGGACGCCTTCGGCGGCGTGTTCTCCTGACGGACTGCAGTTTCCACGGTGACCCTCTCCTCGGAAGATTTCAACACTATCTAACACCCGAGTTCCCGCAAGAACTTGCATTTCGTCCCGTTGGTCACTTGCGTGACTTGCATCACCCTCTAGGCGGCGGATCGCTCGTCAGCGTCCCACACCCCCGACCCGACAGGCCTTCGTCTTGCATATCACTGCAAGTACTGCAGCCGCCTATCCGGGCACCTCTGGGAGACTCGTCCCATGCCCCCTCTGCACGATATCCGCATCGCTCCGGGCCCCGGGGCGCCGCGCGGACTGGTCGTGCCCGGGGACGAGCTCGTCGAGCGCTTCTCGCACGCCTCGGGCCCCGGCGGACAGGGCGTCAACACCGCCGACTCGCGGGTCCAGCTTAGCCTCGACCTGGGGACGACATCGGCCCTCGACGAGGCGCAGCGCGCGCGGGCGCTCGCGGCGCTCGCCCCACGGCTCGCCGGGACCGTGCTGACGGTCGCCTCCGCCGAGCAGCGGGCGCAGCGGCGCAACCGGATCGCTGCGCGGGAACGGCTCGCTGAGATGCTGCGCGAGGCCGTCGCGCCGCCCGTGCCCCGTCGGCCGACGAAGCCCACCCGCGGATCACAGCGGCGCCGGCTCGCCGCCAAGAAGCAGCGCGGCGAGACCAAGCGGAACCGCCGGCGGCCGCCGCTCGACTGAAGCACTCGACGACCATGTCGATCGCACCGCCGGACTGGCTATGCTGACCTCGTGCTACGACGCCTGCTCTCTCGCGCGTTCTGGTCGCTGAGTCGCTGGCGCCTCGCCACCGAACCTCACCCCGGACGCCCCACCGTGCTCATCGGTGCGCCCCACACCTCCAACGGCGACTTCGCGCTCATGCTCGGGATCGCCTGGACGCTGGGCATCGACATCCGCTGGCTGGGGAAGCACACGCTGTTCACCGGCTGGCGCGGACCGATCATGCGGGCCCTCGGCGGGATCCCGGTGGACCGCTCGAATCCGAGCCGCGTCGTCGCCGACGCGGTCGCGCGGATCCAGGCGGGCAAGGTCTTCTCCCTCGTCGTCACGCCGGACGGCACCCGCAGCGGCAACACGCACTGGAAGTCGGGCTTCTACCGCATCGCCCGCGCGACCGGCATGCCCGTGACCCTCGGCTACGTCGACCGCACCACGATGACCACGGGCCTCGGACCGACGTTCGCGCTGACCGGCGACGTGAGCGCCGATATGGACCGGATCCGCGCCTTCTACGCCGACAAGGCCGGCATGAACCCCGAGCGCCGGGTCGAGCCGCGCCTGCGCGAAGAAGACGAGGACCGGGACGAGACGGAGACGAGCCGCTAGCGGCGCAGCGAGCAGTCGGCGGACAGGACGCAGGTGTCCGGGGCGCCGATCAGGCGATCGAGCTGGCGCAGCAGCGCGCGACGGTCGAGGTCGGTGATCAGCCGCAGGAAGAAGCCGCCGGCGAGGATGCCGCCGATGAGGTCGCTCGTCCAGTGCCATCCCAGCAGGAACGACACCGTCACCGAGTTCACGGCGAGGAGGGCGACGCCCGCGGTGAGCAGGCGGATCGTGCGATCGGCGACGCCCGAGTAGCGGGCGATGAGATAGGCGCCCATGCCGTAGATGAGGATCGACTCGGCCGCATGGCCCGAGGGGAAGCTGATGCCCTTCGAGCCCGCCGCGAGGAAGCCCGCGGCGAAGAAGTCGGGGTCGTGGCGGTAGCTGACGCCGCGCGCGGTGATCACCTTCAGTCCGCCGACGCCGAGATAGAACGCGGCCTCCGCGCACAGGGCCAGCACGATCGGTCGCCAGGAGCGCCGTCGTCGGGCGAGGACGATCGCGATCGCCGCGAGGACCGGCAGGCAGACCGCCTGGCCGGCGATCCGATCCAGGACGTTCTGCGCGAACCACACGAGGTCCGGGGCGAGACGACGCAGCCAGCGCTCGGCCAGCAGCACGTCGACCCGCTGGAAGGGGCCGGCCGCCACCAGGAACAGCGCCACGAAGGCGATCCCGAGGGCCCGGGCGGAGGTCAGACGGGCGATCCAGCCCTTGCTCGGGGCTTCGAGCCGCTCGCGTGCGAGGGTGGCATCGATCCCGGGAACAGGGGAGATCCGTGTGTCTGCAGCCATCGGCAGACCACTCTAGGGTCGGCTCCCAGGCGCATCCCAGCCCCGGAGGGATACGTCACGGACGGCACATCGTGTCGTAATACTCCTGTGACCAGCGGCGATGCCGCCCCCTGTTCACCGCCGCGTCACGCGACGGCCGTGAGCTCGTCAGCGTCCGACGCGTTGAGCGCCGCGGCGCGGGCGAGCCGACGATCCCCCTCATGGCGCCCGTGGACGCCGTGGTAGAGGATCGCGGCGAGCACGATCACGACGGCGAGCCCGCCGAACATCGCGCCGTAGCCGGCGACGGTGACGACCACGCCGAGCAGCACCGGGCCGAGACCGATCCCGAGATCCGCGAGCAGCAGCAGGGTCGAGATGCCGGTGCCGAGTTCGTGCTCGTCGACGGCGCTCACGGCGATCGCCTGCGCGGCCGGCATGAGCGTCCCGTAGCCGAGGCCCGTCAGGACGCCGGCGACGACCACCTGCCAGTCCTCCCCCGCGACCGCGAGCAGCACGAGGGCGGCAACGAACATCAGCAGGCCGAAGTAGACCACGAGGTTGTCGCCGCGGGCGTCCTGCGCGCGCCCCAGCACGAAGCGCATGCAGAACATCGAGATCGCGTAGGCGACGAAGAAGAAGCTCGCGCCGGCCACCAGGTCCCGCTCCTCCGAATAGGCGTTGAGGAAGGTGATCACGCCGGCATAGCTGAGGCCGACGAGCACCATGAACAGCCCGATCGGGACGACCCGCGGATGCAGGATGCTGCGCACCGCGAAGGCCGGGCGCGCCGCGGCGGCGGCGCCCGTCGGACGAGACGCGCGAGAGGCGTCCTCGCGGATGAACAGTCCCAGCAGGAGGCCGACGACGGCCGTCGCGAGAGCGGTCCAGAAGAGGATGGCGTAGGAGAAGGAGCCGACGATCGCCAGGCCCAGGGCCGGGCCGAGCGCCGCGGCGAGGGTCGTGCCGAGCGCGAGATAGCCGGTGCCCTCGGCACGCCGGGCCGCGGGGATCCCGCGCTGGACGATCGCCATGATCGCGGTGCTCGCGAAGGCGTAGCTGAAGCCGTGGACGATGCGCACGGCGATCAGCAGGGCCAGCGATCCCGCGGGCAGGTAGAGCGCGCACATGAGCGTCGCGACGACGAGCGCCACCACCATGACCCGGCGGCTGCCGAAGCGGTCGACCATGTAGCCGGAGAGGAGGCGCGCGACCGTCGCGCCGACGACGAAGGCGCTCGAGGCGAAGCCGCCGGCGGCGTCCGAGGCCGCGAACTCGCGGACCGCGTAGAGCGCCATCGTCGTGACGAGGAAGTAGAAGGTGAGGTACTGGAAGAAGTTCGCCCCCCAGGCGATCGCGAAGGTGGGGGTGATCAGGCGCGACGCCGGGGGCCCTCCCGTCGCCGTCGCCCCGCCCGTCGCCCCGTCCGTCGTGGGCGCGCTCTGCGCTGCCATCGGATCCCTGCCTCTCCCCGGCTCCCGCCGACCTCGATTTGTATGATGCAAACGTACGCCCGACCGTTTGCATCATGCAAACGTGCGGGTGGGTACGCTCTGTCACGTCGGCGGCGCCCCTGCGGTCGCCGACGGGCAGGATCGACCGCACAGAATCCACCGGGCAGGACCGACAGGACGGGAGAGGACCGGATGACCGACGTCAGCGCCTCCGAGGTGCTCGCCTACGAGCAGATGCTCCTGTCGCGCTACGCGATGCACAACACGATTTCCACCGTGCGCTCCCCCGAGATCGACCGCAGCGCCGCCGTGCTGCTCGCGCGGCTGGAGTCCTCGCCCCCGATGTCCGTCGCCGAGCTCTCCGAGGCCTTCAGCCTCGACGTCTCGACCGTCCACCGGCAGGTCGCCGCCGCGATCCGCGCCGGGCTCATCGAACGCATCCCCGACCCCGACGGCGGCACCGCCCGCAAGCACCGCCCCACCGAGGAGGGCCGACGACGGTTCGCCCGCGAGATCGCCGACCGCGCCGCCCTCTTCGAGCGCGTCACCGCGCACTGGACCGAGGAGGAGCTCGACGCCTTCGTCGGCGCCCTGCGCCGCTTCAACGAGGACCTCGAGGAGTACCGCGGGACCCCCTGGCCCCGGCCCGAGCGGTAGCCGGCGCATCCCCGCGCGCTCCGCGTTCCCCGTCGGCGTAGGATCCTTACATGCGTAAGATCCAGGATGGGGCCGGGCCGGACAGCCGCTCAGACGGGCGATCGGGCAACCGGTCCGGCAGCCGATCCACGCAGCGGCTGCGCGAGGCGACGCTGCGGCTCCTCGACGAGCGCGGCCCCGAGAGCGTGACGATCACCGAGATCGTCACCGAGGCCGGGGTCACCCGCCCCACCTTCTACGCCGCCTTCGGGGACCTCCCCACCGCCTTCGCCGACGCCGCCCTCAGCCGCCTCGAGGACGCCTTCGCGGGGATGACCCTCGCCTCCGACCTGCCCGAGGCCGAGCGCGCCGACGCGATGGCCGCGGCGTTCACGGCCATCCTGCACCGCCTCGACCAGCACGCCGCCTTCTTCGCCGCCGCCCTGCACGGGCCGGGCGGCGTCGAGGTCCACGAGCGCATCGTCGGCTTCCTCGCCGAGCGCGTGCGCGAGACCTCGCCCCTGGCCCCCGCGATCGAGGAGGGGCCGCTGCCGCTCGCGACGACCTCGACCGCGCTCGCCGCCGCCATCGTCTGGACGATCCGCGTCTGGCTCGACGACCCCGCGCGCTCCTCCGTCGAGGAGATCGCCGTCCTGCTGCGGGACCTCGTGCTGCACGCCGTCATCGGGGGCCTCGGCGGGCCTCAGGAAGGTCCTCAGCCGGCGGAGTCCTCCGGCGCCGAGGAGGCCTGATCCCGGGAGCGGATCACGCGGGCGGGGACGACGTCGCAGCGGAACGGAGGCTGCATGAGCCTCCGCTCACCGTTGCCGTCATCCCGTCGTCGGGTCCGCAGGATCGGACACATCTGCCGTGCCGCGGGCTCCTACGGTGAGAGGACGACGAGCCGTCGGGTCCGTCCCGAGCAGTGAGGACCGCATCATGACCACCGTGAGCACCTGCCTCTGGTTCGACGGCCGCATCGACGAGGCCGCCGCGTTCTACACCTCCCTCGTGCCCGGCTCCCGCATCGTCGGACGCGCGGTCTACGAGTCCGGCGGCGGCGCGCCCGACGGGCCCGACATGACCGGTCAGCCGCTCACCGTCGACATCGAGCTCGGCGGCATCCCGTACACCCTGCTCAACGGCGGTCCCGCGTTCCCGCTCTCCGAGGCCGCCTCGATCGTGCTCACCGTGCAGACGCAGGACGAGGTCGACGCGCTGTGGGACGCCCTCATCGCCGACGGCGGCGCCCCCTCGCAGTGCGGCTGGTGCCGCGACCGCTTCGGCCTGTCCTGGCAGGTCGTGCCGCAGCGGCTGAACGAGCTGCTGACCGGACCGCACGCCGAGGCCGTCACGCGGGAGCTGATGACCCAGACCAAGCTCGACATCGCGCGCCTCGAGGCCGCCGCGGCGTAGCCTCGGCGCACCGACCCCAGGAGGACGCATGCCCGCCCAGCCCGTCTCGTTCACCGACGTCTCCGCCGAGGGCCTCGAGTCCTCCCCCGTCGTCGACGCCCTCGCGGGACTGCGCGCCAACGAGGCGCGCTACTTCTCGACGAAGTACAAGCACATCTTCACCACGATGCCCGCGGCGGAGGCGCCCGCGACCCTCGCCTGGGTCGAGGAGATCCTCCGCTCCGAGCGCGAGATCGTGCCCACCTCCCCCGCGCTCGAGGTGAGCATCAGCGAGGTCGACGGGATCTTCTGGGTCCACGTCTTCTACGAGTCCGGGCTCGCGCTGAACGTGCTGTGGACCCGGGAGGACGGCGGCAAGCGCGCCGTCGGCTTCAAGCTCTCCGAGGGCATGGAGGTCCCGCCCGAGCTCTCCGCCTTCAAGTTCGCCCGTCAGCGCTCGAAGCTCGCCGGCGAGATCCGCGGCTCCTACTTCGTCATCAAGGGAGAGCACCCGCTGCCCGTCGGGCTCTGAGCGCCTGGCGGACGTGACCGGTCCCTCGGCTTCCTCCGGCTGACTGGTCAATCCGACAATCCGATCCTATGGTCGAGGCCGGTCGGCGGTCGGGGACGATGCTCCTCGTCCGCCGTGCCGGATCTCCCCACGGGCCTGCCGCGCCGCGGCCGGGCCCGTTCCCGTGCGTCGACCGAGAGGATCGTGATGGCCCAGGCCTCGCCCGCCCCTGCCGACCAGGAGGTCGGAGGTGATCGGTCTGGCCGCTCCCGGGTCAACTGGCCGGTCTTCCTCGGCACCTCGGTGATCATCGTCGGCTTCGTGCTGTTCGCCGCGATCTGGCCCGACGCGGCCGAGACGGCGATCTTCGGGTCGATGGGCTGGATCGCGACGAACTTCGGCTGGTACTACGTCGCGACCGCCACGCTCGTGGTCGTCTTCGTGCTGCTGGTCGCGTTCTCGCGCGTGGGCCGCACCCGTATGGGCCCGGACCACTCGGTGCCGAAGTACAACGTCTTCACCTGGGCGGCGATGCTCTTCGCCGCCGGCATCGGCGTGGACCTGATGTTCTTCGGGATCTCCGGACCGGCCACGAACCTGCTCACCCCGCCGGAGGGCGTCCCCAGGTCCGACGACGCCGCCCGGATGGCGACGATCTGGACGATCTTCCACTACGGCATCCCCGGCTGGGCGATGTACGCCCTGATGGGCATGGCCTTCGGCCTGTTCGCGTACCGCTACCACCTGCCGCTGTCAATCCGCTCCGCGCTCGCACCGATCTTCGGCCGGCGCATCCACGGCGCCGTCGGCCACGCCGCCGAGATCGGCGCGACGATCGGCACGATCTTCGGGATCTCCGTGTCCCTCGGCATCGGCGTCGTGTTCCTGAACTTCGGTCTCACCGCCCTGTTCGGGATCCCCTCCTCGATCGGGGTGCAGATCTCGCTGATGGGCCTCGCCGTGCTCATCACGATCATCTCGACCGTCTCCGGGGTGGACAAGGGCATCCGCCGCCTCTCCGAGCTCAACGTGCTCCTGGCGATCGTGCTGATGCTGTGGGTGCTGATCTCCGGGGAGACCCACCAGCTGCTCAACGCCCTCGTGCAGAACATCGGCGACTTCTTCTCCCGCTTCCCCGGGATGATGATGAACACCTTCGCCTACACCGACGGCGCCCCCGACTATCCCGCGGACCAGTGGATGGCGGACTGGACCCTGTTCTTCTGGGCCTGGTGGATCGCATGGGCGCCCTTCGTCAGCCTGTTCCTGGCGCGGATCTCCCGCGGACGCACGCTGCGCGAGTTCGTCGTCGGCGTGCTGCTGATCCCCTTCTCGTTCATCCTGCTGTGGGTATCGATCTTCGGGAACGCGGCGCTGAGCTTCGCGGGCGACAGCGACTTCATCGAGCTCGCCGCGAACCAGCCGGAGTCCGGCTTCTTCAACCTGCTCGAGCAGTACCCGGGCGCGGTGTTCACCGTGTCCCTCGCCCTGGTGACGGGACTGTTCTTCTACGTCACCTCCGCGGACTCCGGCTCGCTGGTGATGGCGAACATGACCTCGAAGGCGCAGACCACCGACTCCGACGGCCCACCCTGGCTGCGCATCGTGTGGGCCGTGATCACCGGCGCCCTCACCCTGGTGATGCTGTTCATCGACGGCGTCTACACGCTCCAGGCGGCGACCGTGATCGTCGGCCTGCCGCTGTCGGTCCTCGTGTACCTGGTGATGTTCAGCCTGTGGAAGGTGCTGCGCACCGAGCAGATGGACGCCGACGCCCGCATGGCGGCGCTGCCCGGCGTGCTCACCAGCCGGGTCCGCAGCGGCGAGCCGCAGGACCGCCTCCCCTGGAAGCAGCGGCTCCAGCGCCGCATGTCCTACGCCGACGAGGCGAAGGCCCGCCGCTTCGTCGAGACCGTCGCCGCCCCCGCCGTCGAGGAGGTCGCCGGCGAGCTGCGCCGCCTCGGGGCCGACGTCGCCTGCCATCGTGGCGAGCACCCCGACAGCGGCGTGCCCTATGTCGACCTCGTGGTCTCCTTCCCGGAGGCGGAGGACTTCAAGTACCAGGCCTACCCGGTCGCCTACGCGGTGCCGAGCTTCGCCGCGAATCTCTCGACCGTGCGCGACGTCTACTACCGCATCGAGATCTTCTCGCGGACCGGATCGCGCGGCCGCGACATCATGGATTGCACGAAGGAGCAGGTCATCAGCGATGTCCTGGACTCCTACGACGCTCACATCATGTACTTGACGATGAGCGACGACATCGGCACCGCGACCGGCACCATCCCGGTCACGGCGCCCGACACGTGGGACGACGCCGACCACGTCGACCCTGAGACGACAGAGACGACCGCGACGACCGCGACGAAGGAGCATCATGACTGAGACCCCTGCGACCCTGTTCATCGACGGCGCGTGGACGGCGTCCTCCACCGGCGAGACCCGCACGATCCTCTGCCCCGCCGACGGCACCGCGGTGGGCACCGTCTCCGAGGCGAGCACCGAGGACGTCGAGCGCGCGATCCTCGCCGCGCGCGCCGCCTTCGAGCGACGCGAATGGGCCGACACCCCGGCCGCGAAGCGCGGCGACTTCCTGCTGCGGGTCGCGGACCGGCTCGCCGAGCGCAAGGACGAGTTCGCCCGCGCCGAGGCCCTCGACACCGGCAAGCGCCTCGTCGAGGCCGAGGGCGATATGGACGACATCGCCGCCTGCTTCCGCTACTTCGGGAAGATCGCGGACCAGGACCCGGGCCGGCTCGTCGACGCGGGCGACCCGTCCGTCATCTCCCGCGTGGTGCGCGAGCCGATCGGCGTGTGCGGCATGATCACGCCCTGGAACTTCCCGCTGCTGCAGGCCTCGTGGAAGATCGCCCCGGCGCTCGCGGCGGGCAACGCCTTCGTCATCAAGCCGGCGGAGCTCACCCCGCACACCACGATCCTCATGATGCAGGTGCTCGAGGACCTGGGTCTCCCCCGCGGCGTCGCGAACCTCGTCCTCGGCGACGGCGCGACCGTCGGCGCCCCGCTGTCGAGCCATCCCGAGATCGACCTGGTGTCCTTCACCGGCGGTCTCGTGACCGGGCGCCGGATCGCCGAGTCCGCCGCGAGCGGCATCACGAAGGTCGCCCTCGAGCTCGGCGGGAAGAACCCCAACATCGTCTTCGCCGACGCCGACTACGAGGCCGCGCTCGACAACGCCCTGAACGCGGGCTTCCTCGACTCGGGCCTGGTGTGCTCCGCGGGGACGCGGCTGATCGTGCACGAGTCGATCGCCGAGCGCTTCGTCGACGACCTCGTCACCCGCGCCGAGGGCATCGTCATGGGCGGCCCCTTCGACGAGAAGGCCGAGACCGGTCCGCTGATCTCCGCGGCGCACCGCGACAAGGTCACCGACTACGTGAGGCGCGGCATCGAGGCCGGGGCGCGACTGCGCACCGGCGGGCACTGGGGCGGCCCCGAGCACGAGCAGGGCTTCTTCTATGCGCCGACGGTGCTGGACCGCTGCACCGCCGAGAACCCGGCCGTGATCGAGGAGGGCTTCGGTCCGGTCATCACGGTGGAGACCTTCGCGACCGAGGAGGAGGCGATCGCGATCGGCAACGACACCGAGTACGGCCTCGCCGGCGCCGTGTGGACCTCCGACGCGGGCACCGCGAACCGGGTCTCGCGCCGGCTGCGCCACGGCACGATCTGGATCAACGACTACCACCCCTACCTGCCGCAGGCGGAGTGGGGCGGCTTCAAGAAGTCCGGCGTCGGCCGCGAGCTCGGCCCCACGGGTCTCGAGGAGTACACCGAGACCAAGCACATCTACGAGAACACCGAGCCCGCCGTCTCCGGCTGGTTCCCCCGCAAGTGATCGATCCGGTCGAGCCGCCCCGACCCGACCCGACCCGAGAGGACGCAGCACCCATGACCGTGCACACCCCCGGCCCTGACACCCCCGCCTCCGAGAATCCCGTCTCCGAGAACCCGATCGCCGAGTTCGACTACCTGATCGTCGGCGGAGGCTCCGCCGGCGCGGCCCTCGCCGCCCGCCTGAGCGAGGACCCGAGCATCGAGGTCGCCCTCCTCGAGGCCGGCCCCTCCGACCTCGAGCACCAGGAGGTGCTGGAGCTCAAGCGCTGGCCCGAGCTGCTGGAGTCCGGCCTCGACTGGGACTACCCGATCGAGCCGCAGGAGAACGGCAACTCCTTCATGCGCCATGCCCGCGCGAAGGTGCTCGGCGGCTGCTCCTCGCACAACTCCTGCATCGCCTTCCACCCGCCGGCCGAGGACATGGACCTGTGGGAGCAGCTCGGCGCCGAGGGCTGGAACGCCGCGACGATCCTGCCGCTCATCGCCCGCCTGGAGACGAACAGGGACCGCACCGGCGAGGGCCACGGCACCGACGGGCCCGTGCACCTGATGGACGTCCCGCCGGAGGACCCCGTCGGCGTCGCCCTCCTCGACGCCTGCGAGCAGGCGGGCATCCCGCGGGCCCGCTTCAACGACTTCGAGACCGTCGTCGACGGCGCGAACTGGTTCCAGGTGAACCGTCAGCCCGACGGCACCCGCGCCTCCTCCTCCGTCTCCTACCTCCACCCGAACCTCGAGCGGGAGAACCTGCACGTCCTCACGAGCCTGCAGGTCATGCGGGTGCTCTTCGACGGCGAGCAGCGCGCGACGGGCGTGGAGTACATCGACAACGCCTTCGACCGCTCCTCGATCATGCACGCGCGCCGCGAGGTGATCCTCTCGGCCGGGGCGATCGACTCCCCGAAGCTGCTGATGCTCTCGGGCATCGGCCCCGCCGACCACCTGCGCGAGGTCGGCATCGAGGTGCGGGTCGACTCCCCCGGCGTCGGCTCGAACCTGCAGGACCACCCCGAGGCGGTCATCTCCTGGGAGTCCACGCAGAAGATGACCCGCGAGTCCACCCAGTGGTGGGAGATCGGGATCTTCGCCGCCACCGAGGAGGGCCTGGACCTGCCCGACCTGATGATGCACTACGGCTCGGTCCCCTTCGACATGCACACCCGCCGCCATGGCTACCCGACCTCCCCGGAGTCCTTCGCCCTGACCCCGAACGTCACCCACGCCCGCTCCCGCGGCACCGTGCGGCTGCGCTCGATCGACTACCGCGACAAGCCGAAGGTCGACCCGCGCTACTTCACCGACGAGGAGGGCCACGACATGCGCGTCGCCGTCGCCGGGATCCGCAGGGCCCGGGAGATCGTCGCTCAGCCCGGGATGGACGCCTTCCGCGGCCGCGAGCTGTTCCCGGGCGAGGACGTGCAGACCGACGAGGAGATCGCCGACTACGTCTCCAAGACCCACAACACCGTCTACCACCCCGCGGGCACGGTGCGCATGGGCGCGGCCGACGACGACATGTCGCCGCTGGACCCGCAGCTGCGGGTCAAGGGCGTCACCGGCCTGCGCGTCGTGGACGGCTCGGTCATGCCGCAGCT
This sequence comes from Brachybacterium netajii (SeqCode), assembly GCF_054114245.1. Taxonomy (NCBI): domain Bacteria; kingdom Bacillati; phylum Actinomycetota; class Actinomycetes; order Micrococcales; family Dermabacteraceae; genus Brachybacterium; species Brachybacterium netajii (SeqCode). The sequence goes on along the minus strand of NZ_JBSYXB010000009.1, from coordinate 22,117 downwards.
CGTCGCGGTGAACCCGAACATCACCACGATGCTGATCGGCGAGCGCGCCGCCGACCTCATCCGGGGCGCGCAGGACTGAGTCCCGCGCACTCGTCCGACGGCTGACGACCGACGCCCGACGCCCGGCACCCGTTCATGGGTGCCGGGCGCCGGCGTGCCCGGCCGGGGCGGGGCGAGGTCCTCGTGTTCCTGGCTCTGATGATCGTCCTGCAGCTCGCGGGCTCGCTGCTGTTCCCGGATCGATGGACGGGAGCGCAGGGAGTGCTGCAGGCCGTCGGCGCATCGCTGATCGCCGCCGCCGTGTACTACGGGGTGATCCGCGTGCTGGTCGGTGCCTCCGAGGACCGCTCCTGGAGGAGCTGATCGACGCGATCCTCGAGCGCTCCCTCGCCCTGCAGGCGCAGGACCGGGGCATGGCGCAGATCTTCGCCCGCCGTCACGGGCGCCCGGCGGCGTACGACGAGGCCCGGGACCGGGTGGCGCCGCTGGCGAACCGGGTCGCGGAACGGGCGCTGGAGGCGGGCTCCGGGCCGACGGCCACGCTTCCGCGCTGCCCGTCCCGCCCCTGACCACCGAGCAGACGCACACGCTCCTGCGGCCCCTGTGGAGCGACGTCGGCCCCGGACGGAAGGACGCGCGATGACCGCCGCGGCACCGTCGGAGGATCAGCCGTCGGCGTAGATCTCCTTCGCACAGCGGAACGCGGCCCAGGCCTTGGGCCAGCCCGCGTAGAAGGCCGCGTGGGTGAGGACCTCGGCCATCTCCTCGGCGGTGACGCCGTTGCCCTTCGCCCGCTCGATGTGGTGCTGCAGCGAGCTGTCGAGCACGCCCGGGGATGAACCGTACCGGCGCCAGCCGGGCGCAGGCATCCGAGACGACGTCCTGCCGGCCCGCCGACGGGAGGCGCGGTGCGCGGGGCGACCTGCGCGATGGGCCGCTCAGGCGGCGGGCTCCGCGGCGGGCTTCATCCAGAACGGCGAGTAGTGGTAGCCGTCGGGGTCGTCGAACTGGCGCTGATACATGAACGGATAGTCGTCGGTGTCGCCGACGCTCGCGTACGCCTCACGGCCGCTGAGCATGACGAGCTGGCCGTCGGCGATCTCGAAGCAGGCGACCTCCGGGCCGGAGAACTCGGGGCGCGGGGTCCAGCCGAGGGCTGTGTAGAAGGCGATCGACCGCTCGACGCTGTCGACGGGGCAGGTGATGAAGAGGCTCATGGCGCCCCATGCTTCTCCTGCCCTCGGTCAGGGTCAACGCTCCGCCTGACAGGAGCCGGGCGGGCGGGAGTTCAGGCGTCGTCGGCGTCGCCGATCGTGTAGTCGCGGGCGATCCCGGCGGTGACGCTCCCCCACTCGCTCGCCCGGACGCGCGCCTGATGCGCGTCGAAGGCCGCCCGATCCGCGAACCTCTCGGACACGGTCCACACCAGCGGGTCCTCCGTCGGCTCGACCGTGAAGCGCAGGCATCCGGCCTCCGAGCGCGTCAGCTCGACGTGCCGCGGCAGCTGCGCGCGCACGACGGCGGCCTCGTCCTCGGTCGCGCAGATCAGTCGGCCGTCCAGCGTGATGCTCATGCCCACAGTCTTCCGGACGCGGGCCGACGGCCGCCGTGCTGTCCGACACCCAGGGCCGACGCTCGGGGCCGACGCTCGGGGCCGACGCTCGGGGCCGACGATCAGTCGATCTCCTCGCCGGCGAGGGCCTTCGCCGCCAGCCGCTCCTCCTCGCTGACCTCCCACACCTCATGCGCGGCGTGCACGGCGAGCAGGATGATGCCGCAGCCCAGGACGAGGTCCGGCCACCCGGATCCCGTGCGCAGCGTCACCAGGGCCATGACGATGATGGCGGCGTTGACCAGCACGTCGTTGCGGGCCGAGAGGAAGGCCGCCCGTCCGAGCGACCCGCCATGCCGTCGGACGCGGGAGATGATCACCGCGCTCGCGCCGTTGACGAGGATCGCTCCGACGGAGGCGAGGACGACGGGCAGCGCCTCCGGGACCGCGGGCTCGAGGACCCGCTGGACGGCCTCGCTCGCGGCGACAGCCGCCGGCACGAGGATCAGCATCGCCAGGATCTTGCCCATGACGGCCCGTCGCGCCGCCGCCCAGCCGAGCGCGACGAGGATCAGCAGGTTGATGGAGGTGTCCTCGAGGAAGTCGACGCTATCGGCGAGCAGGGCCACCGACCCCGCACGGAGCGCGACGACGAACTCGACCCCGAAGTACCCGAGGTTCAGGAGCGCGACCGCGAGCACGGCGCGCCGCACGCGTCGGGCGTCGAAGGCGGCGATCGGATCGCGCAGCCCCTCGTCGCCGTTCGCCGTCTCGCCGGGCTCCTCCGTCGCGACCATCCCGGCTCCTCTCGTCCCGTCGGTCGTCGGCGCGCCGGCAGGCGCCCGCGGCCGGGCTCGGCGACGCCGGGCTCGCGACCGAGGATAGGGGCTCCCCGCGGCGGTGTGAGACGGTGACCCCATGCCCGACTATCGGATCGACGGCACGCGGATCGACACGATCGGCGACCTCTACGACCAGTTCGACCGCGAGTTCATGCGCGAGGAGGACTGGCGCATGGGCGCGAGCCTGGACGCGCTCGACGACGTGCTCTACGGGCTCGACGCGCGGACGAGCAGCGGGGACCCCGCCGTCGTCGTCTGGCACGACCACGCCCGCAGCCGGGAGGCGCTCGGGGTCGCGGCGACCGAGCGCTGGCTGCTGGACAAGCTCGACCGGCCCGGCACCTTCGACACGACCCGTTTCCGGGCCGACCTCGACGCCCTCCGCGCGGGCACCGGCCGGACCTACTTCGACATCGTCCTCGAGGTCTTCGCCGACCATCCGCTCGTCGATCTCCGCCTCGCGTAGCGGGCGCGCCGGGCCCCGCGCGGCACCGGACCGAACGGAGACCGGACCGAGCGGAGGCCGGACCGAGCGGAGGCCGGACCGAGCGGAGGCCGGACCGAGCGGAGGCGCCACGGATGTTCATCCGCCGTTCCTCCGGCAGTCCAGCAGGATGATCGAGCATCGGGGGATCACTCAGAGCACACCGCGCGCGAGCAGACCGTCGACCTCCGGATCTCGGACCACCAGATCCTCGTCCGCTCCCGTCCCTACGACGAGGAGCTCACCCAGTGGGGCGACGGCAACGTCGGCCAGGGCGCGGTCCTCCACCTCGACACCCTCCTCTTCGACCCGCTGCCCGACGAGGACTTCGGCGCCTTCGTGCACCTCGTGCACGCCGAGGCCTTCACCCCGACCCCCTCGCGGCGCGCAGCATCGTCGCCCCCTTCACCGTCGTCGACCCCGCCGCGGTGGAGGTCGCCTCGTCATCGGAGGAGTTCCCCGCCGAGATCGGCCTCGCCGCCGGCACCTACGACGTGCACTTCGAGATCTGCGACGGCTTCGACGACGACGAGGATGAGGTCGACGAGGACGAGGAGGAGTCGGAGGTCTACTACCGCTTCACCTTCGTCCCGGCCGCGGAGCCCGGCTCCCCGCGCTTCCTCCTCGACGACCCGTGGGGCGGCGAAGAGGGCCTCGCCCTGCAGAACGGTCGCTTCTGAGCACCTGTTGAGCGCCTTCGCAGAGCATGCCTCCGCGCTGCGGCAATGAGGACGGGGGTCCGGCCGACGACGGCCGGACCCCCGTCGGCGCCTCGCCGTCCCCGTCCGGCGCTGCCGTCGCATCCCGCCCGCCCGTCGCGCCCGTCCGTCGCGCCCGTCCGTCGCGCCCGTCCGTCGCGCCCGCACCCTTCCGAGGCGGTCGACCGCGATCCTGCACTGCCGCCCATGAGCGATCTGGACGCCGTGGAAGCAGGGATCTGGGCGCGCCTCACCCCCTTTCGGGATGAGCTCGAGGAGGCGACCGTCTACGGCATGCCTTCGCTGCGCCGGCCCGGCACCGGCGCTCACGACTGCTTCGCGGCCGTGAAGCGCAACGCGAAGAAGGTGAGCCTCTACGCGATCGCGATGGACGCCTGGCCCGAGGTGCTCGCGGAGTCCTCGCCCGGCTCTACGTGCCGTCCCGCGAGCACTACGCGGGCAGCTGACCGGCCAGCGGGCCGCGCCGACGGACACGACGGCCGGATCGGCATCCCGACCGGATCGATCTCGACAAGTACTTGCGGTAGTGGAAAGTACTTGTTAGCGTCGTTCCCACGACGCCCCACCGGACGAAGGAACGACACCATGAACACCACCGCCGCCCCCACCGAGACCGCCACGCTCCAGCGCAGCCTCTCCCGGGCCTGGATCGGCCCCGCCGCCGGCATCGCCTGCATGATCGTGCTGTTCGTCGTCGGCCTCGCCACCGACAACCTGATGCTGACCATCATGGCGTCCACCATGGCCGGTGTGCTCGGCTCCATCTGGGCCGCGCTCTACGGCTCCCTGCGCCGCAAGCTCACCCAGGCGCAGCAGCGATGACCGGCACCGCCGGCCACGGGCCGACCCCCGAGGAGGCGCAGGCGCTCCTCGCCCGAGCCGCCCAGGCCGAATCCACGACCAGGACGGGGGCGAGCTGGCCCCAGATCGCCGGACTGCTGGGCCTCGGCGCCGCATCGTCGCTCGCGCTCCCCGCCATCGCCTTCGCGCCGACCGAGATGCTCGCCCTCCCGCTGACCCTCATGATCCTGTGGATCACGGCCTCGATCGTCTTCATGACCGTGTTCAGCCGCTCCGTCAAGCGCGGCTTCGGGAAGCGCTGGATCACCGCGATCGTCGCCTGGGGGATCCTGTGGACCATCGGCATCGTCGGCACGACGACGGTGTTCGCCGGGCAGATCTGGTTCCTCGCCATCATGAGCGGCCTGCTGACCGCCCTCACGCTGGTCGGCGCCTGGATCGAGGCCGCGCGATGACCGCCGAGCACGCCCGTCATCAGCTCGTCGAGTCGCTGACCCATCCGGTCCGCTTCTCGCTCGTCGCCGCCCTCAACGCCGTCGACAACGCCGACTTCGCCACGATCCGGGACCAGCTGCAGGTCAGCGACTCCGTGCTCAGCCGTCAGGCCTCGCAGCTCGAGGCCCTCGGCATCGTCGCCATCACCAAGGGATACGTCGGCAAGCGCCCCCGGACCTGGCTCAGCCTGACGCCGCAGGGCCGCGCCCAATGGGCCTCCCACCTCGCCGCCCTGCAGGCCATCGCCAGCGGCTCCATGCCGCAGTGATGCCCGTCGGGCGGCGGGGCGCCGACGCCGATCCCGCCGCCGACACCGACGACGTCGCCGCCGACTTGGTGCGTCAGAGGTGCTCGTAGATCCCGGCCCACCGACCGGGGAAGCGGGCCCTCAGCGCATTCCGGAACTCATCGTGCTGGTCGACGAGCTCCATCGTGATCGCCAGAGTCGCCGCCGCGGCTCCGCGATCCAGATCCCAGCGGTCCAGCGGCGCGGTCGCGCCGCAGGCGGAGCAGACGAGCTCGGGCGCGACGCGGTGCCGCCACCAGGCGTCGAGCGCCTCGCCGAGCACGCCGTCGCCGTCGAACCCCAGCAGGTGCCGGCAGCGCGGGCAGCCGGCGCCCTCCATCGCCTCGGACCCGTGGTACATCCGCCAGGAGTCGCGCACCGTCACGTGGTCCTCGTGGCGCCCCTCCCGCAGGGACCGTGCCATGCGCTCCAGCCGCGGCCCGTAGCGGTCGGCCGGCACAGCGTCCTCGCCCGCGCCGAGCCAGTCGACGAGGCCCTCCGCCTCGACGGTCCAGCCCTCGGCGCGCAGCCACTCCCGCAGCTCGCGAGACAGCCTCCCCACGTTCTCGGAGGTGGCCTCGAGGTAGACCAGGTGGTACCGCTGATCGCTCATGCGGTGAGCCTAGGCCCCCGAGGGAGAGGTCCCGAGGGAGATCGCGTCGGCCCATACGGCCTCATGCCGCTCCACGAACCGGCCGACGGCGCTCCAATGCTCCCCGTGACCGGCGACGAACATCGTCCCCCACGGCTCGACCCCGTCACGATGGGCGTCGCGGAGCATCGCGTGCATCGCCCACGTGCGTCGGACGAGCGTCGGCGCGAGCACGGACCGCATCGCGGAGTCCGCCCGATACCCGTCGACGAACGCGCGCAGCGCGAGCGCGGCGTCGGCCGGATCGGCGGACGCATCGTTGAGCGTGAAGGCCTGCGCGGAGTACGCCAGATCCCACAGTCGCGTGCTCGCCGCCGCGCCGTCCCAGTCGATGAACGTCCACCGCTCCCCGACGACGAGGTTCCACGGTGTGAGGTCCCCGTGGCAGACCAGGTCCGGCGCCGGCACGGGCAGGAGCGCCCGGCCCAGGCCCAGCGCATCGGCGTCGAGCCCCTCGCTCGCATCGTGGATGGCGCGGACCATCGATCCGACGGTCGCGAGCTGCGCACGGCTCAGCGGCGGGGCATCCATCGCGAGGACGCCGTCGACGTACTCGGTGACCATCCGGCCACGATCGTCCCGCCCCTGAGGCGCGGGGAGATCGATGCCGCGCTCCCGCAGGATCCGCATGTACTCGAGCACGCCCGAGGCCCCGTCGGACCACGGCTTGCGGACGGTGCCGCCGACGCGGACGACCCCCGCGGTCGCGTTGCCGCCCGACAGGACCTCCTCGTCCTCGCTGCCCGTCATCGGGAGCTCGACCACGGGTCGAGGACCGTGACGTCAAGCGGTGCGACAGCGAGCAGTGCGACATCCTCGGCATTGCGTGTCACGGCGGTCATCCCATGAACAGTAGCGGTCGCCGCGATGTGCGCACCGCTCGGAGCCGTCCCCTCGGACGCGTGTCCGACGTACTCGGCATCATGGACTCGATCGCGCTGCGGCGTGATGAGGTGGACCGACGGTGCGGTGGATCGACAGGATCACCGAGGCGATGAAGGCGAGGCCGATAGCGATGGACCCCATCGAGGATGCGCTCGGAGCGGCTCTCGGCACCGAGCGCGCCGAGCAGCTGCTGACAACCTTCGACGCCCACACGAATCAGCCGAACGCGGTCAAGGGCGCCGCGAAGAGGCCCAGCGACCCTGAGCTCGAGGCGACGCTGCTCCGGGTCATCACCGCCGCCTCCCCTCAGGACCTCGACGAAGCGCTGGACTCCATCGCGATGTGGGGCCTCCTGGCGCTCGCGGCCCGCGCCGACGCCACCGTCCTCGACGACCTTCCGGAAGGTCGGTCGGCGAGCCCCAAGGTGGCCACCATCCGGCGATCAGCCGCGCGGCATCGGAAGGCTCTGGCCGTCGCCAGCATGCGGCCTGCCGCCGACGTCGCAGAGTTGACCGTTCGCGGGGTGACGCCGCCGGCGAAGGTCTCGGAGGTCGCGGCATGGTTGACGACGCACTCGGATCCCGACCCCGCGGTCCTCGCGCCCACGACCGGCCAGCGTGCCACGGCGCGCCGTGCAGCGCTGCGGGCGCTCGGCACCCTGGCGACACCGGCCGCGCTCGCGGTCCTCGCGCAGTACGCGACCGATCGCCACACCGATGCCGACCTCGCCGAACTTTATCGGGCCTGGGCTCGCTTCGACCGTCGCGAGTTCGCCGCCGCGATGTTCGGTCCCGCCGCCGCGGACCTCAGACTCGGAGGGTGCTCGACGATCGAGGGCATCGGCGCGGTGGAGGGGCTCCGGGGTCTCAGCGTCATCCTCGACGAACAGGCCGATCTGGCACCGCTCGCAGAATGCACCGACCTGCGCCGCCTCCAGATCCTGGCCACGGTCGACTCCGGCCTGACCAGCATCTCGCCGATCACCCGGCTGCTGCATCTGACGGACCTCGAGCTCACCGGAACGACCCGAGGTGCTGACCTGAGTCAGCTGGCAGACACCCCGGTCGAGCGAATGACGCTGGCCCTCGACGGTGCCGAGGGGTCGTTCCTCGCGGAGATGCCGCGCCTGCGATGGCTCGCGCTCTCCGGCGAGCGCGAGGAGGACCCCGCGCTCGGCTCCCGCATCGCATCCGACCCGTCGTCCGCGGATCCCGCCCTGACCGGCGTGATCCTCACGATCGTCCGCAGGGGCGTGACCGTCGTGCTGCATCAGCACGAGGGCTGGGTGCCGGCCTTCATGGCGAACGCTCCCCGCGACATCACCGTGGACACCATCAACGGCAGCCCGCGGCTCCGACTCGCCCGATAGGCGTCCCCGACCGATCCCTTGCGACCGATCCGCCGTCGGGCGTACGGTCCGGCCACCAGCCGCACTCCCCTGGAGGCACCCATGGCACGGGTCCGGGTCCACAACTTCTCGATCTCCCTCGACGGCTTCGGCACGGGCGAGGGCCTCACAGTCCAGGCGCCGTTCGGGCACGCCGGCGAGCGCCTGCACGCGTGGATGCTCGCGACGCGGACCTGGCACCGGGCGGTCGCGGAGCCCGGCGGCTCGACCGGCGTCGACGACATCTTCGCGCTGCAGAACGACATCGGCATCGGCGCGGAGATCATGGGACGCGGGAAGTTCAGCGCCTCGCACGGACCGTGGGAGGGGCTCAGCACGGAGGACGAATGGCGCGGATGGTGGGGACCGAGCCCGCCGTTCCACTCCCCCGTGTACGTGCTCACGCATCATCCGCGGCCGTCCCTCGAGATGGAGGGCGGCACCGCCTTCCACTTCGTCGACGCGACCCCGCAGAAGGCGCTCGTCCTCGCCCGGGAAGCGGCGGGCGAGCGGGACGTGCGGATCGGCGGCGGAGTGTCGGTGCTGCGGGACTCTCTCGCGGCGGGCCTCGTCGACACCGCTCACATCGTGCAGACACCGATCCTGCTGGGCCGTGGGGAGCGGCTGTGGGACGGTCTCGAGTGGCTCGAGGAGCTCTGCTCGATCGAGGCCGTGAGCTCACCCAGCGGCGTCGTGCATCTCCTGCTCAGCCGGCGGTGAGCCGGTCGGGGCCGGCGTCGAGCCGTTCGGGGCCGACGACTCGGAGGTTCGTCGGCCGGGAGTGCGTCGGCCCATCGGCCGACGACGTCCTCACGGCTCGAGCCACACGTCCACGTAGCCGTCCGCGTCGATGATGAAGCGCGCGCCCGGTGGCAGGCGCAGGTACGGCAGGACGATCGGCAGCAGCTCGGGCAGGTGCTCGAGGTGCACCGGCTGGTAGAAGTCCGCGGCCTCGGAGTACTCGCCGCAGTGCAGGAACCAGCTGACGTCATCGCCCTCCTCGAGAGCGATGCGCGTCCCATAGACGGGGGTCGCGCCGATGCTCGAGAGGGCGAGGGCGACCTTCGGCTCCGGGACGGTCTCGGCGAGGCCGAACCGTCGGCACACTTCTCGCTGCAGGTCAGCGATCTGCTCGGTCTCTGGCCGGTCGGGCTGGGAGTCGGATATCGGAGCAGACCTCCAGGATGCGGCGAGGGGGACGGCGTCATCCTCGCACGGCCTCTCCGTCCCGGTGACGAGGCCCGGTCTCCCGAGTTCTGACAGACTCGACGACGCGATCACCGAGGGCGGGACAGGACAGGGAAGGACGACGATGGGACGAGCGAGAGTCGATCGGCTCTACGAGCAGTTCCGACGCACAGGATCGGTGACGGTGATGGCCAGCGTGCTCAAGGGGACGGCGTCGATGGTGGGGATGATCCTGATGGCGGCGCTCGGCGCGGGCATGTACGCCGGAGCACTCTTCGACGGCGACGCCGGGACGTTCAAGGCCTGGGGCAGCCTGATCCTGGTCCCGTTCGCCCTGTCGGGGGCCGTGGCGACGGCATGGCCCATGATCCGTCGTCGTCAGCTGCACCTCACCCCCGTCGGGCTCGAGGTCACCTCCATGCGAGGAGGGCGACGGGTTCGCATGCTCGGTCTGCGTTGGCGGGAGATCGAGCACATCGAGTTCCACACCAACACCAGTGGAGAGAGCACCCGGACGTACGTCCGGATGCATCTGGTCCCCGGAGCCGGCCAGGGGTCGGGGATGGACGCGCCGCACGGCTATATCGATCTGCCCAGCGGATTCACCCTGTCCGTGAAGGCCCTCGCCGCGCTGATGGAAGGGATCCGCAGCACGATGGCGCAGAGGTAGGCGCGGCGGAGGCCCACCTCTCCGGCCGGAGAGTCCACCGCCCGGGTCCCGGAGGCCTTCACACTCGCACCGGAGTTCCGTAGGCTCCGGCTCGACGGCGCGGCCGCCGAACCCGCGTCCGGGCCCATGTCCTGACGCCCGCCCTCACGAACCCCGCGAGGAGGGATCCGCCCGCTATGACCGCTCTCATCCCGCCCGGTGCCGACGCGCGCCACGTCGACACCGCCGCCGGGCGTCTGCGCGTCCTCCACGGCGGCGCCCCTCGCCAGGAGCGGGTGCCGACGGTGCTCCTGCACGGCGGCGGCACCGACAGCGCCGCGATCTCCTGGTACCGGCTGATCGCACGGCTCGGACAGGAGCGCGAGGTCTGGGCGATCGACATGCCCGGCTTCGGCGGGAGCATCGACGTGCCGCCCGTCGGCGGGCCGCGCGCCCTCGCCGCGGTCGTGGCCGAGGCGATGGAGCAGCTCGGGGTCACCCGCGCCGTCGTGCTCGGCATCTCGATGGGCGGCGACGTGGCGCTCCACCTCGCCCTCGAGCATCCGGAGCAGGTCTCCGGCCTCGTGCTCATCGGCTCCGGCGGGCTGGCGCCCCGCGTCGGCGGGCGCGCGACCCACACCGGCGCCTGGCTCGCCGCGCAGCTGCCCGATGCGCTGCTGCTCCCCGCGGGACGGTTCGCGAACCGCTTCGCCCGCACCGCGATCCGTTCCCTCGTCGCGGACCCGTCGACGCTCCCCAACGAGGTGGTCGAGGAGTTCGTGCGGACGGCCCGCGATCCGCGGGGCGTGCTCGGGTACGCCCGCTACAACCAGGCGACCCTGGCGCGCCACGGCCTGCTCAACGACCTCCGCGGCGTGGTCGAGCGGATCGCCGTGCCGACGCTGCTGGTCCACGGCGAGGAGGACCCGATCGTCGATCCCGTCGGGTCGCGGACCGCCGCTGAGCGGATGCCCCGGGCCGAGCTCGTGATGGTGCCGGGCTGCGGGCACTGGGCGCAGCTCGAAGCGCACGATCGCTTCCTCGAGGCGGCGCTGACGTTCCTCACCGCGGTCGACGTCCGCGGAGCGTCGTCGGACGCGCGGCCCCAGCTCTCGTAGGTCTCGACCCAAGGGGCGCGCGGCTAGGCTGGAGGCATGGCGACGGTTCTCCTCGTGCGGCACGGTCGCACCACGGCCAATGCGACAGGGCTCCTGGCGGGTCGGACCCCCGGCGTGAGCCTGGACGATGCGGGACGCGACCAGGCGGCGCGGACCGCGGACAGGATCGTGGCCGTTCCCGTGGCCAAGGTGGTCTCGAGCCCTCTCGATCGCTGCCTGGAGACCGCCCAGGCCATCACCGATCGGCAGGCGGGCGCACCGTCCTCGTCGGTCGACGCGGAGATCACGGAGTGCGACTACGGGACGTGGCAGGGCCGCCAGCTCACGGAGCTCGCCAAGGAGGAGCTGTGGCGGACCGTGCAGGCGCAGCCGTCGGCCGTCACCTTCCCTGGCGGGGAATCCATGGCAGGGATGCAGGCCAGAGCGGTCGCGGCGATCAGGCGTCACGACGCCGCCGTCGCGGCCGAGCACGGCCCGGGCGCGATATGGGTGGCGGTGAGCCACGGCGACATCATCAAGTCGGTCCTGGCCGATGCGCTCGGCATGCACCTGGACATGTTCCAGCGGCTCGAGGTCGGACCGGCCTCGGTGTCGATCGTGTCCTACGGGGCCGCCAGGCCGAGGGTGCTCGCGACCAACACCGACGCCGGGGACCTGTCCTGGCTCGCGCGGAGCGTCCCTGCCGGAGATGCACCGGTCGGCGGCGGGGCAGGCACCTCCGCCACCGCCAGCTCGGACGCCTAGGATCGGATCATGACCGACGTGCCCGCACAAACTCATGAGTTCGACTGGCCGGACCGGGTCGTCATCGGGACGGTCGGGCGACCGGGATCTCGCACGTTCTACCTCCAGGCCCGCACCGGGTCGCGGATCGTGAGCATCGCCCTCGAGAAGGAGCAGTCGGCCCTGCTCGCGCTGAAGATCGACGAGATCCTCGACCGGCTCCGCGAGGTCGAGGGCAATCGCTACAGCGTGCCCACCAGCACCCCCGTCGAGCTCGTCGACAACGATCCGCTCGACCACGTCGACGAGCAGTTCCGCGCCGGAACCCTCGGGATCGGCTGGGACCCCACCACCGCGCAGGTGATCATCGAGGCGCACCCGCTGCCCGCCGAGGCCGAGGCCGAGGAATTCGACGGGTACGACGGGTACGACGAGGCACCTGCGGAGGACTCCGAGATGCTGCGAGTGAAGATGCCCGTCGGCACCGCCCGCGCGTTCACCCAGCGCACCCGCGAGGTCGTGGATGCCGGGCGACCCCTGTGCACGCTCTGCGGCCATCCCATCGACCCCGATGGTCACGTCTGCATCATTCCCGAGTCCTGATGCCCGACACGGATCTGGCGACCGGCGAGCTGGTGCTCACCGGTCGCCTCACCACGGCGTCGAACGCGACGTTCCTGGCCGGCATCGGCGACGCGGCGGTCGTCTACAAGCCCGTGGCGGGCGAAGCCCCGCTCTGGGACTTCCCCGGCGGCACCCTGGCGCACCGGGAGATCGCCTCCTATCTGGTCTCCGAGGCCCTCGGCTGGGACGTCGTGCCGCGCACCTGGCTGCGCGACGGCCCGCTCGGAAAAGGGATGGTCCAGCTCTGGCAGGAGCAGGACCCCGCCCAGCACCCCGTGGACCTGGTCGCGACGGACGACGTGCCCGCCACGGGCTGGCGGAGCGTCCTCGAGGGACTCGACGAGGACGGGCAGAGGATCACCCTGGCCCATGAGGACACTCCCGCGCTGCGCCGCATGACGGTGTTCGACGCGATCGTCAACAACGCCGACCGCAAGGGCGACCACATCCTCGCCATGCCGGGCGGACACCGCTTCGGCGTCGACCACGGGCTCACCTTTCATCACGAGGACAAGCTGCGCACGGTCCTCTGGGGGTGGCTCGGCGAGGCGCTGCGTGCCGAGGAGCTGGACGGCATCGACCGCATCGCCGACGCTCTGGACGGCGAGCTCGGCCGAGACCTCGCGAAGCTGCTCCGCCCCGAGGAGCTCGAGGCGCTCGCCGCGCGCTGCACCCGGCTGCGGGCCGACGGATGCTTCCCGGCCCCGAGCGGAGTGATGCCCGCGGTGCCGTGGCCGCTGTTCTGAGAGTTCTCGCCGTGCTACGTTTCGCACCCGACATCCACCTGTCGACCTCGAGAGGCCCGACCATGGCGCAGTACATAATCTACTTCAACCAGCAGTGGGTGGGCGACCACAGCCCGGAGTGGTTCGCGGAGCGGGGCCCTCTCGCCAAAGCTGTCGTGCAGGACATGCAGGATGCCGGGGTGCTGGTGTTCGCCGCGGGCGTCGACGAGGACGTCGATGCCGCGATCACCGCCGATGACACCGGAGGCACGCTGGAGTTCCGCGAGGGACTGCACACGCCGGACGAGCAGTACATCGGCGGGCTGACCATCGTGAATGTCGCTGATGACGAGCACGCGAGGATGTGGGGCGGCCGGATCGCCGAAGCATGCGGATGGCCTCAGCAGATCCGACGGGTCTACTGAATCACCCACGAGCCGCGCCGCGAGCGCGGCCTGGATCTCGCGAGTCTGCTCCGCCCCGAGGAGTTCGCCGAGCGCAGCGCCCGGCGATGCGCTCGACGCTCCGATATCCCGTCGTGGTCCGGGGGCGCAGGAGCTCGATCAGCGCCACGGGCGACCGAGCTCGTCCGCACGCTCCATCAGCGCAGCGATCTCCTCCGGCGTCACACCGGTCAGGACAGGCAGGTCGTCCGCGACGGCCGGGTCCGTGTGGTGCTTCGCGATGAACAGGCCCTGCCGGAGGATGAACATCTCCTCGGGCGTCACGATGAAGGCTCCGTGCTCGTCCCTGCGCATGTCGATCTCCTCTCGCCGCCCGAGGCGCCGGTCCTCCGCCGAGCCCCGGGGTAGACGTCCCTCAGCGTACGAGAGCATGCCGGCGACGCCGGAGGAAGCGGTGGCGCGGCGGCCCGTTCCTCTGAGGTGCTGTCATCGTGTCCGGTTCCCGCGGCCACGACCGTGAGGGACGCAGAGAGGACACCGGAGACGTGATGACCGATATGCCGATCCAGGCTGCGCTGGACGCTGCGCTCGGGGCCGAACGGTCCGAGCAGCTGCTGACAGCGCTCGACAACTACTCGAACCAGCCCAACGCCATCAAGGGCGCGGCGAAGAGGGAGAGCGACCCCGAGGTCGAGGCGGCGGCGCATGCCGTGTTCGCCGCGGCCTCGCCGGAGGACATCGACCTCGAGCTCGACACGATCGGGATGTGGGGTCTGCTCACGCTCGCCGCGCGGGCGGACGCCACGATCCTCGACGCGCTGCCCGAGGACCGGAGGGACTCCCCGAAGGTCGCCTCGAACCGTCGGGCGGCGCTGAAGCACCATCGCGCCGGAGCCTGAGCGCTCCGGGAGGACGGGGCGCCCGGATCAGCCGCGTCGTCCGGGCGGGGCTCCGCCGACGGCGCGCAGCTCGGCAGCCGGCCTCATGAGGTAGACGTCGATCGGGTCCTCGCTCACGCGGGTGAAGCCGTGCCGCTCGTACAGGCGACGGGCGGGACTCCCCTGGAGGACGTTCAGTCGGAAGGGCGCTCCCGCGGTGTCCGTGTGCAGGATCTGCGCGAGGACCCGACCGCCCATGCCCCGTCCCTGCTGCGCGGGGTCGAGGTAGAAGTGCTCGATCCACACCCCGTCCGCCTCCGGTCGCACCGCGACCAGGCCGACGTCCTCCCCGGCGACCTGGATGACCCGGGTGTGCGCCGGGGTGAACGCGTCGAGGAAGCGCTGCCGCACGCGGTGCGGGTCGTAGCGCCCGAGCCGCTCGAGATCGGTCCGCATGACCACCGCTCGGAGCTCGGCCATCCAGGGCGCATCGGCGATGCTGCTCGGTCGGAAGGTCGGCTCCGGGATCACGCGGCGAGACTATCCGCGTGCCGGGGGTGGGGTCTTGCGCTCCCGCGGTGCGGGACAGCACTCTGGGGTGCGGGTGCTGATCGGCGCTCGGTGAGCGAGGGGGATCCCATGTCATTCCAGGCCTATCTGGACGCCATCGAGAAGAAGACCGGCCTGACGCCGCGGCAGCTGGTCGAGATCGCGCAGGAGAAGGGCCTCGACCAGCCGGGCACGAAGGCCGGCGAGATCCTCGCGTGGCTCAAGGACGACTACGACCTGGGACGCGGCCACGGCATGGCTCTCGTCCACGTCATCCAGAAGGGACCGACGATCAGCAGCAAGCACGTCGGAACGGAGGGCGTGCATCGGGACGAGTCCGAGACGCTCTGGCTCGACGGGGTCGCGACCAAGCCCACGAGCTGACGCGCTCCCCCGGGGCGGGGCGTCGCGGTCGATCCCGCGTCAGCGCCTGCCGAACCGCGCCGCGAGGAGCTCCGCGATCTCGTCGGCCGTCCGTCCGCCCGTGTCGACCTGCACGACGGCATCGGTCCACGCGGCATAGTCGGAGCGTCGGCGCTGCACGTCCTCCCAGGTCGGCTCGCCCACGTGCTCGAGGCCCCGGACCCTGCCCCGGAGCCTCCGTCGATGCTCGGCCGCGTCCGAGAGCACGAGGTGCACGAACGCGATCCCGGCACCTGTCCGTGCCGCGGCGGCACGCCAGGTCTGCCGCGCCTCGTCGCTGTCGTTCACCGCATCGACGACGACGTCGTGGCCGAGCCGGAGGTTCAGCTCGGCCATCGCTCGCGTCGCCTCGTAGGCGGCGACCCCGACCTCCCAGCCACGCGGCAGACCGCAGGCGAGGAGCGCGTCCTCGACCGCGTCGATGGACAGGTGGACCGACGCCGTCCGCGCCGCGAGGATCTCGGCGACGCTCGTCTTCCCGACCCCCGGGAGGCCGGAGAGCACGACCAGGCGCCCGCTCATCCGAGCGCCCGTGACGTGATCGTCGCGACCCGCTCCCCCGGGACGCCTTCGATGAGGACCGCCCTCGAGCGGGTCGGTGCGATCGCGTCCGCGGTGGTCACCGATCCGTCCCTCCTCCCCTGCGGCGCCGCGTGACGCGGAGGACCACAACGCCTCCGCGGATCCGCTCCTCCCCTCATTCTCTGACCGACGCATCGAGCGGGACATGGAATGCGCGGACGAACTCCTCGACCAACGACGTCGGCCCCTCGCAGTCGATGCCGCCGGAGCTCAGCGCCGCGTCGACGTCACCATCGGCGAGCAGGCGACGCATCCCCGGGCCGCCGAGGTGGAGATCCGGATCGGGCGACGTCCCCTCGGCGACGCTGACACCGGTCTCCCCCACTCTCGCGGTCGCCACGGCGGGTCCGACCGTCACCTCGACGCTGAACGGCTCGACCGTCGTGTCGGTGCGAGCTGCCAGCAGGGCAGCGGCCAGAGAGCTGTCCGTGGGTCGCTCGCCCTCCCGCGGGGCATCCATCCGCCGCGCCCCCCACCGGCCGATCGCGAGGAGGATCGGCTCGAGGTCCCGCCCGTAGTCACTGAGCTGATAGACGACGCCGCGGTCCGCGACGGCGCGCTCGACCACCTCGGCCCGTTCGAGGTCGCCGAGTCGCGTGGTCAGGATGTTGGAGGGGATGCCCGGGATCCCCGTCCTGAGCTCGTTGAAGCGTTTCGGGCCGACGAGCAGATCGCGCAGGATCACCAGCGTCCACCGCTCGCCGAGGACCTCGGCGGCCCTGGCCAGGCCACAGTACTGACCATAGGTCTTCATGGTTGACAGCCTAGGATCGGCAGTTCACTATCACAAGTGCAGTTGTTTTTCTGAACCTCCCAGCCGACGACGAGAAGGCCGCGATGACGACGTACGAGACGAACGGCGTGAGGCTCGGGGCCGAGCACTTCGGGGATCCCGCCACCCCGCTGCTCCTGTGCGCAGGAGGCACCACCATGCTGTCCTGGCCCGACGAGCTCTGCACAGCCCTCGCGCAGGGCGGCCGGCACGTCGTGCGCTACGACCTGCGAGATTCCGGCACCTCGACCACCATCGACCCTCAGAATCCGGCATACACGCTGCGGGATCTCGCCGCAGATGCCGTGGGTCTCGCCCGCGCCCTCGACGACCGGCCCGCCCACCTGGCGGGCATCGGGGTCGGAGGCCTGGTCGCCCAGGTCGCCGCCCTCGATCATCCGGACGCCTTCTCGGCACTGACCCTCGTCGGGACACGACCGGTCGCCCCTGGGCCCGTCGACGCAGATCTGCCCGACCACGACACGGCGACGATGGCTCGGCTGTTCTCCCGCCGCAAGCCCGACTGGTCCGATCGCAGCGCGGTGGCGGAGTACGCGGCAGGCGGCGCCGATATCCTCGGCGACGACCCCGCGGCCGCCTCGTCGCTCGCCGCACGCGTATGGGACCGCACTCCGGGCGCGCAGCCCGCTGTGCACATGGCGAATCAGCTGGGGATGACGTTCTCCAGGCTCGACTGCCGACCCCGCTGGCGGGAGCGTCTCGCCGACCTCGCCCTGCCTGCGCTCGTGGTGCACGGACGTCGCGATCCGTTCTTCCCCGTCGGCAACGGTGAAGCCCTTGCGCGAGAGATCCCCGGCGCACACCTCCTGGTGCTCGAGGACGCGTCGAGGGCGATCCCCGACGCGGCCACGGCCGAGGTCGCGGCGGCGATGCTGAGCCTGTGACGAGCCCCCGCTCGACGTGTCGCGACCCTCGGCGCGCGCCGGTCTTCCCCGATCCGTCGGGCGGCGTTATCCTCGGCGCCGAGCGCGGAAACCGCGTTCCCCCGGCCCATCATCCGAATGGAGAGCTCATGACCATGGCCTCGACCCCCAGCAGTGAACCCGCAGTGCCCGAGAAACACGGGATGACGCCGATCGCGGTCCCCGCACAGCCGGACGCCATCGAGCTCGGAACCGGACCGATGCCGGGCGGCTCAGCACCGGAGACCTGGCACAGCGAGTACGGCAGCGTGTTCGCCCGCAACGTCGGCGTCGCCACGCTCACGCCGTTCCTGCCTGATCCGGCCACGGCGACGGGCACCGCCGTGATCGTGGCGCCGGGCGGAGGGTTCATGTCCTTGTCTATGGAGAACGAGGGGTGGGATGTGGCGCGCGCGCTCGCGGATCGCGGTGTCGCCGCCTTCGTGCTGAAGTACCGGCTCAAGCCCACCCCGGAGCATCTCGACGACTTCGCCTCAGCGATCAGGGAGATGCTGGCCGTACCGATCCCCTCTCACCGGCACGACCCAGCCACCGCGCTCGGCGCCCTGGACCCGCAGATCGCCGATGCCCGCGCAGCATTCGCCCTCGTGCGCAGCCGAGCGGCCGAGTGGGCGATCGATCCCGAGCGGGTCGGCATGGTCGGCTTCTCCGCCGGCGCCATGCTCACCGTCGCCACCGCTCTCGTCGGCGAGGAGGCGAAGCCCGCCTTCATCGGCGACATCTACGGGCCGCTCACCGCGTTCGAGGTGCCCGACGATGCGCCGCCGCTGTTTATCGCGCTCGCCGCGGACGACGGCCTGATGGACCCGAGCGGGTTCCCCCTGGTGGAGAGCTGGCGCGCTGCCGGGCGGCCCGTGGAGCTCCACTTCTACGAGCGGGGCGGGCACGGATTCGGCATGTACCCGAAGGAGACGACCAGCACCGGGTGGTTCGAGTCCTTCGCCAGCTGGATGCGGATGCACGGCCTGCTCGAGCATTCTGGGGCGACGTCCGCCTGAGGCGACCTGCTCCTGCGAGACGCCGACCGGACGCCGGGGCTCCACCCCGATCCCTGGTGCGGAGTCGCAGCTCCCGCTCTCTCGTCCGTGAGCTCGAGGTGCACCACGTCGAGCCGTGCGCCCGTGCGCGACGCCGCGGTCCGCCAGGTCTGCCGAGCATCCTCGCTGTCGTTCACCGCATCGACGACGACATCGTGTCCGAGGCGGAGGTTCTGTTCGGCTATCGCGCGAGCCGCTTCGTACGCAGCGACCCCGACCTCCCAGCCTCGCGGTAGACCGCAGGCGAGGATCGATGCGCTGCCGCGCCGACATGCTCACCACCGAAACCCCCGAGAACAACAGCCGGCTCCTCATGACCGCCTGACCCAAAAGCCACCACTCAAAGGGACTTGACCCAGACCACTCTAGGTGCGCGGAGAGGGCACCCCACAGCCCCAGAGGTATACGTCACGAACGGCAGAATATGCCGTAGTACGTCTGTGACCAGCACGTTCTGAGGGTCGAGAGCTCATCCCTCGGCTCGGAGCGCGGGATGCAGATGCTCGCCCTCGATCGCGACCCGCGCCTGCGCGGCCGCGGCGGAGAGCGCGGAGGGGATGCTCTGTCCGCGCAGCGTCGCCGCCAGCAGACCGGCCATGAAGGCATCGCCGGCGCCGTTGGTGTCCACGACCTCGGCCGGCACCGCTGAGACCTCATGCCGCGTCCCGTCGGCCTCCAGGGCGATCGCGCCCTGCGCGCCGAGGGTGCAGACCGCGAGTCGAGGACCGCGTGCGACGCAGGAGGCGAGCAGCGCCCAGGCGTCGTCGGTCGCATCGGCGTTCATCAGCACGACCTCGGCGGCCCGTAGGAAGGGCTCATGGAACGCCGCGGCGCCGTCGTAGTCGTGCAGGTCGGTCCAGATGCTGGGGCGGCGCGGGGAGCGCTCGAGATCCCGGAGCACGGCGAACCCGAGCTCCGAGAGGTCCAGCACGGCGACGTCGGCCGCGAGCGCCGACGCGGCGGCGGAGGAGACGTCGTCGGCCGACGGGGCCGACGGGGTCGCGACGTACAGGGAGACCCGCCCGTCCCGCGCCATGAGGTTCACATGCCTCTCGGTGCGCTCGCTCCCGACCGCACGCAGATCGACACCGGCACCGATCAGCAGCGCGGCGATCCGCCCGCCGTCCTCGTCGGCGCCGAGCGGCGCATGGAGCACCGTAGGGACGCCGAGAGCGGCGAGATGCGCCGCCTTGCCGGCCGACGTGCCGCCGACGGTGTGCCAGGCGCTCTCGGCGAACTGCATGTGCGGGACCGGTTCGGGAAGGCGGTCCAGGGAGATCAGGTGGTTCCAGGAGGCGGGACCGCAGACGACGACATGCGGGACCGGGTCAGGGGTGCTCATCGGACTATTGAACCCCATCACGGGAGGCGAGGATGCGGAAGCGTCTCTGCGTGACACGGATCGGACGGTCCGCGTCGATCGCGAGCAGGCGCTCGGCCTCGAGATCGCGCACGATGCGCTCCGAGGAGACCTCCGGATACTGGGGATCGGTGCCGAACCACTCGTGGATCTCCTCGGCGTCGGCGCCGTCGACCTGCTGGGTGAGCAGACGACCTCCGGGGGCCAGGACCCGAGCGATCTCGCGCGGATCGATCGCCTCATGGCGGGACATGACCAGGTCGACCGACTCATCGGCGACGTGCATCGGCTCGCCGGCGTCGTCGTCCATGGAGGAGTCCATGGCGGCATCATCCCACGCGCCCGCGCCATGACTCCGAGGGCCCTGGGGCACCACTGCACTGCCCGCGGACGCGGCCCCGGCAGGGCCCGAGGACGATCGTCGCGAGCTCCTGCGATCCGCCATAGCGCGGGCACTCGAACTCCACGGCGTCGCCACGGCTGGGAACGCATGCACGCCTCACCAGGCCAGACCGGTCTCAGGGCTACGGACCCTCACCGCGCATGGCCGACTCAGCTGCCTCTCCGCTGGTCATCCAGCACCTGTTCCATCTCATCCGAAACCTCGTCCAGGAGGACCTGGAAACCGGGCTCCTCGAGGGGGAAGTGGCCGCAGCCAGGAAGCATCACGACCCGGGTCTTGCCGCGAAGCCGACCAAGGTAGTCGAGGCTGAGCTCCGGCATAGTCCAACGATCCTCGACCGGATGCAACAGCACGACCGGTGGTCCTTGGTGTTGCTCGGGTGGAATAGTCGGACTGAATCGCCCCGGGTTTGTTAGAGGCTCGCAAGTGCCGCGTCGGCGGGTGCCGGTGCGGGGTGGTTGTGATGGTAGGTGTCCTCGAGCTCGACGGGCGGGATCATGCCGATCTCGCCGTGAAGTCGCCGGTGATTGAACCAGTCGATGTATTCCGCGGTCGCGATCTCGAGGTCGTCGATGTTCTTCCAGGGCCCGCGGTTGCGGACCAGTTCAGCCTTGAACAGCGAGTTGAAGGCCTCGGCCAGGGCATTGTCATACGAGTCGCCGGTGGAGCCGACCGAGGCGGCCGCGCCGGCCTCAGCAAGACGCTCGGTGTAGCGGATGGCGACGTACTGAACGCCCCTATCGCTGTGGTGCGTGAGCCCGAAGGCGGCCTGGCCTGCGTGATCGCGGGTCCAGATGCCCATCTCGAGCGCGTCCAGCGCGAGGTTCGTCCGCAGCGACTTCGACAGCTGCCAGCCGACCACGCGGCGGGAGAACACATCGATGACGAACGCGGCATACACCCAGCCGGCGAAGGTGCGGCAGTAGGTGAAGTCCGCGACCCACAACTGGTTCGGAGCGGTCGCGGTGAAGTCACGTTCGACCAGGTCAGGACGATTATCCGGGCCACGACCGGAGATCGTGGTGCGCGGGCCCTTGGCCCGGCTGACCCCTCGCAACCCCGCGCCGCGCATGAGCCGCTCGACCGTGCAACGCGCGATGACGACGCCCTCGCGGCGCAGCTGGGCGTGGACCTTCTTCGCCCCGTAGACGCCGAAGTTCGCCGCATGGGCCCGGTGGATCTCGACCAGCAGTTCCTCGTCGCGTAGTGCTCGCTTCGAGGGTGGGCGGGTCTTGAACGCGTAGTACGTGCTCGGCGCGATCTGCGTGCCCGCTGCGGTCAGCGTTCGACAGATCGGCTCGACGCCGAACTCATGCCTGCACTTGTCGATGTACTCCACGATCAACGCTGTGGGCGGTCGAGCTCCGCCGCGAAAAAAGCCGAGGCTGACCTCAGGATCGAGTTCGCCCTGCGCAGCTCACGCACTTCCTTCTCCAGCTCGACCAGGCGCTGGGACTCGCTGGTCGTGGTCCCGGGACGGTGCCCCTCGTCAACCTCGGCCTGCACGACCCAGTTCCTCAGAGTCTCAGGATTGATCCCGAGCTGCTCGCCCACACGGCGAAACGTCCCCGACCTCGTCGATGGATCGCGCCGTGACTGAACTGCCATCCTCGTGGCTCTCTCCCGAAGCTCGTC
>NZ_JBSYXB010000008.1:0-153448 GCF_054114245.1 Brachybacterium netajii (SeqCode) | reverse complement strand
CGGCCGGCGCACTCCGCGTCAGGCACCCTCCGCAGACGAGGCAGGGCCGCCGTCGGCGCGGATCACGACGCAGCAGCGTCCCTCGTGGGGGCACAGCTCGGCCCGGGCGGGGTCCTCGCCGCGGCCGGACAGCGCGCTGCCGAGCAGGTTCTGGTTCAGCGTGCACACGAGCTCGGTGTGGGTGCGACTGAGGCGATGGAAGGGGCAGTTGCGCAGCACGATGTCGCCCGCCTCGTCGACCGCGGGCTCGTAGCCGCGCTCGACGAGCAGGGACAGCAGCTCTCCGCGCTCCTCCCCCATCGCCTGCCCGGCCGCGGTCGCCGCGCGCTCCAGCGCGCGCCGCAGCACGCCCCCGCCGTCGTCGTCGATCGCGGTGGCGAGCAGCTCGGCGAGCAGTGCGTAGTCGCGGGGCGGGACGGAGACCGTCCGCTCCTCGAGGACCCGCTGGTAGCGCTTGGCGGGCCGGCCCGCGCCGGGGCCGCCGACGCCGGGCGGGCGCGCATAGGTCGTCGCGAGCAGTCCCGCGTCGACAAGGCGGTCGAGGTGGTAGGCCGCCAGGGTGCGGGTCATCCCCGCCGCGGTCGCCGCCTCGTCCCGCGTCATGGGGTTGTCGCGCGCCGCGACCAGGTCGTACAGCCGACGGCGCGCAGGATCGGCGAGGGCGCTGAGGCCCTGCAGGCCATCGTCCTCCGACGCTGCGCGTGAGCTCATGCCCGAACTGTAACACCAACGATTCTTGACAAAAGGATTGACAGCCGAGGATCCGAGGCGGATTCTAAAAGAGCATCCCATTGGTTCTAGAAGGAGCTCTCCCATGGTCGCCCCGGCCCCCGTCCCCGCCTCCTCGCACGCCTCCCCCGTCGCCCCTCCCCCGTTCTCCGAGCGGCTCCGCCGCGACCCCGGCTTCGCCGCCTTCTGGGTGCTGCGCGTCGGGTTCGTGGTCCTGCCGCTGCTGATGGGCCTGGACAAGTTCACGAACCTGCTCACCGACTGGCCCGGCTACCTGGCCCCCTGGGTCGTCGTCCTCGTGCCCGTCTCCGCGCAGGCCGCGATGCACGTCGTCGGCGTCGTCGAGATCGTCGCCGGTCTCGCCGTCGCGATCCGGCCGCGCCTGGCCGCCTGGGTCGTCGCGGCCTGGCTCGCCGGCATCATCCTGAACCTCCTCACCTACTCCGGGTTCTACGACGTGGCGCTGCGCGACGTGGGCCTGCTGGTCGCCGCCGTCGCGCTCGGCCTGCTCTCCCGGGCGTACACCGGCCGCGAGCGGACGGTCGCCGCCCGATGAGCACCGACGTCCACCTCATCGACGAGACCGTGCGGGACACGACGGCCGCCGAAGCGGCGGCCGGCGACTTCCTCCGCGCGCTCGGCGTGGATCTGGGCGGCGAGCATCTCCGCGCCACCCCGGGCCGCATGGCCCGGGCATGGGCGGAGATGCTCACGCCGCGGGACTTCACCGCCACCACGTTCCCCAACGACGAGGGCTACGACGAGCTCGTCCTCGCCCGCGACATCCCTTTCCGCTCGGTGTGCGAGCACCATCTGCTGCCCTTCGTGGGCACCGCCTGCGTCGCCTATCTCCCCGGCGAGCGGATCCTGGGCCTGTCGAAGCTCGCCCGCATCGTCGAGCACTACGCGTGCAGGCCGCAGACCCAGGAGCGCCTGACCCGTCAGGTGGCGCTGTGGCTGCAGGAGCAGCTCGAGCCGAAGGCGGTGGGCGTGGTGCTGCGCGCCGAGCACTCGTGCATGACCCTGCGCGGGGTCCAGTCCACCGGCTCCAGCACCGTGACGTCCTCGCTGCTGGGCGGTCTGCGCGAGGATCCCCGCTCCCGGGCGGAGTTCCTCGCCCTCGCGGGTGCCGTCAGCAGTCCGAGGTGAGCGATCGCTCCATGACCAGGGCGTCGATGCGGCGGCCGCGGATCGCGTAGTAGCCGCGGCGTCGCGCGATCTCCCGGTAGCCCGCCCGCGCGTAGACCGCGCGGGCGCGGGCGTTGTCCTCGCGGACCTCCAGCAGCATCCGCTCGGCGCCGCCTGTGCGGGCCTGCTCCTCGCACCAGGCGAGCAGCGCCCGGCCGATGCCCTCGCCGGGACGCCGGGTGCCGATCGTGTGCAGGTCGGCGGCGTCGCCGACGATCATGATGCCGGCGTATCCCAGCAGCTCGCCGCTCGCGTCCGTCCCCTCGCAGGCGAGGACGTAGCGGCGCGAGGGATGCTCGATCTCCTCGGCGAGCTGGAAGACCGTCCACGCCTCGTCGGGGAAGAGCTCGAGCTCGGCGAAGGCGATCTCCTCGACGTCCGCGAGGGTCGCCGGACGCAGCGCCCAGGGGCCGCCCGATGGCGGGTCCGGCTGCGGGCCGACGGCCATCTCAGCGTCCCAGGGCGCTCTTGCGCGCGGTCGGCTTGGCGGCGTCGGGCGCGCGCAGGTACATCGGCTCCGTGCTCGTGAGGTCCTCGCCGCGGGCCGCGAGCTCGGCGGCGACGAGCAGCAGATGCCCGGCGTCGGCGTGCGAGAGGGCGGAGCCGCCCGGCAGCAGCTCCGGGTAGAGCGCGGTGCCGGAGCCGACCAGCAGGTCCGCTGCGCGCAGTTCCTCGGCGACGGCCGCGGGGGCGTCGACCGCGGGCTCCGCGGTGCGCACGAGCATCCCGTCGTCCTCCCGCCGGTAGCGCGCGTGGTAGACCTCGCGGCGGCGGGCGTCGAGCGCGACCGCGACGGTGCGCGCGGTCCCGCCGGCGGCGGCGTCCTCGGCGAGCGCCTGGTGCGCGAGCGCGTCCAGGGAGCTCACGCCGACGATCGGCACGCCGAGCACCGCGGCGATCGAGCGGGCGACGACGAGGCCGACCCTCAGCCCGGTGAAGGGGCCCGGGCCGCGGCCGACGACGACGCCGGTGATCTCGGCGCGCGTCCCGCCGGCCTCCGCGAGGACCTCGTCGACGAGGCCGAGGAGGACCTCGTCATGGTGCCGGGAGCGACTGTCCGCGCGCACCGCGAGGATCTCCGGGGCGGAGCCGTCCGCGCCGTCGGCTCCGGCGAGGCTTCCGCGGGCGACGGCGACGCTGACCGCGCCGGAGGTGTCCAGTCCGAGCAGCATCAGAGCGTCTCCTCCGGGTCGAGGGCAGGGGCGGCGGGATCGGCCGCGGTGTCGGGACCAGCGGCGGCGGGCTCGAGCCCGACCTCGCTGAGGGCGGCCCGGAGGGCGGCGACGGCGGCCTCGTCCCAGCGGGGGCCGACGGGGTGCAGGCGCAGCGCGCGCGGCTCGTCGGGGTCGTCGGGGTCGTCGACCCGGTCGGGGCGCTCGAGCTCGACCAGCAGCCAGGACGCGGCGAGGTGCTCGACGAGGTCGCGGCCCCATTCGATGACGGTGACGGCGCGGTCGAGATCGGCCTCGAGGTCGAGGTCGTCGATCTCCCCTCCCCCGCCGAGGCGGTAGGCGTCCACGTGCACGAGCTCGGGACCGCCGACGAGGCTCGGATGGACGCGCTCGATGACGAAGGTCGGCGAGGCGACGGGTCCGCGGACGCCGAGGCCCTCGCCGATGCCCTGCGTGAACGTCGTCTTCCCGGCGCCGAGGGGCCCGTCGAGGACGAGCAGGTCGCCGGCGCGCAGGACGCCGGCGAGGGCGCGCGCGACGGTGCGGGTGGCGTCGGCGTCCCGCGTGCGCAGCACGAGCGCCGCGCCGGTCGCGGAGCCGGTCGCCCGATCGGAGCCGGTCGCCGGATCGGAGCCGGCCGCCGGATCGGTGGCGGGGCTCATGCCAGGACCTCGCGGGCGATGCGCCCGGAGACCGAGGTGAGGACCTCGTAGGGGATCGTGTCGGCGGCACGCGCCCAGTCGTCGGCCGTCGGCGCGACCGGCTGGGTGGGATCGCCGCCGGCGTCGCCGAAGATCACCACGGGGTCGCCGGCGCGGGCGTCACTGTCGGGCCCGAGGTCCACGACGATCTGGTCCATGCTGATGCGCCCGACCTGCGGGACGCGGTGATCGCCCGAGCCGGTGCGCACGAGCACCTCGGCGCGCCCGCTCGCCGCGCGGTGGAGCCCGTCGGCGTATCCCGCGGGGACGAGACCCAGCCGGGTGGGTTCGCCGACCGTGTGCCGACGGCCGTAGCCGACCGTCTGCCCGACCTCGACGTCCTTGACGAGCGAGAGCCGGCTGGTGACGGTCATCGCGGGCCGCAGCGGCAGGTCCGTCGGCGCCGGCGGGTAGCCGTACAGGGCGATGCCCGGGCGGACGATGTCCCGATGCAGGTCGGGCCGGGTCAGGAGGGCCGCGGAGTTCGCCAGGTGCTGCAGCGGGATCGGCCCCACCTCCTCGGCGAGCACCTCGCAGGCGGAGTCGAAGATCTCGACCTGGCGGTCGGTCGACCCCGGGTCGGAGAGATCGTCGGCGCTGGTCAGATGCGTCCAGGCGGCGCCGACGCTCACGAACTCGTCGGCCTGCAGGGCCGCGCCGATCTCGCGCACGTCCTGCGGGAGGACGCCGTTGCGGCCCATGCCGGTGTCGATCTTCAGGTGCACGCGCGCCCGGCGGTCGCCCTCGCGGGCGGCCTGCGAGACCAGCTCGAGCATCTCCACGGAGCCGACGGACACGTGGATGCCCGCGCGCAGCGCCTCGGGCAGCACGGTGCGGGCGGTCTCCGGCTCGTACAGCCAGCACAGGATCGGGACGTCCAGCCCCGCCCGGGACAGCGCGAGCGCGCTCGCGGGATGCGCGACGCCGAGCCAGGTGGCCCCGCCCTCGAGGGCCGCGCGCGCGGCCGTGAGCATGCCGTGGCCGTAACCGTCGGCCTTGACCACCGCCATCAGGGCGGTGTGCTCGGAGAGCAGGCCCGTCAGCGCACGGGTGTTCTCCGTGATGGCGGACGGGTCGATCACCGCCCGGGTGGGCAGGTGTCGGGGATCCTCAGCGGGGATCGGGATGGTCATCGTGCTCCTTCGCTCACGGGACGCACGCCAGGATAGTCCCGACGGCGTCCGGCAGGTGATCGGCGACGTCCAGGGCGACGATCGGCACGATCCCGCCGCGCGAGGCGAGCGCCCCCGCGCGGCCGTGCACGAGGGCTGCCAGCGCCGCCGCCTCGGGGCCGGGGAGTCCCGCGGCGAGCAGCGTGCCGAGGATCCCCGCGAGCACGTCGCCGGTCCCGGCGGTCGCGAGCTGCGGCACGGCGTCGTCCTGCGCGAGCAGCGGCGCCGAGGCCTCCGCCAGGCCGACGGGCAGGGCTCGATCGACGGGCAGGGCTCGGCCCGCGGGCTCTGCGTCGGCCGATCCCGGTGCGATCACGGTGACCGCGCCCTTGAGCAGGACCGTCGCGCCGGTCGCCGCGGCGAGCGCCCGGGCGAGCGGGGCCGCGGGCGTCGACGCCCGTGCGTCGACGGCGAGGCCGAGCCGGTCGGCGAGCCGGGCCGCCTCCCCGCGGTGCGGGGTCAGCACCACGTCGGCGGTGAAGCGGTCGCCGGGGCGGAGCCCGCCGAGCGCCCCCGCGTCGATCGCCCCGCGCCGGATCCCCGCCGCGCGGCCATCGTCCCCGCGGGCGAGCGCCGCGATCCCGGCCCGGACCCGCGGGTCCTCCGGGTCGAGACCGGGGCCGACGACGAGCGCATCGGTGCGGCCGAGATCGTCGAGGCCGACGACGGATCCCGGGGCCCCCTCGTGCTCGACCGCGACCGGATGCCCGACGAGCTCCGGCCGGGCGCGGAGGGCGAGGTCCAGCACCGGCTGCGGGGCGAGGAGGCGCACCATCCCGGCGCCGGCCCGGGCGGCCCCGGAGGCCGCGAGGACGGCGGCGCCCGGATAGCGCGCGCTGCCGGCCAGCAGCGCCACGACCCCGCGCGTGTACTTCGAGTCATCGCGGCGCGGGCGCGGCCAGAGCCGGGCGGCCGCCGCGTCGTCGAGGCGCCGCACGGCGGGCTCCCCCAGCAGCTCCGCGGACAGGCCGATGTCCACGAGATGCTGCACGCCGACGAGGCCGCTGCCGCCGGGCAGCAGCGTCCCCGCCTTCACCGCCCCGAAGGTGACGGTGCTGCGCGCGGCGAGGGCCTCGGGCGCCGCCCGACCGGTGCTGGCGTCGACGAAGCTGGGCAGGTCCACGGCGATCACCGGGACGCCGGAGGCGCGGACCGCGGCGAGCAGCGGCGTCAGCTCCGCCGGGACCTCGGGACGCCCGCCGAGGCCGAGGATCGCGTCGAGCACGAGCTCGGCGGAAGCGAGGAGGCGGGAGAGCGCGACAGGATCGTCGGCGGCGGCGAGATCACCGAGCCGGCGGATGGTGCCGCCGGCCGCGCGGAGCGTCTGCGCTCCCTCCTCGTGCAGGCGGGTGGAGACGGCGAGCGCGTCGGCCGCGATCCCGTCGGCGCGGAGCATCGCCGCGGCGTGCAGGCCGTCCCCGCCGTTCGCCCCCGCCCCCGCGAGCACGAGCACGTGCGGCCCGGCGCCCGTCGGGCGATCCCCGGCGGCGGAACCGGTGGCGGAGAGACCGTCGGCGGAGAGACCGTCGACGGAGAGCCCGTCGGACGGACCGGGCCGTCCGCGATCGGCGAGCTCGCGGCGGACATGCGCGGCGAGCGCCGCCGCGGCCCGCAGCATGAGCGGCTCGCCGGCCGCCAGCAGGGGCGCCTCCGCCGCGCGGACGGCGTCGGCCGTGAACCCCGGGATCCCGCCGGGCTCCTCGCCCGAGCGGCCCGAGCGGCTCGACGGAGACGAGCCGCTCACGGGGTGCTCCCGTCGTCGGCCGACGACGGCCCGCGTTCGGCGATCACGATCGCCGTGGCGATGTCGCCGTCATGGGAGAGCGAGAGATGCAGGTGCTCCACGCCGAGGCGCTCGGCCGCGACCAGGGCCGCACCGCGGAGCACGAGATAGGGGCGGTGGGCCTCGGTGCGGTGGACGGTGACGTCCTGCCAGGAATAGTCGCCCGGGTTGCCGAGGGCCTTGCCGACGGCCTCCTTCGCGGCGACGCGGGCGGCCCTGGAGGCGTCCGAGAGGCCGCGCTCCTCGGGGGCGAAGAGCCGCTCGGCGAGCGCCGGGGTGCGCTCGATCAGCCCCGCGAGGCGGGAGATGTCGGCGACGTCGATGCCGACGCCCGCGACGACCCCGTCGTCGCGCGGCGGGAAGGCGCGGGCACCAGGACCGTCGGTGCCGTCGGTGCCGTCGGGATCAGCTGGAATGCTCACCATCGAAGTATCACACTCCGACCAGGGGGTCGCGGCGGGACTGCGGCGGGCCGCACGCCGGCGGCGGGGATGCCGGCGGAGACGCCGGCAGGGCGCCGGGATCGCTCCCGACGCCCTGCTGGTCGTGCTGGCCGTGCTCGTCCTGCCGGTCGTGCTCGTCCTGCTGCGGCGGCTCGCGCCGCCCACGGTCACTCGACGGTGACGGACTTCGCCAGGTTGCGCGGCTGGTCGACGTCCAGGCCCTTCGCGGCGGCGAGGGCGCAGGAGAAGATCTGCAGCGGGATCACCGTGAGCAGGGGCGCGAACAGCGTGCGGGTGCGGGGCACGCGGAAGACGACGTCCGAGTACGGCAGGACCGCCTCGTCGCCCTCCTCGGCGATCACCAGGGTGCGGGCGCCGCGGGCGCGCACCTCCTGGATGTTGGAGACGACCTTCGCATGCAGGGAGTCGCGGCCGTGCGGCGAGGGGACGATGACGAACACCGGCTGCCCCTCCTCGACCAGCGCGATCGGCCCGTGCTTGAGCTCGCCGGCGGCGAAGCCCTCGGCGTGGATGTAGGCGATCTCCTTGAGCTTGAGCGCGCCCTCGAGGGCCGTCGGATAGCCGACGTGGCGACCCAGGAACAGCACGCTCGTGGCGTCCTTCATCGCGACCGCGAGATCCTCGACCTCGCCGGCGGCGTCGAGCACGGTCTGCACGTGCGCGGGCAGCTGCTCGAGGTCCTCCATGAGGGCGGCGATCTCGTCGGGGAAGAGGTTCCCGCGGACCTGCGCGAGGTACAGGCCCAGCAGGTAGCAGGCGGTGATCTGGCCCAGGTACGCCTTCGTCGAGGCGACCGCGATCTCGGGGCCGACGTGCAGGTACAGCGCCGCATCGGCCTCGCGCGGGATGGTGGAGCCGTAGGTGTTGCAGATCGCGACGACCTTCGCGCCCTGCTCCTGCGCGTGGCGCATGGCCATGAGGGTGTCCATGGTCTCGCCGGACTGCGAGATCGCGACGACCAGGGTCTTCTCGGTGACGATCGGGTCGCGGTAGCGGAACTCGTGGGCGAGCTCGACCTCGGTGGGGATGCGGCACCAGTGCTCGATCGCGTACTTCGCGACGTTGCCGGCGTTCGCCGCGGTGCCGCAGGCGACCACGATGATCTTGTCGACGGTGCGCAGCACGGACTCGTCGATGCTCATCTCGTCGAGGTGCAGGGCGCCGGAGTCGATGCGGCCGCGGAGGGTGTCGGCGACGGCGGTGGCCTGCTCGTGGATCTCCTTGGCCATGAAGGAGTCGAAGCCGCCCTTCTGCGCGGCGGTCACGTCCCACTCGATGGAGTAGCGCTTCGGCTCGGCGACCTCGGCGCCGTCGAAGCCGGTGACGACGACGTCGTCGGCGGTGACGGTGACGACCTGGTCCTGGCCGATCTCGAGGGCGTCGCGGGTGACGTCGACGAAGGCGGCGACGTCGGAGCCGAGGAAGTTCTCGCCGTCGCCGAGGCCGACGACGAGCGGGGAGTTGCGGCGGGCGGCGACGACCTGGTCGGGGGTGTCGCGGTGGACGGCGAGGAGCGTGAAGGCGCCCTCGAGGTGCGCGACGGCGGCGCGCATCGCGGCGGTCAGGTCGCCGCCGGCGCGCTCGACCTCGCGAGCGACCAGGTGCGCGGCGACCTCGGAGTCGGTCTCGGAGCGGAAGGAGTAGCCGTCGGCCTCGAGGTCGGCGCGCAGCGCCGCGAAGTTCTCGATGATGCCGTTGTGGACCAGGGCGAGCTCGTCGTCCTTGCCGCCGACATGCGGGTGGGCGTTGTCGTCCGTGGGCGCGCCGTGGGTCGCCCAGCGGGTGTGGCCGATGGCCACGGCCGACGACGTCGCCTCGCTGCCCTCGACCGCCGAGCGCAGGTTGGCGAGCTTGCCGGCGCGCTTGGAGACGCGCACGCCGTCCTCGTCGAGGACGGCCACGCCCGCGGAGTCGTATCCGCGGTACTCGAGACGGGCGAGGCCCTGGAGGGCCACGTCGATGGGACGGGAGGAGGGGGTGGAGGGGCGCTGGCCCACGTATCCGACGATTCCGCACATGCCGTCCACGCTAACGATCCGAGGCCCTCCGATCGTCCTCCGCGGGCCGCTCGCACGAGGTCTTCCTCACGATCCGGGAGCCCTCTGCGCGCAGCTGCCGCAACGTGCGCACGAGCGGTCATCTTCGCGCAGGGCCCGTCGGCGGCTCCGACGACACCGGGCGCGCGGACCCGACGGGCCTGACGGGATCGACGACACGGAGTCGTCGGCGATGCGGCGCCGGTCTCACCCGGCCCGGAATGCACGGCGGGCCGCATCCGGGCTGGAACAATCGGACGCATGAGACCCGCTGCCGTGTCGACCCCCGTCTCCCCCTTCGCCGAGATCCCGCGCGAGGAATGGGCGAGGCTGTCGCAGCAGACCCCCCTCCCCCTCGAGGAGGCGGACATCGCCCACCTGCAGGGCCTGGGCGACCGTCTGGATCTGCGCGAGGTCGACGCCGTCTACCGCCCCATCTCGCGGCTGCTGAACATCCAGGTCGGCGCCGCCCAGTCCCTGCGCCGCGCCCGGGGGGACTTCCTCTCCCAGCAGCAGCACCGCACCCCTTATGTGATCGCGGTCGCCGGCTCCGTGGCCGTCGGGAAGTCGACCACCGCGCGCGTCCTGCGCGAGCTCCTGGCCCGCTGGCCCGACACCCCGCGCGTGCAGCTCGTGACGACCGACGGCTTCCTGCACCCCAACGCCGAGCTCGAGGCGCGCGGGATCCTGCACCGCAAGGGCTTCCCCGAGAGCTACGACCGTCGTCGCCTGCTGCGCTTCGTCTCCGATGTGAAGGCCGGTGTCGAGCGGGTCGAGGCCCCGGTCTACTCGCATCTGACCTACGACATCGTCCCCGAGGAGCGGGTCGTGGTGGAGAGCCCCGACGTGCTGATCCTCGAGGGCCTCAACGTCCTCCAGCCCGCCCGTCCGCGGCCCGACGGCAAGCTCGGCATGGCCGTCTCCGACTTCTTCGACTTCTCTGTCTACGTCGACGCCCGCATGGAGGACGTCCAGCGCTGGTACGTCGACCGCTTCCTCGCCCTGCGCCGCACCGCCTTCACCGATCCGCGCTCCTACTTCCGCCGCTACGCCGACCTCTCGGACGACGAGGCGCGCGCGACCGCGCTCGACATCTGGCATCGCATCAACGGCCCGAACCTCTCCGAGAACGTGCTGCCGACGCGCGGCCGGGCCGACCTGGTCCTCCGCAAGGACGGCCGGCACCGGGTGCAGACCGTCCTCCTGCGGAAGGTGTGAGCGGCGCGCTCATCCGGGCCGACGCAGGACGCCCCGAGCGGATGGGGTGAGCGGACGGCGTGAGCGGACGCCGGCGGCCGCCCCACCTCCCCTCGCCGGCCCCTTCGCCCTCGCCTGCCCTCCCCGTCTGCTGCCCTCCCCGTCTGCCCCACCACCACGACACTCCGCCCGAAACGGTTACTAGCCGGTACATGCCAGTTCTCTGGCATGTACCGGCTAGTAACCGGCGCTGATGCGTGATGCGGATCCCGGCCGTCAGGCGATGGGGCGCGCCGCCCTCAGGCGACGAGGCTCCTCGCCGTCAGGCGACGGGACTCCGCGTCGTCAGAGGGCGAGGCGCTCGCTGACGACGGCGGCGAGGCGCTCGGCGATGGCGGTGGCGGTGGCGTCGTCGGGCGCCTCCACCATGACGCGCACGACGGGCTCCGTGCCGGAGGGGCGCAGCAGCACGCGGCCGCTCTCGCCGAGCTCCGCCTCGGCGGCGGCCACGGCGTCGCCGACGCCGCGGTCGATGCCGGCGCGGGCCTTGTCGACGCCCTTGACGTTGATGAGGGCCTGCGGGAGGCGGGTCATCACGTCGGCGAGCTCGCGGGCGGTGCGGCCGGTGGTGGCGACGCGCTGCAGCAGGTGCAGGGCCGTCAGCTCGCCGTCGCCGGTGGTGGCGTGCTCGGCGAGGATGACGTGGCCGGACTGCTCGCCGCCGATGGAGTAGCCGCCGAGGTTCATCTCCTCGAGGACGTAGCGGTCGCCCACGGAGGTCTGGCCGAGGGTGATGCCGTGGTCCTTCATCGCGAGCTTGAGGCCGAGGTTGCTCATGACCGTCACCACGAGGGTGTCGTCGTGGAGCTTGCCGCGCTCCTTGAGGTCCAGGGCGAGGATCGCCATGATCTGGTCGCCGTCGATGATCTCGCCGTCGGCGTCGACCGCGAGGCAGCGGTCGGCGTCGCCGTCGAAGGCGACACCGAGGTCGGCGCCGTGCTCGCGGACCGCCGCCTGCAGCGGCTCGAGGTGCGTGGATCCGCAGCCCTCGTTGATGAGGCGGCCGTCGCTGCGGTCGCCGATCACGTGGACGGTCGCGCCGGCGCGGCGCAGCACCTCCGGGCCGGTGATGGCGGCGGCGCCGTTGGCGCAGTCCGCGACGACGGTGAGGCCCTCGAGGGAGGTGTCGAGGGTGCTCGCGAGGTGCGCGACGTAGGCCTCGATCGCGCCCTCGAAGGGGGTGATCGTGCCGACGTCGGTGCCCTGGGGGCGGTCCCACTGCTCGCCGATGCGCTTCTCGATGGCGTCCTCGACCTCGTCGGGCAGCTTGGTGCCGCCGCGGGCGAAGAACTTGATGCCGTTGTCGGGCGCCGGGTTGTGCGAGGCCGAGATCATCACGCCGAGGTCCGCTCCCGTGGACTGGACCAGGTAGGCGAGGCCGGGGGTGGGCAGGATGCCGGCGTCGAGCACGTCGACGCCCGAGGAGGCGAGCCCCGCGCTCACCGCGGCGCCGAGGAAGTCGCCGGACGGGCGCGTGTCGCGGGCGATGATCGCCCGCGGGCGGGTGCCGTCGAAGGCGCCGAAGGTGCCCAGCACGTGGGCCGCGCCCACCGACAGATCGACCGCGAGCTCGGCGGTGATGTCAACGTTGGCGCGTCCGCGCACGCCGTCTGTGCCGAAGAGTCGGGACACAGGGTTCTCCTCACGGGATGTTACGGGGGTACGCAGTGAGAGTACCCGCACGGCGGTTCCCCGTCGGGGGCCGCCCGCCGCTAGCGTTGTCCGCATGCCCGAGCCCCTCCCCCGTCTGCTGCCCTCGACCATCGCCCAGCATGTGGGCGAGCGCGCCGCGGCCCGGGGCCTGGCCTACGAGCGCGAGGAGCGGGTCTCCGACCTGCGCTGGGAGCCGTCGACGTCGACGCTGAGCGGCACGGTCGCCGGCCGCGGGGCGAGCCCGTACCGCACGCGCGTCGAGCTCGCCGAGTACGACGAGCACGCCGTCTCCCGCCGCTTCCAGGCCCCGGCGCCCGGCGGGCTCTGGCGGCCGGTGTCCTCGCGCTGCAGCTGCCCCGTCGGCCGCGAGTGCAAGCACGTCGCCGCGCTGCTGCACCGCCTCGGCGAGCTCGAGCGGACGCGGCAGGAGGAGAACCCCGCCGCCGAATGGCGCAGCGTGCTGCGGCCGCTGCTGGGCGGGGCCGACGAGGAGGAGACCGCGCCCAAGCCCCTCGCGATCCGCTTCGCGCTCGAGGCGAGCTCGCTCGAGCCGGGGGCGCCCCGGAACCGCCGCGAGACCGCCGGTCCCGCTCATCTCGAGGCCGGCGCGGACCTGTGGCTCGGCATGCGGCCGATGACCCGCGGGCGCGGCCGCGGATGGATCAAGGGCTCGCTGTCGTGGCGGACCTTCGAGTACCGCATGCCCGGCGGCGAGTACCGTCGCGCGCAGTCGGAGGCCCTCACCCGCGTCTTCGCCTCGGCCTCGGCCGAGCGCTCCTATGCGAGCGGCGCGATCGAGAACCTGTGGCTGAACTCGATCGGCTCCCCGCTGATCTGGCAGTCCCTCGCGCATGCCCGCGACACGGGCGTCGAGCTCCTCGCGGGCGAGGGCCTCGCCTCGATCGAGCTGCTCGACGACGCCGACGTCGTGCTGGACCTCACCTCCCCCGAGGGCTCGAAGGACCTCGCGCTGCGGCCGCGGGTGTCGATCGCCGGGGAGCCGACGGCGCACGGCCGAGCCCTCGGCGCGGCCGGCGTGATCGACCTCGAGGAGGCGCCGGGCGGAGGCTTCGCCGCCCGCATCGCCCCCGTCGGCGCTCTCCTGCCGATGACGCTGCGCAAGCTCCTGCAGCGTCCCGCGCCGCTCGAGGTGCCGGCCGCCGATCGCGAGGACTTCCTCGCCCAGGCCTTCCCCCAGCTGCGCGCGATCTCACCGGTGACCAGCCACGACGGCAGCGTCGAGCTGCCGGCGCCGCGACCGGCGACACTCCGCCTCGCCGCCCGCTACACCGACGGGGACCGGCTCACCCTCGAATGGTCCTGGCGCTACCACGAGCCGACGCGGACCCTCCCGATCGACCGCAGCCGCGGGGAGCGCCGCGACCTCGACCATGAGGACGAGGTCCTGGACCGCGCCCGGGCGCTCTGGCCGACGGCCGGATCCGACGCCCCCGAGCGGCTCGACGGCACCGAGACCGCCCGCTTCTCCGAGCATGTGCTCGACGGCCTGCAGGCTCTCGCCGACGTCGAGGTCGAGATCGTCGGCACCCGCCACGCCTACCGCGAGCTCGACGGGGCCCCGCAGGTGCGCGTCTCCCAGCAGCAGTCCCCCGGCAAGCGCGACTGGTTCGACCTCGGCTTCCAGGTCACCGTCGAGGGCCGCGAGATCCCCTTCCCGACGCTGTTCGTCGCCCTCGCGAAGGGCCAGGACAAGCTGCTCATGCCCGACCGCACCTACTTCTCGCTGCAGCATCCGGCGTTCGACGCGCTGCGCGAGCTGATCCGCGAGGGCGAGGCCCTCGGCGAATGGGATCCCGAGCATCAGCCCATCAGCCGCTACCAGGTCGACATGTGGGAGGACCTCGAGGAGATCGCCGAGTCCGCCGAGACCGCGGCGGCCTGGGAGCGGAGCGTCGGACCGCTGCGCGAGATCGTCGCGATCCCCGCGCCCGAGGCGCCCGTCGGCCTCACCGCCGAGCTGCGCCCCTACCAGCAGGAGGGCTTCGCCTGGCTCGCGTTCCTCTTCGCCCACGGGCTCGGCGGGATCCTCGCCGACGACATGGGCCTCGGCAAGACCGTGCAGACCCTCGCCCTCATCGCCCACGCCCGCGAGCGGGCGCATGCCGACGCGCAGGCGCAGGCCGGCACCCGGACGCAGGCCGACACGTCGGCGCGCGCCGACGACGCGGCCGACGAGCGCCCCTCGCGCCCGTTCCTCGTGGTCGCCCCGGCGTCGGTCCTCGGCGTGTGGCGGCAGGAGGCCGAGCGCTTCACCCCCGGTCTCGACGTGCGGGTGCTGGATCGCACCTCGCGCTCCCGCGGGCGGGCGCTGTCCGGGGCGATCCGCGGAGCCGACATCGTCGTCACCAGCTACACGGTGCTGCGGATGGACGAGGAGGACTTTGCCCGCGAGTCCTTCCAGGGCCTCGTGCTGGACGAGGCCCAGTTCGTCAAGAACCGCCGCTCCCGCACCCACCAGGCCGCCAAGGGCGTCGACGCGAGCTTCCGCCTCGCCATCACCGGCACCCCGATGGAGAACTCGCTGGATGACCTGTGGTCGCTCTTCGACCTGGTCGCGCCGGGTCTGCTGGGCGCCTCCTCGGGCTTCCGCCAGCGGTACACCATGCCCGTCGAGACGGGCGAGCATCCCGAGCGGATCGAGCTGCTGCGCTCGCGGATCCGTCCCTTCATGCTGCGCCGCACCAAGGAGCTCGTCGCCCGGGAGCTGCCCGAGAAGCGCGAGCAGGTCCTCACCGTCACCCTCAGCCCCGAGCACCGGGCCCTGTACGACTCGGTCCTGCAGCGCGAGCGCAAGAAGGTGCTGGGGCTGATCGACGAGGACCTCGACCGCCACCGCTTCACCGTCTTCCGCTCCCTCACGCTGCTGCGGATGATGGCGCTGCATCCGGCGATCGTCGACGAGGAGGGCTATGCGGACGTCCCCAGCTCCAAGCAGGAGGCGCTCTTCGACCGCCTCGACGAGGTCATCGGCGATCAGCATCGGGTGCTGCTGTTCAGCCAGTTCACCTCGTACCTGCAGCGGGTCGCGGAGGAGCTCGACCGCCGGGGCGTCCCCTATGCGTATCTCGACGGCTCCACGCGCGATCGCGACGCCGTGGTCCGGGAGTTCCGCGAGGGCGAGGCGCCGGTCTTCCTGATCTCGCTCAAGGCCGGCGGCTTCGGCCTCACCCTCACCGAGGCCGACTACGTGTTCCTGCTGGACCCGTGGTGGAACCCGGCCGCGGAGAACCAGGCCGTGGACCGCGCCCACCGCATCGGCCAGGACCGCACCGTGATGGTCTACCGGATGATCGCCGAGGACACCATCGAGGAGAAGGTGCTCGCCCTGCAGCAGCGCAAGGCCGAGCTCTTCGACGCCCTCACCGACGGCGGCGCCGCGTTCCGCTCCGCCATCACGGCCGACGACATCCGGGAGCTGCTCGGCTGACGAGCATCGCGGACCTCCCACCGGCCGGTCGGCCGCGCGCGGAGGAGACCCGTCGGGCGGGCCCCGTCGGGCGGAACCCGTCAGGAGGAGTCCGGCCGGACGGGACCCGTCAGGAGGAGGCCCGCCAGGCGGGGGCTGCCGCCCCGTACTCGGGCACGTCCCGTGCGATCGTGCGGCCGTCGACCAGCAGCGGGGGCGGGACGACGAGCAGCTCCCGGGCACCGGAGCGCACGCGGACCCTCGGCCCCGGGAGCTCGGCGGGGGCACCGTCCGGGGGCCGGGGCAGGGAGCGCAGCGCGTCCGCGGCACCGAGCAGGCTCACCCGGATCGTGCGCGCACGCCCTGCGGCGAGGGCCTCGAGCACATGCGCGGCGAACAGATGACCGCTCGCATGGTCGAGGGCCTGGACGGGAAGGGCACCCGGCCGCTCCCCGTCGCCGCACGTCACGGCGATCCCGCTCGCCGCCTGCACGATCGAGTCGAAGCCGGCCCGTCGGCCCCAGGGACCGGTCTCGCCCCAGGCGGAGAGCACACCGATCACGGCCTGCGGCGCGAGGAGCGCGAGATCCTCGGGACCGAGCCCGTGGCGTTCGAGCGCACCCGGCCGATAGCCCGTGAGGACCACGTCGGCCGAGGCCACCAGGGCGATCGCCCGCTCGTGTCCCGCGGGATCGCGCAGGTCCAGCACCGTCGAGCGCTTGCCCATCCCGGTGGAGAGGTGCTGGGCGAGGATCTCGGGGCGGTGCGGCGGGTCCACGCGCAGCACGTCGGCTCCGAGGCAGGCGAGCAGCTGGGTCGCGGTGGGCCCGGCGATCACGCGCGTGAGGTCCAGGACCCGCACGCCGGCAAGCGGCTCCTCGTCCGGGCGGAGCAGCGGGAGCGGGTCCCGCGCGCCGCGGTCCTCGCTCTCGGCCCAGGCCCGGCCCGCCCGTGCGAGGGCCTGCGGGTGCGCGGCCCACTCGCCGGGCTCCCGCACCCGCACCGCGATCCCGCCCGCCGCGGTGACCTCCTCCTCGATCTCGGCCGCGGACCGACGGGCGAGGGCGCGCTCGAGCCCGGCCCGGTCGCGGATCCCGTACAGCTCCCGCAGCGCGTCGGCGTGGTGGGGATAGTTGCCGTGCAGGCGCACCCATCCGTCGTCGGCGCGCACGAAGCCGGAGAGCTCCGCCCAGCTCGTGGGGGCCGCGCCGTCGATGCGCAGGTGCTCGTAGGAGGCGAAAGACGCGGCGACGAGCGCCGGGTCGGTCCCGATGCTCCGCTCGTCCCCGCGGGCGCGGACGAGCGCCGTCGCGGCCTCCCGGACATGGGAGACGGCGTCCCAGGCGAGAGCCTCGACGTCGAGGGGGCCGCTCCACCAGCGGCGGGGGACGGGGTGCACGCCCTGAGGATAGTGCGAGCGGACCGGATCGGAACCACACAGAACCACCCAGAACCGCCCGGAACCACCCAGAACGCGACGATGCCCCCGACCCGGAGGTCGAGGGCATCGTGCGCACAGCGTGATCGTGGCGGGGCGATGCCCCGCGCCGGATCAGCGCTTGGAGTACTGCGGCGCCTTGCGGGCCTTCTTGAGTCCGGCCTTCTTGCGCTCGATGATGCGCGCGTCGCGCGTCAGGAAGCCGGCCTTCTTCAGCGTCGGGCGGTTGTGCTCCTCATCGATCTGGTTGAGGGCACGGGCCACGCCGAGGCGCAGGGCGCCGGCCTGGCCGGACACGCCGCCGCCGTCGATGCGGGCGATGACGTCGAAACGGCCCTGGAGGTCGAGAACCTTGAACGGCTCGTTGACCTCCTGCTGGTGGACCTTGTTCGGGAAGTAGGCGTCGAGGGCGCGGCCGTTGACGGTCCACTGGCCGGAGCCGGGGACCAGACGGACGCGGGCGACAGCCTGCTTGCGACGACCGGTGCCGTAGCCCGGCGCGGTGATCGACTGACCGGCGCCGACGGCGGCCTCGCCGGTCGACTCGGTGGTGTAGCTCTCCGGGGCGGACTCGTCGGTCACGGCCTCGAGGGACTCGGGGGTGGTCTCAGTCACGGTTCTCCTTGGTCTTTCCGTGCGGCAGGGCGGAGTGGCAGGGAATGCCCCCGCTTACTGCGCCACCTGGTCGATGGTGAAGGGGACGGGCTGCTGAGCAGCGTGGGGGTGCTCGGAGCCCGCGTAGACCTTGAGCTTCTTGAGCTGAGCCTCGGCCAGCTTGTTCTTGGGGAGCATGCCACGGATGGCCTTCTCCACCGCACGCTCCGGGCGCTTCTCGAGCAGCTCGGAGTAGGGGATGCCGCGGAGGCCGCCCGGGTAACCGGAGTGGCGGTAGGCCAGCTTGGCCTCCCGCTTGTTCCCGGTCAGCGCGACCTTGTCAGCGTTGATGATGATCACGAAGTCGCCTGCATCCACGTGGGGTGCGAAGACCGGCTTGTGCTTGCCCCGCAGCAGCTGAGCAGCCTGGGAAGCGAGCCGGCCGAGGACGACATCCGTTGCGTCGATGACGTACCAGGAACGCTCGACATCGCCGGGCTTCGGGGTGAACGTACGCACTCGTGCCTTCTTCTCTCGTCGGAAGTGCCCTGGGGCGGATCGCCGGCAGGGCACGGTTCGATTGGACCGTGGACACGCTTCCTTCGGATAAAGCATGACCCTCTCGTCGAGCCCGTCCCGTACCGCCTACGCTGCGGCCACGGTCCTGGATGCGTGTGAGGAGCCCGTCTCGCGCCTGCAGTGAGAACTCGGCAGCGGATCCGGGCGCGCATCAAGGCACGACAGCGACCCAGGATAGTCGCCGACGAGGCCCCCGGTCAACGCGGCCATGCGCCGACCCACGACGTCGGCTCCCGCCGCGACCTGCGACGACGCCGCTGCGTCGGCGCCGTGTGTCCGATCGCACGCCGCCTGTTCACCCCCGGACGGTGCGGGCGCGCCGGGCCTGGGCGGCGAGCTCGTCGTCGGCCGGATACTCCACGGCGTCGAGGGTGAGCCCCTGCGGCGGGCCCAGGGTCGCCGCGCCGACGCCGCCGCGAGGGGCGGAGTCCCGGGTGCGCGCCGCGAGGACACGGGCCGGCCAGCCCTCGTCCTGCCGCCCCTCCCCGACCGGCAGCAGGGTGCCGACGAGCGAGCGCACCATGTGATGGCAGAAGGCGTCGGCGACGACGGTCAGGACCACGAGCCCCTCGTCGGCCCGCCCCGCGCCCGGGCGCTCCACGCGCAGGGACTCGAGGGTGCGGATCGTCGTGGCGCCCTCGCGGGGCTTGCAGAAGGAGAGGAAGTCGTGCTCGCCGAGCAGGGGCGCGGCGGCGCGGTCCATGGCCTCCGCGTCGAGCGCCCGACGATGGCGCAGGACGTCGCGGCGCAGCGGGTCGTGATGCTCGGGGGCGTCGGAGATGCGGTAGCGGTAGCGCCGGCGCAGGGCCCCGAAGCGGGCGTCGAAGGCGTCGGGGACGACCCGCGCGGCGTGCACGACGACATCCTCGGGCAGCACCCCGGCCAGGCGATCGACGAGCGCCTGCGCCGGGTCGCGGTCGGAGCGTCCCGGGAGCGCCGCGAGCACGGCCTCGGGCACGTCGAGATGGCAGACCTGGCCGCGCGCATGCACGCCCGTGTCCGTGCGCCCCGCGACGGTCACCGACAGGGGCGTCCGCGCGACCCGGGCGAGCGCCTGCTCGAGCTCGCCCTGGACGGTGCGCAGGCCCGGCTGCGTCGCCCAGCCGTGGAACCCCGACCCGTCGTAGGAGAGGTCGAGCCGCAGCCGACGGGTCGGGACGGTCGGGTCGGCAGGACCGGTCAGGTCGGCCGGGTCGGTCGGATCAGCGGGATCGGGCATGGCCCGATGGTAGGCGCCGCGGGCGGGCGCCCACGTGCTGGAGCTCTCGACACCGCCCGTTCGCGCGCGGTTAGTGTGGGGCGCGTGAGAATCCTCGTCATCGGCTCCGGAGGCCGCGAGCACGCCATCGTGCGTCGCCTCGCGTCCGACTCGCCCTCCCCTGAACTGCACGCCGCGCCCGGCAACCCCGGCATCGCGGACCTCGCCGCCTGCCACGCCGTGCCCGTCGACGATCTCGACGGCCAGGTCGCCCTGGCGCGCTCCCTCGAGCCCGACCTCGTGGTCGTCGGCCCCGAGGCCCCGCTCGTGGCCGGCAGCGTCGACCGCCTGCGCGAGGCCGGCTTCACGGTCTTCGGGCCGACGAAGGCTGCCGCGAACCTCGAGGGCTCGAAGTCCTGGGCCAAGGAGATCATGGAGGCCGCGGGCGTGCCCACGGCCGCCTCGGTCACCGTCACCGACGGCGACGAGGTCCTCCCTGCCCTGGACCGCGTGAACCCGCTGCGCGACGTCCCCTTCGTGGTCAAGGCCGACGGCCTCGCCGCCGGCAAGGGCGTCGTCGTCACCGACGACATCGAGCATGCGATCGCCCACGGCCGCGCCGTGATCGGCGCCGGCGGCCAGGTCGTCGTCGAGGAGTACCTCGACGGCCCCGAGGTCTCCCTGTTCTGCCTCTCCGACGGCAGCCGCGTGGTCCCGCTGGCCCCCGCCCAGGACTTCAAGCGCGCCCTCGAGGGCGACCAGGGCCCGAACACCGGCGGCATGGGCGCCTACTCGCCGCTGCCCTGGGCCCCGGCCGGACTGGCCGAGGAGGTCGTCCGCGACGTCGCCCAGCCGACGATCGACGAGCTCGCCGCCCGCGGCATCCCCTTCGTCGGGGTCCTCTACTGCGGCCTCGCGCTGACCTCGCGCGGCACCCGCGTGGTCGAGTTCAACGCCCGCTTCGGCGATCCCGAGACGCAGGTCGTGCTCGAGCGCCTGGCCTCCCCCTTCGCCCCGCTGCTGCTCGCGGCCGCGCAGGGCGACCTGACGGCCGCCGGCGAGCTCGCCTGGAACGAGGACGCCGCGGTCACCGTCGTCATCGCCTCCGCCGGCTACCCGGCCGCCTCCCGCACGGGCGACCCGATCACCGGGCTCGACGCCGCCGAGGCGACGGGCGCGCACGTCATCCACGCCGGCACGGCGCAGGACGAGGCCGGCGCGCTGGTCTCCGCGGGCGGTCGCGTGCTGTCCGTCGTGGGCACCGGCCGCAACCTCGCCGCCGCCCGCGCGCAGGCGCTCGCCGGCGTCGACGCGATCGCGCTCGAGGGCTCCTACCACCGCCGCGACATCGCCCAGCAGGCGGCCGACGACGAGGCGGTGCGCGCATGACCTCCTCCGCTCCCCACGAGGCCGTCGTCGACGGCGCGCTCGTCGGCGTCCCCGAGCTCGAGGGCTGGGACCACGTCTTCAGCGGCAAGGTCCGCGAGCTGTACGTCCCCGCGGGCACCGATCCGGCGACCGCCGAGGAGGTGCTCGTCGTCGCGACCGACCGCATCAGCGCCTACGACCACGTGCTGAGCACGGGCATCCCCGACAAGGGCCGGGTGCTGACCGCGATCAGCGTGTTCTGGTTCGAGCAGCTGGAGGACATCGTCCCCCACCACGTGCTCTCGGCGACCGACGTCCCCGCCGCCGTCGCCGGCCGGGCGCTGCTGTGCCGCGGCCTGGACATGGTGCCCCTCGAGTGCGTCGTGCGCGGCTATCTCACCGGCTCCGGTCTGAAGGACTACCGCGCCGGCGGCGCCGTCGGCGGCCATGTGCTGCCCGCCGGCCTGGTCGAGGCCTCGCGCCTGGACCCCGCGGTGTTCACGCCGTCGACGAAGGCGGAGCAGGGCGAGCACGACGAGAACATCACCGTCGCGCAGGCCCGCGAGACCCTCGGCGACGATCTCGTCGACGACCTCGAGGAGCTCACCCTCGCCGTCTACGAGCGCGCCCGCCGCGTCGCCGCCGAGCGCGGGATCATCCTGGCCGACACCAAGCTCGAGTTCGGACGCTCCCGCACCGACGGCCGGCTCCTGCTGGGCGACGAGGTCCTCACCCCGGACTCGAGCCGCTTCTGGGACGCCGACACGTACCGCACGGGCGTGGCGCAGCCGAGCCTGGACAAGCAGTACCTGCGCGACTGGCTGATCTCCCCCGCCTCGGGCTGGCACCGCGGCGCGGGCGAGGAGCCGCCGGCCCTCCCGGCCGACGTCGTCGCGCAGACCCGCGCCCGCTACATCGAGGCCTTCGAGCGCCTCACCGGCAAGGCCTTCTGACCGCAGGCCGCCTGTCGCACGACGCCGCCCCGCCGATCACGGCAGGGCGGCGTCGTGCGTCTCCTGCCACGCGTCTCCGGCTCAGACCTCGACGGGGCGCCCGGCCTCCCAGTCCCGCACCTCGGTGCCCTCCGGCGCCAGGTTCGTGGACTGGCGCAGGAAGATCGGCCGGCCGACGGCGCTCGCGACCGCGTCGTGCACCGGCAGGGCGAGGACGGGGCGCACCTCCCGCAGGAAGTCGATGGTCTCGGACATCTTCGACCAGGGCGCGACGACGGCGAAGGCGAGCACGTCGATCCCCCGGAACTCGTCGACCGGCTCGAGCGAGTCGCCGGTGACGCCGAGCCGGGGCCCCTCGCCCGCGGCAATGACCAGGCCCGTGTTGCCCACGCGCGGGATGTCGGGGTGGATGACCGCATGGCGTCCGCCGACGGCGGAGATCCGCACCGCGGGCTCGCCCTGCGCCGCCGGGAGCTCGTGGTGCTCCCCCGCGGGCAGCGCCCGCAGCCGGTCCGCCGGCACCGGGGCGATCGCATCCGTCCCGGCCGCGGCGTCGGCCGATCCTGCGGAGGCGTCGGCCGCGCTGAGCTGCGCGGCGGTCTCCGGCTCCGCGATCACCACGGCCCCCTCCGCCGCGGCGAGCACCTCGGCGAGCAGCGCGCGGTCGAGATGATCGGGATGCTGATGCGTGATCGCGACGGCGTCGATCGACCCGAGGACCTCCGGGCCCAGGGCGCGCACGGCCTCGCCGCTGAAGGCGCCGGGATCGATGAGCAGCCGCCGGCCGGCGATCTCCACCAGCAGGCAGGAATGGACGAGGTGATGGATCTTCATCGCGGCCTCCGAGCGACGGGAGCGAGGGCGCCGCGGCCCGGCGCACGCTCTCGAATGTAGCCCTCCGGTCCGCCATCGCGGGCACGGGCGCGGACAGGGGCCCGCTCTCGGTAGCATGTCCTGCGTCGGCGCCGTCCGTCCGGCCCCATCGGCCCTGCTGCCTGCAGGAGACCAGGTGAGGCCCGGAGGGCTCCGCACCG
This sequence comes from Brachybacterium netajii (SeqCode), assembly GCF_054114245.1. Taxonomy (NCBI): domain Bacteria; kingdom Bacillati; phylum Actinomycetota; class Actinomycetes; order Micrococcales; family Dermabacteraceae; genus Brachybacterium; species Brachybacterium netajii (SeqCode). The sequence goes on along the minus strand of NZ_JBSYXB010000008.1, from coordinate 130,702 downwards.
TCAGCCCCACCCCTTGCCCGGTCCGCACCTGCGACGTTCCGGGCAGACGCCGTCAGGAGAGCGCCCATGCCACGCGTCGTGGTCCACGTCATGCCCAAGCCGGAGATCCTCGACCCCCAGGGGAAGGCCGTCGCGGCGGCGCTGCCCCGCCTCGGCTTCGAGGGCATCGCCTCGGTGCGCCAGGGCAAGCGGTTCGAGCTCGAGGTCGAGGGCGAGGTCACCGACGAGGTGCTCGCGACCCTCCGCGAGGCCGCCACCACGCTGCTCTCCAACCCGGTGATCGAGGACGTCGTCGCGATCGAGGTCGAGTCCGCGCAGAAGGCCGACGCCTGATGCGCATCGGCGTGGTCACCTTCCCCGGGACGCTCGACGACCGGGATGCTCTGCGCGCCGTCCGCCTGGGCGGGGCCGAGGCCGTCGCCCTGTGGCACGGCGAGGACGATCTCCTCGACGTCGACGCCGTGGTCCTGCCCGGCGGCTTCTCCTACGGCGACTACCTGCGGGCCGGCGCCATCAGCCGCTTCGCGCCGGTCATGGAGAAGGTCGTCGACGCCGCGAACGGCGGCATGCCCGTGCTGGGCATCTGCAACGGCTTCCAGGTCCTCTGCGAGACGCATCTGCTGCCGGGCGCGATGATCAAGAACGCGCACCGCTCGTTCATCTGCCGCGACCAGCCGCTCGCGATCGAGAACAACCGCACCGCCTGGACGACGGACTACGAGCAGGGCCAGGTCATCCGCGTCCCGCTGAAGAACCAGGACGGCCAGTACGTGGCCGACGAGCGCACCCTCGAGCAGCTCGAGGCCGAGAACCGCGTCGTCTTCCGCTACGTCGAGGGCGCCACCCACGGCCCCGCCGGCTTCGAGGCGAACCCCAACGGCTCGCGCCACGACATCGCCGGCATCACCAACGAGCGCGGGAACGTCGTCGGCCTCATGCCGCATCCCGAGCACGCCGTCGAGGCCGGCTTCGGCCCCGACATGCCCGGCGAGGGCACCCGCACGGGCGTCGACGGCCTCGGCATCTTCACCTCGGTGCTGCGCACCCTCGTCGGCTGATCAGCCCGCCCGTTCGCGCCGCCCGTTCGCGCCCCGGCTCTCCGGGAGCCCGACGCTCATGAGCGCCGCTCCGCCTCACGGCGGGGCGGCGCTCCTGCATTCCGGGGCCGACGGCGGCGTCAGCGGCGGACGGCGGAGAGGACGGTGAAGCGACGATCGCGAGCGCGCTGGCGGACCGGACCGACCCGGTGCTCGACCTCGCCGCGGTAGCGCAGATGCGAGTTGTGCACCATCCACAGCTCGCCGCCGGGGCGCAGGACGCGGGCGGCGGCGTCGAGGAGGGTCTGGACCATGGTCGCGTCGACCCCGGCGCCGTCGTGGAAGGGCGGGTTCAGCAGCACCAGGTCTGCGCTCCCCGAGGACTCGGCTGCAAGAGCGTCGTCCCAGGTCACACGCACTTCGGTCCCGGCCGCGCGGGCGGCGTCGGCGGCCTCGGGACCGGCGGCACGGCGCGCGGCCGCGAGCGTCGCGGCGGTCGAGGCGACCGCGTCGGCGTCGTCGTCGCTGCCGAGGATGCTCGCACCCGGCAGCGCGGCCGCCAGATAGGCGACCATCAGCCCGTTGCCGCAGCCGAGGTCCACGGCCGAGAAGGGCCGGTCGTCGTCCGCGCCGCGCGGATCGTCGTCGAACGACCCGCGCGGGCCGGCGTCTCCCGTCATGAGTGCACGGTCGAGGGCGTCGAGCAGCAGCAGGCTGCCGGCGTCGGCCGAGGCCCCGCCGAACACGCCGCCGATCCGGCACAGCGGGAGCGCGGTCTCGCGCCCGCGCACCGGGAGCCGGACGGACCCCGTCTGCGGGCCGGTCACGGCCGGGCTCGCGGCCGCGTCCCCGGACTCGGCGGCGACGAGCGCGGGCAGGACGCCGCTGCCGACGAGCGCACGGGACTTCCCGACGCCGCGGGCCGCCCGGACCTCCTCGAAGACGTCGGCGAGGGCGTCGTTCTGGCTGCGGGTCATGTGCTTGACCCGTCCTCCGGCGATGAGCACCAGATCGGAGCGACCGTCCATGCCGGCGCCCACGGCGAGCGCCCGCGCCCGATCGCGGAGGGTGTGCAGGGCCTTGGGCAGCCGCATCAGCACCAGATGCGCGTCGGCCTCGAAGGCCGCGGCACCGAGCGGGACGGGCTGAGCATCGGCCGGGATCATGAGCCGGCCCCGGGCGATCTCGTCGGCGAAGAGGGCGGTCAGCTCCGCGGCCCGCCGACGGGAGGGCGTCCAGCTCAGCACGATCGCCTCCGGATGATCGGCGACCGTCTCGAGGGCATAGGCGGTCAGGGCGCCCGTCGCGTCGTCGACGACGACCACGTCGCAGGGGCAGCCGAGGCCCTCCTCCGCCGCCGCGGCGATGATCGCGCGGTCGGTCTGGTCGGGCTGCGGGACGACCCGCTCGTCGAGGGCCGGCTCGTCGGCGGCTCGCTCGGCGGCGGCTCGCTCGTCGGCGTCGCGGGTCGGGTCGTGCGGGGGCTGGGACACGTGATCAGTCCTTCGGGATGCCGATGCGGCCGCGGGGGCGCAGCCGGCCGTGGGGGAGCTCGGGGGCGGGGAGCGCCGCCGGAGTGTGCGGGGCGAAGGGGCCGAACTGCTCGGCGTCGGGCGCGAGGCCGCCCCTGTCGCGGGCCGTCGGATGGATCGGCGCCTCCGCGAGGGTACCCTCCGCGCCGATCTCCGCCTGGTAGCGGGCCCGGTAGGCGGCGATCTCCTCGTGGCTGCGGCCGATGAGGTTCCACCACATGACGATCTCCTCGCCGAGGGGCTCCCCGCCCAGCAGCATCACCCGCAGGTCCTCGTCGCCCCTCGCGGCGATCTCGAGATGGTCGACGCCGTCGGGCAGCACCATGAGCTCGCGCGGCGCGACGGCGGTGCGGAGCCCGGATCCGGCGCGGGCGGTCGTGAGGTGCGCCTCGCCGCGGTCGACGAGGACCCCGTGCTCATGCCCCGGGTCGAGGTCGATCCGCAGGGAGGAGCCGGCGCGCAGGTCGAGCTGCGCCATCGTCAGGGCGGTGTCGGTCGTGACGGGGCTCGCGTCCTCGAGCACGGTCCCGTCGGCGTCGACGGCGCGCAGCGCGCCGAGGCCGACGCGCGCCCGGGCGCTCGCGGTCGCGATCTCGCGCGGGGTGTGCACGACGAACTCCTGGCCCCGGAAGCGGGCGCGGTCCGGCAGCGCGTACCAGAGCTGGACCCCGTGGAGCACGGTGGTGTCGGCCGCGGAGAACTCCGAATGCGTGATCCCGGAGCCGGCGACCATGAGGTCCACGTCGCCGGGGCGCACCAGGGCGTGGCTGCCGATCGAATCGCGGTGGGTGATCGCCCCCTCGAACAGCCAGGACACGGTCGCGAGACCGGTATGGGGGTGGCGGGCCACGCGCATCCCGTCGGACGCGGCGACGTCGTCGGGCCCGAAGTGGTCCACGAAGCACCACGCGCCGATGAGGGAGGTGCTGCGGGCGGGCAGGGTCCGGTGCACCGTCATCCCGCGGGGCCCTCCGAGCGGCACCTCGCGCGGCTCCAGGGCCAGGAAGTCCTCGAACTCGCTCATGGGCCGAGTCTAGGCGGCGGGCCTCGGGCCGTCCGTCCCCGCCGCGCATCGCCCCTACGCTGTAGGGATGACGCTCCCCCTCCTGGTCGACTGCGACACCGGCATCGACGACGCCATCGCCCTGACCTATCTCGCCTGCCGCGACGACGTCGAGGTCGTCGGCATCGTCTCCACCCCCGGGAACGTGGGGCTCGAGACGGTCCTGCGCAACAACCTCGCGCTGACGGAGCTGCTCGGGATCGACGCTCCCGTCGCCCGCGGCGCCGCCGAGCCGCTCGCGCAGCCGCTGATGACGGCGGAGGACACCCACGGCCCCACCGGGCTCGGCCATGGGAGCGTCCCCGATCCTGCGCGGTCGGCGGATCCTCGCAGCGGGGCGCAGCTGTGGGTCGACCTCGCCCGCGCGCATCCAGGCGAGCTCGTCGGCCTGGTCCTCGGCCCGCACACGAACCTCGCGCTCGCCCTCGAGATCGAGCCCGCCCTCCCCCGCCTCCTCCGACGCCTGCACATCATGGGCGGGGCGATCAACCATCGCGGGAACACCGGCCCCACCTCCGAATGGAACATCGCCGTGGATCCCGAGGCCGCGCAGCGCGTCCTCGCCGCCTTCTCCGCCGCCGAGCGACGCCCCGTGCTGGGCTCGCTCGAGGCGACCGAGGCCGTGCGCTTCACCCCCGGGACGCTCGAGGAGGTGCGGGCGATCGCCGCGGAGACGGGGCACCCGGTCGCCGGGATCCTCGTGGACGCGCTGCGCTTCTACTACGAGTTCCACGAGTCCGACGGCTTCGGATACATGGCGCACGTGCACGACCCGATCATCGCCGTGCACGCCGTGACCGGCGAGTTCGCCGACACGCTCCCCCTCGCCGTGGACGTCGAGCTGCGCGGGGAGCTCACCCGCGGGCAGACCGTCGGCGACGTCCTCGGCCGCTGGCGCCGCCGGCCCAACGTCGACGTGCTGCGGGACGTGCGGGCCGATGCGCTGGTCGCGCACCTGCTCGCGACCCTGCGCCGCGGCCTCGCCGGCTGACCCGCCGGCCGGCTGACCGATCGGCCAGCCGGGTCAGCCGGGTCAGCCGGGTCAGCCGGGTCAGCCGAGCACGGTCACCTCGACCTCGAAGCAGCGTCGGGCGGGCCGCCCGTCCCGCGCCGGGCGCCAGCCCACGCAGCGCACGCCGCCGGAGCCGTCGTCGGCCCGGTCCTCGTCGTAGCGGACGAGGACCGTGCCCGGCAGCGTCACCGGGGCGTCGAAGGAGACGTCCCAGCGCAGCGGCCGCGAGAGGTCGATGCGGGCCTCGGTGAACGCGCGCGAGGCCGTGTACATGCCGTGGGCGATCGCGCGCGGGAACCCGAAGGCGCGGGCGCTCAGCGCCGACATGTGGATCGGGTTCGCATCGCCCGAGACCTCCGCGTAGCGACGGCCGGTGCCCGCGTCAAGGGTCCAGCGGCCCGTCGCGCGCGGCGCCTCGAAGGCGCGGCGCTCGCTGCGCTCCCCCGCGGAGGCGTCCGACGGAGCGTCCGCGGGACGCGGTGCGTCTGACGAGGCGTCCGACGAGGCGTCCGACGAGGCGTCCGACGGAGCGGATGCCCCGGAGCGGCCCTTGGCGAGGTAGGTGGAGACGTCGGTGGCGATGATGTCGCCGTCGGCCCCGTGGATCGTCGAGACCGCCTCGAAGGTCCATCCCCGGCGGTGCTCGGCGAGCGCCCGCACCCGGCACTCCACGTCCACCTGCTCCCCGACCGTCACCGGACGGTGCTGGAGGATCCGGTTGTGCAGGTGCACGAGGCCCAGCAGCGGGAAGGGGAAGTCGGAGCGGGCCATGAGCGACAGCGAGATCGGGAATGCGAGGACGTGCAGCACGCCCGGATGGACGAGGTCCGTGGCCGGGCCGCCCATGAGGTGGTCGAAGTCGCGGGCCCGCTCGGCGTCGATCCGGACCGCGCGCACCCGGTGGACGATCGCGGGCAGCTGCGGGCGCGATCCGCCCGCGCCCCCGGGTCGGCGCCGCCGCGGGGTCAGCGCCGCGGCGTAGACGGCGGGGAAGGAGGGCACGTCGGCGAGGTCCTTGACCCGCTCCGCCGCCCCGGTCGACGGGGTCATCGGGGTCATCGGGGTGCTCACCGTCCCACCACGTTCTGCCCGCACACGCGCAGGGTCTCGCCGCGGATCCCGCCGGCCTCGTCGGAGACCAGGAAGGAGATCGCCTCGGCGACGTCCTCGGGCAGGCCGCCCTGCTGGAGGGAGTTCACGCGCCGGGCGATCTCGCGGGTCAGCGGCGGCATCTTCGCGGTCATCTCGGTCTCGATGAAGCCGGGGGCGACGGCGTTCGCGGTGCCGCCGGTGCCCTCGAGGCGGGCGGCGAGGGCGTCGACGAAGGCGATCACGCCGGCCTTGGAGGCCGCGTAGTTCGTCTGCCCGCGGTTGCCGGCGATGCCGCTGGTCGAGGCGAGGGAGACGAAGCGGGGATGGTCGCCGAGCACGTCGCCCGCGGCGAGGAGGTCCTCGGAGAGGGTGATCTGGCTGGTGATGTTCACGGCGATCACCGGGTCCCAGCGGCTCGCGTCCATGTTGGCGAACAGCTTGTCGCGGGTGATCCCGGCGTTCAGGACGACCGCATCGAGGACGAGCGAGCGCTCCCTCAGGAACGCGATCAGCCGCTCCCCCGCGCCCGCGGAGGTGACGTCGAGCTGGATCGGGACGGCCTTCAGCTCGTTGGCGAGGCGGGCGAGCTCGGTGCCGGCGGCGGGCACGTCCAGCAGCACCAGGCGGGCGCCGTCGGCGGCGAGGACGCGGGCGATGGCCGCGCCGATCCCGCGGGCGGCGCCGGTGACGAGGGCGGTGCGCCCGGCGAGCGGGTGCTCGGCGTCGGCGGTGGCGGAGCCGTCGGCGGTGTCCACGCGCAGGATCTGCCCGGTGACGAAGGCGCTGCGGGTGGACAGCAGGAACCGCAGGGCGCCGACGACGCCCGGGGCCAGCAGGTCCACGCCGTCGGCGACCTGGATGCCGCCGGCGGTGCCGCCCGCGCGCATCTCGTGGGCGAGGGATCGCACGAGTCCCTCGATGCCGCCGCGGGCTGCGTCGCGGGCGGGATCGGTGCCGGTCGCGGGACGGGAGATCGTCACGACGCGGGCGCCGGGCAGCAGCGAGCGCATCGCCGGGGCGAGCGGGAGGACGATCTCGCCGAGCTCCGCAGGGGCGGCGACCTCGTCGAGGACGACGACGACGGAGCCGACCTGCCGCAGCTCCTCGAAGCGGCGTCGGACGTCGGCGCCCCAGCGCAGCAGCAGGGCGGCGATCGCGTCGGCGCCCGCGGAGGTGCCGAGGACGACGACGGGTCCGAGGACCGGGTCGGGGCGGTCCCCGCGCCGCAGCAGGCGGGCGGGGCGGGGCAGGCCGGTGCGGCGGGCGATCAGGGCGCCGGGCGCGGAGCGGACGAAGCGGGTGTAGGCGTCGGTCATGGGAGCCTCCGGGAGGTCGGCGGGTCAGGCGGGATCGGACGCGAGCAGGGCGACGGTGCCCTGTCCGGCGGCCGCGCAGATGGAGATCAGGCCGCGCTGGGTGCGGCCGGTCTCACGGGCGCGCCGGTCCAGCAGCTTCGCGAGGGTCGCCACGATCCGCCCGCCGGTGGCGGCGAAGGGGTGCCCGGCGGCGAGGGACGAGCCCGTGACGTTGAGGCGCTCGCGATCGATCGGCCCGAGCGGTGCGCTCCGGCCGAGGCGCTCGCTGCAGAACTCCTCCGACTCCCATGCCTTGAGGGTCGCGAGCACGGTCGCGGCGAAGGCCTCGTGGATCTCGTAGAGGTCGATGTCCTGGAGGGTCAGGCCGTTGGCGTCGAGCAGCTCGGGCACGGCGTACGCCGGGGCCATCAGCAGGCCCTCGTCGCCGTGGACGAAGTCGACCGCGGCGGAGCGGGAGTCGACGACGCGGGCGAGCGGGCGCAGGCCCTTGGCGGCGGCGTACTCGCGGGTGCCCAGGAGCACGGCGGAGGCGCCGTCGGACAGCGGGGTCGAGTTGCCCGCGGTCATCGTCGGCTCGGCGACCTGCGGGGAGCGCACGCCGAAGACGGGCTTGAGGGAGGCGAGCTTCTCGAGGGTCGAGTCCGGGCGCAGGTTCTGGTCGCGTCCGAGTCCGCGGTAGCCGGTGACGAGGTCGTCGAGGAAGCCGTCGTCGTAGGCGGCCGCGAGCTTGCGATGGGAGGAGAGCGCGAGCTCGTCCTGCTCCTCGCGCCCGATGCCCCAGGCGGCGGCGGTCTGCGCCATGTGCTCGCCCATGGAGAGCCCGGTGCGGGGCTCACCGTTGCGCGGCGGCACCGGGGCGAGATGCGCGGGACGGATCGCGGAGAGGATCCGGATCCGCTGCATCGCCGTCTTCGCGGAGGAGGCCCGATGCAGGATGCGGCGCAGCTGCGGGGTCACCTCGATCGGCGAGTCGGAGGTGGAGTCGACGCCGCAGGCGATCGCCGAGTCGATCTGACCCAGACGGATCCGGTTGGACACGTGGGCGACGGTCTCGAGGCCGGTCCCGCAGGCCTTCGAGAGGTCGATCGCCGGGGTGCGGGGATCCAGCGGCGTGCTCAGGGCGCTCTCGCGGGTGAGGTTGAGGTCCCCGGCGAGCTTGAGCACGGCGCCGCCGGCGATCTCGCCGAGCTTCTCGCCCTGCAGGCCGAAGCGCGCCACGAGCCCGTCCAGGGCCGCGGTCAGCAGATCCTGGTTGGAGATCCCGGCGTAGGGGCCGCCCGCGCGGGCGAAGGGGATCCGGTTGCCGCCGAGGACGTAGGCGTCGCGCAGGGCGCCGTCGCGGGGATCGCCCGCCCGGCGCGCCGGGGCGGAGACCGCGGAGGCCGCGGAGGTCTCAGCCGCTGCGTCGGACCCGGAGGCTGTCGCGGTCGTCGTCGGGGTGGCGCCGTCGGTCGCGGACGGGACGTCGGTCTGGCTCACTGTGCACCTCTTCGTGTTCACTGCGGGGGTCCTCGGCCCGGATCGGGGGTGACCCTTTACATAGGACCGAGAGTACTTGATACCCTAGGTTCCGTGAATGCGACGACGCAAGCCCCTGTCGATGGACGGTCCGCCCGCTGGGCGCAGCACCGCGAGCAGCGGCGCGCCGAGCTCCTGGACGTGGCCCGGCACCTCATCCATGAGCAGGGCCCCGACGTGACGATGGAGGACATCGCCGCCGCCTCCGGCACCTCGAAGTCCATCGTCTACCGGTACTTCTCCGACAAGGCGCAGCTCCAGCGCGCCCTCGGCCTGCGCATCCTCTCGTCCATGCACCGCCGGCTGGTCGAGGAGCTGCGCGCCCTCGAAGCCGACGCCGGACGCGAGCCCTCGACCGACGAGCGCATCCGCGCGATGATCCGCGCCTACGTCGGCACCGCCGAGCGCTCCCCGAACGTCTACCGCTTCGTGACCCGCCCCAGCGACGGCCTGAACCACTTCCTGGACTCCGTCGCCCGCCTGGTCACCACCTTCCTCCCCGAGGGCACGCCCGCACCCCAGGTGTGGGCCCACGGCGCCGTCGGGTTCGTCCAGGGGTCGGTCGACGCCTGGATGGCCCCGCGCGCGCCCGCGCCCCCCGCCGAGGAGCCGGGCGCGGCGGGCGGGGCGGGCGGGGCGGGCCCGCTCGCCTCCGACCAGCTCACCTCCGACCGCCTCACCTCCGACCAGCTCGTCATCCATCTCGTCACCTGGCTCATGAAGGGACTGCACTCGTGAACACGATCATCGAGGACCACCAGCCGGCATCCGACCCGGCTCCCGAGGCCGACAGCGCCGTCGGCCGCCGCAGCACCACCCCCACCGGACCGATCCCGGTCCCGCCGGAAGGGTCGCCGCGCCTCGCCGTCGACCTCGTCGCGCAGGCGCTCAAGGGCTCGTGGGCGGCGACCCGCGACGAGGCCCGCGAGCGCGCCCGCCGCCCCGCCCTGCACCGGCCGCTCGACGTCACCGTCGCCCAGCACCGCGAGCACGTCTTCACGCAGCTGCAGACCCTCGCCGACGAGCAGGTCTCGCTGCCGATGCTGCCCGAGCATCTCGGCGGCCCCAACGACAACGGCGCCAACGTCGCGGGCTTCGAGGAGCTCGTCGTCGCCGATCCCTCGCTCCAGATCAAGGCCGGCGTCCAGTGGGGCCTGTTCACCTCCGCGATCGTCCAGCTCGGCGACGAGGAGCAGCAGAAGCGCTGGGTCCCCGACGCCATGTCCCTCGCGATCCCCGGCGCCTTCGCCATGACGGAGATCGGCCACGGCTCCGACGTCCAGTCGCTCGCGACCACCGCGACCTACGATCCCGCGACCGACGAATGGGTGATCCACACGCCCTTCCGCGCCGCCTGGAAGGACTTCCTCGGCAACGCCGCGATCCACGCACGCGCCGCGACCGTCTTCGCGCGCCTCATCACGCAGGGCGTCGACCACGGCGTGCACTGCTTCTACGTGCCCGTGCGCGATGCGCAGGGCGAGCTCCTGCCCGGCGTCTCGAGCGAGGACGACGGCGAGAAGGGCGGCCTGAACGGCATCGACAACGGCCGCCTCGCCTTCGACCACGTGCGGATCCCCCGCACGAACCTCCTGAACCGCTACGGCGCGGTCGATGCCGACGGCGTCTACTCCTCCCCCATCGAGTCCCCCGGACGCCGCTTCTTCACGATGATCGGCACCCTCGTCCAGGGCCGCGTCTCCCTCGACGGCTCCGCCAACCGCGCCTGCCAGCTCGCGCTGCACATCGCGCTGACCTACGCGTCCCAGCGCCGCCAGTTCACCGCCGCCTCCCCCACCGAGGAGACCGTGCTGCTGGACTACCAGGCGCACCTGCACCGCCTGCTGCCGAAGCTCGCCGCGACCTACGCCGGCGCCTTCGCCCACGAGCAGCTGCTGCACGCCTTCGACGACGTCTTCTCCGGCCGCGGCGACACCCCCGAGGGCCGCGAGGACCTCGAGACCCTCGCCGCCGCCCTCAAGCCCACCTCCACCCGGCTCGCCCTGGACACCATCCAGGAATGCCGCGAGGCCTGCGGCGGCTCCGGCTTCATGGCCGAGAACCAGCTCGTCGGCCTGCACCAGGACCTCGACGTGTACGCGACCTTCGAGGGCGACAACACGATCCTGCTGCAGCTCGTCGCCAAGCGCCTGCTCAGCGACTACACCTCCGAGCTGCGCAGCGTGGACCGGGCCGGCATCGGCCGCTTCATCGCGCAGCGCGCGGAGACCCTCGCCCGCCGCCACACCCCCTGGACCGAGCTCGCCCAGGGCATCGGCGACCGGGCCAGCTCCCGCCGCGCCTCCGACTCGATGCGCCAGGCGGAGTTCCAGGAGGCCCTCCTGGCCGATCGCGCCCGCGTGAAGGTCGAGGAGGTCGCCCTCGCGCTGCGCCCCACCGCGAAGATGAGCCCGCAGGACGCCGCCGCCCACGTGAACAAGCACCAGGTGGAGATGCTCGACGCCGCCCGCGCCCATGCGGACCTCGTGCGCTGGCGCGCCTTCACCGCCGGGATCGAGGCGCTCGAGGGCCCCGGCGCCGAGGGCTCCCGCGCCGTCCTCACCGACGTGCGGGACCTCTTCGGGCTGACCCTCATCCAGGACGACCTCGCCTGGTTCCTCCTCAACGGCCTCGTCTCCGCCCAGCGAGGCCGCCAGATCGCCACCGACGTGAAGCGTCTGCTGTGGCGCCTGCGCCCGCACGTCCTCGACCTGGTCGCGGCCTTCGACATCCGTCCCGGCCACGTGCGCGCACCGATCGCGACGGGCGCCGAGCAGCGCCGCCAGGACGAGGCCGCCGCCTACTTCCGCACCCAGCGCGCGAGCTCCGACGCCCCCGTCAGCGAGAAGGTCCTGCGCGACCGTCGGAAGCAGGAGGAGAAGCGGGCTCGCGCCGGACGGTCGTGAGCGGACCCGCCGTCCCGGCCCTGGCGTCCCGGCCCCCGGCCGGGCGCTCGCGCCGGCGCGAGGCCACGTAGGATGGGCGGGCCGGGCACGTCCCGGCTCGCCCCCACCTCCGCCGTCGAGAAACGGATGACGACCGCGCATGACCGCTTCTTCCGCCCCCACCCCCACCGCCCCGCAGGGCGGCGCTGACATCGACACCGTCGAGGACGCGGCGGCGACGCCGGATCAGACCCAGCCCTTCGCCGAGCTCGGCCTGAAGGACGACGAGTACGCGAAGATCCGCGAGATCCTCGGACGCCGCCCGACGAACGCCGAGCTCGCCATGTACTCGGTCATGTGGTCCGAGCACTGCTCCTACAAGTCCTCGAAGAACCACCTGCGCACCTTCGGGAAGCACACCACCGACGCCATGCGGGAGAAGCTCCTGGTGGGCATGGGCGAGGATGCCGGCGTCGTCGACATCGGCGACGGCTGGGCCGTGACCTTCAAGGTCGAGTCCCACAACCACCCCTCCTACGTCGAGCCGTACCAGGGCGCCGCGACCGGCGTCGGCGGCATCGTCCGCGACATCATCTCGATGGGCGCCCGTCCCGTCGCGGTCATGGACCAGCTGCGCTTCGGCGCGATCGACCACCCCGACACCGCGCGCGTCGTCCACGGCGTCGTCTCCGGCGTGGGCGGCTACGGCAACTCCCTGGGCCTGCCGAACATCGGCGGCGAGACCGTCTTCGACGCCTCCTACCAGACCAACCCGCTGGTCAACGCCCTCGCCGTCGGGATGATGCGTCACGAGGACATCCGATCCGGCGCCGCGACCGGGGCCGGCAACAAGGTGATCCTCTTCGGCGCCCGCACCGGCGGCGACGGCATCGGCGGCGCCTCCATCCTCGCCTCGGAGACCTTCGAGGAGGACGGGCCGCTGAAGCGCCCCAGCGTCCAGGTGGGCGACCCCTTCATGGAGAAGGTCCTCATCGAGGCCTGCCTCGAGCTGTACGCGGCCGGCACCGTCGCGGCCATCCAGGACCTCGGCGCCGCGGGCATCTCCTGCGCGACCAGCGAGCTCGCCGCCAACGGCGGCTCCGGCATGCACATCCACCTCGAGGAGGTGCTGCTGCGCGACCCGACCCTCACCGCCGGGGAGATCCTCATGAGCGAGTCGCAGGAGCGCATGATGGCGATCGTCCCGCCGGAGAAGCTCGAGGAGTTCCAGGCGATCGCCGCGAAGTGGGACGTCGAGGCCGCCGTGATCGGCGAGGTCACCGGCGACGGCCGCCTCACGATCGACCACCACGGCCAGCGGATCGTCGACGTGGACCCGGCGACCGTCGCGATCGACAGCCCCGTCTACGACCGCCCCTACGCGCGGCCCGACTGGCAGGACGCCCTCCAGGCCGACCGCGCCGAGGCGCTCCCCCGCCCCTCGGCCCCCGCCGAGATCGCCGCGACCCTGCGCACGCTGATCGCCTCCCCCAACCTCGCCTCCACGGGCTGGATCACCGACCAGTACGACCGCTACGTCGGCGGCAACACGGCGCTCGCCATGCCCGACGACGCCGGCGTGCTGCGCATCGACGAGGAGACCGGGCGAGGAATCGCCATCGCGACCGACGCCAACGGCCGCTACACCAAGCTCGACCCCCGCACGGGCGCCCAGCTCGCCCTCGCGGAGGCCTACCGCAACGTCGCCACCTCCGGCGCCCGGCCGCTCGCGATCACCGACTGCCTCAACTTCGGCTCCCCCGAGGATCCGGGGCCCATGTGGCAGCTCGTCGAGGCGATCGGCGGCCTCGCCGAGGCCTGCGAGACCCTCGGCGTGCCCGTCACCGGCGGCAACGTCTCCCTCTACAACTCGACCGGCGAGCCCGGCCTGATCGACTCGGCGATCCACCCGACGCCCGTCGTCGGCGTGCTCGGCGTCTTCGACGACGTCGCCCGCCGCACCTCCTCCGGCTGGACCGCCGAGGGCGAGAGCGTGATCCTGCTCGGCACCACCCGCGAGGAGCTCTCGGGCTCGGCCTGGGCGCAGGTCGCCCACGATCATCTGGGCGGCCTGCCCCCGCAGGTCGACCTCGCCGCCGAGGCGGCGCTCGCGGAGGTGCTGATCGGTGCGGCCACCGCCGGCACCGTCTCCGCCGCGCACGACCTCTCCGAGGGCGGCCTCGGCCAGGCCCTCGTCGAGGCCGTCACCCGCTTCGGCGTCGGCGTCTCCGCGGACCTCGCCCCGGTCCTCGAGCGCGACGGCGTGGACCTCTTCACCGCCCTGTTCTCCGAGTCCCAGGCCCGCGCGATCGTCGCGGTCCCCGCGGACCAGGAGGAGGCGCTGCTGGCCTCCGCCGCCGAGCACGGCGTCCCGGCCCTGCGGATCGGCACCACCGGCGGCACCGCCCTCGCGATCGACGGCCTCGAGGCGTTCGAGTCCGCCGAGCTGCGCGAGCTGCGCGAGGGCACCCTCCCCCGCTACTTCGGCTGAGATCGAGGCGGGAGCGCCCGCAGGCACGATCGCCTGCACGCACCGAGGGCCCGATGATCGGACGATCATCGGGCCCTCGTGCTGTCCGGCTCCGGCGCGCTGCGCCGCTGCGGAACGCCTCCGCCGGGCCCTGGCACCCCGCCGCCGCGCTCCGGCGCGCGCTGAACGCGAGGACCGCAGCCGGAATGCCACGAGGGCGGGACGTCGGATCGGATGATCCGTCGTCCCGCCCTCGTGGCGAGCGGCCGCGTCCGCGAGGACGCCGCCGGGGTCAGGCGCTGATCAGAGGATCAGGCCTTCTCCTCCTCGGTGGTCTCCTCGGCCGGAGCCTCGGTCGCCTCGGTGGTCTCCTCGACAGCCTCGACGGCGTCGTCGGCCTTGGCGGCGTTCTTCGCGGCGCCCTCGGCCTCCTTCACCACGGCCTGCTTCGGCGAGTAGGCCTCCTGGACCAGCTCGATGACCGCCATGGGGGCGTTGTCGCCCTTGCGGGGGCCGATCTTGGTGATGCGGGTGTAGCCGCCGGGACGCTCCGAGAAGGTCGGCGCGATCTCCTCGAAGAGCGAGTAGACGACGCCCTTGTCACGGATGGTGCGCATGACCTGACGGCGCGACGCGAGGTCGCCCTTCTTGGCCTGGGTGATGAGGCGCTCGGCGTAGGGACGCAGTCGCTTCGCCTTGGTCTCGGTGGTGGTGATCGCCTTGTGGCGGAACAGCTCGGTGGCGAGGTTGGCGATGATCATCCGCTCGTGCGCGGGGGATCCGCCGAGGCGCGCGCCCTTGGTGGGAGCAGGCATGGTCGTTCTCCTAGTTCAGATATAGGTCAGTACTGGTCGCCGAAGTCGTCGGAGTAGGACTCCAGTGCCGACGGGTCGAAGCCGGCCGGGGAGTCCTTCAGCGACAGGCCGAGCTCGGCGAGCTTCGCCTTGACCTCGTCGATGGACTTCTGACCGAAGTTGCGGATGTCGAGCAGATCGGCCTCGGAACGGGCGGTCAGCTCTCCGACGGTGTGGACGCCCTCGCGCATCAGGCAGTTGTACGACCGGACCGTGAGGTTCAGGTCGTTGATCGGCAGCGCCAGGTCGGCGGCCAGGGCCTGGTCCGTCGGGGACGGACCGATCTCGATGCCCTCGGCCTCCTGGTTCAGCTCGTGCGCCAGACCGAACAGCTCGACCAGGGTCTTGCCGGCGGAGGCGACGGCGTCGCGCGGGGAGATGGCGGGCTTCGTCTCGACGTCGACGATCAGCTTGTCGAAGTCGGTGCGCTGCTCGACACGGGTGGCCTCGACCTTGTAGGTGACCTTGAGGACCGGCGAGTAGATCGAGTCGACCGGCACACGGCCGATCTCGCCGTCCACGCCCTTGTTCTGCGCAGCGGAGACGTAGCCGCGACCGCGCTCGACGATCAGCTCGATCTCCAGGCGGCCCTTGTCGTTCAGGGTCGCGATGTGCAGGTCGGGGTTGTGGATCTCCACGCCCGCGGGGGGCGTGATGTCACCAGCGGTGACCTTGCCCTCCTCATCCTTGCGGAGGTACATCACGACGGGCTCGTCGTTCTCCGAGGAGACGACGAGGTTCTTGATGTTCAGGATGATCTCGGTGACATCCTCCTTGACCCCGGGGACGGTGCTGAACTCGTGCAGCACGCCGTCGATGCGGATCGAGGTGACCGCGGCACCGGGGATGGAGGACAGCAGAGTCCGACGCAGGGAGTTCCCGAGCGTGTAGCCGAAGCCCGGCTCGAGCGGCTCGATCACGAACCGGGAGCGGTACTCGGACACGACCTCTTCGGTCAGCGTGGGGCGCTGTGCAATGAGCACTGTGAGTCCTTTCCGTGAGCGTCCGCCATATGACGCTCAGAAGGGGGCGATGGGCCTGAGGGTGATGGGTGTCCAGAGGGCGACCGAGCGCGCGACGACGCGCTCGGTCACCGGGGACGGCCGACGGGCGCGGCAGAGCCGCGCATCGGCCGTCGACGACTCAGACGCGGCGGCGCTTGGCCGGACGGGTGCCGTTGTGCGCCTGCGGGGTGACGTCCTGGATGGAGCCGACCTCGAGGCCGGTCGCGGTGAGCGAGCGGATCGCGGTCTCGCGGCCGGAGCCCGGGCCCTTCACGAAGACGTCGACCTTCTTCAGGCCGTGCTCCTGCGCGCGACGAGCGGCGGCCTCGGCGGCCATCTGCGCGGCGTACGGGGTGGACTTGCGCGAGCCCTTGAAGCCGACCTGGCCGGCGGAGGCCCAGGAGATGACAGCACCGGTCGGATCGGTGATCGACACGATGGTGTTGTTGAAGGTGCTCTTGATGTGAGCCTGGCCGTTGACGACGTTCTTCTTGTCCTTGCGGCGCGGCTTGCGCGCTGCGGCCTGGCGGGTCTTGGATGCCATGCTGGCGAACTCCTTGATGGGGGGTCTGGTGCGCCGTATCCCTCGTCGGCGCTCTGCGAGTGCTGGTCAGCGGGCCGTCATGGCCGACGCTGACGAACGACGGGGAAGGTCAGCGAGCCTTCTTCTTGCCCGCCACGGTGCGCTTCGGGCCCTTGCGGGTGCGCGCGTTGGTCTTGGTGCGCTGACCGCGCACCGGCAGGCCGCGGCGGTGACGCAGGCCCTCGTAGCTGCCGATCTCGACCTTGCGGCGGATGTTCGCAGCCACCTCGCGACGCAGGTCGCCCTCGTGCTGGTAGTTCGCCTCGATGTGGTCGCGGAGCTTGACCAGCTCCTCGTCGTCGAGGTCGCGGACGCGCTTGTCGCCGTCGACCCCGGTCGCAGCCAGGGTCTCGAGGGCGCGGGTGCGGCCGATGCCGAAGATGTACGTCAGGGCGATTTCGAGGCGCTTCTCGCGCGGAAGATCGACTCCCACCAGACGTGCCATGTGCAGTTCTCCTACATGTCTCGGAGGCCTGAGCCGACATCCCGTCGCGGGCTGCTCCCGTCGACGCCGCAGCCTCCGACTGCGGGTATCCGGCCTGGGCCGGCGATGTCGTCTCTTCTGTTGTGGTGCCCGCTGTGCGGGCGGTGCCCCCTCAGGGGCTGCCGCATCCTGCGGCGATGTCACGGCAGGGCCGCGGCCGACGGAACGGGTCCGTTCAGCCCTGGCGCTGCTTGTGACGCGGGTTCGAGCAGATCACCATGACGCGCGAGTGGCGACGGATCACCTTGCAGTTGTCACAGATCGGCTTGACGCTCGGCTTGACCTTCATCTCTTCCTTCTCCCGGGACTATCACTTGTAGCGGTAGACGATGCGGCCCCGGTCGAGGTCGTAGGGGCTCAGCTCGACGACCACGCGGTCCTCGGGAAGGATGCGGATGTAGTGCTGGCGCATCTTCCCGGAGATGTGTGCGAGCACCTTGTGGCCGTTGTCGAGCTCGACACGGAAGCGTGCGTTCGCCAGCGCCTCCATGACCGTGCCCTCGACCTCGATCACTCCGTCCTTCTTGGCCATGCCTCCCCAATCTCTCGCCGACGGCGCCCGCCGGCTGAGTTCCGCAATCGTTGTCCGTGCCCGCGCACCGTCGGCTGACGGATCACGGGCACCGGGGGCGAGGCTCCGAAGCACCGACCGACGTCGCCGTCGACGCCGGGACGGCGGACGACGATGAAGCGGGACGGGACGAGCAGGGACCGGAGTCCGTGCCAGCGCGCGGAGCACACCCGATCATCCAGCGTACACGCCATCCTCGGGGACGGCGAGAGGATCAGCGGATGACGCCGCTCACTCCGCGGGCCGCTCCGCGCGTCGCGCCGAGCATCCCGCGCAGGCCCTCACGCGGAGAGCGGATCCGGCGCGGCGGCGATGCCGCGCTCGGCGAGGCAGGCGATGCCGCCGTCGGCCGCGGTGAGGACGATCAGTCCCTGCTCCGTGACCGCGACCGAGTGCTCGGCGTGGGCGGCGCGGCCGCCGCCGGTGGCGCGGATCGTCCACTCGTCGTCGTCCATGGCCCAGTCGCCGGAGCCCTGGATCAGCATCGGCTCGATCGCGAGGCACATGCCCGGGCGGACCTTCGGGCCCTTCGAGCGGGTCCGGTAGTTCATGACGTCCGGGGGCTGGTGCATGGCGGTGCCGATGCCGTGCCCTCCGAAGTCCTCGAGGTGCGCGAGGGCATCCCCCGCCTCCTTGGCGACGAAGTCCTCGATCGCGGCCCCGATCTCGCCCACGCGCTGCGCGGAGGCGAGGGCGGCGATGCCCTCCCAGAGGGCCTCCTCGGTGATGCGCACGAGGTCGACGTCGGCCTGGCGCCGCGGCGCGCCGACGATATGGGTGCGCGCGGAGTCCGAATGCCAGCCCTCGACGATGCAGCCGCCGTCGATCGAGACGACGTCGCCCTCCTCGATGACGAGCTCGCCGGGGATCCCGTGGACCACGACCTCGTTCACGCTGATGCACAGCGTGGCCGGGAAGCCGTGGTACCCCAGGAAGTTCGGGAGCGCGCCCTCGTCGCGGATCATCGTCTCCGCCAGCGCGTCGAGCTGCGCCGTGGTGATCCCCGGCCGCAGCTCGGCGGCGAGCATGTCGTGCACGCGCGCGAGCAGCGCGCCGCTGCGTCGCATGACGGCGATCTGCTCGGGAGTCTTCAGCTCCACGCGCTCCCGGAGGCCCTTCACAGGGACAGCGCCTCCTGGAGGGCGACGGCGACCTCGTCGATCGAGGCGGTGCCGTCGACGCGACGGAGGATGCCGCGCTCCTCGTAGACGTCGATCAGCGGCGAGGTCTGCTCGGTGTAGACCTCGATGCGCCGACGGATGGTCTCCTCGTTGTCGTCGCTGCGACCCTGCTCCGCACCGCGCGCGATGAGGCGCTCGATGACGATCTCGGGCTCGACGTCCAGCAGCAGGACGCGGTCCAGCGGGGTGCCCAGCGCGGCGAGGACGCCGTCGAGGGCCTCGACCTGCGCGAGCGTGCGCGGGTAGCCGTCCAGCAGGAAGCCGTCCTTCGCATCGTCCTCGCCGAGGCGGTCGCGGACCATGTCGTTGGTGACGGAGTCCGGAACGTACTCGCCCTTGTCCATGTAGGACTTCGCCAGCACCCCGAGCTCGGTCTCCTGCGAGACGTTCGCACGGAAGATGTCGCCGGTGGAGATCGCGGGGATCCCGGCGGCCTCGGCGATGCGCACGGCCTGCGTGCCCTTGCCGGCCCCGGGCGGGCCGACGATCAGGAGGCGGCGGGCGGAGGCGGTGGTGTCGGTGGAGGTGGTCACCGGAGGATCCCTTCGTAGTGGTGCTGCTGCAGCTTCGCGTCGATCTGCTTCACGGTGTCGAGGCCGACGCCGATGATGATGAGGAGCGACGCTCCGCCGAGCGGGAAGTTCTGGGAGGCCCCGAGGTAGACCAGGGCGAACAGCGGGATCAGCGAGATCACCGCGAGGTAGAGGGCGCCGGGCGTCTGGATCCGGTTGATCACGTACTGCAGGTAGCGCTCGGTGGGCTTGCCCGCGCGCACGTTCGGCACGAAACCGCCGTACTTCTTCATGTTGTCGGCGATCTCCTCCGCGTTGAAGGTGATCGACGTGTAGAAGAACGCGAAGAAGATGATCAGCGCGACGTACACCAGCGCGTAGATCCAGGAGAACGTGAAGCCCATGACCAGGTGCGTGTTGACCCACTGCACCCAGGCGGCGTTCGGATCGCCGAACGACGAGGCCATCTGCGGCAGCGCCAGGATCGACGAGGCGAAGATGACGGGGATGACGCCGGACTGGTTGACCTTGATCGGGATGTAGGTCGAGGTGCCGCCGTACATCCGTCGGCCGACCATGCGCTTGGCGTACTGGACCGGGATGCGGCGCTGCGACTGCTCGACGAAGACGACGCCGACCATCACCACGAGCGCGACCAGGATGATCAGCGCGAAGGTCATCCAGCCCTGCAGCTGGTAGATCTGGCCCAGCGAGGCCGGGAACGAGGCGGCGATCGAGGTGAAGATCAGCAGCGACATGCCGTTGCCGATGCCGCGCTCGGTGATGACCTCGCCCATCCACATGATCAGCACGCAGCCGACGGTCATGGTGAGGACCATGAGCAGCAGGGTGGGGATCGACTGGTCGGGCACCAGCTCCAGGCTGCAGTTGGTGAAGAACTGGCCGGAGCGGACGAGCGTGATGATCGTCGTCGACTGCAGGACGGCCAGACCGATGGTCAGGTAGCGCGTGTACTGGGTGAGCTTCGCGGTGCCGGACTGGCCCTCCTTGTGGAGGGCCTCGAAGCGCGGGATCACCACGCGCAGCAGCTGGATGATGATCGAGGCGGTGATGTAGGGCATCACGCCGAGCGAGAAGATCGACAGCTGCAGCAGCGCTCCGCCGGAGAAGAGGCTGACCATCCCGAGGATGCTCGAGCTTCCGGCGCTGGCGGCCTGGTCTGCGCAGATCATGACGTTGGTGTACTCGAAGCCCGGGGTCGGGACGAACACGCCCAGCCGGTAGATCGCGAGCAGACCGAGCGTGAAGATGATCTTCGAGCGCAGTTCAGGTGTGCGCAGAGCGCGCACGAACGAGTTCACGAGATTCCCTCCTGGGGGTCCGGGGACAGGCCGTGGACGTCGCGGTCCGTCCCGGCGCCGCGCCATGTGCACGGACATCGGACCGGCCCCGATGCACAGAGACGGGGCACCGCGGCACAGAATATTCTGTGCCGCGGTGCCCCGTCAAAAGACACTCACGCGACGGTGACGGACCCGCCGGCCGCGGTGATCTTCTGCTCCGCCGAGGCGGAGAACTTCTGCGCGGTGATGTCGAGCTTGACGCTGACCTCGCCGCTGCCCAGCACCTTGACGGGCTGGTTCTTGCGGACGGCGCCCTTGGCGACGAGATCCTCGACCGTGACAGTGCCGCCCTCGGGGAACAGCTCCTGCAGGGCCGACAGGTTCACGACCTGGTACTCGACGCGGAAGGGGTTGGTGAAGCCGCGGAGCTTCGGGAGGCGCATGTGGATCGGCACCTGGCCGCCCTCGAAGCCGACGGGCACCTGGTAGCGGGCCTTCGTGCCCTTGGTGCCGCGTCCCGCGGTCTTGCCCTTGCTGCCCTCACCACGGCCGACGCGGGTGCGCGCGGTCTTGGCACCGGGCGCGGGGCGCAGGTCATGGAGCTTCAGCGGGCTCTCGTTGTTCTTCTCAGTCATGAGGGATCAGTCCACCTCTTCGACCGTCACCAGGTGGGTGACGGCGCGGATCATGCCGCGGATCTCAGGGCGGTCGTCCTTCACCACCGTGTGACCGATGCGCTTGAGGCCGAGGCCGCGCAGGGTCGCACGCTGGGACTGGGTGCCGCCGATTTCGGAACGGACCTGGGTCACCTTGAGCTGCATCAGGCACCCACCTTCTCGGCGCGAGCCGCGGCGCGGCCCTCGGCCTGGGCGCGGAGCAGAGCCGCCGGAGCGACATCCTCGACGGGGAGACCGCGACGGGCCGCGACGGCCTCCGGCTCCTCGAGCTGCTTCAGAGCCGCGATGGTGGCCCGCACGATGTTGATCTGGTTCGTCGACCCGAGCGACTTCGACAGGACGTCGTGGACGCCTGCGCACTCGAGCACGGCGCGGACGGGACCGCCCGCGATCACACCGGTGCCGGGAGCCGCCGGACGGAGCAGGACGATGCCCGCCGCGTCCTCGCCCTGGACCGGGTGCACGACGGTGCCCTGGACGCGCGGGACGCGGAAGAAGTTCTTCTTCGCCTCCTCGACGCCCTTGGAGATCGCCGCAGGGACCTCCTTGGCCTTGCCGTAGCCGACGCCGACGGTGCCGTCGCCGTCACCCACCACCACGAGGGCGGTGAAGGAGAACCGACGGCCGCCCTTGACGACCTTGGAGACGCGGTTGATGCTCACGACGCGCTCGAGGAACGCGGACTTCTCCGGCTCCTGGTTACGACCGCCGCGACCCTCGCCACGACGCCCGCCGCCGCGACGCTCGCCGCCGCGCTCCTGGGTGCTGTTGCTGTTCTCGCCCCGACGGCCGGAGGCCGCGGGACCGTTGTTCCGCTGCTGTGCAGCCATGTTCAGATCCTCTTCTCGTCCTGGGCGATCACAGTGCCAGGCCGGCTTCGCGGGCGCCGTCTGCGACAGCGGCCACGCGGCCGTGGTACTTGTTGCCGCCGCGGTCGAACACGACGGCCTCGATGCCGGCGGCCTTGGCGCGCTCGGCGACCAGGGTTCCGACCGTGCGGGCCTTGTCCGACTTGGTGGCGGACGCTGCGCGCAGGTCCGCCTCCATGGTCGAGGCGGAGGCCAGGGTCCGGCCGAGGGCGTCATCGACGACCTGGACGAACACATGGCGCTGCGAACGGGTGACGACCAGACGGGGCCGCTGCGCGGTGCCGACGACGCGGCGACGCACGCGGAGGTGACGACGGCCGCGCGAGCGCAGCTTGCTGCCGGCCTTGCCCTTGGTGTGCTTGAGTGCGTAACCCATGGTCACTTACCAGCCTTTCCGGCCTTGCGCAGCACGGTCTCGTCCGCGTAGCGCACGCCCTTGCCCTTGTAGGGCTCCGGCTTGCGCAGCTTGCGGATGTTCGCCGCGACCTCGCCCACCTGCTGCTTGTCGATGCCGTTGACCGAGAACTTGGTCGGGGCCTCGACCGCGAAGGAGATGCCCTCGGGCGCCTTCACGATGACGGGGTGGGAGAAGCCGAGGGCGAACTCGAGGTCCGAGCCCTTCGCGGTCACACGGTAGCCCGTGCCCACGATCTCCAGCTTCTTGGTGTAGCCCTCGGTGACGCCGAGGACCATGTTGTGGATGAGCGTGCGGGTCAGGCCGTGGAGGGCCTTCGACTCGCGCTCGTCGTCGGGACGGTTCACGACGATGGAGCCGTCCTCACCGCGCTCGACGGTGATGGGCGACGGCACGACATGCGTGAGCTCGCCCTTGGGGCCGTTCACCGTGACGGTGTCGCCCTCGATGGTGACGTTCTTGACAGCGGCCGGAACTGCAACCGGCAGGCGTCCGATGCGGGACATATCGGTGCTCCTCTCCCGCTCACCAGATGTAGGCGAGGACTTCCCCACCCACACCCTTCTTGGCAGCCTGCTTGTCGGTCAGAAGGCCGGAGGACGTGGACAGGATCGCCACGCCCAGGCCGCCGAGGACCTTGGGCAGGTTGGTGGACTTGGCGTACACGCGAAGGCCGGGCTTCGAGATGCGGCGGATCCCGGAGATGGCGCGCTCGCGGCCGTCGGAGTACTTCAGCTCGACGACGAGCTTGCTGCCCACCTCGGCCTCCTCCTCGTGCCAGCCGAGGATGTAGCCCTCTGCCTTCAGGATGTCCGCGATGCGGGCCTTCAGCTTCGAATACGGCATGGACGCGGTCTCGTGGTACGCCCCGGAGGCGTTCCGGATCCGCGTCAGCATGTCCGCGATCGGGTCGGTCATGGTCATGTCTGTTGCTTCTTCCTCACCTGGTTTCCCTCGGCACCATCAGGGTGCCTCAGGACCTCTGGCGGTAGTCCTTACCAGCTGCTCTTGGTGACGCCGGGGAGCTCGCCGCGGTGGGCCATCTCCCGCAGGCACACTCGGCAGAGCCCGAACTTCCGGTACACCGAGTGCGGACGACCGCACCGCTGGCAACGGGTGTAGGCGCGCACAGCGAACTTGGGCTTGCGCTCCGACTTCTTGATCAGGGCTGTCTTCGCCATATCAGTTCTCCTTGAAGGGGAAGCCGAGCAGCTTGAGCAGCGCGCGTCCCTCGTCGTCGGTCTTCGCGGTGGTGACGACCGTGATGTCCATACCGCGGACGCGATCGATCTTGTCCTGGTCGATCTCGTGGAACATGACCTGCTCCGTGAGACCGAAGGTGTAGTTGCCGTTGCCGTCGAAGTGCTTCGGCGAGAGACCGCGGAAGTCGCGGATGCGCGGGAGCGCGGTGGACAGCAGACGGTCCAGGAACTCCCACATGCGGTCGCCGCGCAGCGTGACGTGCGCGCCGATCGGCATGCCCTCACGCAGCTTGAACTGCGCGATGGACTTGCGAGCCTTGGTGACCTGCGGCTTCTGGCCGGTGATGGCCTCGAGGTCGCGGATCGCACCGTCGATGACCTTCGAGTCGCGGGCGGCGTCGCCGACACCCATGTTCACGACGATCTTGGTCAGGCCCGGGATGAGCATGACGTTCTCGTAGCCGAACTGCTCGGTGAGCTGACCCTTGATGGTCTCGCGGTAGGTGCTCTTCAGACGCGGGCTGGGCGCCTGGGTGGCGGTGGTCTCCGACATCAGATGTCCTTCCCGGAACGCTTGGCGTACCGCACGCGAACCTGCTTGCTGCGGCCGTTCTCGAGCTCGACGGTCTCGACGCGGAAGCCGACCTTGGTGGGCTTGTTGTCCTCCGGGTCGACCAGAGCCACGTTCGAGACGTGGATCGGGGCCTCGCGCTGCTCGATGCCGCCGGCCGCACCGGCCTGGTTCGGCTTGAGGTGGTGGGTGCGACGGTTGACGCCCTCGACGAGGACGCGATCGGACTCGGGGAAGACCTCGAGCACGCGGCCCTGCTTCCCCTTGTCGCCCGCCTCGAGGCCGCGCGCGGCGGCCTTGTCGGTGTCGCTCGTGCGGCCCGTGATGACCTGGACGAGATCGCCCTTCTTGATCTTCATCTTTGCCATGTTCACAGCACCTCCGGCGCCAGCGACACGATCTTCATGAACCGCTTGTCGCGCAGCTCGCGACCGACGGGACCGAAGATGCGAGTGCCACGGGGCTCCCCGTCGTTCTTGAGGATCACCGCCGCGTTCTCGTCGAAGCGGATGTAGGAACCGTCGGTGCGACGGTTCTCCTTGGTTGCGCGGACGACGACGGCCTTGACGACGTCACCCTTCTTCACGTTGCCACCGGGGATGGCGTCCTTGACGGTCGCCACGATGGTGTCCCCGATGCTGGCGTAACGGCGACCGGAGCCACCGAGAACACGGATGCAGAGAATCTCCTTGGCACCCGTGTTGTCGGCGACCTTCAGTCGCGACTCCTGCTGAATCACTCGTTCTCCTATCGTCTCGCCGGTTCTCTTCCCGATCGCGTGAGCGAACCGGCCGAGCCTGGCGGAACAGAATGTGGACCATGCCCGGATCCATCCGGCGTTCCCTCTCGCGAGGGCTTCGGACATCACCGCCGACGGGCGCCGGGCACCAAAAAACCCTCGGCCGGACTCAGGCACTAGCATGGAGAACGCGTGGCGTTCGCTGTTTCGTGCGGGGTCTCCGGCGAGGACGGATCTGGTGGTCCGGATCCTGTCGCGGACCACTGCGCCCGCTCGCGCCATGCGACGCACGCGGGACAGGAGCCCGGCAACCGCTACAGACTACGCCGAGCCCGGGGCGGCTGTCACCCCGCGGGGGCCCGCTGATCGGTGTTAGCTTGCTCTCCCGGCCGGCCGCGGACGGCCTACACTCGAGCGCATGATCGACATCGACGTCGCCCTCCGCCTCCAGCTCCTCGGCCTCGTCTGGGAGCCCGCCGACGGCGACCGCTTCGCCATCGACAACGATCAGCTCCGCGACGAGGCCTTCATGCTCTCCTCGATGGTCGTCGAGCGGGGCATCAGCCGCACCGGCGGCGCGATCTTCCGCTTCAACGGGACGACCGAATGGGCGCTGGACTCCGTCGAGCAGCACGAGGCCGTCTGGCTCCCCCGCGCGGACCAGCTGCTGGATGCGCTCGGCGAGGCCTTCCGCGCCCTGCGCCGCGAGGAGCACGGCTACGTCGTCGAGGTCGCGCTCCCCCGCCCCGTCGTCGGCCCCGATGCGCAGGCGCCGGACGGCGGAGCGCGGGAGGACGCCGCGGTGCGCGAGATCCGCGCACCGCATGCCGAGGACGCCCTCGCCGGCGCCCTGGTGGTCGTGCTGACCGCCCTGCGCGAGCCCGCGGGATCGCGCACCGCCTGACTCCGGCCGGGAGCGCGAGGACCCCGGGACCCTGCACGGGTCCCGGGGTCCTCGTCGTCCGACGGGTCGGTGCTCCCGCGGACGTCGAGCGTCTCAGCGCGCGGAGCGCCCGCCGTCGTGCGCGAGATCGCCCGCATCCGCGGGGTCATCCGCGTCCGACGGGAGCCCGCCGCCGGGGATGTCGAGGGCGTCCTCGATCTCCTGGGCGAGCTGCTCCGGCACGATGATCGGCATCTCGGAGGTGTTCAGCAGCGGGTTCGAGTCCTGGGTCGCGACGAGCTCCTCGGCCTCCTCGACGCTCTCGACCGCGGGGAAGGAGCCCAGCAGCGGACGCTGGGCGCTCTCGCGCATGAAGATCACCGCGATGCCCGCGAGGACCGCGAACGACATGATCCACAGCGCCGGCGCATAGCTGTTGCCGGTGATCTCGATGAGCGTCTGCGAGATCAGCGGCGTGGTGCCGCCGAACAGCGAGACGGAGACGTTGTAGGCGATGCCCATGGCGCCGTAGCGGGCGGCCGTCGGGAACAGCGCCGGCAGCGCCGAGGCCGACGGGCCGATGAACAGCGCCACCGGGACCGCGACGATGACCATCGCGACCTGGATCGCCGTGAACGAGCCCTGGTGCATGAGCCAGAAGGCGGGCAGCAGCAGGAGCACGCCGGACAGCGAGCCCGCCCAGTACATCGCCCGTCGGCCGACCTTGTCGGAGAGGAGGCCGACGACGGGGATCATGAGGCAGAGGATCAGCAGCGAGGGGATCGTCGCCGCGGCGCTCGCCATCTCGTCGTAGCCGAACTCGCTCGCGAGGTAGGTCGGCATGTAGCTCGTCAGCGCGTAGCCGGCGGTGTTGGTCGCCGCGACGATCGCGATCGCGATCAGGAGCTCGCGCCAATGGTGCGTGACGATCGCACGGGGGCCCTTGCGCGCGTGCAGCGAGTCCGGATCCTGCGCGAGCGCGGGAGCGCTCGCCGAGCTGTCGGAAGCGGCGCCGTCGGCCGCGGAGCCGTTCGCGGTGCCGGACTGACCGGCGGCCCGCACGGCCTCCTGCTCGGCCTCGGTGGCCTCGTAGGCGGGAGTCTCGGGGATGCGGGCGCGGAACCAGATCGCGACGGCGCCGAGCGGGATGGCGAGCAGGAACGGCACGCGCCAGCCCCAGTCCATCATCGCGTCGGGGCCCCACACCTGCGAGGTGATGAGGTGGGTCAGCGCGACGGCGCCCGCACCCATCGCGAAGCCGAAGTAGGAGCCGACGTCCAGCAGCGACGAGTAGAAGCCGCGCTTGCGGTCCGGCGAGAACTCCGAGACGTAGGTCGTCGCGCCCGCGTACTCGCCGCCCGTGGAGAAGCCCTGGAGCATCTTCAGCGCGTAGAGCAGGAAGGCGGCCCAGACGCCGATGTCGGCGTAGGTCGGGAGCACGCCGATGAGCGCGGTCGCGATCGCCATCATCGCCATCGTGAAGAACAGGACCTTCTGACGTCCGATGCGATCGCCCAGCGGGCCGAGCACGAGGCCGCCGAGCGGGCGCACCAGGAAGCTCACCGCGAAGGCCAGCAGGCTGAGGATCAGATCGAGGCTCTCGCTGCCGGTCTGGAAGAACAGCTGCGAGAGCATGACGGCCATGTAGCCGTAGACGCCGAAGTCGAACCACTCCATGACGTTGCCGACGACGGTGCCGCCGATCGCGGTCCTCATCCGTCTGCCCTTGACCACGAGGACGTCGTCGACCTCGAGGCGGGGCTGCTTCGGCGCGCGCTTGGCCCGACGGGGTCGGCGCGCTGCGGGCATGGTGGGGGGTTCGGGAGTGGACATGGACCTGCCTTCGTGAGGCGGCGCGCACGAGGGGCCGACGAACGGCGCTTCCTGCCTCGCGAACCGGTCGCCGGGGACCCGTCCGGGCGTCCGCCGAGGCGCCCGGTTCCTGGACGCGGCCGTCCACCCTTCCACGATCCGGTCCCGCTGTCAGCTCCCGCTCCCCGCAGAGACCCTGCAACACGCGATCTGACCTGGGCTTCTGCAAATATCACACAGATTGTCCGACAAACCGATCATCGCGGCCGCCAGCGCTCGACGGGGAGGCCTGCTCAGCAGGAGGAGCTGCTCGGCGCCGACGCCGCGCACCGGACGCACGAGAAGGGCCGCCCCTCCCCCGTGCGGGGGTGGGACGGCCCTTGCTCAGATGCCTCATACGGTCACAGGGACCGCAGGGGGATCACTTGGCGCGCTCGATGACCTCGACCAGACGCCACCGCTTGGTCGCGGACAGCGGACGGGTCTCCATGAGGAGGACCTGGTCGCCGATGCCGGCGGTGTTCTCCTCGTCGTGGGCCTTGAACTTGTGGGTCTTCGTGAGGACCTTGCCGTAGAGAGCGTGCTTCACGCGCTCCTCGACCTCGACCACGATGGTCTTGTCCATCTTGTCGGACACCACGTAACCGCGGAGGGTCTTGCGGTACGGACGCTCCTCGGCGCCGCCCTTGACCTCGGGGGTGTTCTCGTTCATCTCTCAGTTCCTCGCTTCGCGGTCACTCGGCGGAGCCGGGGGCCTGACGGATGCCCAGCTCGCGCTCGCGCAGGATCGTGTAGATCCGTGCGATGTCCTTCTTGACGGACCGCAGGCGGCCGGAGCTCTCGAGCTGACCGGTAGCGGACTGGAAACGGAGCTTGAACAGCTCGTCCTTGGCCTTCGCCAGCTCCTCGGCAAGCTTGACGTCGTCCAGCTTGTCGAGTTCATCGGCGGTGAGCTTGGTCGCTGCCATCAGATGTCACCACCCTCTCGGCTCAGAATGCGGCACTTCATGGGGAGCTTGTGCATCGCGAGACGCAGAGCCTCGCGAGCAACCCCCTCTTCGACACCGGCGATCTCGAACATGACCCGTCCCGGCTTGATGTTGGCGACCCACCACTCCACGGAACCCTTGCCGGAGCCCATGCGGACCTCGGCAGGCTTCTTCGTGAGCGGTCGGTCGGGGTAGATGTTGATGTACACCTTGCCGCCGCGCTTCATGTAGCGCGTCATGGCGATACGAGCCGCCTCGATCTGGCGGTTGGTGACGTAGGCCGGCGCGAGCGCCTGGATGCCGTAGTCGCCGAACGCGAGATCGGTGCCGCCCTTGGCCATGCCGCTGCGGGTCGGGTGGTGCTGCTTGCGGTGCTTGGTCCTGCGGGGGATCAGCATGTCGCTCAGGCCTCCGTTCCGGACTGCTGTGCGGGCGCTGCCTGCTCGGCGGGAGCCGCCGCAGGAGCGGTCTGCTCCTGGCCGGCATCACGACGGGCGTTGGCGTTGCGCTCGTTGCGACGGCCGCGGGGACGCTCGGCACGCGGGCCGCGTCCGCCGGAGCGGGGACCCTGCGAGGCGGCCTGCTGGGCCGCGAGCTCCTTGGCGGTGACGTCGCCCTTGTAGATCCACACCTTCACGCCGATGCGGCCGAAGGCGGTGCGGGCCTCGTAGAAGCCGTAGTCGATGTTCGCACGGAGCGTGTGCAGCGGCACACGACCCTCGCGGTAGAACTCGCTGCGGCTCATCTCGGCGCCGCCGAGGCGGCCGGAGACGGCCACTCGGATGCCCTTCGCGCCGGCGCGCTGCGCGGACTGCATGCCCTTGCGCATCGCACGACGGAAGGAGACACGGGCGGCGAGCTGCTCGGCGATGCCCTGAGCGACCAGCTGAGCATCGGCCTCGGGGTTCTTGACCTCGAGGATGTTCAGCTGGATCTGCTTGCCGGTGAGCTTCTCCAGCTCACCGCGCAGACGCTCGGCCTCCGCGCCGCGACGCCCGATGACGATGCCCGGGCGGGCGGTGTGGAGATCGACGCGGACGCGATCACGGGTGCGCTCGATCTCGACCTTGGAGATACCGGCCCGCTCCATGCCCTCGGACATGAGCTTGCGGATCGCGACGTCTTCCTTCACATAGTCGCGGTACCGCTGCCCCTCCTTGGTGGAGTCGGCGAACCACCGGCTGCTGTGCTCCGTGGTGATCCCGAGGCGGAACCCGTTCGGATTGACCTTCTGGCCCATTCGGGACTCCTTACTTGTTCACGGGAGCGACCACCACGGTGACGTGGCTGGTGCGCTTCTTGATCTGGAAGGCTCGACCCTGAGCACGCGGCTGGAACCGCTTCATGGTCGGACCCTCGTCGACGAATGCGGCGGAGACGACGAGCTCGCGCTCATCGAAGCGCTCCCCCGCCTGATCGGCCTTGACACGCGCGTTGGCGATCGCGGACTGGACGAGCTTGAGGACGGGCTCGCTGGCGGCCTGCGGGGCGAACCGCAGGATTTCCAGGGCCTCGGCCGTGCTCTTGCCACGAATCAGGTCCACAACGCGGCGAGCCTTCATGGGCGTCATGCGGAGGTACCGCACCTGCGCCTTGGCTTCCATTGTTGTCCTGCTTTCTCTTTGAGTTCGAGAAGTGCTGCGCTGCTGACCGGGGTCAGCGGCGACGGCCCTTCTTGTCGTCCTTCTCGTGGCCCTTGAAAGTCCGCGTCGGGGCGAACTCGCCGAGCTTGTGGCCGACCATCGACTCGGTGACGAACACCGTGACGTGCTTGCGACCGTCGTGCACTGCGAAGGTGTGGCCGAGGAAGTCCGGGGTGATGACCGAACGACGCGACCAGGTCTTGATCAGGTTCTTGGTGCCCTTCTCGTTCTGAGCATCCACCTTCTTCTGCAGGTGGTCGTCGACGAACGGGCCCTTGGCGATACTGCGAGGCATTTCCGATTCTCCCTATCAGCGCTTCTTGCCGGTCCGACGACGGCGCACGATGAGCTTGTCGCTCTCCTTGCCCGGACGACGGGTACGGCCCTCGGGCTTGCCCCAGGGCGAGACCGGGTGACGGCCGCCGGAGGTCTTGCCCTCGCCACCGCCATGGGGGTGATCGACCGGGTTCATGACCACGCCGCGGACGTGGGGGCGCTTGCCCTTCCAGCGCATGCGGCCGGCCTTGCCCCAGTTGATGTTCGACTGCTCGGCGTTGCCGACCTCGCCGATGGTCGCGCGGCAGCGCGCATCGACGTTGCGGATCTCGCCGGAGGGCATGCGCAGCTGCGCGTAGGGCCCTTCCTTCGCGACCAGCTGGACGGAGGCGCCGGCAGAGCGCGCGATCTTCGCGCCGCCACCGGGGCGGAGCTCGATCGCGTGGACGACCGTACCCAGCGGGATGTTCCGCAGGGGCAGGTTGTTGCCGGGCTTGATGTCCGCGTTCGGGCCGTTCTCGACCCAGTCGCCCTGACGCAGCTTGGCGGGGGCGAGGATGTACCGCTTCTCGCCGTCCGCGTAGTGCAGCAGCGCGATGCGCGCGGTGCGGTTGGGGTCGTACTCGATGTGAGCGACCTTGGCGTTCACGCCGTCCTTGTCGTGACGACGGAAGTCGATCACGCGGTAGGCGCGCTTGTGGCCGCCGCCCCGGTGACGGGACGTGATGCGACCGTTGTTGTTGCGACCGCCGGACTTGGACAGCGGACGGACCAGCGACTTCTCAGGCGTGTCGCGGGTGATCTCGACGAAGTCGGCGACGCTCGAGCCGCGACGGCCCGGCGTGGTCGGCTTGTGCTTGCGAATTCCCATGGTGGGTTTCCCTCAGACTCTCTTCGGCTCCTCGGAGATCGATCGCCGTCAGGCGACCGACCCTCCGAAGATGTCGATGGCTCCGTCGGTCAGGGTGACGATGGCGCGCTTGGTGTCCTTGCGCTTGCCGGTGCCGAAGCGCGTGCGACGCGTCTTGCCCTGTCGGTTGATCGTGTTGACCGAGGAGACCTTGACGTCGAAGATCTTCTCGACGGCGATCTTGATCTCGGTCTTGTTGGCGTCGGCAGCCACCACGAAGGTGTACTTGCCCTCGTCCATCAGCCCGTAGCTCTTCTCGGAGACGACCGGGGCCAGCAGGACGTCGCGGGGATCCTTGTTCAGAGCGGTCACTTCGACTTCTCCTCGTCGTCAGCCTTGTCGGCGGACTCCTTGACCGCGTTCACGAACCCGGCGGCCTTGGCGGCCTCCTCGGTCGCGAACCAGACCTCGGCCTTGGTGCGGCCGTACCACGGGGAGTCCTCCGTGTGGAACTTCATCGAGCCCTGGTTGCCCTTGATGGTGAAGCCCTCAGGAGCGGAGCCGTCGGCCAGGGGGGCCGCGGAGCCAGCGCCGAAGGCGCCCTCCTCGACCGCGGCGGCCGGAGCGGCGGCAGCGGCCTTCGCCTTGGCGAAGCCGGAGGTGGGGAGCGACAGGGTCGCGGTCGCCACGAAGTCCTCGAGGGCGGCCGAGGTGAAGACCACGTCGTCGGACAGCATGACGTCGTAGGTGTTCAGCTGGTCCGCGTACAGGACGTGCGTGGTGGCCAGGTTGCGCGTGCTCAGCGCACCCAGGTCGTCGTCGCGGTGCAGCACCACGAGGACGTGGCGACGGTCCGAGACCAGAGCCAGGGTGGCCTTGGCGGCCTTGGTGGACGCGGCCTCGCCTGCGAGCAGGGCGGAGACGACGTGCACGCGGCCGTTGCGGGCGCGGTCGGAGAGCGCACCGCGGAGAGCGGCGGCCTTCATCTTCTTGGGCGTGCGCTGGCTGTAGTCGCGCGGCACCGGGCCGTGGACGACGCCGCCGCCGGCGAACTGCGGAGCGCGCAGCGAGCCCTGGCGGGCGCGGCCGGTGCCCTTCTGCTTGTAGGGCTTCTTGCCGCCGCCGCGGACCTCGCCGCGGTTCTTGGCCTTGTGCGTGCCCTGACGAGCAGCGGCCTGCTGGGCCACGACCACCTGGTGGATCAGGGGCACGTTCGTCTGGACGTCGAAGATCGACGCGGGAAGCTCGACGGTGCCGGCCTTCTTACCGGCCGGATCGAGCACGTCGACGGTCAGGTTCTCTGCCATCGGGCTCAGGCCTCCTTCGCGGGGCTCTTGACGGCCGAGCGGACCAGCACGAGACCGCCCTTGGGGCCGGGGACGGCACCCTTGACGAGCACGAGGCCCTTCTCGACGTCGACCGCGTGAACGGTCAGGTTCTGGACACTGGTGCGAGCGTTGCCCATGCGACCGGCCATGCGCATACCCTTGAACACGCGTCCAGGGGTCGAGGCGCCGCCGATGGAGCCCGGCTTGCGGTGGTTGCGGTGCGCACCGTGCGAGGCGCTGACACCGGCGAAGTTGTGGCGCTTCATGACACCCGCGGTGCCCTTGCCCTTGGAAGTGCCGACGACGTCGACCTTCTGGCCGGCCTCGAAGATCGACGCGTCGATCTCCTGGCCGAGGGTGAAGTCCGCAGCGTTGATGGTGCGCAGCTCGACGAGGTGGCGGCGCGGGGTGACGCCGGCCTTCTCGAAGTGGCCCTTGAGGGGCTTGGACACCTTGCGGGGGTCGATCTGCCCGTAGGCGATCTGGATCGCGTCGTACCCGTCGGCCTCCACGGACCGGATCTGGGTGACGACGTTCGGACCGGCCTGGACCACGGTCACGGGGACGAGCTTTCCGTTCTCGTCCCAGACCTGGGTCATGCCGAGCTTGGTGCCGAGCACGCCGGACACGGCGCGGGCACGCTGACCCGTCAGTTCGTTGCTCATGTCGACCTGCCTCAGAGCTTGATCTCGATGTTGACGTCCGCCGGCAGGTCGAGACGCATGAGCGAATCCACGGCCTTGGGCGTGGGATCGACGATGTCGATCAGGCGCTTGTGCGTGCGCATCTCGAAGTGCTCGCGAGAGTCCTTGTACTTGTGGGGCGAACGGATAACGCAGAACACGTTCTTCTCCGTCGGCAGCGGCACCGGGCCCACGACCGTCGCACCAGCGGAGGTGACCGTGTCGACGATCTTGCGCGCCGAGCTGTCGATCACCTCGTGGTCGTACGACTTGAGCCGGATGCGGATCTTCTGTCCCGCCATGGCGTCCTGTCTCTCTTCTTCGTCTGTCATGGATGCAGCCGTTCTCCGGTACCCGAGGTCGGGCGTGTCGGCCTTGTGAGGCTGAAAAAGCTCAGCCTGCGGCCGCCGAGGATCGGCTGCGTCTGCACCTGTTCCCTCTTCTCGATGCGCGATCGGCGCGATGGCGCCGTTCGCATCCTGGGGATGGACCTCATCCGGTGATCATTCGCCGCAGGAGAACCCGCGGAGAACGGAACCGGGCATGTCGGCCCGTGCAGACAACTCGAACAGTCTGCCAGACGTGGCAGTGCGCCCACAAGGGAAGCCGCGGGTGCACCCCGTCACAGGGATGACCGCGGCGGCCGTCGCAGGCGCGATGCTCCGTCAGCAGATCGGACGGTCCGCCCGGGACCTCCCGGGACGAACCGTCCGATACTACCCCGTCCGGCGCGGGCGCGCCTCTCCGGCGGGTCCGCCAGGTCCGTCAGGTCCGGCGGGTCCGTCAGGTCCGACGGGCCCGGCAGGTCCGACGGGCCCCGCCGGCGCCGCCGCCCGCTACTTGTCCGTGCTCGGGCCGACGCCTCCCTGCAGCTGGCGCTGGAAGATCACGTACACGATCAGCACCGGGATGACGGTGATCACGACCGATGCGAACATCGCGCCCCATTCGACCTTGTACCCCTGCTGCGCCTGGAGGTTCACCAGCCCCTGCGCCAGCACGTAGTTGCGCCGGTCGGTGTTCAGCACCAGCGGGAGCATGTACTGGTTCCACAGCCCCAGGAAGTTGAAGATCGCGACGGACACCAGGCCCGGCTTCGCCATCGGCAGCATGATCCGGAAGAAGGTGCGGAAGTCCCCCGCCCCGTCGATCGCCGCCGCCTCGGCGATCTCGTCCGGGAGGCCGGCGAAGAAGGCGTGGAGGAAGAACACGGTGAACGGGAGGGCGAAGGCGACGTAGGCGAGGATCACGCCCACGAGGCCCAGGCGGCCGTCGAGCAGGCCCATGTTCTTCAGCACGAAGAACAGCGGCACGACCGCGAGGAAGATCGGGAAGGTCAGTCCCGCGACCATCCCGTAGTAGACGATGCGGTTGCCGGGGAACGGGAAGCGCGCGAGGACGTAGGCGCACATAGCCCCCAGCAGCATCACGACGACCAGCGCGACCCCGACGACCAGCACCGTGTTGAGGAAGTACTGGCCGATCTTCGCCTCGGACCACGCCAGCTCGTAGTTCTCCCACTGCGGGGCGGCGGGCAGGCCGAACGGGTCCGTGAGGATCTCCTGCGAGGTCTTCAGCGACGTGTACACCGTCCACAGCAGCGGCAGGATCACGATCAGCGCCCAGACCACGAGCACCGCGTGATGGAGGGACTGGACGCCGACCCGCGGGCTCGCGCCGCGCCGCGGGCCCGGGCCTCGCCGCGTCCGACGGGGCTCGGTGCGCACCGGCGTGCCGGGCGTCCTCGTCGTCGTGCTCATCGCCGTCCCCGTCCCGCGCGCGAGACGCCGATGACGAGGACGGCGACGAGCATCGTCACCAGCGCCATCAGCACGCCCATCGCGGTGGCCTCACCGAAGCGGCCGTCCCGGAAGGCGGTCTGGTAGAGATGCAGGGAGACCACCTTGGTGCTGTTCGCGGTCCCGCCGTTCGGCGTCATCACCGAGACGAAGGTGAAGGCGTCGAGAGCGAAGATGCCCATGTAGACGAGGGCTGTGGAGACGCTGTCGCGCACCATGGGCGCGACCACCTGGACGGCCGTGCGCAGCCGTCCGGCGCCGTCGATGCGGGCGGCCTCGAGGACCTCCTGCGGGATCGCCTTGATGGCGGCGACGAACAGCACCATGTAGAAGCCGACGAACGTCCAGACGATCGCGAACATGATCGCCGCGAGCGCGAAGCGCTGATCCCCCAGCCAGGCGATGGCGACCGGGACGAGGAGATCCTCGGCGCCGAGCAGGCGCGCAGGGGCGTTGATCGCGGCGACCCCGAGGTTCAGGAAGCCGTTGAGCAGGCCGCCGCCGGGGTGGTAGACGAAGTTGAACAGGATGCCGGTGATGACCGCGGGCACGGCGTACGGGAAGAAGCTCACGACCCGGTAGAAGCCCGCCCCGCGCACGCCGCGCACGCCCCCGCGGGTATCGCCGCCGATGGTGACCATGACGGCGAGGGCGAAGGCGAGGACGATCGTGACGATCGGGAGGACGAGCAGCAGCACCAGGTTGTTGCGCAGCGCGATCCAGAAGACGTCGTCGGCGAGGATCCTGCGGTAGTTCTCCAGGCCGATGAAGTCCATCGACGGGGTCAGCCCGGTCCAGTTCGTCAGCGAGTAGTAGAAGGACTGCAGGAACGGGGACACCACGAACATCAGGTAGACCGCGAGCGGGAGCCCCAGGAACAGCAGGAGGAAGAGCATCCGCTCGACGGAGGGCGGCCGGCGGCGTCGGCGCCCGCGCTGCGCGGCGGGCACCGACGCTCCCCGGGCGCCGAGAGCACCGGGATCGATCACGAGTCGACCTCGAACTTGGTGATCGAGTCATCCTCCCGGACCTTGTCGATCATGGCCTGCTCCTGCTCCCGCAGGGTCGCCGCGTCGATGTCCCCCTTGAGGAAGCTCGTCCAGTTCGTGATCGAGTCCGAGCCCAGGCCGTACCAGTCGGAGAAGTTGTAGGTGAAGGTGTTCTCCCCCGCGGCGCTGATCATCGCCGTCACCGAGGCCAGCGCGGTCGATCCGAACCCGTCCTCGGGAACGGTGTCCTTGACGACCGACGGCGCCTTCGTGAGCTCGGCGAAGTTCGCGGCCTGCTCCTTCGAGAGCATCACCCGCAGGAACTCGGCGCCGCCCGCGGGGTTGGTCCCGCCGGAGGGCACGAAGTACTGCTCGGCGGCGGTGCCGTGGATGGCCTCGTGCGGGAGTGCCCCGTCGGGCAGCGAGGGGACGGGCGCGCCGGTCATGTCGTAGCCCTCGGGCGTGACGTCGGCCTGTTCGTTCTCGATCCAGGAGCCCGAGGGGTAGAACACGGACTTCCCCTGCACCCAGTTCGTCTGCGCGTCGGTGTGCTTGATGCCTTCGCCGCCGGGCTCGAAGTACCCGGCCGCGACCGCCTCGCCCATCGCGTCGTAGGCGGCGACGACGGCGTCCTGCGAGAAGGCGTCCTCCTCGAGGCGGTCGATCGCGGCGAGCACCTCGGCGCCGCCGAGCTTCGCGGCCATCGACAGCGCCATCTCCTGGTAGTAGTTGGAGGCGTTCTGACCGCCGTAGGAGAAGAGGTAGCGCCCCTCCCCCTTCACCGTCTCGCCGAGCGCCATGAGATCGTCCCAGGTCTCGGGGACGCTCCATCCCTTCTCCTCGAACTCGGAGGCGGAGTGCCACAGGGCGAAGACCGTGTAGACGTAGTTCATCCCGAGGAAGGTCCCGCTGAAGATGCCCGGCGAGGTCACTCCCGGCAGGAGGTTGTCCTCGACGGTGCCGTCGGCGTCGATCATCGGCGCGGCGAGGAGGTCGCCCAGGTCCGCGAGCTGCGGCACCAGGCCGTCGATCGCGAGCTTCTGGGCGCCGGAGTTGTCGAACACGTCCGGCGGCGTGCCGCCCGCGAAACGGGGCTGCAGGTCCGACTGGATGTTCACGGTGGAGTGCACGTCCAGCTCCGCGTCCGGGTAGATCCCCTTGTACGCGTCCCCCGCGTCGAGCGCGTACTGGTCCCCGTAGCCGCCGTCGAAGATGACCGCCTCGACCGGGAGGCTCCCATCCACGCCCAGCGGGTTGTCGTCGCTGACATCCTCGCCGGTGATCGAGCCGCCCTCGTCGGAGGAATCCCCCGATCCACCTCCGCCGCCGGCGCAGGCGGTCAGCGCGGAGGCGCCGATGCCGGCGCCCGCGATGGCGAGGAAGGTGCGACGGGATGCACCGATCCGTTCGAGCGGCGTCATCCCGTCGGGTGCGCTGGCGCTGGTGGCGCGCTCGCTGCCGTCGGTGCCGTACGAGCCGCTGCCGGTGCTGCTGCTAGTGCTGTTCATCGTCTTCGCTTTCTCCGTTGAAAGATCGAGGCGCGATGTGCGCCGGGTCACGTCGACCCGTGCGCACACTCTAGAACCCCACCCTCGCCGCCGCTCGTCGGAGCCCGAGGACGCGCATCACAGTTCGGGCACGAACCTGACCGAACACCCCCTGGACCGCGCACGATCGCGCATCACCCGTCCGCGGTCGCCGCCTTCGCCGGGCACTCGGACGGGACTCGGCCCGGACCCAGCCGCTTCCCTGCTGGATCGCGGCCCGCTGGCCTAGTCTTCTTCCATGACCGCACCGCACCAGCAGAACTCACCCCTCACCGCGCGGCTGTACGACCTGGAGTACCCCCGCTCCC
This sequence comes from Brachybacterium netajii (SeqCode), assembly GCF_054114245.1. NCBI lineage: Bacteria > Bacillati > Actinomycetota > Actinomycetes > Micrococcales > Dermabacteraceae > Brachybacterium > Brachybacterium netajii (SeqCode). Next base: position 92,704 of record NZ_JBSYXB010000008.1, on the reverse strand, counting down.
TCGGCGTCTACAGCACCTACGCCGAGGTGCAGGCCGTGGTCGACGCGCTCGCGGACAACCAGTTCCCCGTCCAGAACACGATGATCGTCGGGACCGACCTCAAGCTCATCGAACGCGTCACCGGCCGCAAGACCTGGGGCCGCGTCATCGGTCAGGGCGTCGCCTCGGGCATCTGGATGGGCCTGTTCATCGGCATGATCCTCATGTTCCTCAACCCCGCCGGCAGCTTCGTCGTCGTGATCACGAGCATCCTGATGGGCATCGTCTTCTTCACCGTGTGGAGCGTGATCGGCTACGCGATGACCGGGGGCAAGCGCGACTTCACCTCGATGACCGCGACCATCCCGATGCAGTACGAGCTCATGGTCGAGCACACGCATGCCCAGGAGGCCCGCCGGATCCTGACCGAGACCGGCGCGTCCTTCGGCCGCGCCCCCTCCGGCCCGGCCGTCCTGCACGGCGGTGCCGGGACCGGCCCGACGGCCGCCGGGTTCCCCGCCGCGGGTGCTCCCCCCGTCGTCGGCGCCCCGTCGCACCCCGCCGCGGGGGCGGGGACGCCGTCGGGTGCACCGAGCTCGTCGCGTCCGTCGTACGGCCAGCCCGCCCAGCCTCCGGCCCCGGCCGCTCCGCCGGCAGAGCCGACGCGTCGCCCGAGCTACGGCCAGCCCGCTCCGCAGGCGCCTGCTCCCACCGCCGCCCCGGCATACGGCGAGCCGGCCCCCGCCGCTCCGTCGTACGGCGAGCAGTACAGCCGACAGTACGGAGCGCCCGCGCAGCCGGTCGCTGCGGCATCGCCCGCGAGCGAGGCCGGTTCCGTGCAGCAGACTCCACAGGCCCCGGCTCCGGCTCTGGCCGATGACGCTCCCGCCTCCCCCGAGGCATCCAGCGCCGACGATGCGGGGACGCAGCGCCCCGGCAGCTGACGCGGCGTCCTGCCGCGGCAACCCGGCACCGGCACAGCTGTTCGAGCCCCCTGACGGAGCACTTCCGTCAGGGGGCTTCGTCATGCACACGCCCGACGGGAGCCGGCTGCCCGCGCCATCACCGAGCAGGCGCGCAGGGATGACGTCCCGCGTTCCAGCCCGCGTGCCAGGGCACCGGCGTGCCGGCGGGCTGGCGGGCTGGCAGGCTGGCAGGCTGGCGGGCCGGCGTACCAGCGGGCCGGCGTGCCGGGCCGCTTCCTCCGGGCATGCGAAGAGCCCCGGACCGGGAAACCCGGTCCGGGGCTCTTCGTAGCGCTGGCGTCCGCGAGGCGGGCGCCGCATCATCTCAGCGGGGCGAGCCCCGCAGCGATCACTTGGAGATCGAGACGACGCGGCCGGAGCCGACGGTGCGGCCACCCTCACGGATGGCGAAGCCGAGGCCCTCCTCCATGGCGATGGGCTGGATGAGCTCCACCGACATCTCGGTGTTGTCGCCGGGCATGACCATCTCGGTGCCCTCGGGCAGCGTGATGACGCCGGTGACGTCCGTGGTGCGGAAGTAGAACTGCGGGCGGTAGTTCGAGTAGAACGGGTTGTGACGGCCGCCCTCGTCCTTGGACAGGATGTAGACCTGCGCCTCGAAGTTCGTGTGCGGGGTGATGGAACCCGGCTTCACGACGACCTGGCCGCGCTCGACGTCCTCGCGCTTGGTGCCGCGGAGCAGCAGACCGCAGTTCTCGCCGGCCCAGGCCTCGTCCATCTGCTTGTGGAACATCTCGATGCCGGTGACCGTGGTCTTCTGCGGCTCGCGGATGCCGACGATCTCGACCTCGGAGTTGATGGCGAGCTTGCCGCGCTCCACCTTGCCGGTGACGACGGTGCCACGACCGGTGATCGTGAAGACGTCCTCGACGGGCATGAGGAAGGGCTTGTCCATGTCGCGGACCGGGTCCGGGATGTTCTCGTCGACAGCGGCCATGAGGTCCTGCACGGACTTGACCCACTGCTCCTCGCCCTCGAGGGCCTTGAGGGCGGAGACGCGGACGACGGGGGCGTCCTCGTCGAACTCCTGGGAGCCCAGCAGCTCGCGGACCTCCATCTCGACGAGCTCGAGGATCTCCTCGTCGTCGACCATGTCGGACTTGTTCAGCGCGACCAGCAGGTAGGGGACGCCCACCTGGCGGGCGAGCAGAACGTGCTCGCGGGTCTGGGCCATCGGGCCGTCGGTGGCGGCGACCACGAGGATGGCGCCGTCCATCTGCGCCGCACCGGTGATCATGTTCTTGATGTAGTCGGCGTGGCCGGGGGCGTCGACGTGGGCGTAGTGACGCTTCTCGGTCTGGTACTCGATGTGCGAGATGTTGATCGTGATGCCGCGCTGCTTCTCCTCAGGCGCGTTATCGATCTGATCGAAGTCCCGCTTCTCGTTCAGGTCCGGGTACTGGTCGTACAGGACCTTCGAGATCGCAGCGGTCAGCGTGGTCTTGCCGTGGTCGACGTGACCGATGGTGCCGATGTTGACGTGCGGCTTGGTCCGCTCGAACTTGGCCTTGGCCATGGTGGTGTCCTCCTAGGACTTCTTATCTCTGGGTACTACTTGCAACGGGATCGGCCCCCGCCCGCGGGTGGCGGCCGACGGGAGGAGGAGGGAGCAGGAGAAGAATCCTACCTGCTCCCTCCCCCGCCTCACTCGCCCCGGGTCTTCGCGATGATCTCGTCCGAGATGTTCTTCGGGACCTCCGCGTAGCTGTCGAACTGCATCGTGTACATCGCACGACCCTGGGTCTTGGACCGCAGGTCGCCGACGTACCCGAACATCTCCGACAGCGGGACGAGAGCGCGGACGATCTTGACCCCGCTCGCATCCTCCATCGACTGGACCTGACCGCGACGCGAGTTCAGGTCGCCGATGACATCTCCCATGTACTCCTCAGGAGTACGGACCTCGACGCTCATGACCGGCTCGAGGAGCACGGGCTGCGCCTTCTTGAGGGCTTCCTTGGTCGACATCGAGCCGGCGATCTTGAACGCCATCTCGGAGGAGTCGACGTCATGGTAAGCACCGTCGATGAGCGACGCCTTGACGTTCACGACCGGGAAGCCGGCGAGGATGCCCGACTCGAGGGCCGACTGGATGCCGGCGTCCACGCTCGGGATGTACTCGCGCGGGATGCGGCCGCCGGTCACCTTGTTGGCGAACTCGTAGAACACGCCCTCCTCCGCGTCCTCGAGGGGCTCGAAGGTGATCTGGACCTTGGCGAACTGGCCGGAGCCGCCGGTCTGCTTCTTGTGCGTGTAGTCGAACTTCTCGACGGTGCGGCGGATGGTCTCGCGGTACGCGACCTGCGGCTTGCCGATGTTCGCCTCGACCTTGAACTCGCGGCGCATGCGGTCCACGAGGATGTCGAGGTGGAGCTCGCCCATGCCCTTGATGACCGTCTGGCCCGTCTCCTCGTCGAGCTCGACCTGGAAGGTCGGGTCCTCCTTGGCGAGCTTCTGGATCGCGGTGCCGAGCTTCTCCTGGTCGCCCTTGGTCTTGGGCTCGATGGCCACGGAGATGACCGGGTCCGGGAACGTCATGGACTCGAGCTGCACGGGGTTGGAGACGTCGGTCAGGGTGTCACCGGTGTTGGTGTCCTTCAGGCCGATGAACGCGTAGATGTGGCCAGCGAAGGCCTCGTCGACGGGGTTCTCCTGGTTGGAGTGCATCTGGAACAGCTTTCCGATGCGCTCCTTCTTGCCCGAGGTGGCGTTGAGCACCTGGTCGCCGGTCGACACGTGACCGGAGTACACGCGCACGTAGGTGAGCGCGCCGAAGAACGGGTGCGCGGCGACCTTGAACGCGAGGGCCGAGAAGGGCTCGTCGCTCGAGGGCTTGCGGGTGATCTCGACCGACTCGTCCTTGGGGTCGTGACCGATCATCGCGGGCACGTCCAGGGGCGAGGGGAGGTAGGAGACCACGCCGTCGAGCATGGGCTGCACGCCCTTGTTCTTGAAGGCGGAGCCGCAGAAGACGGGGTAGCCCTGCGAGTTCACGGTGATGTCGCGGATGCCGGCCTGGAGCTGCTCGACGGTGAGGTCGCCCTCCTCCAGGTAGGCCTCCATGAGCTCCTCGGAGCTCTCGGCGACGTCCTCGACCAGCTTGGCGCGGTACTCGTCGACCGTGTCCTGCAGGTCGGCGGGGATCGGGACCTCGATCTGGAGCTGGCCCAGGGTCGGGTCGCCCTTCTTCTTGCCGAACTCGGGAGCGTCCTCGGGGAACGTCTCGGGCCACTCGTAGGCGACCAGCTTCACGAGGTCGACGACGCCGCGGAAGTCGTTCTCCGCACCGATCGGGACCTGCATGACCAGCGGCTTGGCGCCGAGGCGGTCGATGATGGTCTTCACGGTGAAGAAGAAGTCCGCACCGAGCTTGTCCATCTTGTTGACGAAGCAGATGCGCGGCACGTCGTACTTGTCGGCCTGGCGCCACACGGTCTCCGACTGGGGCTCGACGCCCTCCTTGCCGTCGAACACGGCGACAGCGCCGTCGAGGACGCGCAGCGAGCGCTCCACCTCGACGGTGAAGTCCACGTGACCGGGCGTGTCGATGAGGTTGATCTGGTTGTCGTTCCAGTAGCAGGTCGTCGCGGCGGACGTGATGGTGATGCCGCGCTCCTTCTCCTGCTCCATCCAGTCCATCGTGCCGGCACCGTCGTGCGTCTCGCCGATCTTGTAGTTGACGCCGGTGTAGTAGAGGATGCGCTCCGACGTGGTGGTCTTACCGGCATCGATGTGCGCCATGATGCCGATGTTGCGGACCTTCGTGAGGTCGCTGAGCACTGCGAGTGCCACGGGCTGTGCCTTTCCTTTGAACTGAGCTGGGCGACTGCTCGGAGGGGCGAAGCGGGGTCCGCGCACAGGCGCGGACCCCGCATCGACTCACCAGCGGTAGTGCGCGAAGGCCTTGTTGGACTCGGCCATCTTGTGGGTGTCCTCGCGGCGCTTGACCGCGGCACCGAGACCGTTGGAGGCGTCCAGGATCTCGTTCATGAGGCGCTCGGTCATGGTGTGCTCGCGACGAGCGCGAGAGTAGCCCACGAGCCAGCGCAGGGCCAGCGTGGTGGAGCGACCGGGCTTGACCTCGACCGGCACCTGGTAGGTCGCACCGCCGACGCGGCGGGAGCGGACCTCGAGGGTCGGACGGATGTTGTCGAGGGCCTTCTTGAGGGTGACGACCGGGTCCTGGCCGTTCTTCTCGCGGGCGCCCTCGAGCGCACTGTAGACGATGCTCTCGGCGACGGTCTTCTTGCCGTCGAGGAGGATCTTGTTGATGAGCTGGGTGACCAGCGGGGACCCGTAGACCGGGTCGACCACGAGCTGGCGCTTGGGAGCTGCTCCCTTACGAGGCATTACTTCTTCTCCTTCTTCGCGCCGTAGCGGGAACGGGCCTGCTGACGGCCCTTCACGCCCTGGGTGTCGAGGGAGCCGCGCACGATCTTGTAGCGGACGCCCGGGAGGTCCTTCACACGACCGCCGCGCACGAGCACGATGGAGTGCTCCTGGAGGTTGTGGTTCTCACCGGGGATGTAGGCGGTGACCTCGATGCCGGTGGACAGGCGCACGCGAGCGATCTTGCGCAGCGCCGAGTTCGGCTTCTTCGGGGTCTGGGTGTAGACGCGCGTGCAGACACCGCGGCGCTGGGGCGAACCCTTGAGCGCCGGCGTCTTCGAGGCGGAGGACTTGTCCTTCCGCCCCTTGCGCACCAGCTGCTGAATAGTGGGCACAGCTTCTCTTCCTATCTGGCCCCCGCTGCTGTTGGCACCGGGGGATCACATTCTTCGACCGCTCTCGCGGCCGGCGACCCGGCTCGTCGGTCCCATGCCCGGGACTGATTCGACGGTCCGACCCGCCCACGCGGCGATGGCACCGCGCGGGCGTCCCGAGGACCGTGATCGGTGCCCGTCGCATCGTGGCCGGGCATGGCCCACGATCCGAAATCGGGCACACCGCGAGGATCCGCTCCTCGCGGGGGACCCCTCCCGCGCTTCCCCGAAGGGGCACGGGACTCGTCCCAGTCACGACCAGAGGGCACTCCGGACGCAACCTCAGTCTAGTGACGCCCCCGGGACGCGGTCAAAGCTTCTCTGCGGTTCCGACGCAGATCACATGACGCCGGATGTCCTCGGGGATGCGATCCCGCTCCCGATCTGCGAAGGGGCCGGCACGGGGCCGACGACGCCCTCGTCCCCGACTCTCCCCGCCCGGCTCCGAGCTCCTGTCTCGCCCCTGGTCAGAGACCATCCGGAGACGACGGAGCGCCCCGCGCACGATGCGCGGGGCGCTCCCCCTGCTCCCAGGTCGCCGCTGACCGGCGGCCCTCAGATGCGGCTCAGCGGAGGCCGAGCTTCGAGGTGCAGGCCGGCCAGGCGCCCCAGCCCTGGTTCGCCTGGACCTTCGTGGCGATCGCGATCTGCTGGTCGCGGGTCGCGAGGTCGGCGCGAGCGGCGTACGAGGTGCCGCCGTAGGCCTCCCACGTGCCCTGGTTGAACTGCAGGCCGCCGTAGTAGCCGTTGCCGGTGTTGATCGACCAGTTCCCGCCGGACTCGCACTGGGCGATGCTGTCCCAGACCGAGCCCGACGGAGTGGACGCCGCCGAGGAGCTCGAGCTGGAGGAATCCGACGAGCTGGAGCTCGAGCTGGAGGAGTCCGACGAGCTGGAGCTCGAGTCGGAGCTGCTCGAGGTCGAGGAGCGCTCGGAGCTGCGCGAGGAGGTCGTGGTCTCTTCCACGACCGGCTCCTTGGTGCCCTTGAGGACGACCTCGGTGACGGGCTCGGAGACCGTCTCCTCGGAGAGGAGCTCGGACTCGGTGACCTCGCCGTCGACGATGGTGTCCTTGTAGACCTTCTGAATCTCGCCCTCGACGCCCTCGGTCTTGACCTTGGTGGTGCCCTTCTCGAGGGTGTCGTCCTCGACGGTCTCGGTCTTGTAGTCGACCTTCTCCGTCTCGGTGCGCTCCTCGCTGCGGGTGCGCGTGACCGTGATCGTGGCGCCGTCCTCGAGGACCGCGTCGCGGTCGACCGAGGCGGTGTCGTCGTCCTGGATGTCGCCGAGGACCTTCTCCATCGCCTCACCGACGGTCAGCGCGTTCACCTCGAAGGTGTCCTGGCCGTACTGGCCCACGAAGGTGACGCTCTTGCGGGTGACCACGTCGACGTCGGTGCCGTCGGCGGACAGCTCCGTCGACGGATCGGGCGTGACCGCCGCGCCCTCGGTCTTGTAGTCGACCTCGGCGAGGGCGTCCTCGACCGTGGTGCCGGTGGTGAGCAGGTCCTGCTCGGTGCCGTCGATCGTGACGGTCACGGGCCGACGCTCGATGACCTGGATGTCGATGCCGTCGGTGACCTTGGAGTCGAGCGCGGGGACGACGAGGTCGGTGTCCTTGACCTCGATGCCCTGCGCGTCGAGCAGCTCGGCGACGGTCGGGCTGAAGGTGCGCACCGACGTCTGCTGGCCGTAGACGGTCACGGCCGCCTCGTTGGATACCGCGTACGCGGTGCCGCCGCCGCCTGCGGCGAGCACGCACACGGTCGCGGCCGCGATGATCCACGGAGTCTTCTTCACTGCATCCACCTGTTCCGGCGCCGACGATCCGCCGACGCTGTCGTTCCCTGAGCACGAGTGCCCCTGGTTCGGGGCTGCAGCGGTGATCGAGAGCGCGCACTCGAGGTCGAGGCGCAGCGAGGAAGGTCGCGAGGGCACCGCCGAGGTCCATGCTTTCGCCCGGCACGGCTTCAGGGAAGGGCGACGAGAAGACTTTGGGAGTCCGCCCGGAATCTCTTTACCCGCTCGTGAACATCGGGGTCGAGCAGATCACCAAAACCGGCATATCACGGCACAGTGCACGGGCGCTGAGGAGACTCGGGCCTCAGCGCGCGGCGCAACGGAGCGGAGCAGAGGCGCAGCGGGAGACGCTCCTGATGATGCTCCGCGGCGCCCTCGAGCGCCCGATCCCGCCGACATGCGTCGAGTGCGCCGGCGCGCTTCACGAGCGACGGTGCACGTCGAGCACGCCGGCGCGGGTCGTTCCCGACGGCTCAGAGGCCGAGGCAGTAGCGCTTGTACCGCACGTGGTCGTAGATGTGCCAGCGGAGGCAGTCCCAGACGGTGGTGGCGGGCTGGACGACGACCCCTCCGGCAACAAGATCCGCCGCCGAGGAGAGCTCGACATCCGACACCGCGGCTCCCACGACGCTGCTCGCCGCGTCGAGGGGCTCCGCCGCCGATGCCGCGGGGACGGCGAGGAAGGACAGGGTCAGGGATGCGGTCGCGAGGACCAGAGCTCTGCGCATAGGGAGAGTGAACACCGTCACCGCTCGTCTGTCGAGCGATCCGGCCCGAGATTCCCCCGTTCATGAGGGAAAGCGCTCGCGACCTCCGGCGACTGCTCCGCGTGACGCAGCGGGATCGAGACGACGAGCTCCCGGTCCCCGTCGGCATCCCGGGTCCACCGGCAGCTCCCCTCCAGCGACGCAGCACCCTGCGCCACGCGCGCGAGCAGCGGGGTCGGCGGAACGGCCGCTGCGCCCAGGGATCCTGCAGGTCCGTTCCCGCCGTGCTCCTCGCTCGCGCCGGCTCGGGCGCGGAGCACGAGGTATGCACGGCCTGCACCGCTCTCCGCGGGAGGCACCACCGAGGTCGGTGCCGGGGAGCCCGTGCCGAGGCCGACGTCCAGGTCCAGCGTCCGCGACGCGCCGTCGGCCGTCAGCGCCGCAGCGAGATCGAGCAGCAGCACCTGGACGGCGACCGTGAAGCCCGGCTCCGCCCGGATCGGAAGCGGTCCGACATCGGCATGCGCCTCGAGGCCGCGCTGCCGGACGAGGCGGATCAGGCCCTCCGCCGTCCGCCTCGTCGACGTGTCGACGTCGTCGGGATCCAGCACCTGCCCTGGCTGTCCGGACTCCGCGGTCTGCCCTGGCTGCCCGGTCCGCGTGGTCTGCGCGGCCTGCCCTGCTCCGAGCAGTCGGGCCCGCAGCTCCTCCAGGTCGTCGACTCCCGGTGTCGCCGCAGGATCCTCCTGTCGGCCCGCCGAGCCCGCGGAGAGGAGTTCGTGCTCGACCCGTCGGTGCTCGTCGGCCCTCGCCGCGAGGACCATCTGATCGATCCGCGCATCGTTGCGCATCTCGAGGACCGCGGCGCTGAAGCCGAGGACGAGCGCGAGCACCAGCAGGAAGCCGATCGATCCGATCAGGGCGAGGCCGCTGTCGCTCGCGCCGCCCGCGGTCACCGCCACGGCCAGCATGGCGATCACGACGACGGAGAGCAGCAGGCCCTTCCACCGTCGATGGCTGAGGGAGACTCCGGCCGCCACCACCACCGGGTCGAAGAACGGGTTGATCTCGCTGGGCACGGCCGCGACATACGGCAGGCAGATGAGCAGCGAGACCACCGTGATGGCCTTGGGGAACCAGATCGCCAGGACCACGAGGACGCTCGCGATAGCTCCTGCGGCGAGCCCGATCCCGGTCGTCGGGGCGGTGCCGAGCGGCAGGACCTTCATCGCCGCGAGGATGAGGATGAGCATCCGCAGCGGAGGATCGATGGCGCGCGGGCCGAGCACGGCGTCCTGCAGCCGGCTCCACCGGGTCGCCGGGGCCGGCGGCCGTGATGTCTGCTCCCCCATCGGGACGCGCGTCGTGTCCGCCACGAGGCGATTATCCCCCGACGGGGACGCGGGGCGGGACCGCCGGCGGCGACCGGGCTCTCCGACGGCGGAACCCGGCTCTCCGACTGCCGGCTCCGGGAACGCCGACGGCCGGACCTGGGAACGCCGACGGGCGGCCCCACCATCGGTGGGACCGCCCGTCGGCCTCCGAGCCCGCCTCCCCGGAGGGGTGGCGGGATCGGGATCTGCTGATCGGTCGATCAGCTCAGCGCATCAGCGGTAGTCCGTCCGGAACGGGTCCGCGTAGTCGATGTCGTCGAGGTTGACGGAGCCGGACTGGCCGAAGCCGGAGAAGTCCAGCTCGTCGTAGCCGGGCACCTGGTACATCTGCGCCTTCGCCTCGTCGGTCGGCTCGACCACGATCCGGCGGAACCGGGACAGGCCCGTGCCGGCGGGGATGAGCTTGCCGATGATGACGTTCTCCTTGAGCCCCAGGAGCGAGTCGCTCTTGCGGTTCAGGGCGGCCTCGGTGAGCACGCGGGTGGTCTCCTGGAAGGAGGCCGCCGACAGCCACGAGTCCGTCGCGAGCGACGCCTTCGTGATGCCCATGAGCTCCGGACGGCCGGAGGCCGGCTGTCCGCCCTCGGAGAGCACGCGACGGTTCTCGCGCTCGAAGGTGAGGCGCTCGGCGAAGTCGCCGGGCAGCAGATCGGTGTCGCCGGACTCGATGACCGTCACGCGACGGAGCATCTGGCGCACGATGACCTCGATGTGCTTCGCGTGGATGTCCACGCCCTGGCTGATGTAGACCTTCTGGACCTCGTCCACGAGGTGCTGCTGCACGGCGCGGGGGCCGAGGATGCGCAGCACCTGCTTCGGGTCCACGGAGCCCTGGCTGAGCTGCTGGCCGACCTCGACGTGATCGCCGTCGGCCACCAGGAGCGACACGCGCTTGGAGACCGTGTAGGTGACCGGGTCGGTGCCGTCGTCCGGGGTGATCGTGAGACGACGCTGCTTGTCGTTCTCCTCGATCTCCAGGCGGCCGGCGGCCTCGGTGATCGGCGCGAAGCCGGCCGGGGTGCGGGCCTCGAACAGCTCCTGCACACGCGGCAGACCGTGCGTGATGTCGCCGTCGGCGCTGGCCACACCACCGGTGTGGAAGGTACGCATCGTCAGCTGCGTGCCGGGCTCGCCGATGGACTGGGCGGCGATGATGCCGACGGCCTCGCCGATGTCCACGAGCTGACCGGTCGCGAGCGAACGGCCGTAGCACAGCGCGCAGGTGCCCGAGGAGGACTCGCAGGTCAGGACCGAACGGATCTTGACCTCGCGGACGCCCGCCTCGACGAGCTGCTCGATGAGCACGTCGCCGACCTCGGAGCCCGCCGGGGCGGCCTCCTGGCCCTCGCCGCCGATCGCCGGGGTGGCCAGCACGCGACCGTAGACGGTCGACTCCACGTGCTCGTAGGCGCGCAGGGCGCCGGCCTCCTCGACCGCGATCGGCAGGACCAGGCCCTTGGAGGTGCCGCAGTCGTGCTCGCGGATGATGACGTCCTGCGAGACGTCCACCAGACGACGCGTCAGGTAGCCCGACTGGGCGGTCTTCAGCGCCGTGTCCGCGAGGCCCTTGCGGGAGCCGTGCGAGGCGATGAAGTACTCCAGGACCGAGAGCCCCTCCTTGTAGTTGGAGAGGATCGGGCGCGGGATGATCTCGCCCTTCGGGTTGTTCACCAGACCGCGCATGCCGGCGATCTGACGGATCTGCATCCAGTTGCCTCGAGCGCCCGAGTGCACCATCCGGAAGATGGTGTTGGTGGACTCGAAGTTCTCACGCATGGCGTTGTCGACCTCGTTGGTCGCCTCCGACCAGATGTCGATGAGCTCGATGTTGCGCTCGGCCTCGGAGACCAGGCCCAGGTCGCGGTTCTCCTGGACCTGAGCGGCCTTCGCCTCGTACTTCGCGATGATCTCCGCCTTGGAGGGCGGGGTCACGACGTCCGACAGGGCGAAGGACACGCCCGAACGGGTCGACCAGGAGAAGCCGTAGGACTTCAGCGCGTCCAGGGACGCGGCCACCTGGCCCTTGTCGTAGCGCTCGGCGAGCTCGTTGACGATCGATCCCAGACGCTTCTTGCCGACCTGGCCCTCGACGTACGGGAAGTCGACCGGCAGCGTCTCGTTGAAGTAGACCGCGCCGAGAGAGGTGCTGAGGATGATCGGATCGCCCTCGGACCAGCCCTCCGGAGCGTCCCATCCGCGCGGCGGGACGATGTCGTCGAAGCGGATCTTCACCGGGGCGTTCAGGTGCAGCTCACCGGAGTCGTGGGCCATGATCGCCTCCGCCACGGAGGAGAAGATGCGCCCGGCGCCGGGGACGTCGTCGCGCTCGGTCGTCAGGTGGTACAGACCGATGATCATGTCCTGGGCGGGCATGGTCACCGGACGGCCGTCCGACGGCTTGAGGATGTTGTTGCTCGAGAGCATGAGGATGCGGGCCTCGGCCTGCGCCTCCGCGCTCAGGGGCAGGTGGACGGCCATCTGGTCGCCGTCGAAGTCCGCGTTGAAGGCGGCGCAGACGAGCGGGTGCAGGTGGATCGCCTTGCCCTCGACGAGCTGCGGCTCGAACGCCTGGATGCCGAGACGGTGCAGCGTGGGCGCACGGTTCAGCAGCACCGGGTGCTCGGTGATGACCTCCTCGAGCACGTCCCAGACCTCGGGGCGCGCGCGCTCGACCATGCGCTTGGCGGCCTTCACGTTCTGCGCGTGCGACAGCTCGACCAGGCGCTTCATGACGAAGGGCTTGAACAGCTCGAGCGCCATGCCCTTGGGCAGACCGCACTGGTGCAGGTGGAGCTGCGGACCGTTCACGATGACGGAGCGGCCCGAGTAGTCCACGCGCTTGCCCAGCAGGTTCTGGCGGAAGCGGCCCTGCTTGCCCTTGAGCATGTCGGAGAGCGACTTCAGCGGACGGTTGCCGGGGCCCGTGACCGGGCGGCCGCGACGGCCGTTGTCGAACAGCGAGTCGACCGACTCCTGCAGCATGCGCTTCTCGTTGTTCACGATGATCTCGGGGGCGCCGAGATCGAGGAGGCGCTTGAGGCGGTTGTTGCGGTTGATCACGCGACGGTACAGGTCGTTGAGGTCGGAGGTCGCGAAGCGGCCGCCGTCCAGCTGCACCATCGGACGCAGGTCCGGCGGGATGACCGGGACGCAGTCCAGCACCATGCCCGCGGGCGAGTTGGTGGTGGTGCGGAAGGCCGAGACGACCTTCAGGCGCTTGAGGGCGCGGGCCTTCTTCTGGCCCTTGCCGGTGGCGATGATCTCGCGCAGAAGCTCCGCCTCGGCGTCCAGGTCGAAGTCCTGCAGGCGCTTCTGGATCGCCTCGGCGCCCATGCCGCCCTCGAAGTACGTGCCGTAGCGTAGCTTCATGGCGCGGTAGAGCTGCTCATCGCCCTCGAGGTCGGCGACCTTGAGGCCCTTGAAGCGCTCCCACACGCGGGTGACGCGCTCGATCTCCGCGTCGTACTTCTTGCGGATCTGCGCCTGCTCGCGCTCGGCGGAGTCGCGGACCTTGCGCTTGGCATCGGCCTTGGCGCCCTCGGCCTCGAGCTCGGCGAGGTCCTTCTCGGCGGCGACCGCGCGGGCGTTCACCGCGGCGTCGCGCTCGGAGGCCAGCTCCTTGGTCTCCAGGTCGAAACGGGCCTGGAGGTCCGGGAGATCCTCGTGACGGGCCTGCTCATCGACCGCGGTGACCATGTAGGCCGCGAAGTAGATGACCTTCTCGAGGTCCTTGGGGGCGAGGTCCAGCAGGTAGCCGAGACGGCTCGGCACGCCCTTGAAGTACCAGATGTGGGTGACGGGAGCGGCGAGCTCCACGTGGCCCATGCGCTCACGGCGCACGGAGGACTTGGTGACCTCCACGCCGCAGCGCTCGCACACGATGCCCTTGAAGCGGACGCGCTTGTACTTGCCGCAGTAGCACTCCCAGTCCCGCGTGGGACCGAAGATGCGCTCGCAGAACAGGCCGTCCATCTCGGGCTTCAGGGTGCGGTAGTTGATGGTCTCGGGCTTCTTGACCTCGCCGTGCGACCACGCACGGATGTCGTCGGCGGTCGCGAGGCCGATACGCAGCTCGTCGAAGGTGTTGACGTCGAGCACAGGTGTCCTTCTCTCGAATCTGAAGTCGTCTGGTCTGAGGGATCAGGGCTGAGGGAGGGGGCGGCGCGCCGGAGCGCGCCGCTCCCCCGATCCGTCAGACCTCTTCGATGGAGCCGACGCCCTCGTGGGGCCGGCGGGACAGGTCGATGCCGAGCTCCTCCGCCGCGCGGAAGACCTCCTCGTCGTTCTCCCGGACGTCCTGCGCGGTGCCGTCGCTGGACAACACCTCGACGTTCAGGCAGAGCGACTGCATCTCCTTGAGGAGCACGCGGAACGACTCCGGGATGCCGGGCTCGGGGATGTTCTCGCCCTTGACGATGGCCTCGTAGACCTTGACGCGGCCGGGGATGTCGTCCGACTTGATCGTCAGCAGCTCCTGCAGGGCGTAGGCGGCGCCGTACGCCTCGAGCGCCCACACCTCCATCTCGCCGAAGCGCTGGCCGCCGAACTGGGCCTTACCGCCCAGCGGCTGCTGCGTGATCATCGAGTACGGGCCCGTGGAACGAGCGTGCAGCTTGTCGTCCACGAGGTGGTGCAGCTTCAGGATGTACATGTAGCCGACCGAGATGGGCTCGGGGAAGGGCTCGCCGGAGCGGCCGTCGAACAGTTGCGCCTTGCCGTTCTCCTTGACCATGCGCACGCCGTCGCGGTTCGGACGGTGGTTCGCGATCAGGCCGGTGACCTCGTCGGCGGTGAGGCCGTCGAAGACCGGGACCGCGACCGGGGTGCCGGGCTCGCCGTGGAGGGCGGACTCGGGCAGGTCGGCGGCGGTCGCATCGCTGGGATCGAGGTCCCAGCCGGACTTGGCGACCCAGCCCAGGTGCGTCTCCATCACCTGGCCGATGTTCATGCGACCGGGCACGCCCATCGGGTTGAGGATGATGTCGACGGGGGTGCCGTCCTCGAGGAAGGGCATGTCCTCGACGGGGAGGATCTTCGCGATGACGCCCTTGTTGCCGTGGCGGCCCGCGAGCTTGTCGCCGTCGGTGATCTTGCGCTTCTGCGCGACGTACACGCGCACCATCTCGTTGACGCCCGTGGGGAGGATGTCGCCATCCTCCTCGTCGTTGAAGACCTGGACCGCGATGACGGTGCCGGTCTCGCCGTGGGGGACGCGCAGGGAGGTGTCGCGCACCTCGCGCGCCTTCTCGCCGAAGATCGCGCGGAGCAGACGCTCCTCCGGGGTCAGCTCGGTCTCGCCCTTCGGGGTCACCTTGCCGACGAGGATGTCGCCGGGCTGCACCTCGGCGCCGACACGGATGATGCCGCGCTCGTCGAGATCCGCGAGCACGTCGTCGCCGACGTTGGGGATGTCGCGGGTGATCTCCTCCTTGCCGAGCTTGGTGTCGCGGGCGTCGACCTCGTGCTCCTCGATGTGGATCGAGGTGAGGACGTCGTCCTGGACCATGCGCGAGGACAGGATGATGCCGTCCTCGTAGTTGTGGCCGTTCCACGACATGAACGCGACCAGCAGGTTCTTGCCCATGGAGAGCTCGCCCTGGTCGGTGGAGGGACCGTCGGCCAGGATCGAGCCGGCCTCGACGCGATCGCCCTGGTCGAACAGCACGCGCGGGTTATAGCAGTTGCCCGCGTTGGAGCGCTGGAACTTCCCGATCGGGTAGGTCTGACGGGTGCCGTCGTCGGCCATGACGGAGATGAGGTCCGCCGAGAGGTCCTCGATGACGCCGGCCTTCTTGGCCACGACCACGTCGCCCGCGTCGACCGCGGCACGTCGCTCCATGCCGGTGCCGACGAGCGGCATCTCGGCGCGGAGCAGCGGCACGGCCTGGCGCTGCATGTTCGAGCCCATGAGCGCGCGGTTGGCGTCGTCGTGCTCGAGGAACGGGATCATCGCGGTCGCGACCGACACCATCTGGCGGGCCGAGACGTCCATGTAGTCGACGTCCGTCGGCGGGACCAGCTCGGGCTCGCCGCCCGGGGTGCGCGAGAGGACGGCCTCGTCGAGGAAGGTGCCGTGCTCGTCGATCTTCGCGTTGGCCTGCGCGATGATGTGGCGGTCCTCGTCGTCGGCCGTGAGGTAGACGATCTCCTCGGTGACCTTGCCGGCCTCGACCTTGCGGTACGGGGTCTCGATGAAGCCGAAGGGGTTGATGCGCGCGAAGGTCGCGAGCGAGCCGATCAGGCCGATGTTCGGGCCCTCAGGGGTCTCGATCGGGCACATGCGGCCGTAGTGCGACGGGTGGACGTCGCGGACCTCCATGCCGGCGCGGTCGCGCGAGAGGCCGCCCGGGCCGAGCGCCGAGAGGCGGCGCTTGTGGGTCAGGCCCGACAGCGGGTTGTTCTGATCCATGAACTGCGACAGCTGGGAGGTTCCGAAGAACTCCTTGATCGCCGCGGTCACCGGACGGATGTTGATCAGCGTCAGCGGGGTGATCGCCTCGACGTCCTGCGTGGTCATGCGCTCGCGGACGACGCGCTCCATGCGGGACAGGCCCGTGCGGACCTGGTTCTGGATCAGCTCGCCCACGGCGCGGATGCGACGGTTGCCGAAGTGATCGATGTCGTCGGTCTCGACGCGCACCGGCTTGCCGTCGGCGCTCGTGTACTCCGTGACGCCGTCGTGCAGCGCGACGATGTACTTGACCGCGGCGACGATGTCCTCGAGGCGCAGGGTCGACTCCGACAGCGGAGCCTCCAGGCCGAGCTTCTTGCCGATCTTGTAGCGGCCGACTTTCGCGAGGTCGTAGCGCTTGGCGTTGAAGTAGAGGTTGTTCAGCATGGCCTCGCCCGCATCGCGCGTCGGGGGCTCGCCCGGACGCTGCTTGCGGTAGATGTCCATGAGGGCCTCGTCCTGCGAGGAGATGCGGTCCTTCTCGAGCGTCGAGCGCATCGACTCGAACTCGCCGAACTCCTCGAGGATGTCGCTGTGCGAGAGGCCGAGGGCCTGCAGCAGCGTCGTCACGGACTGCTTGCGCTTGCGGTCGATGCGGACCGCGACCTGGTCGCGCTTGTCCACCTCGAACTCGAGCCACGCGCCGCGCGAGGGGATGATCTTGGTCGAGAAGACGTGCTTGTCGCTCGTCTTGTCGATGCTCTCCTCGAAGTACACGCCGGGGGCGCGGACCAGCTGGGAGACGACGACGCGCTCGGTGCCGTTGATGATGAAGGTGCCCTTGTCGGTCATGAGCGGGAACTCGCCCATGAAGACCGTCTGGGTCTTGATCTCACCGGTCTCGTTGTTCATGAACTCCGCGATGACGTACAGCGGAGCCGCGTAGGTGAGGTCCTTCTCCTTGCACTCGTCGACCGTGTACTTCGGGTCGTCGAAGGTGTGGTCGCGGAAGGACAGCGACATGTTCCCGGCGAAGTCCTCGATCGGAGAGATCTCCTCGAGGATGTCGGCCAGACCGGAGGTCTGCGGGACGTCGTCCTGACCGATGGCGGCAGCGGCGGCGGCCCGCTCCTGCCAGCGCTCGTTGCCGAGCAGCCAGTCGAAGGACGTCGTCTGCAGGCTCAGCAGGTCCGGCACGTCGATGGGGTCGCCCAGCTTGGCGAAGGTGACGCGCGGAGAAGCGGTGCGCAGAGAGATGGCGGTGGTGCGATCGGTGCTCGAGGCAGCCAAGGGTGGGGTCCTTCCACAGGCCGATGACGGGTTCCCAGGCGCGGCGTGGACCCGTGGGGCGACGGCGGAAGCAGGCAGCACAGCAGGAGCAGCAGCATGATGGCAGCAGTCCCCGCGGACGACGCACAGCGCGAAGGACGAGCATACACAAGTACACGGATGGACACAAGGGGGTCAGAAGACCGGTCCATCCGCGACGGCCGCCATATGCCTGGCGCGGAAGCTGTCCACGGAGCCTCCTGCCCGTCTCTCTCGACTCGACCCGCACCGGAAGCACCGGGGATCGCACGGCAGGAACAGCGCTGTGACCACGACAGGATGGAAGAAAAACGCGGCGGAGTCAAGCAGGGGCCCCGCCCGGCCGCCCACGGGATCCCGTCGCAGCCCCCTCCCCGGGCCTGCGACCAGCGCCTCCCGCCCGTCGGACTCCGACGCATCCTCCGCGCGGCACCCGGCCGCACCCGGCCGCACCCCGTCGTTCCGGACCCGGGCATGGCGAAGGGCCGCCCCGCATATGCGGGACGGCCCTTCGGCGCGTGATGCGCGAGGCGCTCAGAGAGCGCCGGAGATCACTTGACGGAGACGGTCGCGCCGGCAGCCTCGAGCTTCTCCTTGGCCGCGTCCGCGTCCTCCTTCTTGACGCCCTCGAGGACGGCCTTGGGGGCGCCGTCGACGAGCTCCTTGGCCTCCTTCAGACCGAGGGAGGTGAGGGCGCGCACCTCCTTGATGACGCCGATCTTGGCCGAGCCGGCCGACTCGAGGATGACGTCGAACTCGGTCTTCTCCTCGGCGGCGGCCTCGCCGCCGGCAGCCGGCGCACCGGCGGCCGCGACGGCCACGGGGGCCGCGGCGGTGACGTCGAAGACCTCCTCGAACTGCTTCACGAACTCGGACAGCTCGATGAGGGACATCTCCTTGAAGACGTCGATGAGCTCGTCGTTGCTGAGCTTCGCCATGGTGGCGTTCCTTCCTGTCGGTGGAACCGGGTCATCGCCCGATCCCTGCGTTATGGGCGGCGCGCGTGCGCCTGGTCATGCGGTCCGACGCCCCTCAGGAGGGGCAACCGGTGGACAGCGCTGAGGCTGCGATGGTGCTCGGAGGCACGAGCCGTGCGGCTCAGGCCTCCTGCTTGGCCCGCAGCGCGTCCACGGTGCGCGCCGTCTTCGACAGCGGCGCCTGGAACACGGCGGCGGCCTTGGACAGCGAGCCCTTGAGGGCGCCCGCAGCCTTGGCCAGCAGGACCTCGCGGGACTCGAGGTCCGCGAGCTTCTTGACGTCCTCCTCCGAGAGCGCCTTGCCCTCGAAGTAGCCGGACTTGATCACGAGCTGGCCGTGATCCTTGGCGAAGTCACGCAGAGCCTTCGCAGGCTCCACAGGCTCACCCTTGATGAAGGCGATAGCGGTAGGACCGCTGAGCTTGCCCTCGAAGGCGTCGATGCCGGCCTCGCGGGCGGCAATCTCCGTGAGCGTGTTCTTCACCACGGCGTAGGTCGTCTCGGAACCCAGCGCACGACGCAGCTGCTTGAGCTGCTCGACGCTGAGACCGCGGTATTCGGTGATGACGGCGGCGTCGGACTCACGGAACAGCTCCGTGATCTCGCCGACGGCGGTCACCTTGTCGGGGTTCGCCATGGCCCTCCTTCCAGAGGTCTCTCGCCTCCGGCTGAAGGAGCCCGCCCGCACAGGTGCGGGGAACGGAAAAGGCCTCGACACGCAGGTGTCGAGGCCTCGGTGCGCACACGATCCGCGGCCGACGGGCAGAGCCCCGACCATGGATCGCGACCGCGCAAGGTCGCTTCATTCACCTGCGCAGGCCATCCCGTGAGGGAATCCTTCGGTCCTCCTCGGGATCGAGGACGACGACCGGCGGTCTTCGGTACGCCCACTGTAGCCGCGTCCGACGGCACGGATCCAGGACTATCGGCGGACAGTGGCCCAGATCATGCGCTCCGCGTCCGGACGGGTCCGCTCCGGGATTCCGTCGCGGCCATCGGGACCCAGGTCCCCCGGCGCCTCCCGCCCCGCATCGCCGCCCCTCCCCCGGGCCATCCCGTCGTCTCCCGGACGGCCGTCGTCGGAGGCGCCGGCCGCATCGCCGTCGCCCCGCCGGACGACCGCGTCGCCCAGCATCCATGGTGCCCTCCAACGCGCAGGTCGGAGCGGGACGAGAGTCCTCGGTGCACCGATCCCGACAACGGCCGACGACGGCCGGCGATGTCCGAAGAACGTCTCCGGCTCCCGTCGAGCACTTCCCGGAGAATCCCCTTCCGGTGCCGCGCCCTCCAGCGGACGGCGCACCGTCCACACATTTCCCTTCTGCATCCACTCATGCTTCTGACCTGCGTCGATAGACGTTTTCGGGACTTTGGTCGGGGCATTCCCGAGCCCCGGATCACGCGATGGACTTCATAGAACGGGTTTCTTATCGTCGAACTGACGGATTCAAGAGATCCACGGAAGACAGGACAACGGGAATGACTGCCACGGAGACCACGACCCCCACGCCCCCGGCCGACGCCACCGCCCCGGCGCCCGAGACCGGTGCCGGCCCGAGCACCGAACCGAGCACCGGCGCCGACACCTCCGTCGACACGATGATCGACGCCCTCGCCGAGCGCGGGCAGACGGCGCTGCGAGCCTTCGCCGACTACGACCAGGAGCAGATCGACGCGATCGTCCACGCCATGGCCCTCGCCGGCGTCGACCAGCACATGCAGCTCGCGAAGCTCGCCGTCGACGAGACCGGCCGCGGCCTCTTCGAGGACAAGTGCGTCAAGAACCTCTTCGCGACCGAGTACATCTGGAACTCGATCAAGGACGACCGCACCGTCGGCGTCCTGACCGAGGACACCCAGCGCGGCATCACCGAGATCGCGGAGCCCGTCGGCGTCGTCGCGGGCGTCACCCCGGTCACCAACCCGACCTCGACGGTGATGTTCAAGGCGATCATCGCGATGAAGACCCGCAACCCGATCGTCTTCGCCTTCCACCCGAGCGCCCAGCAGTGCTCGGCGCAGGCGGCGACCGTCGTGCGCGACGCCGCCATCGCCGCAGGCTCCCCCGAGGACTGCATCCAGTGGATCGACGAGCCCTCCCTCGAGGCCACCACCGCGCTGCTGAACCACCCCGGCATCGCGCTCACCCTCGCCACCGGCGGCGCCGGCATGGTCCGCTCGGCCTACTCGACCGGCAAGCCGGCGCTCGGCGTCGGCCCCGGCAACGTGCCCGTGTACGTCGACCGGACCGCCCCGATCCGCCGCACCGTCAACGACCTGCTGCTGTCCAAGACCTTCGACAACGGCATGATCTGCGCCTCCGAGCAGGCGGTCTTCGTCCATGAGGAGATCATGGAGCCGCTGCTCGCGGAGTTCGCCGAGTACGGCGCCGTCCTCCTCGACGAGAAGCAGAAGAAGGCGCTGCGCGCCTACATGGTGACCCCGAAGGGCACGATCGCCCCCGGCGTCGTCGGCATGAGCGCCGCGACCATCGCCGAGAACGCCGGCATCAGGGTCCCCGCCGGCACCAAGCTGCTGCTCGTGCGCATCGACGAGGTCGGCCTGGCCGAGCCCTTCTCGCTCGAGAAGCTCTGCCCCGTGCTCGCGATCAGCCCGGTGGCCGGGAAGGACGAGGGCTTCGCGCGCGCCGAGCAGATGCTCGACGTCGGCGGCCTCGGCCACACCGCGGTCATCCACACCGCCGACGCCGCGCTCGAGCGCGAGTTCGGCCTGCGGATGAAGGCCTGCCGCATCATCGCCAACTCGCCGAGCGCCCAGGGCGGCATCGGCGACATCTACAACGGCCTGATCCCCTCGCTCACCCTCGGCTGCGGGAGCTACGGCCACAACTCGGTCTCCCACAACGTCAGCGCCGGGGACCTCATCAACGTCAAGCGGATCGCGGAGAGGCGCACCAACATGCAGTGGTTCAAGGTCCCGCCGAAGACCTACTTCGAGCGGTACTCCACGCAGTACCTGCAGGCGATGCCGAAGGTGTCGCGCGTGTTCATCGTGTCCGACCCCGGCATGGTGCAGCACGGCTTCGTCGACATCATCATCGACCACCTCCGGCGCCGCGGCGACGGCACCCAGTGGACGATCTTCTCCGACGTCGAGCCCAACCCCTCGTCGACGACCGTCTTCAAGGGTGCGCAGGCGATGGCGGACTTCCGCCCCGACTGCATCATCGCCCTCGGCGGCGGCTCCGCCATGGACGCCGCGAAGGGCATGTGGCTGTTCTACGAGAACCCCGAGTCCAGCTACTTCGGCATGAAGCAGAAGTTCATGGACATCCGCAAGCGCACCTACCAGTTCCCCGAGATGGGACGGAAGGCGCAGTTCGTGGCCATCCCGACCACCGCCGGCACCGGCTCCGAGTGCACGCCCTTCGCGGTCATCACCGACGCCGAGACCCACGTGAAGTACCCGCTCGCCGACTACGCGCTGACCCCCACGGTCGCCATCGTCGACTCGCAGTTCGTGGACACGGTGCCCCCGCGCACCGCCGCCGACTCCGGCATGGACGCGCTCACCCACGCGATCGAGTCCTACGTATCGGTCATGGCGAGCGACTACACCCGCGGGCTGTCGATCCGGGCCGCGCAGCTGATCCTCGCGAACCTCCGCGCCGCGGTGCTCGAGAACGACATGGCCGCCAAGGAGGCCGTGCACAACGCCTCGGCGATGGCCGGCATGGCCTTCGCCAACGCCTTCCTCGGCATCGTCCACTCGCTGTCGCACAAGTGCGGTGCCGAGTTCGGCATGGCCCACGGGCGCATGAACGCGATCTTCCTGCCCCACGTGATCGCCTACAACGCCCAGAAGCCCGTCAAGCACGCGATCTTCCCGAAGTACGACTCCTTCCGGGCGGACACGGACCTCGCCGACTTCGCCCGGGCGATGGGCCTGCCGGCCGCGACGACCGAGGAGGGCGTCCAGTCCCTCATCGACGCGGTCACCTCGCTCGCCGAGGACCTCGGGATCACCATGAGCCTCGAGGGCAACGGCGTCACCCGCGAGCACCTGGAGGCATCGGTCGACGAGCTCGCCTACCGGGCCTTCGAGGACCAGTGCACCACGGCGAACCCGAAGCAGCCCCTGGTCTCCGAGCTCAAGGGCCTGATCGAGGACGCCTTCACCGGCGAGGTGGGTCGCAGCGCCCGCCTGCAGGCCGACGTCGAGGCCTCCATCGCGAAGGGTTGAGCGTCGGAGGCTGAGAGCCCGGGGCTGAGTTGCCCAGAGCGACGGCGTCGTCCCGTCCGTGTGCACCGCGGACGGGACGACGTCGCGTCGGGCGGCCTGCGAAGACGCTCCGAGCGGGCTGGCGTGCCGGTGAGGCGAGCACGGACACCGCAGGTACGGGCACGAGCGCGCTCGGACCGCTCGTGAGGGCCTCCCTTGCACCTATTCACCCTCGAGTGTCCATGGGCAGTAGCTGAAGCGCTCACTTTCCAGCAGTTTCCGGCCACTGGGCCGAACATGCCCCCGGGCTTCGCGGCGTCACGGCCCGCTCCGTCCTGCCTTGCCCCGCGCTCTGCCGCATCATGCCCCCACCACACCGCGCCATGCCTCATCACGCCGCACCACGTCTCGAGAGCGCGCTATGCCCGTGACCTCCCTCGAGTGTCCATGGGCAGTAGCTGAAGCGCTCACTTTCCGGCAGCTTCCGGCCACTGGATCGAGGTGGCAGGGCTCCGTGCCAGCGCCAGTGCCGGTGCCGGTGCCGGTGCCAGCACCAGCACCAGCACCAGCACCAGCACCAGCACCAGCACCAGCACCAGCACCAGCACCAGCACCAGCACCAGCACCAGCACCAGCACAGCATGCGGAAGGCCCCGCTCATCTGATGATGAGCGGGGCCTTCTCGGATGCAGCGTCCGCGAGGACGACGGGGCGGATCAGGCCTCGTCGGTCTCCTCGGCGAGGTTGCGGGTGCGGTTCACGTCGACCGGGATGCCGGGGCCCATGGTGGTGGACACGGTGATCTTCGAGATGTAGCGGCCCTTCGCGGAGGACGGCTTCAGCCGGAGGATCTCGTCGAGCGCGGCGATGTAGTTCTCGACCAGCTGTGCATCGGTGAACGAGGTCTTGCCGATGATGTAGTGCAGGTTGGCCGCACGGTCGGTGCGGAACTCGATCTTGCCGCCCTTGATGTCGTTCACGGCCTTGGCCGTGTCCATCGTGACCGTGCCGGTCTTCGGGTTCGGCATGAGGCCGCGGGGGCCGAGGACGCGGCCGAGCTTGCCGACCTTGCCCATCAGGTTCGGCGTGGCGACAGCCGCGTCGAAGTCGGTCCAGCCGCCGGCGACCTTCTCGATGAGCTCGTCGTCGCCGACCTCGTCGGCGCCGGCCTCACGAGCGGCCTCGGCCTGCGGGCCGGTCGCGAACACGATGACGCGAGCGGTCTTGCCGGTGCCGTTGGGCAGGTTGACGGTGCCGCGCACCATCTGGTCCGCCTTGCGGGGGTCGACGCCGAGACGCATCGCGACCTCGACGGAGGCGTCGAACTTCGCGGAGTTGGTCTTCTGCGCGAGACGGAGCGCGTCGAGGGGCGTGTAGAAGCGGCCCTCCTCGATCTTCGCGGCGCCGTCCTTGTAAGCCTTGCTACGGAATGCCATCGTTCTCAGCCCTCCACCGTGATGCCCATGGAACGAGCGGTGCCGGCGACGATCTTCGCCGCGGCCTCGATGTCGTTCGCGTTCAGATCAGGCATCTTGGTCTCCGCGATCTCGCGGACCTGCGCCTGGGTGATCTTGCCCACCTTGACGGTGTGCGGCGTGGCGGAGCCCTTCTGGAGGCCAGCGGCCTTCTTGATGAGCTCGGCGGCCGGCGGGGTCTTGGTGATGAAGGTGAACGAGCGATCCTCGTACACCGTGATCTCGACCGGGATGATGTTGCCGCGCTGATCGGCGGTCGCATCGTTGTAGGCCTTGACGAACTCCATCATGTTCACGCCGGCAGCGCCGAGCGCGGGACCCACGGGCGGCGCAGGGGTGGCCTGGCCGGCCTGGATCTGGAGCTTGATGATGCTCGCGATCTTCTTCTTGGGAGCCATATTGCTCATCCTCACTTTGTCGTGGTCCGGGCGGAGCTCATCACAGCTCCTCCCACACGGCGCCTCGTCCCCGAGGGGACGCGGACAGCCTTGGTCGACGTTACCCGTCCCGTCATCTCCCGTCGACCGGGGAGGAGGGTGATCTTGGTCCGATTCGTCGGCCGACGGTCCGGGCACCCCTGCCACCGGCCGACGGGCCGGGCTCGTCTGCCGTCAGCCATCTGCCCCCAGCCGACCGAGCGCGGAAGCGCCCGACGGCGAGGAGGTCGTCCTCGCCGTCGGGCGCTGCAGCGGTGCGCCGCGGACTCGCCGCGGCGGCGGATCAGATCTTGGCGACCTGGTCGAAGCCGAGCTCGACCGGGGTCTCGCGGCCGAAGATCGACACCAGCACCTGGAGCTTCTGGGTCTCGGCGTTGATCTCGGAGATCGAGGCCGGCATGGTCTCGAAGGGGCCGTCCATGACGGTGACCGACTCGCCGATCTCGAAGGCGGGGATCTTCTTCGCGGCGGCGGCCTTCGCAGCCGAGCCGGAGGAGCGCTTCTTCTCGGGCAGGCCGACGGACGGCTCGAGCAGCGAGTAGATCTCGTCGAAGGAGAGCGGCGTCGGGTCGGTCGCGTTGCCGACGAAGCCGGTGACCCCGGGGGTGTCGCGGACGACTCGCCAGGACTCGCTGGTCAGGTCCATGCGGACGAGCACGTATCCGGGCACGCGCACGCGGCGGACGATCTTCTTCTGACCGTTCTTGATCTCGGTCGCGTCCTCCATCGGGACCTCGACCTGGAAGATGTACTCCTCCATGTCCTGGGTCTCGATGCGCGTGGTCAGCTGCGTGCGCACGCGGTTCTCGTGACCGGAGTAGGAGTGCACGACGTACCAGTCGCCGGGGGCAGCGCGCAGGTGGCGGCGGAGGACCTGCAGGGGATCCTCCTCCTCGTCCTCGGCAGCGGCGGCATCCTCGGCGGCAGGGGCGTCGGCGTCGTCCGCGGACTCGCTCGCGTCGTCGGACTCGACCGCGTCGACCGCGTCGGCCTCATCATCGGCCGCGGGAGCCTCGTCGGCGACCGCAGGGGCCTCGGCGTCGTCGGTCTCGTCAGCGGCGGACTCGTCGTCGGAGGCGGCGGCGTCGGACGCGAGGTCCTCGCTCAGCTCGTCGGTCGCATCGGCGGCGAAGGCCTCGGCGGCCGCATCGGCATCGGCATCGGCCTGCTCCGCGGCGGGAGCCTCGGCGGACGCGGAGAACGACAGGGAGTCGTCGACGTCCTCGTAGGAGTCCTCCGGGCTAGAGGTCTGCTCGTTCACGTGCGTGAACCTGCCTTCCTGACGGCTGTGTGTCGGATCGTTGCGGGGGATCTGCGCGGGCGGCAGGGCATCCTCGGCGGCGCCTCGGCCGCGCATCCCACAGGGGCGGCCCAGTCTAGCGGCGAGCTCACTGAGGGACGACGAAGGTCACCCGGGCCAGCCAGGAGAAGGCCGCATCGAGGCCGAAGATGAAGAAGATCATGAGAGCGACGAACGCGAGGACGGTGATCGAGTAGACGATCAGCTCCTTGCGGGTCGGGACGACGACCTTGCGAAGCTCGGCGATGACCTGGCGGATGAAGAGGCCGATGGCCACGAACGGGTTCGACGACCCCTGGGGCCGGCCGTCCTCGCGCGGAGAGGCGGTCGGAGCGTTCTGGCTGGAATTCACGTCTGGCCTGTCCGATCTCTCGTGGTCATCCGCACCGGCCGGACGATCCCGACCGGACGGGCAGGGTAGACAGGGCTCGAACCTGCAACCTGCGGTTTTGGAGACCGCTGCGCTACCAATTGCGCCACTACCCTTCACGAGGATCTCTCCCCGTGGACCCTGCGACTCGCCCCTTCCTCAGGGGCGTCCGGTTCGGGCCGACGACCAGCATACAAGCCGATCGGGTCGAGCGCGAATCGACTCGGACCACGTCACATCGTGAGACGCGGGGCGCGGTCCCCGTCGGCCTCCCACGCCCAGCTGTCGGGCTTCCTGGCACGCGGCGCGGGGCTCTGCGACGATAGGGGCGTGACCCAGGACAACGCCACCGCCTCCGCCTCCAGCTCCCCCGCTCCCCACGGCCGCGTCTCGCGCCGCATCGCCGCGATCGCGCCCTCCGCGACGCTCGCCGTGGACTCCACCGCGAAGGCGCTGAAGGCCGCCGGCCGGCCGGTGATCGGCTTCGGCGCCGGGGAGCCCGACTTCCCGACCCCCGCGCACATCGTCGAGGCCGCGGTCGCCGCCGCCCAGGATCCCGCGAACCACCGCTACTCCCCCGGCGCCGGGCTGCCCGCGCTGCGCCAGGCCGTCGCCGACAGCGTCTCCGCGTCGACCGGCCTCGAGTTCGCGCCCTCGCAGACCCTCATCACCAACGGCGGCAAGCAGGCGGTCTACCAGACCTTCGCGACGCTGCTGGATCCGGGCGACGAGGTCATCCTCCCGGCGCCCTACTGGACCACCTACCCGGAGGCGATCCGCCTCGCCGGGGCGGTCGAGGTGCCGGTCCTCGCCGGCGCCGACCAGGACTACCTGCCGACGATCGAGCAGCTCGAGGCCGCCCGCACCGACGCCACCCGCGCCGTGCTGCTGTGCTCGCCCTCGAACCCGACCGGCTCCGTCATGAGCGCCGAGCAGATCCGCGCCCTCGGGCAGTGGGCCCTGGAGCACGGCATCTGGGTCATCTCCGACGAGATCTACCAGCACCTCACCTACGACGGCGTCGCCTTCACCTCGATCCTCGCCGAGGTGCCCGAGCTCGCCGAGACCACGGTGCTGCTCGGCGGCGTCGCCAAGACCTTCGCCATGACCGGCTGGCGGGTGGGCTGGATGGTCGGCCCGCAGGACGTCATCACGGCTGCCTCGAACCTGCAGTCGCACCTGACCTCGAACGTCAACAACATCGCCCAGCGCGCGGCCGTCGCGGCGCTGACCGGCCCGATG
This sequence comes from Brachybacterium netajii (SeqCode), assembly GCF_054114245.1. Taxonomy (NCBI): domain Bacteria; kingdom Bacillati; phylum Actinomycetota; class Actinomycetes; order Micrococcales; family Dermabacteraceae; genus Brachybacterium; species Brachybacterium netajii (SeqCode). Next base: position 65,394 of record NZ_JBSYXB010000008.1, on the reverse strand, counting down.
GAGCCCGTCGAGGAGATGCGCCAGGCCTTCGACCGCCGTCGTCGGACGATCGTCGAGAAGCTCTCGCAGGTCCCCGGCTTCTCGGTGCCGACGCCGACGGGCGCCTTCTACGCCTTCCCCGACGTCTCCGGAGCGCTCGGCCGCGAGATCCGCGGGACCCGCGTGGAGAGCTCCTCCGAGCTCGCCGCGGCGATCCTCGAGCACGCCGAGGTCGCGGCCGTGCCCGGCGAGGCCTTCGGCGCCCCGGGGCACCTGCGCTTCTCCTACGCGCTCAACGACGCGGACCTCGCCGAGGGCATCGACCGCGTCATCGCCCTGCTCTCCGAGTGATCGCGGGACGGCTCCGGTGAGCAGGACCGCGGACCGCGCCGACGGGCGCGCGGACCGCGTCGGCACGGACGCACCCGGCAGGGACGCGGATCGCCCTCCGGGCCGTCGCGACCTGCGCAGCCTGCCCAAAGCGCATCTGCACCTGCATTTCACGGGGTCGATGCGTCCGTCGACGCTGATCGACCTCGCCGCCGAGCGCCGTCTGCGCCTGCCCCGCTCGCTGACCGACGGCACGGCGCTGCAGGTCGAGCCGACCCGTCGCGGCTGGTTCCGCTTCCAGCGGCAGTACGACACGGCCCGGGCGGTCGTCGACTCGGAGGCGGCGATGCGCCGCATCGTCCGCGAGGCCGCCGAGGACGACGCGGCCGAGGGCTCGGGCCGTCTCGAGCTGCAGGTCGATCCGACGAGCTATGCGCCGTTCGTCGGCGGCATCACGCCGGCGCTCGAGATCGTGCTCGACGAGGCGGCGGCGAGCGAGCGCGCGACGGGCGTCAGCATCGGGATCGTCGTGGCCGCATCGCGCACCCGGCACCCTCTCGATGCGCGCACCCTGGCACGGCTCGCAGCGCTCCATGCCGGGAGGGTCGTCGGCTTCGGGCTCTCGAACGACGAGCGCCGCGGCGACACGGCGGAGTTCGCGGGCGCGTTCCGCATCGCCCGCGCGGCGGGGCTCGCGGCGGTCCCCCACGGCGGCGAGCTGCTGGGGCCCGAGCACGTCCGCGACGTGGTCGACCATCTGCATCCGGACCGGCTGGGGCACGGGGTGCGGGCCGCCGAGGATCCGCATCTGCTCGAGCGGATCGCCGAGGCCGGGATCGGGCTCGAGGTGTGCCCGGCGTCGAACGCCTCGCTGGGCGTCGTCAGCCGGCCGGAGGAGGTGCCGCTGCGACGGCTGATCGCCTCCGGCGCGCAGGTCGCTCTCGGCGCCGACGATCCGCTGCTGTTCGGCTCGCGCCTGCTGGACCAGTACCGGACCGCCCGGGCCGTCGGGCTCGACGACCGCGAGCTCGCGGGCCTCGCCGCCTCGTCGATCCGGGTCTCCACCGCCGACGAGGCCACCCGGGCCCGGCTCCTCGCCGGGGTCGACGCCTGGCTCGCCGCCCCGCCCGCCGCCTGACAGCGCGGCCGGCGGACGGGCATGCCCCGCAGCCGTCTCGCAGCGCGGCCGGCGGACGGGCCGCCCCGGAACATGCGTCGGCCCCCATCGCCGCGTGGCGATGGGGGCCGACCCACTGCGATCAGCGAGCTGCGATCAGCGGTCCTGACCCGCGCCCTCCTCGGGGAGCGCGAGGAAGAACTCCGGGGCGGTGAAGCCCTTCTCCGCGAAGGCGGCGGCGATGGCGGTCGCCACGGCCTGCGCCTCGTCGGCCTCGACCAGGGCGATCGTCGAGCCGCCGAAGCCGCCGCCGGTCATGCGGGCGCCGTGGGCGCCGGCCGCACGAGCGGCGTCGACCGCGGTGTCGAGCTGCGGGACCGTCACCTCGTAGTCGTCGCGCAGGGAGTCGTGCGAGGCGTTCAGCAGCGCGCCCAGCTCGGCGACCTGCTCGCGGACGGTGCCCTCGGCGAGGAGGGCGTCGAACGCGACGACGCGCTGGATCTCGGTGATGACGTGGTGGGCGCGGCGGCGCACCACCTCGTCGTCGATGCGCGCGAGCTGGGCGTCGAGGTCCGCGGGCTCGATGTCCCGGAGGGTCTCGACGCCGAGCAGCTCGGCGGCCTTCTCGCTGTCGGCGCGGCGGGCGGTGTACTCGCCGTCGACGTGCGAGTGCTCGGCGCGGGTGTCCGTGATCAGCAGCGCGAGGCCCTGGCCGGCGAGGTCCCACGGCACCGGGCGCGTCGAGAAGTCCTTGCAGTCCAGGAACAGGGCGTGGCCGGCGCGCGAGAGCACCGACGCCGACTGGTCGAGGCCGCCGGTGGAGGCGCCCGCGAAGTCCGTCTCGGCGGTGATCGCGGCCCGCACACGATCCAGGGGCGTCGTGCCGAGGGTCAGGAGCGACTCGATGGCCTCGGCGGCCGCGCACTCGAGGGCGGCGGAGCTGGACAGCCCCGCGCCGAGCGGGACCTGGCCGTCGATCATGATGTCCATGCCCTGGGTGACGGCGCCGGAGATGAAGGGGCGCAGCGCCCACAGCACGCCGGCGACGTAGGCGGGCCAGCCCTCGACGGCTCCGGGCTCGAGGGTCTTGGCGTCGACGTCCAGGACGGCGTCGGTCTGCGCCGAGCGGATCCGCACCCGGTCGGTGGGCGTGCGGGCCGCGGCCGCGAAGCAGCGGTGCGAGATCGCCATCGGCAGGCAGTAGCCGGCCTGGTAGTCGACGTGCTCGCCGATGATGTTCACGCGCCCCGGAGCCGACCACACGCCGTCGGGGTGGTAGCCGAAGGACTCGACGAACAGCTCCTCGACGCGCTCCGCGGCGGCGGATCGCTCGGGAGCGGACGAGAGCACGACGGCTCCCGTCGCCTCGTCGGTGGTGCCGGCAGCAGCGGCAGTGGTCATGATCGTCCTTCCATGGATTTCCGGGTTCCGGGCGCGGGCGGGCCGACCGGGCACGCGCGCGGCCGCCCCGGCAGGTCCGGGCACGGCCTCGAAGTCTAGCCGCCGTCCGCCCCGACGCGTTCAGGCGGCGACAGATCGGGCATCGGCGCAGGCCGGAGGAGGCAGGCGAAAGCGGGAGACGGCCGGAAAGGGCGGGAGGCGGCCGGAGGAGGCAGGAGGCGGCAGGAGACCTCCGGCGCCGGCGATCAGGCCGGGCGCACCGCGAGGCAGCTCGGCGACGGGAGCGGGATCGGAGCGCCCGCGGCGGCCAGCTGCTCGCCGCGGCGGCGCAGCACGTCGATGCGGTCGGCCTCCTGCGCGGCGACGAGGATCAGGTCCCCGAGCTGCGTGAAGTGCCGGGGGTGGGCGCCGACGGCGATCTCGGCGACCCGCACCGGTCGCGCCTCGGCGAGGGACAGGAGCGAGAGGGTGTCGGGCCCGCGGCTCGCGACCAGCAGGAGGTCTCCGTCGGCGGCGAGCTCGATGTGGGAGAGGGCGACCTCCGCCGCCGCGGGCTCCGCCGCCGCGGCCTCCGCGCCGGCCGCGCCGCGCACCGCGCCCGCTCCGCTCGCGGGGACCGCCGCGACATGGCTCCACACGCGCGTCGGCGGGCGACCGGGGAGGGGCCCGACGCCGGTCCTCGTCTCCTGCCGGGAGACGACGGCGACCATGCCGGAGAGCTCGCATGCGATGCAGAGGCGCGCGGAGGCGTCGTCGGCGGCGAGATGCCGGGGGCCGCTGCCCGGCGGGAAGGAGATCTGGTCGGCGAGGTCGAGCTCGCCGCGCGCGTCCTGGCGGTACAGCAGGACCCGGTCGAGGCCGAGGTCCGGGACGGCCAGCAGGTCGGTGCCGTCGAGCGCGACGATCTGGTGGGGGTGGGGCGCGGCGTCGTCGTCGGCCCCCGCGCGGTGGTCGTCGACGGCGAGGACCTCGACGGGCCGGCCGGCGGCGTCGAGGCGGACGGTCTCCACCGTGCCGGAGCCGTAGTCGGCGACGATCAGGGTGCCGGGGCGGAGGCCGAACGCGAGATGGCAGCCGCCGTCGCCGTGCAGCGCGAGGTCGGCGACGATCTCGGCGCGGTGCCCGTCGGCGTCGACGGAGATCGCGAGCAGGCGCGTCGGCGCCGTCTCGAGCACCGCGTAGAGCAGGGAGCCGTCGCGGCTCCAGAGCACGAACGAGGGGTCCTCCGCCGCGATGACGGCGCGGGGCTCGGCGCGGATCCCCTCCTCCTGGCCGCCGACGGTCAGGGCGAGCAGAGCGACGCCGCGCCCCCGTCCGGTGCCGGCGGCGCTGTAGCCGCCGACGGCGATCAGGGACGTGGTGCTCATGGGGCCTCCCGGTCGTCGGGCTGTCCCTCCGTCGCGGGGATGTCGTCGAGCAGGGAGGGAGACAGCGCCGTCATCTCGCCCGTCATCGTAGACGGCTCGGCGAGCGCGATCGCGTCGCGGCGGCCGGAGCGTCCGAGGCCCAGGCTCGAGCGGCGACGGCGGAGGGTCGTGAACGGCATCGAGATCATCGGCGTGTAGGCGATGGTCGTGCGGCGCAGGCGTCCGAGCAGGCGGGAGGCGAGGAGCTGGCCGAGGATGGCGCCGGCGGCGATCGCGATGGCGATCTCGGCGGCGCCGAACAGCTCGGTGGCGCCGACGGACATGTCGTCCCCGAGGCCCAGCAGTCCGCGGTAGATGCGGGAGCCGGGGACCTGCGGGATGATCCCGCACATCACGAAGATGAGGGCGGGCGCGCGCAGGGTGTCGCCGAGGACGACGGCGACGGCGCCGACGACGAAGGAGGCGACGGCGACCGCGTACACGCGGTCGAGGGCGAACTCGGTGAGCAGCTCGGAGATCACGCTGGAGGCGGCGGCGATGAGCGCGCTCCAGATCAGCAGCCGGGGTCTGACCTGCGTGCCGACGCCGAAGCCGAGGCCCATGGCGACGCCCGCGACGGCGAGCATGACGACGGTGGTCAGGGTGACGGGGATCGAGGCGCTGACGGAGACCTCGACGCCGATGAGGTCGGCCATCAGCAGTCCGCCGCGCACCCCGGCGACGACGCCGACGGTGAGCATGAGGGTCTCGAGGATGCGGCCGGCGGCGGTGACGTACCAGCCGGTGACGGCGTCCTGCATGGCGCCGATCGAGGTGAGCCCCGCGAGCAGGACGATGATGCAGGCGACCACGACGATCGACGAGTTCTGGCTGGGGTCGATGAGGCTGACGAGCATCGCGGCGAGCACGCCGACGAAGCCGCCGACGGCCTGCGAGTAGAAGCGCGGGATCTGGCGGCGCACGAGGAGGGTGTCGGTGAGGATGAGCAGGCCCGCGGCCGCCATCGCGGCGACGACCACGAGCGGCTTCGCACCGAGCGACATGGCGGCCCCTCCGCCCATGACGGCGAACCCGGCGATGACCAGGCCGAGCCGGTAGAACGGCTTCTCCTGGGGGATCGCGTGGGCGCGGCGGCGGGCCTCCTCGAGGCTGATCTCGCCGGTGATGTACCCGTGGGTGACGTCCTCGAAGGCCTCGAGGCGCGCGAAGTCCTGGACGCGCTCGGCGGCGCCGCGGACGCGGGTGAAGGGCGCCGAGGTCTCGTCGGCGAGGTAGGAGATGGTGACCTCGTCGAAGGTGACCTGGACGGAGACGTTGCGCAGGCCCGAGGAGCTGGTCACCCGCAGCACCGTGGCGGTGACCTCGCTGGCCGCCGCGCCGTTGCCCAGCAGTCCCACGCCGATGCTCATGGCGAGGTCGAAGACGGCGTGCAGGCGGGTCGAGTCGGTGGGCACCCGCCGATCGTGCCATACGCCGCCGCGCGCCGCGATGCGCTCGTCGGCCTACAGGTTCGGTGCGCCGGACAGCACGGCGATGCCGACGGCGAGCAGTCCGAGGACGCAGACGTCGACGCCGCGCGAGCGGACGGCGAGGGCGCCGACGCTGCGGGTGGGCAGCACCAGGCGCAGCAGCGCGAGGGCCCCGAGCAGGCCGGCGAGGGCGGCGCCCGCGAGCGGCGTGGGCCCGACCGCACCGAGCACGACGATCGCGCCGAGCGCGATCAGACCGAGGGTGAGGACCCGCTGGCGGCGCAGGGCGGCGCGGCGGGTGAAGGGCGAGAGGGGCCGGGGCATCCGCCCATCGTACGGCGCGGGAGGGGGCGGCACGGATACGCTGGGAGGCGTCGGCGACGAGGCCGGCAGCGATCTGGAGGACACGACCCATGACCCTTCCCGGAGCGACCGAGAACCTGCCTGCGACCCGCACGGAGCATGACCTGCTCGGCGATCGCGAGGTGCCGGCCGAGGCCTACTACGGCATCCAGACCCTGCGCGCGCAGGAGAACTTCCACATCACGGGGGTGCCGCTGCATCACTTCCCGCGGCTGATCGAGGCGCTCGCGCATGTCAAGCGTGCGGCGGCGCGGGCGAACCGGGCGCTCGGGGCGCTCGATGCGGAGCGCGCGGAGGCGATCGACCGGGCGTGCGCGGAGATCGCCGACGGCGCCCTGCACGACCAGTTCGTGGTGGACATGATCCAGGGCGGCGCGGGCACGAGCACGAACATGAACGCCAACGAGGTGATCGCGAACCGGGCGCTCGAGCTGATGGGCGAGGAGAAGGGGCGCTACGACGTCCTGCATCCCAACAACCATGTGAACCTCGCGCAGTCCACCAACGACGTGTATCCGACGGCGGTGCGGCTCGCGATCCTGCTGTCCTTCCCGGGGCTCGCCGAGGCGATGGATGCGCTGATCGCGGCGCTGCGCGCGAAGGGCGAGGAGTTCTCCGAGGTCCTGAAGATGGGGCGCACGCAGATGCAGGACGCGGTGCCGATGACGGTGGGCCAGGAGTTCCACGCCTGGGCGACGACGATCTCCGAGGATGTGGAGCGGCTGACGCGCACGGCGCGCCTGTTCCGGGAGATCAACCTCGGCGCGACGGCGATCGGCACCGGCATCACGACCGATCCCCGCTATGCGCAGCTGGCCACGCAGGCCCTGGCGGAGCTGTCGGGCGAGGAGCTCGCGGTCGCGGAGGACCTGGTGGAGGCGACGAGCGACACGGGCGCGTTCGTGACCTTCTCGGGGGTGCTCAAGCGGATCGCCGTGAAGATCTCGAAGATCTGCAACGATCTGCGCCTGCTGAGCTCCGGTCCCCGCGCGGGTCTCGCGGAGATCTCGCTGCCGGCGGTGCAGCCGGGCAGCTCGATCATGCCGGGGAAGGTGAACCCGGTGATCCCCGAGGTCGTCAACCAGGTCGCCTACGAGGTCATCGGCAACGACCTGACCGTCACCTTCGCCGCAGAGGGCGGGCAGCTGCAGCTGAACGCCTTCGAGCCGGTGATCTGCTTCAACATCCTCGAGTCCACGCGCATCATGACGCGGGCGATGCGCACGCTGACGGAGCGCTGCATCGTCGGCATCGAGGTCAACACGGAGGTGCTCGAGGGGTATCTGCACCGGTCGATCGGCGTCGTGACGGCGCTGGTCCCGGTGATCGGCTATGCGGCGGCGACGGACATCGCCAGCACGGCCCTGGCCACCGGCCGTCCCGTCTCCGAGCTGGTGCTCGAGCGCGGCCTCCTGGACGAGGACCGGCTGCGGGCGCTGCTCTCCCCCGCCTCGATGACGCGTCCACATCGGCCGACGCTGACCGGCACGATCCCGGTGATCGATCCGGCGACGGATTCGGGCGAAGCGGTCCGCGTGGTGCCCGACGATCGGGCCGCTCCCGAGGCGTAGCCTCGACTCCGCGGTCCGGACGGCCCGGGCCGCGGAGAACCAGCGGGGAGCTCGCCGTGCCCGATCAGGACCGTCCGCAGCCGGGACGACCAGCGCATCCGGGACGCACCGAGCGCGGACCCCGTCCCTCGCGCCGCAGGATCCTGCTCGCCGGCGGCGTCGGCGCGGCAGCGCTGCTCGTCGGCGGGGTCGCGATCCTGGACCGCGCAGGGGTCGTGGACATGCCCCTGCCGGGACCGCAGGAGAGTCCGGCGGAGCGCGCCGCGGCGGCGGTCTCCGACCGCCTGGCCGCACTCCCGGACCTGTCGGACCGGGTCCCGGACCTCACCGTCGAGGATCTCGCCGTCTCCGGTGTCGCCGTGTCCCTGCTGACGGTGCCGGGGGCGCGCGGCGTCGACAGCGCGGTGGACGTGTGCGCGGCGAAGATCCTGCGCGAGGCGGCCTTCCGCGGCGGCGCGCCCGAGGATCCGACGTCGGCCGCGCCCGGGACCGCCGCGGTCGCGATCGTCCCGCGGGTCGTCGCCGTCGGCTCCGGCATGCTCGGGATCCTGCTGGACGCGAGCGACGATGAGGGCCCCTCGCCGGTGCTGATCTGGTACGTCGCCGAGGCGGACCGGGGCGTCCTCTCCCCCGCGCTCATCGCCGAGGAGTCCTGGGGCGCGTTCGCGGACGCCGTCGTCGCCGCCGCGGCCGAGATCGACGACCTCGACAGCCCGCGTGACGACGATGGCGCCGACGGCTCTCCCGGGTCGCTCCGCGCACTGCTCCAGCAGCAGCCGCGGCCGTACGGCAACGGGCCCGCGCTGCTGCCGCGCGCCGACGGCGGGATCGATGCGATCTTCCCGTCGGTCCTCGTCGGCGGGGAGGGCGCGCCGCTGCTGGTGCCGCTCGCGCCTGAAGCCGTCGCGGGGCTGCTGTCCGCGGAGGGCGATGCCGTCGCCGCGGCGATCGCGCAGGGTGACGGGACCGCCTTCGACCCCTCGCTCGTGACGATCCCGGCGTCGCTCTCCGACGAGCCGCCGCTCGCGGTCGAGGATCCGCGGCCGCCGCGCACCCCGGCCGACGGCGCGCGCGGGCCCCGCACGCAGCTCGCGCCCGCCGCGGAGCCCGGCCGACGGCCCTACGTCGAGGTCGGCCCTGATCTGGGGCGTCTCAGCGCCGTGGCATTGACCTTCGACGACGGCCCCAGCGAGGACCTCAACGGGACCCTGCGGACGCATCTGCGGGAGGCGGGCGCCGCCGCCACCTTCTTCATGATCGGGAAGAACGTCGAGGGCGCCCCTGCGGCCGCGGCGGCGACCTGCGCCGAGGGGCATGAGCTCGCCGGCCACAGCTGGGACCACGCCGATCTGACGACGCTCTCCGGCGATGCTCTGGACGCGCAGATCTCCCGCACGGCCGACGCCCTCGCGGAGGCGACCGGTCGTCGGCCGCTCGCGATGCGTGCGCCCTACGGGGCGAGCGACCATGCGGTGACGGCCGCGGCGGGCGCGGTCGACGCGGTCGGCGAGTCGCTCTTCGGCTGGGACCTGGACACGCTGGACTGGAAGACCCTCGACGCGCAGAAGACCGAGGACGCCATCGCGCAGGGCACCCAGCGCGGCACCATCGCGCTGATGCACGAGATCCATGAGGAGTCCGTCGCCGCCGTCCCCGCCTGCCTCGCGCAGCTCGCCGCCGACGGCCGCACGCTCGTCACCTGCGAGGAGCTCGGGGCGCAGCGCTGGCGCGCCGGGCACAGCTACTGGCGCGGCCTCGTCCACGGGGTGGGCTACTGAGCCGAGGGACCTGCAGAACGGCAGCAGAACGGCAGAGGCCCCGGCTCATGAGCCGGGGCCTCGTCCAGCGGCCCCGAGGGCCTACTGACGGTTCGCGGGCCGACTCACTCGTCGGCCTCCTCCATCTTGCCGCGCATGACGAGCTTCGGATCCGGGGAGCCGACGACGTCGTAGTCCTTGTCCTCATAGTCGAACTGCGAGAGGAAGTAGCGCATGGCGTTGATGCGGGCGCGCTTCTTGTCGTTCGAGCGGATGATCGTCCACGGCGCGTACTTCTTGTCCGTGCGCCGGAACATCTCCTCCTTCGCCTCGGTGTACGCCTCCCAGCGGTCGAGGGACTCGAGGTCCATCGGGGAGAGCTTCCAGCGGCGCACCGGATCCAGCTGACGGATCGCGAAGCGGGTGCGCTGCTCCTTCTGGGACACGGAGAACCAGAATTTGGTGACGTGGATGCCGGAGTCGACGAGCATGCGCTCGAAGTGCGGGACCTGGTTCATGAAGGTCTCGTACTGCTCGGGGTTCGCGAAGCCCATCACGCGCTCGACCCCCGCACGGTTGTACCAGGAGCGGTCGAAGAGGACCATCTCGCCGGCCGTCGGCAGGTGCTGGATGTAGCGCTGGAAGTACCACTGGCCCTGCTCGCGGTCGCTGGGCTTGTTCAGCGCGACGACACGGGCGGTGCGCGGGTTCAGGTGCTCGGTGAAGCGCTTGATGGTGCCGCCCTTGCCGGCGGCGTCGCGGCCCTCGAAGATGATGATCGACTTGTGGCCGTTGTCCTCCAGCCAGTACTGGTACTTCAGCAGCTCGACCTGCAGGCGGTACTTCTCGAGCTCGTACGCGTCGCGATCCATGCGCGTGTCGTACGGGTACCCCTCCTGCCAGGTGTAGACGGGGTTGCCCTGCGGGTCGATCAGGTCGGGGTCGGGAGTGTGCCCGTCCTGGACCGTGTACCCCTCCTCGCGCAGGTGCTCGATGTACTCGCGCAGGCTCTGGTTGTCCGGGATCTTCACGGTCTCTCCTTCTCCCTCGTCGATGGTTGGGTACACCCTAGAGCGCCTGCATGGCCGGGCGGTGAACATGCGTCGCCCTGCGACGACGGAGTCATCCGATCCGTGCGAGGTCGCTCCCCCGGGTGCGCCGGAGCGCCCCGCCGACGAGGGACGGAGCGCTCCGGATGCGGCCGACGCCGCGTGGGGAACCGCTGTGGAACCGCTGGTGTCCGAGGGGGCGGGGCGGCGGTTCCGCGAGAGTGCCGAACCGCCGCCCCGCCGACCGGGTCAGTGCGCGAAGTGGCGCGTGCCCGTGAGGTACATGGTCACGCCGGCCGCGCGGGCCGCCTCGATGACCTCCTCGTCGCGGATCGAGCCGCCGGGCTGGACGATGGCGCTGACGCCCGCGTCGATGAGGATCTGCGCGCCGTCCGCGAAGGGGAAGAAGGCGTCCGACGCCGCGACCGCGCCGCGGGCGCGCTCCGGGGCCGGCTCGCCCTCGGCATGCTCGCCCAGCGAGTTCGCACGGGAGACCGCGAGGCGGCAGGAGTCCAAGCGGTTGACCTGGCCCATGCCGATGCCGACGGCCGCGGAGTCCTTGGCCAGCAGGATCGCGTTGGACTTCGCCGCACGCACCGAGCGCCAGGCGAAGGCGAGGTCGGCCAGGGTCGCCTCGTCGGCGGCCTCCCCGGCGGCGAGGGTCCAGTTCGCCGGATCGTCGCCGGCGGCGTCGATCGCGTCGGCGTCCTGCACGAGGGTGCCGCCCCAGATGGTGCGGATCTCGACGCCCTCGCGGGGACGGTCCGGGATCTGGAGGATGCGGAGGTTCTTCTTCGTCCGCAGGACCTCGAGGGCCTCCTCCTCGTACGCCGGGGCCAGGATGACCTCGGTGAACACGGGCTTGACCTGCTGGGCCATGGCGAGGGTGACGGGACGGTTCGCCGCGATCACGCCGCCGTAGGCGGAGACCGGGTCGGTGCCGTGGGCGCGGGCGTGCGCGAGGGCGATGTCCTCGCCCTCGGCGGCGACCGCGATGCCGCACGGGTTGTTGTGCTTCATGACGACGACGCACGGCCGATCGTGGTCGTAGGCGGCGCGGGCCGCGGCGTCGGCGTCGACGTAGTTGTTGTAGCTCATCTCCTTGCCGCCGAGCTGCGCGGCGCCGGCGAGGCCGGGCTCCTCGTCGTCGACGACGGCGAGGCGCGCCCGCTGATGCGGGTTCTCGCCGTAGCGGAGGGTGGCGGAGAAGCCCATCGCCGCGGCGTCCTCCTCGGAGAGGTCCAGCAGCGAGGCGGCGCCGGCGCGGCCGCCCGCGAGCTCCTCGGCGTCCTCGGCCTCGAGCTCCTCGTCGGTGAGCTGCGCGACCATCCACTCGGCGATCGCCTCGTCGTACGAGGCGGTGACCTGGAAGGCGACGGAGGCGAGCTCCTGGCGCTCGAGCAGCGTGAAGCCGCCGGCGCGAGCGGCCCGGGCGGCCTCGGCGTAGCCCTCGGGCTCGACGACCACGGCGAGGGAGGCGAAGTTCTTCGCCGCGCCGCGGACCATCGACGGGCCGCCGATGTCGATCTTCTCGATGATCTCCTGGAAGCCGCCGCCGGCGGCGACCGTGTCGGCGAAGGGGTAGAGGTTCACCACGACCAGATCGAAGGGCGCGATGTCGTGCTCGGCGAGCTGGGCGCGGTGGGACTCCAGGCGCTGGTCGGCGAGGATGCCGCCGTGGACGCGCGGGTGGAGGGTCTTCACGCGGCCGTCGAGGATCTCCGGGAAGCCGGTGACGGTCTCGACCTCGGTCACCGCGATGCCGGCGTCCCGGATGGTGGCGGCGGTCGAGCCGGTCGAGACGATCTCGGCGCCGGACTCGGCGAGCGCGGCGGCGAGGTCGACGATGCCCGTCTTGTCGAAGACGGAGATGAGGGCGCGGCGGATCGGGCGTCGTTCTGCGGTGGTCACGTGGCGTGCTCCTGTCGGATCGGTCCCTGCATGTCAGGTTCTGCGGCGGGCACCCAGGCGGTCGATGCCCACAACCGTCACTCCCCGGTGGTCCCCCACCTTCGCCAGTCGTGTGCCCCCATCCTAGCCCGGGGCTCCGGCCGGGGAGGGGCTCAGGCGGTGGCCGTGAGACGGCGCACGACGTCCACCAGCAGCGGCTGCTCGGCGGCCTTGATGCGCTCGTGCAGCGCGTCCTCGGTGTCGTCCTCGCGCACCTCGACGGCGACCTGCGCGAGGATGCGGCCGGTGTCGACGCCGGCGTCGACCTCGATGACGCTGGCCCCGGTGATCTTCACCCCGTGGGCGAGGGCGTCGCGCACCCCGTGCGCGCCGGGGAACGAGGGCAGCAGCGCCGGATGCGTGTTGACGATGCGCCCGCCGAAGGCGTCCAGCAGCGGCGGACCGATGAGCTTCATGAAGCCGGCGAGGACCACGAGATCGGGAGAGAAGGCGGCGACGGCGTCGGCGAGGGCCCGGTCCCAGGCGGCGCGGTCGGGATGGTCGCGCAGCGGCACCACGGCCGTCGGGATGTCCAGGACCTTCGCATGCTCGAGGCCGACGGCCTCGCGGTCGGCGACGACGCCGACGACCTGGTAGCTGCTCTCGGGCTCCTGCGCGGCGGCGAGCAGCGCGGCGAGGGTGGATCCGGTGCCGGAGATGAGGACGACGACGGGGGTGCGGGCCATGGCGCCAGCGTACCGGCCCGGTGGGAGGGGACGATCGCCCGTCCGATGCCCGCACCGGCCGACGCGACCGGTCTGCCCGCACCGGCCGGCGCACCCGGACAGCGCACCCGGTCAGCGGGGCACGGCACAATGGGCCCGGTGAGCGGCGAACATGATCATCAGGGCGGCGACGGACGCGACCGGAGCGGCGGCAGGACGAGTGGCGACAGGACGGGCGGGGACGGAGCGACCCCGAGCCCGCGACGGATCCGTCTGCTGGGGGCTCTCGCGCTGACGATGCTGGCCTCCTGCCTGCTGACGCTGGCGCCGCTGCCGCTGTCCCTCGTCGCGGGCGCGACCTCGCTCGCGACGCTCGTGCTGCTGGTCCCGGTCGTCATCGGGATGGTCCGCGACGGCCGCCGGGGAGCCGCCCTCGGGCTGGGCGTCATCGGGACCCTGGCGACCGGCATGATCCTGCTGTCCACGCTGACGTCGGCCCTGTTCTACGGCCCCATGCACGAGCTGCAGGAGTGCCGGGCGACCGCGATCACCGTGCAGGCGGAGGCCGCCTGCACCGAGCAGGTCCAGGGCTCCGTGGTCACCTGGATGGAGGGTCTGCTGGGCGGCTGATCCCGGGCGGGCGCTCAGCGCTCGTCGGCCGACGACGGGGTGCGGGCCGAGACCGGCGATGCGGCCGATCTCGCCGACGCAGCAGAACCGGTGAAACCGGCGGAACCAGCGGAACCAGCGGACGGCGCGGACCCGGGCGAGGTGGCCGACGCGGGCGAGGCGGCCGATGCCGCCGCACGGTCCGCGCGCCCCTCCTTCGCCTCCGCGCTCTCGACCCGTGCCCGCAGGCCGGCGACCAGGCCCTGGATCGCGGGGATCAGCGGGCTCTCGAGCACCACGACGACCAGGGCCGTGGTGAGCACGACGATGCCGACGAGCGGCAGCAGCAGGGTCGACATGAGCGGTCCCAGGTGCACGAGCCGGCCGTCGCCGAGCCCGCCGGTCGAGAGCCCGGCCAGCAGGAGCATCGCGACCAGCACGCCGACCGCATAGGTGGTCCAGGCGATCGCGCGCTCCCGCAGTGCCAGCCCGTCGAGGTCCCGGACCAGGCGGACGGCGCCGAGGGCGACCGCGAGGACGGGCAGGAGCATCAGCGCCTGGAACCCGGCGGGGAAGTCCCCCGGCTGCGGGAGCGCGCCGAGCATCGGCAGCGCGGGCAGCACGCCGGTCGCGGAGCCGGTGAGGGAGATGCCGGTGCTGGTGCCCACGGAGATCGTCCCGCCGCACAGCACGACCGTCCCCCAGACCGCGAGCAGCGGGAGCAGCGCGAGCTGGACGAGCGTGAGGACGATGCCGCCGACGATGCCGGGATGCAGCTGCTCGAACAGCGCCGCCTGCGCGGGGATCCCCGTGACCAGGAGGACGAGCAGCAGGCCCATGCCGGCGCCGAACAGGCCGAGGACGGCGATCAGCACGGCCTTCGCCACGGCGTCGTAGGGGGTGGGCAGGAGTGCGAGGACCCGCACCCCGGGGACGGTGTCGGTCGCTTCGCGGCGCAGGGACCACAGGAGCCCGGCGAGGCCGCCGAGCACCGCGACGAGGGCGCCGGAGACCACGGCGGAGGCGACCACGGGGGCGGCGTCGGTGCTGCGGCCGATCGCGGCGAGCACCGCGATCCCGACCGCGTAGACGATGCCGTAGGAGGCCAGGGCGCTGCCGGCGTCGCGGATGGCCCGGACCCTGAGGACGCCGTCGTCGCGCACGAGGTCGAGGGCGCGGCCGACGCGGCGCATGGCGAGCATGGAGAGCAGCACCAGCAGCGCCATCAGTCCGAAGGGGGTGAGCGTCACCGAGCCGTCGATCACGCCCGTGCTCAGCACGATGCCGCCGCCGTGGCCGAGCACGAGCACGTTCAGGGCGATGATGATCGCGTCGAGCGCGGTGGCCGTGGAGTTCGTGCCCGCGACCTGCGCTGCGAGCGCCGGGATCACGGCGAGCGCGACCGCCGCCCCCAGCGAGGTCGCGGCGGCGAGGACTCCCCGCACCATGGGGGTGGCGAGGCTCTCGCCCTTGCTGCTCACGTGCCTGCTCCGTCCGGACGGTCTCGAGGGGGAGGTCGGCGCGCGGACGGCCGACGCGGGGCTCGGGGAGGGCGAGCAGTCTCACCCTCGCAGGGAACCCCCGGTGTCGCATAATGACACGGATGTCGTCCCCGAAGCTGAACCCCGCGCCCGCCGCCTCCGCGCCCTCGGCGCCCCCGGAGCTGGTGGTGCGCACCGTCGGCATCGAGGAGCCCGTCGAGCTGGCGGCGCACCTGCCGTCCTCGATCACCGCCGCCTGGCTGCGCCACGGCCAGGGTCTCGTCGGCGTCGGGCGTGCCTGGGAGTCCTCGACCTCGGGGGCGGACCGCTTCTCCGCGGCGAGCGCCGCCTTCCGTGCGATCGCGGCCTCCGCCCGCGTCGACGACGAGGTCCGCACCCGCGGCTCGGGCCTCGTCGCGCTCGGCAGCTTCTCCTATGCCTCGTCCTCGTCCCGGCCCTCGACGCTGATCGTGCCGCGCGCGATCCTCGGCGTGCACGACGGGCGGGCGTTCCTCACCGTCGTCGGCGTCGGCGAGGAGCCGGAGCTGCCGGTGAGCTGGCGGGATCTGTTCCCCTCGACCGCGCCCGCCGCGCCCGCGCATCTCGAGCTGGAGCCCGACCACTCCCCCGACGAGTACCAGGCGCTCGTGCACGACGCCGTCGCGGCGATCCGTGCGGGCCGGGCCGAGAAGGTCGTGCTGTCGGAGACGACGACGGTGCGCTCCGACGCTCCGCTCGCGACCTCGACGCTGCTCGCGCGCCTCGCCGAGGCGTACCCCAGCACATGGGTCTACCACGTGGGCGATGTGATCGGCGCGAGCCCGGAGATGCTCGCGCAGACCCAGGAGGGCCGCGTGTTCTCGCGGGTCCTCGCCGGCACGCGCGCCGTCGCCGACGACGGGGAGCTCGCCGAGGCCGACCGCCGCGCCTTCCTGGCCGACGCCAAGGAGCGCTCCGAGCACGCCTACGCGGTGGACTCGGTGGTCTCGCGGCTCGGCGGCGCCGACGGACCGGCCGCGGACCTCGTCTGCTCCCCCGAGCCCTTCGTGCTGCGCCTGCCCGGTCTCGAGCATCTCGCCTCGGATGTGTCGGGACGGCTCCGCCCGGGCCTGACCAGCCTCGATGTTGCCGCCCGGCTGCATCCGTCGGCCGCGGTCTCCGGGACCGGCCGCGAGCAGGCCGATGCGATCATCGCCGGGCTCGAGGCCCGTGACCGCGGCGGCTACGCCTCCCCGGTGGGCTGGATGGATGCGAGCGGCGACGGCCAGTGGGCGATCGCCCTGCGGATGGCGCACCTGATCGATCCGCGCACCGTGCGCCTGCAGGCCGGAGGCGGCCTCGTGGCCGCCTCCGATCCGGTCTCCGAGCACGCCGAGGTGCTCGCGAAGTGCCGTCCGATGCTGCGGGCGCTGCGCGGCGACCGCGCCTGACCGGTCCCGCGACCGGACGGCCGCCCGCCGCGGGTCAGCGCCGCACGGTCACTCGCTCGCGGCGAGCGTGACCGTCACCTCGATCTCCTGGCCGTCGCGCAGGACCGTCAGCGTGTGCTCGGAGTCCGGGGCGAGCCCGCGGACGACGCCGGTGAGCGCGGCGGCGCCGCTGACGGCGGTGTCGTCGACCGCGGTGATGACGTCGCCGGAGCGCAGGCCCGCGTCGTCGGCCGGGGTGCCGGACTCGGTCTGGACGACCTCGGCGCCCGCATAGGACACGTCGCCGAGGGAGGCCTGGCCGTCGCGGGCGGTCACGCCCAGGAAGGCGTGCTGGGCGGTGCCGGACTCGATGAGCTGCTCGGCGATCATCGTCGCGGTGTTCGCGGGGATCGCGAAGCCCAGGCCGATGCTGCCGGCGGACTCCGTGGTGGAGCCCGCGACCGCCGCGATCGACGAGTTGATGCCGATGACCTCGCCGTCGCCGTTCACGAGCGGCCCGCCGGAGTTGCCGGGGTTGATCGCCGCGTCCGTCTGGATGGCGGAGGTGTAGGTCGCGTCGGAGCCGTCGCCGGACTCGCCGGTCGTGGTGACCGGTCGGCCGACGGCGGAGACGATGCCCGTGGTCACGGTGTTCTCGAGGCCGAGCGGCGTGCCGATCGCCATGACGCCCTCGCCCACGGTCACGTCGTCGGAGTCCCCGAAGGTCGCCGGCTGGAGGTCGTCGGGCGGGCTGTCCAGACGGATCACCGCGAGGTCGCTCGAGGAGTCGGTGCCGACGATGCTCGCGGAGTAGGTGCGGCCGTCGGAGAGCGTCACCTGCACCTGCGTGCCGCCGGAGACGACATGGTTGTTCGTGAGGATGTTCCCGTCGGTGTCGAGCACGACGCCGGTGCCGGTGGAGGTGCCCGAGGCGGTGGCGACCTGGATCGCGACCGAGCTCGGGGAGACGGCCTCGGCGACGGCCGACCAGTCGGGATCCTCCGCGGTCGAGGAGATCGGCTGGGCGGTGTCGGACTCGTCGGTCGTGCTCGCGGCGGTGTCGTCGCCGCTCTGCGCGGTGGTCGCCCCGTCCTGCCCGAGCAGCTGATCGTAGGCGATGACGCCGCCGAGCGTGACGGCGCTCGAGAGGATCATGCCGCCGACGACGAGCGTGGTCACCCCGGCCCATCCGGGAGCGCGGCGGCGCGCGGGATCAGCGGTCGCCGTCGCGGCGCCCGGTGCGGCGGCGCTCGCCGCCGTGTCATAGGCGGAGGGGCCGGCGGAATAGCCGTCGTGCCCGGAGTAACCATCGGACGCGGAGTAGCCGTCGTGCGCCGGATAGCCGGCCGTCGAGGCCGTGTGCAGCGGCTGGCCCTGGTCGGGCTGGCCGTAGCTCGGCCGCGGGGCCGCCCCGTAGGCGCCGTAGGGGTCCGTGGAAGACGCCGCGGAAGGAGCCGCCGCGGCGGAGTCCGCGGTGGGGACGGAGGTCTGCGCCACGGGCGACCACCAGCCGTCGGCCGGTTCCGGCTGCGCGGCCGGGGCCGGCTGCGCGGCGGGGGCGCTGGAGGTCGCGGCGGGCTGCGCGCTCAGGTTCTCCGTCGGCGGCTCCGCCCGCTGCTCGAGCGGCGGCGCCGGGCGCGGCGCGGCCGCGGCCGCGGTCTCGGTCTCGGCGCCGAGGCCGCTGAAGACCTCGGTGGGCTGGTCGGGGGCGGCGGCGCCCTCGACGGCGGCGGCATCGGTGCGCGGCGTCGGATCCTCGGGACGGGAGGGCTCCAGGGGGCTGGTCTGCTCGTTCACGTCCGCCATCACAGCACCCGATCCCCGGAGTTGCTCGTCAGGGAGCTGTGATGCTCCTGTGCGATCTCGTCCTCGCGCACCACCAGCACCCGCAGCCCCCTCGGCTCCGGCCCGGTCTCGGCGAGCGCGGCGGGCAGGTCCGCGGGGGCGAGCGTGCGCGCGTCGGCGCCGAGCCCGGCCGCGACGGCGGCGATGTCGGCCCCGTGGGGCGTGGTGAAGAAGCGGCGCAGCAGCGCCGGCGGCGCGGCCGCGTGCTCGAGGCCGCCGAAGATCCGGCCGCCGCCGTCGTCGACGACGATCACGTCGAGCGCGGGCCGCTCCTCCTCGGGGCCGACGAGCAGCCCGGTGAGGTCGTGGAGGGCGGTGAGATCCCCCATGAGCAGGCGGACGCGGCCGGGCTCGCCGCGGCGGGCCCGGGCCAGGGCGATGCCGCCGGCGGTCGCGGCGGTGCCGTCGATGCCGGCGAGGCCGCGGTTCGCGATCACCGTCGCGGAGGTCGCGGGGGCGGACAGCTCGAGGTCCCGGACCAGGGAGGAGGAGCCGAGCACGAGCACGTCCTCGGGGCCGCTCGCCTCCCAGACGGCGAGCGCGGCGCTCTCCTGCCAGCTCGCGCCGTCGGCGGAGTGCGCGGCGGTGCGCTCGGCGAGCAGCCGGCGGCCGGCGTCCTGCCAGGCCCGCAGGTTCTCGGACCGCTGACGCTCCTCCTCGGGCGAGGGCGCGGGGGCGTCGAGCGCGGCGACGATGCGGCTCGCGCGGCGCGTGGGATCGGACCAGTCCGCCCCGGGCGCCGGGTCGACGACGATCACCTCGACGTCGTCGGCGCCGAGCAGGTGGCGGCCGACGCCGCGGGAGAGGGTCGAGCGTCCCAGCACGATCGCGCGGTCCGGGCGCGCCGGCAGCGGTGCCGTGACGCCGTCGGGTCCTGCCGCGCCGGCGGCTCGTCCGGCGCCCATGACCAGCGGCAGCAGCGCGGGATATCCGGGCACGAGCTGCTCGCCGCGGCGGGAGCCGGAGCTGGGCTCGGCCAGCAGCGGCAGGCCCTGCTCGGCGGCGAAGCGCGCGGCCTCGGGGCCGGCGCCGTCGCCGGCGACGACGACGGTGCGGGGGCCGACGGGCACCTGCTCGGGCTGCGGGGTCGTCTGCAGGGTGCGCCGGGTGAGGACGATCCCGGGGACGGTGACGGGGGCAGTGTCGGGGACGAAGTCGGGAGTCGCGACTCCCCGGGGCGTCGGCACCAGCGGGTCGCGGAAGCCGAGGTTCAGGTGCACCGGGCCCGGATGCGCTCCGGTCGCGGCCGCGACCGCACGGGCGACGGTCGAGACGGCGGTGCGCAGCTCGACGGTGCTCGCGGCGTCCGCGGCGGGAGCGGGAAGGTCGGCGGCGAAGCGCACGAAGGGCGCCATCAGGCCCGGCTGCACAGTCGTCTGGTTGGCGCCGGTGCCGCGCAGCTCGGCGGGCCGGTCGGCGGTCAGCACGAGCAGCGGGACGCGCGCATGGTGGGCCTCCATGACCGCGGCGAGCAGGTGCGCGACCGCGGTGCCGGAGGTCGTGAACACCGCCGCCGGGTGCGCGGGGTCCGCCCGGGAGAGTCCGAGCGCCGTGAAGGCCGCGGCCCGTTCATCGATCCGCACGTGCGCGGGGATCCCGTCGGCAGCGGCAGGACCGTCGGCCCCCCCGGACCCGCTGTCACCGTCGGCCCCGTCGGCTGCGTCGGCCCCGACGAGCGCGAGGCCGTAGACGAGCGGGGCGCTGCGGGAGCCGGGCGCGGCGACCGCATGGCGGACGCCGAGCGCGGCGAGCGCGCGCCAGATCGCGACCGCCTCGTCGACCGCCCCGGAGCCGGTCGGCTCGGGGGCGGGGATCAGGACGGGGGCGACGGGTTCGATGGCCTCGGGCATGCGCCCAGGGTAGTTCTCCGCCAGGTCACAGATGCGCGGCGCAGGCCTCGAGGCGCTGCTGCCAGCGTTCGGCGAGGGGCGCCGGAGCGGCGTGGCGGGCGAGCTCCTCCGGGTCCGGCTCGGGCCGGGCGACGGGCAGGCTCCCCTCGGCGGCGCGCAGCGGCTCCGCGACGAGGTCGCCGGTCAGGAGGGTCGCGGTCGCGAGCCCGCAGGCGTACGGCAGCTCCGGCAGGGCCGCCGCGAACGCGATCCCGGCCGACAGCCCGACGCTCGACTCGAGCGCCGAGGAGACGACGACGGGCAGCCCGGCGCGCTCGGCGAGCTCGAGGCAGCGGGCGACGCCCCCGAGCGGCTGCACCTTCATCACCAGCACGTCGGCAGCCTCCGCGCGGGCCACGCGGAGCGGATCCTCGGCGCGGCGCACCGATTCGTCGGCCGCGATCGGCACCTCGAGGGCGCGGCGCAGCGCGGCGAGGTCCTCGATGCTCGCGCACGGCTGCTCGGCGTACTCGAGGCCTCCTGCGGCGCGGTCCAGCTGCGGGAGCGCGGCGAGGGCCTCGTCGAGGGTCCAGGCGGCGTTGGCGTCGACGCGGATGCGGGCATGCGGGCCCATCGCGTCGCGCACGGCCTCGAGCCGTTCGAGGTCCTCGGCGAGGGTGGAGCCGGGATCGGCGACCTTGACCTTCGCGGTGCCGGCGCCGCCGACGGTCGCGATGCGGTGCGCGAGAGCGGCGGGGACCACGGGGATCGTGGCGTTGACCGGGATGCTCTCGCGGACGGGCGCGGGCCGCGGACCGGTCGCGTCGGCGAGCGCGGCGCGCAGCCAGGCGGCGGACTCGGCGTCGTCGTAGTCCCAGAACGGCGAGAACTCCGCCCAGCCGGCGGGGCCGTGCAGGAGCACGCCGTCGCGCTCGGTGATGCGGCGGAAGCGGGTGGTCATGGGGATCGACCACGCGAGCGCACGGTCGATGCCGCGCTCGCGCAGGACGGAGGGGATGCGCATGGGAGCGAGGGTAGTCAGCGTGCGGCGCGGCGGCGAAGCGCGGCGATACGCTGGCCCCATGACCTCCGCCGATGCCCCCCTGCCCCGTCAGGTCTCCGAGACCTTCGATCCCCGACGCTGGCGGGAGGTGACCGCGGCGGAGCTCGGCGGGCCCGAGCTCACCGACATCACCTACCACCGGGCGGTGGAGCGGGGCGAGACCCCGGACGGGGAGCCGACGGTCCGCGATCTGCCGACGGTGCGCATCGCCTTCGACCGACCCGAGGTGCGCAACGCCTTCCGTCCGCACACGGTCGACGAGCTGTACCGGACGCTGGACCATGCGCGCTTGGACACCGGCGTCGGCGTGATCCTGCTGACCGGCAACGGGCCCTCCCCCAAGGACGGCGGCCGCGCCTACTGCTCGGGCGGTGACCAGCGGATCCGTGGCCGCGCCGGCTACGAGTACTCCGCTGCGGAGGAGCTCGGGGAGACGGGGCAGGTGCGCACGGGGTCCTCCGGCCGCCTGCACATCCTCGAGGTGCAGCGCCTGATCCGGACGATGGGCAAGGTCGTCATCTCCGTCGTCAACGGCTGGGCCGCCGGCGGCGGGCATTCCCTGCACGTGGTCTCGGACCTCTCGATCGCCTCCCGCGAGCACGCCCGCTTCATGCAGACCGATGCGAACGTCGGCTCCTTCGACGGCGGCTACGGCTCCGCGTACCTCGCCAAGCAGGTCGGGCAGAAGCGGGCCCGGGAGATCTTCTTCCTCGCCGAGGAGTACTCGGCGCAGGACGCCTACGACTGGGGCGCCGTGAACCGCGTCGTCGACCATGCCGACCTCGAGGACGCGGCCCTGGCGATGGCCGCGACCATCGCCACGAAGTCCCCGCAGGCGATCCGCATGCTGAAGTTCGCCTTCAACCTCGCCGACGACGGTCTCATGGGCCAGCAGGTGTTCGCCGGCGAGGCGACCCGCCTGGCCTATATGACCGACGAGGCCGCCGAGGGCCGGGACGCCTTCCTCGAGAAGCGCGATCCCGACTGGTCCGCCTTCCCGCACCCGCAGGGCTGAGCGGTCCCGATGCAGGACCCGACGCCCTGGCTGCGGCCCGCGCCCTACGACCGCACCGCCGCCTCCCTCGCCGAGCACGTCGACGCGCTCGCGCGGATGGTCGCGGGCGACGCCCGCGTGTGGCTCGGCCCCTTCGACCCGCCCGCCGTGCTGCCGGAGGCGTTCGCCGATGCCGTGCTCGTCGTCCCCACCTCGGGGTCGACGGGCACGCCCAAGGCGGTCGTCCACGGCCTCGCCTCACTGCGCGCCTCGCAGGATGCGACCGCCGCGCTCCTCGCCGCCGACGGCACCGCCGCGGAGACGCGCGGGCACGGCTTCTGGCTGCCCCTGCTGCCGCCGACGCACATCGCGGGCGTGCAGGTCATCGCCCGTGCGCTGCGGACCGCCCGGGTGCTCGGGCTCGAGCGGGCCCCGCTGCCCGATCCGCTGCCGGACCTCACCGGGCACTTCGACGCCGCCTCCTTCCTCGGTCCGGCCGAGGCCGCCCTGGAGCAGGCGGGCGCCCAGGGCCTGCCCGCCTTCACCTCGCTGGTGCCGACGCAGCTCGCCCGCATCGTCACGGGCACCTGGGCCGACGACGAGCGCGCCCGATCCGTGCTGCGGGGCTTCGCGGCGGTCCTCGTGGGCGGCGCCGCGACCTCCCCGGAGGTCCTCGCCGCCACGCGCGCCGCAGGCATCCGCATCCGCACCACCTACGGCTCCTCGGAGACCGCCGGCGGCTGCGTCTACGACCGCACCCCCCTGCCCGGGGTCGCCCTCGCCCTCGACGCGGCCCCCGCCCCCGCGGGGGACGAGCCCGCCGCGGAGGAGGGCCGTCTGCTGATCTCCTCCCCCACCCTCGCGCTCGGACACCTCGACCCCGCGGGCGAGGAGGTCGACGGCGGGCTCCGCGGCACGGGGTCCGAGCGGGTCCTGATCACGAGCGATCTCGCCCGGATCGACGACGGCCTGCTGCGCATCCTCGGCCGCGCCGACGACGTCATCGTCACGGGCGGCCGCAAGGTCCTTCCCCAGGATGTCGAGCGGGCGATCGAGCACGCCGAGGAGCTGCGGGCGACGGTGCGCGGCTGCGTCGTCGTCGGCGTCGACGACCCGGAGTGGGGGCAGCGGATCGAGGCGCTCGTCACGACCACCGGCGAGGTCCCCGACGCCGAGGTCCCCGGCCTCGTGCAGCGGGTCCTGCGCGCCGCGGACCTGCCCGGGCATGCGGTGCCGAAGGCCGTGCACGTGATCGACGAGCTCCCGCTGCTGGGGATCGGCAAGATCGACCGCGCCGCCGCGCGCCGTCTCGCCGCCGCCCGCGCCTGAATCGCGGGCCGCGCCCGTTCCGCAGTCGCCTCCTGGTCCGCGGGCCGCGGATCACAGCCGTCGGCCGCATCCGGCGGGCGACGGCGACGTACGCTGTTCTGGGCCTTCCGCGCGGAGGGCCCGCGCCGGGCGATCGTCCCGGTGCGCCTCCGGCCGGGCGGTCCCGCCGTCGGCCGACGGATCGGACAGGAGCACGATGGCCAGCCTCTCGCAGTGGGTGCAGGGTTCCAGGCCCCGCACCTGGCCCGCCGCCATCGCCCCGGTCGCCGCCGGCACCGGCGCCGCCGTCTGGCAGCTGCGTCTGGACGACGCCCCGCTCGACCTCGCCGTCGTGATCGTGCGCGCACTGCTCGCGCTGCTCGTCGCGCTGAGCCTCCAGATCGGCGTGAACTACGCCAACGACTACTCCGACGGGATCCGCGGCACCGACGACGACCGCGTCGGCCCCTTCCGGCTGACGGGCTCGCGGGCCGCCGCGCCGGCCGCCGTCAAGCGCGCCGCCGTGCTCTCCCTCGCCGCCGGTGGGGTGTTCGGCCTGGTGCTCATCGCCCTCGCGGGGATCTGGTGGACCCTGATCGTGGGCGCCGCCGCGATCGCCGCCGCCTGGTTCTACACCGGCGGGAAGAAGCCCTACGGCTATCTCGGCCTGGGCGAGCTGTTCGTGTTCGTGTTCTTCGGCCTCGTCGCCGTCAACGGCACCGCCTATGCGATCACGCTGCGACCGAACCCGGTCGCGCTGATCGCCTCGGTCGCGATCGGGCTGCTGGCCGTCGCGATCATGCTGACCAACAACCTGCGCGACATCCCCACCGACACCCTCAGCGGCAAGCGGACCCTCGCCGTCCGCCTCGGGGACCGCGGCACGCGGATCCTGTTCGCCGCGGTCGTGCTCGTGCCCTTCGCCCTGGCCGTCGTGCTCATGGCCTTCCAGTGGACCGCGGTCATCGCGCTCCTCGGCCTGATCCTCGCGATCCGTCCCGTGCGGACGGTGCTCGCCGGGGCGACGGGCCGCGACCTGATCCCTGTGCTCGGCGCGACCGGGAAGATCGAGCTCGCCTACTCGCTGCTGCTGCTCGTCGGCCTCGTGCTCTGATCTTCGCTCCGGTCCTCCCCCGGATCGGCCTCTGAGGCATCGGACGCCGCGGCGTCGGAGGCGGTGTCGTCGGGCTCGCCGGAGTCATCGGATGCGACGGACTCTCCGGAGTCATCGGACCCGTCGGCGTCGGACGCGGCGGCGTCGACGAGGGCGTCCTCCGCATCGGCGTCCTCGTCGCGCTTCTCGACCTTGTTCTCGCGTCGACGCTCGTCGGCCTCCTGCCAGCTCATCGCCGCGGCATCGCGCTGGCGGTTGAGGAACAGGAAGGACAGCATCATCGCGATCAGGACCGCGACGAGACCCGCGAGGATCGTCCCGAGGCCTGCGAGGGCGAGCAGCCACCACAGCACCGCCCAGAGGGCGAGCCGGATCAGGCCGAAGACGATCACATCACGCATGGCACCAGCCTAGATCCGTCGCATGGGAACGACCTGCCCGCCGAGACGGACACCATGCCTAGACTGCGGCCATGCTCCGCGCCCTCGCCGCCGTCGTCTCTCTCGGCCTCACGATCTTCGCCCTCGCCGACTGCATCCAGACCGAGGACCGCGTCGTGCGCGGGATCCCCCGCTGGGCGTGGATCGTGCTGATCGTGCTGATCCCCCTGGCCGGACCGCTGACCTGGCTGCTGGTCGGCAAGGACCGCTCCGGGGGCGAGCCCCGCCGTGGTGGACCGGGCGGCGGGGACGGCGGCTGGGGCGGCGGCTGGGGCGGCGGATACGGCGGTGACCAGGGTGGACGCCCCGGGCGCTCCCCGCGCCGCAGCGGCCCCCTCGCTCCCGACGAGGATCCCGATTTCCTGCGTCAGCTCGACGCGGACATCCGTCGGGAGCGGCGCGAACGGGATCGTCAGGAGCGCGAGGACCGCGGGACCGACGAGCAGGCCGACGGCTGAGATCCGCCGGGGCTCAGAGCCCCGAGTAGGAGTGCAGGCCGTTGATCACGGTGTTGACGATAGTGTAGTTGAACACCACGCACAGGAAGCCGGCGAGGGCGAGCCAGGCGGCGCGCGAGCCGCGGAAGCCGCCGGTCGCGCGGGCATGCAGGTAGGCCGCGTAGACCACCCAGATGATGAAGGTCCACACCTCCTTGGGGTCCCAGCCCCAGTAGCGGCCCCAGGCGTCGCGCGCCCAGATCGCGCCGAACATCAGCGTGAAGGTCCAGCAGACGAAGGCGACCGAGTGGATGCGGAAGCTCAGCGCCTCGAGCTCCTTCGAATGCGGGAGACGGTCGATGACGTGGCCGATGCGACCCCAGTGCTCCGGGTCCTCCTCGCCCGCGGCCATGCGCTGCGCGAGCACCTTCTCGTGGCGCGCGCTGGCCAGCTGGAGCCCGGCGATGACGGCGCCGAGGACCGACAGCGCGGTCGCGAGGATCGCGACGGCGATGTGGATGTACAGCCAGTGCGAGTTCTGCAGGCTCGGGGTGAGCTCGGCGGCGGGCACGATCCAGAAGGTCTGCGCGAGCAGCATGAGCAGCAGGACCGGGCCCACCACGAACGTGCCGATCGCCCGCAGGTCCGCACGGCGAATCGCGAAGACGAGGAACGCCAGCATGACGACCGCGGAGCTCGTGGTCGCGAACTCGTACATGTTCGCCCACGGCACGCGCTGCGTGGCGATCGCACGCATGACCACGCCGGCCACATGCAGGACCACGCCCGCGGAGGCTAGCAGGAACCCGAAGGTCTGCGGCGACATCGAGGACTCCGCCGCGGAGGACGCGCCCCCGGTGGACGTGCTGGACGCATCGCGCAGAGCATCGGCCGGAGCGTCTGCGGAGAGGCTCCCCGCGGAGCCCGCGGTGCCGGTGCTCGCGCCGACGGCGGCGAGCTCCTGCCGGCGCAGGGCCTTGCGATCCTGCTCGGCCAGACGCTCGTCGCTGCGACGCTGCGAGGTCGAGGCGAGGTCCGCCGCGAAGCCGATCAGTGCCAGCACGTACAGCACGATCGCGATCACGATGGAGAGGTTGGAGACCTCCGCCAGCTGCTGATCGATCACCGGTTGCTCCCTTCAGGGGTGTCGTCCGCGCGATCCGTGGGGGATGCGGGGGTGCCGGCGGAGGCGTCATCGGACGCGGGCGCGGCGGGGCCATTGTCCCCCTGGACCGACGGATCGGCATCCAGAGAGGTGGTCGAGGTCTCCTGCGCCGTGGACACCTGCGCATCCGTCGGAGCCGTCGGACCCGCCGGGGCGACCTCGTCGCCCGCGAGGCGGCGGACGAGGGCCGCGACGTCGTCCTCGAGGGACGGGTCCTCGCTGCGGGCGAGACCGGCGACCTCGAGGATCGTCCCGCTCCCGTCGGCCGTCGGCGCGGCGCGCACCCACAGGCGACGGCGCGGGACGAACAGCGAGAGGATCAGGCCGAGCGCGGCGGCGAGCGCGAAGCCCAGCACCCAGCGCTCGAACGGGTCGTGGGCGACGTCGAAGGCCGCATAGCGACGGACGCCGTCGAAGCTGAGGACGGAGCCGTCGGGCAGCTCGTACTCCTCCCCCGGGGAGAGGCGGATCAGCAGCGGGCTGTCGGAGTCGTCGGCCGTGAGCGGCGTCAGGGTCGACAGGTCGATCGAGTAGGCGTTCTGCGGGATGCCGTCGTCGAGGCCGAGATCGCCCTGGTAGACGGTCACCGCGATCTGCGGGTCCAGCAGATCCGGGTAGGTCGAATGGGGGCCGCTCTCGTCGATCACGCCGGTGGGCAGGAAGTAGCCGACGACGGCGGTCTGCTCGGGCTCCGCGTCGGGGGCCTTGAGCACCAGCTGCGAGGTGTACCCGGTGTCGCCGGAGGGGATCGTGATGAGCGGGCCCTCGGCGACGACGGTGCCCTCGGGGTCGGTCAGCGTGATCTCCGGGGCGTAGCCGTTGCCGAGGAGGAACACGGAGGTCCCGTCGACGTTCAGGGGCTTGTTGACCTGCAGCGTCTGGGTGAACGCGTCCCGGTCCGGGGTCGTGACCGTCACGTCGGCCTCGAAGGAGAGCGGGGTCCCGATGCGGTCGGTCTGCGAGGTGTCGTAGGTGGCGCGGAAGTCGTCGAGGGTGAACTGCAGCTCGGCGAGCTCGGCGGAGTCGAAGAGCACCCCGGAGTCGAAGGAGTCGTACTGCGTCAGCGAGTTCGAGAAGCCGCCGCCCTCGATGATCGTGACCTGGCCGCGATAGCTCGTGAGCTGGCCGCCGGCCACGCAGACGAGGACGCCGAGCAGCGCGATGTGGAAGACCAGGTTCCCGGTCTCGCGCAGCAGGCCGCGCTCGGCGCTGACCGAGCCGGAGCGCTTCTCGACGATCCGGTCGGTGCGGTAGCGGCGACGCCGCAGGGTCCTCTGCGCGGTCGCGAGGAGCTCGTCGGCGTCGACGCCGGGGAGCTCGACGCGGGTATGGCCGACGAAGCGGCTCAGCCGCGAGGGCGTCCGCGGCGGCTTCGCGCGCAGCTGGCGCAGATGCACCATCACGCGCGGCACGATGCAGCCGATCAGCGAGATGAACAGCAGCAGGTAGATCGCCGAGAACCACGGCGAGCTGAAGACGTCGAACATCCCCAGCTTGTCGAGGACCTCGCCGTAGGTGCCGTTCTCCTCGAGGAACTCCGCCGTGAGCGTCGAGTTGACCGAGCGCTGCGGGTAGAGGGACCCGGGGACGGCCGCGACGGCGAGCAGCATCAGCAGGATCAGCGCGGTCTGCATGCTGGTCAGCTGGCGCCAGAGGAACAGCAGCGTGCCGCGCAGCCCCAGCGAGGGCGGGACGACGACGCCGTCCTTGTCGGTCTTGCTGCTCCACCCCTCCGATGCGGGATCCGAGGCCGACGGGCCGCCGGACGTCGGGCCGTCGGACGCAGGCCCGTCGGTCGTCGGGCCGTCGGGCACCGCGCCGTCGGCCGTCGTCGCGCCGTCGGCGTTCTTCTTGCGAGCCATCACACCACCGGTTCGTAGGTCGCGATCATGCCCTGCAGCCCGGCCATCCACACCGACCACTGGCCGGTGAGGAGCAGGACGCCGATGGCGATCAGCAGGGCGCCGGAGAGCAGGCCGATCGTCCGGCGATGCCGGGCGATGGCTCGGCTCAGCCCGAGGGCCTTGTCGAACAGCAGGGCGAACAGGATGAAGGGGATGCCGAGTCCCAGGGAGTAGGCGAGCGCGAGGACGGCCCCGCGCATCGCCGCTCCGCCGCCCGCTCCCCCGTCGAGGGAGAGCGCGACGATCGCGGCGTAGGTCGGCCCGATGCAGGGGGTCCAGCTGAGCCCGAAGACGATGCCCATGAGGGGCGCGCCGATCAGGCCCGCATCGGGCCGACGGCTCCCGACCTTCGCCGTGCCGGAGAGCCCGGGGATCGCGCCCATGAACACCAGGCCCATGACGATCACGACGACGCCCGCGATGCGGTTGATCCACACCGTGTGCGCCTGCAGCAGGTAGCCGAGGGTGCCGGCGAAGCCGCCCAGGACCATGAAGACGAGGGCGAAGCCCGCGACGAACAGCAGGCTCCCGGCGAGCATCCGCCCGGTCCCGGCGCGGCCGCCGAAGCGGGTGCCGCGTGCGGCGGGTCCGGCGGCTCCGGCGCCGACCTTCCCGAGCCCGGGCTGGGCGCCGACCCGCGGAGCCGCGGTCGCCCGCTGGCCGGCGAGGCCGGAGACGTAGCCGAGGTAGCCGGGCACGACGGGCAGGACGCACGGGGACAGGAAGGCGACCAGGCCGGCGGCGGCCGAGACCGCGATCGCCAGCAGCAGCGAGCCGGACAGCGCCGTCGCCTGGAAGGCCTCTCCGATGTCGGCGACGATCATTCGGCCAGGACCTTCTGGATCATGGCGCGCAGGGTCGAGGGGTCCGCGGCGCCCGAGATGCGGGCGGCGACGCGGCCCTCGTGGTCGATGACCAGGGTCGAGGGGACCGCGTTGGGCGAGACCTGCCCGCGCAGCGCGTACATGATCGTCGCGTCGAGGTCCGGCAGGGACGGGTAGGTCAGCCCGTACTTCTCCTCGAAGGCCTGCGCGGGGCCGGCCTCGTCGCGGACGTTCACGCCGACCATCACCACGCCGTCCTCGGCGAACTCCTCGTGGATGGCCTGCAGGTCCGGGGCCTCCTGCCGGCAGGGCGGGCAGGACGCGTACCAGACGTTCAGCACGAGCACCTCGCCGAGCACGTCGGCGGAGGCGAAGGCCTGGCCGTCGTAGTCGGTGCCGGAGAAGTCGACGGCATCGCCGCGGTCGGCGGCGTCGATCTCGACGGCGATGCCATCGCCGGAGACGTAGCCGGAGTCGTCGTCGGACCCGCCGGTGGCGTAGCGGTCCGAGGTGTCGGTCCCGCAGGCGGCCAGCAGGGCCGCGGCGCCGAGGGAGCCGGCACCGGCGAGGAGCGCGCGGCGGGAGGGCGCGGCGGCGCCGCGCGGGAGGGACGGGGTCATGTGAGCTTGCCTCCGGTGGCGTCGACCGCGCCCGCGTACAGGGCGGCCGCGGGCTCGGCGTAGTCGACGCCGGTGAGATGCGGGCCGTCGAAGCGGAAGCTCGTGACCGAGCAGAGTCCGCACTGGCGCCGACGGGGATCGTGGACGAGCGGCCGGCCCTCGGCGCTGCGCCGGGTCAGCCAGATGGGCAGCTGGTGCAGCACCAGCACGGCCTCGCGCCCCTCGGCCTCGGCGCGGACCTCGTGCATGACGGAGGTGACGCGGGCGACCTGGTCGCGGTAGGGCTCGCCCCAGGACGGGCGCAGCGGGTTCACGAAGTAGCGCCAGTTGCGCGGATCGGTGAACCGGGCCTCGCCATGCCCCATGCGCTGGCCCTCGAAGTGGTTCTCGGACTCGATGAGGCGCTGGTCGGGGACGATCTCGAGCCCGTGGGGGGCGGCGATCGGGGCGGCGGTCTGCCGGGCGCGCAGCAGCGGGGAGGCGCGCACGAGGGCGATGTCCGCCTCCGCCAGGTGGGCGCCGACGAGCTGGGCCATCTGCTCGCCGCGCTCCGACAGGCGGTACCCGGGCAGGCGTCCGTACAGGATGCGCTCGGGGTTGTGCACCTCGCCGTGGCGGACGAGGTGGACGGTGGTCGTCGTCATGGGTGCCGTTTCCTCCGGGGACTGAGCCGCCTCACGGTACCAACCGAAGGTCCGCTCAGGCTGAGTCCGCGTCGGCCGAGTGAGCCGAGGGACATCCGATGCCCGTGGGCGCGCCGTCGGGCAGGGTCTTGGCGAGGATCCGGCCGAGCTCGAGGAGATCCTCGTGCCCGACGACGTCCAGCAGATGGTCGCGCACCGAGCGCACATGCGTGGGCGCGGCCTGCTCCAGCAGGGCGCGGCCGGCCGCGGTGAGCTGGGCCTGGCGGCCGCGCCCGTCGGAGGCGCAGCGCACGCGCTCGACGATCCCGCGCTTCTCCATGCGGGTGATCGTGTGGGTGAGGCGCGAGCGCGAGTGGACCACCTGGTCGGCGAGGTCCGACATGCGGATCGAGCCGTCGTCGGCCTCCGAGAGGCGCACCAGGATCTCGTACTCGCCGAGCGTCAGGTCGATCTCCGAATCGGCCTCGAGCGCCGCGGAGAGGTTCTCCGTGAGCAGGGTCGTGGCGTAGAGGAACTGCCGCCACGCCTGCTGCTCGGACCGGGTCAGCCAGAGCTCCTCGGGCGTCGAGGCCCGCTCGTCCCCCGCCTCCGCCGGCGACGCGCCGGCCGTCTTCGTCATATCGCTTGCCATCATGACCTCCATCACGTTTGCTGATGACCGGGCTCTGCGCCCTCTTGCATCATCCGGGATTCTAGTTTAGCTTTCAAGCACAACCGGTTCGACGCGGCACGGCACACAGGCCGACCGCATCCCGCGGACCGGGATCCGACCCGCACCAGAAGGAGTCTCCCCATGAGCGACCTCACCCCCGGCACCTGGACCCTCGACGCTTCCCACACCTCCGCCGGCTTCACCGTGCGCCACGCCGGCATCTCCAAGGTGCGCGGCCACTTCGGCGAGGTCGAGGGCTCGCTGACCGTCGCCGAGGGCGGTGCGCTCTCCTTCGCCGCGTCGCTGCGCGTCGACTCCGTCTCCACCGGCAACCCGGACCGCGACGGCCACCTCAAGAGCGCCGACTTCTTCGACGCCGAGAACTTCCCGGAGATCACCTTCGTGTCGACCTCCGTGCAGGGCGACGAGCTCGTCGGCGACCTCACCATCCACGGCGTGACCAAGCCCGTCACCCTGAACCTCTCCTACGAGGGCGCCGCCACCGATCCCTTCGGCACCTACCGCGCCGGCTTCACCGCCGACCTCAAGATCTCCCGCAAGGAGTTCGGCCTGACCTGGAACGCGGCCCTCGAGGCCGGCGGCGTCCTCGTCTCCGACGAGGTCAAGATCGCCATCGAGGCCGAGTTCACGGCGCCCGCCGCCGCCTGATCCCGCTCTCCCCCGAGCTCCGCGCCGGGCCCGGAGGCCGCCCCCGGCCCCGGGACCGCTGCGCGATCCACGGGCCGTCCGCCGTTCGGCGGGCGGCCCGTCGTCGTTCCCCTCCGCACCTCCCCCACGACTAGGCTTCGCAGCATGTCCGCTCCGCGCATCCCCGCTCCGACCGACCCCGACGCCCGGGTCCTGTTCCTCACCCGCGAGGGCTGCCATCTGTGCGACGAGGCGCTGCCCGTCGTGCGCGCCGAGGCGGACCGCGCCGGCACGACCGTCGAGGTGCGCGACATCGACGAGGACGAGCGACTGCGCGCCGACTGGGACTACGACGTCCCGGTGATCATCGTCGACGGCGCCGTCCATGCGAAGTACCGGGTCGAGACGGAGGCCCTGCGCTCGGCGCTCTCCCGCCGCAGCCTGTGGCGCCGCCTGCTGCGCCGCTGACTCCCGCTCCCTCGCGGGCGCGGCCGGCCCCTCGACCCGCTCGCAGGAGACGAGGACGGTCCGCAGCACGAGCCCCGCGCCGAGGAGGAGGCCGAGCAGCGCGCGTCTCCTCATGCCTCTCCCCGTCCGTTCCCCGTCCGTCCGCTCGTCGGCCTGCGCGCTCCGGCGCATGCGGCTCTGCACGCTCCCGGCGCCTCCCGCGGCGGACAGAGAACGACCCCCGCGGATCTGGTCCGAGGGGGTCGGGAGCCGGCCCTGACGAGCGCCGCCGACGGCGCCGCAGGTCGGGGCGTCAGCTCACTTCTTGTTGCGACGCTGGTGGCGCGTCTTGCGAAGCAGCTTGCGGTGCTTCTTCTTCGACATGCGCTTGCGACGCTTCTTGACGACAGAACCCATGGGTGCCTCTGTTCTGCAGGCCGGAGGCCTGCTGGTGGTGCGGCGGAGTGAGATGCGCGGCCCGCGGATGCTCCACAGCGGTAGTGCGCGGGTCCGGCGCCACGGTCGACCAGCGATTCTACACGGGAGAGCTGGGCCTCACCCCTCCGGCGTGTGCGAGATCGCTCGCAGCCGCGGAGGCCGCCTCCAGGCGCTCGTCGACCTCGGCGACGACGAGCGCCTGCGCGACCTCGCGCACGCGCCCGCGCAGCACCCGTCGGGCGCGCCGACGATGCCCGGCGCCGACGGCGACGGCGATCGCGGTGCCGGCCGTGGCCAGCAGGATCCCGACCGCGATGCCGAGGACGATGAGGGCGGTCGGCAGCGGGACCGGCACCCCCAGCCCCTCGAGCATCGGCAGGGGCAGGGAGGGCATGCCGAGGAAGGCGAGGCCCGCGTTCAGGGCGAGCCAGCCGAGCCCGACGACCGCGGTGAGCAGCGCGATCCACTGCAGCACGTCCAGCAGCGGCCACCACGGGGCGCGCTCCCCCGCGCGCAGATCGGCCTCGGCGACGGCGCGGTCGAGCGCATCGGGCAGCTCGTCCTCGCGGGCGCGGGCGGCGCGGCGCAGGTCCGCGCGCCAGGGGTCGGTGCCGCCCGCGGAGGCGGCGTCGGCGAGGCGCCGCACGCCGCCCGAGGCGCGGGCGCGGGCGGCCGCATCGGGGGCCGGCAGCGAGGTCCGCTCGAGCTCGGCGCGGTCGCGGCCGGTGCCGATGCCCAGGCGGCGCAGCGGGTCGGGCCGCAGCCTCCGCAGCCAGCGCACCGGCGGCCAGCCGACCCGGCCCTGCGCGCGGTACCGGTAGGAGGCGCCGACGGCGGTCGCGACCGGGTCGATGCGGGCGGCGACGGAGAGGTCCTCGACGAGCGCGTCGACGGCGGCCGCGGGGATGCGCCCCGGGAGCCCGGCAGGGTCCGCGGCGGCGAGCAGGCGCGTCGCGGCGCCGGCGACGTCGGCCCGCTGCCGGGCGGCGACGGCCTCCCGTCCGCGGGCGATCCCCGCGATCCGGTCCCGCAGATCGTCCAGGCCCTCGCCCGTGCGTGCGGAGACCCCCAGCACGGGGGCGGAGGCGAGCCCGTCGGCGCGGATGATCCGCTCGAGGGAGGCGAGCACGCCCTCCCGCTCGTCGGCACGCAGCCGGTCGAGCTGGTTGAGGACTACGAGGGTGACCGCATCGTGCCCCGCGAAGGGCGCCGCGAACTCGCGGTGGAGCACCGCATCGGCGTACTTCTGCGGATCGGTGACCCACACGATCACGTCGACCATGCCCGTCATCCGCTCGACGATCGCGCGGTTGTCGGCCTCCACGGAATCGAAGTCCGGGAGGTCCAGCAGCACCAGGCCGGGGAGCCCGGCGCCCTCGTCGGCGGCACCGCGGGCGGCGGTCTCGCGCGCGGCGGTCTCGAGAACGGCGCCGCTGCCGTCGAGCAGGTGCCGGTCCTCGACGCCGAGCCAGTCCAGCAGCGCCTCGCTGCCCGCTTCGCCGAGGACCGCGGCGACCGGTGCGCCCGTCGTCGGACGCCGCACCGCCGCCCGCGAGATCTCGCGGCCGACGAGCGCGTTGACGAGGCTCGACTTCCCCGATCCGGTCGCGCCGAAGACGCCGACGACGGTGTGCTCCGCCGAGAGCGCGCGCCGACGGTCGATCCGGCCGAGGGTCTCGCGCACCGCCGCGACCTCGCCGTCCGGGGCGACGCCGTCGAGGGCGCCGACGGCCCGCTCGAGCGCCGCGATCCGCTCGGCGAGCGGGACCGCCGCCTCCCCGCGGCGCCGACCCCGACCCCGGCCCCGGCGAGCGCCGCCGTCCCGGGGGCTCATGCCGCGCCCTCGCGGATGCCGCGGGCGAGGTCCTCGAGGGCCGCGGCGTCGGCGTCGAGGGCGTCGGCGCCGCCGCCGAGGCCGAGCTCGTCGAGGCGGGCGTCGAAGACGGCGACCCGCGCGTCGACGAGGGCGTCCAGGCGCGCGGTGAGCTTCTCCCGGGCGATGCGGGCCATCCGGCGCACGGCCTCGTCGCCGAAGATCGTCTCGAGCAGCTTCTGGCCGACGACGGCGGTCGCGGCGCCGGCCCCGACCTCGAGGCCTGTGGGGATGAAGGCGGTCGAGGCGAACACGACGATCATGAGGGCGACGCCGACGGCGTTGACGCCGAGGGACAGCACGCGGGCCTTGGTGCGGCGGTCGGCGCCCTCGGAGCGGACCATCTCGAGCACATCGCCCTGCCAGGCGCGGACGGCCGCGGAGGCCTCGTCGCCGAAGCCGTCGGGCAGGCGGGAGAGGTCCCGACCCTCGACGAGGGAGCGCCCGGCGGGCGAGGCGCGCCAGGCGCTCTCGGCACGCTCGGCGCCGCGCGCGGACTCGTCGATGAGGACATGCACGAGGCCGGTGCCGAGGGCCTCCTCGGCGGCGACGGCCGGGGCCGTGCGGCCGGTGAGCGCCATGCCGATGCGGTCGCGCAGGCGCGAGACCACGGTCTCGACGCCGCGGAGGAACTCGCCGGTGCCGACGACGTCCTGCCAGCGCGCGAGGACCTCGCCGCGCAGCAGGGAGCCGTCGCCGACGGCCTCCTCGATCCGCGCCCGGGACTCGGCGAAGGCGGCGGCCGCCTCCTCCCGCAGCCGCTGCTGCTCGGCCTCCTGGGCCCGCGCCCCGGCGGCGATCCCGCGGGCCGAGCCGGCGAGGGAGCCGACGGCGCCGGCGAGGGTGCGGCGGGCGATGCGTCCGCGGCCCTCGGCATCGGAGGCCAGGGCGGTCAGATGCTCGCGCAGCGCGGAGATCGCCGTCTCCGGCAGCAGCCGGTCCTCCCCGAGGTCGGTCTCGGGCACGAGCAGCAGACGGGTCGCGGGCACGCCCTCGCGCGCGAGCATGGCGCGGAGGTCCTCCTCGAGCTCCTCGGCGACGCCGGGCACGTCGGGGATGCGGTTCATGACGACGTCGACGGTCACGTCGCGGGCGGCGGCGGTGCGCAGCACCTCCCACGGGATGGCGTCGGCGTAGCGGTTCGCGGTGGTGACGAACAGCCAGAGGTCGGCCGCGCGCAGCAGCTGCCGGGCGAGCTCGCGGTTGCCGATCGCGACGGAGTCGATGTCGGGCGCGTCCAGCAGGGCGAGGCCCCGCGGGACCGCCTCGAGGGAGCGCAGCTCGAGGCTCGTCGACGGTGCGAGGTCCCCTTCGGCGCCCGTGCCGTCGGCCCCGCCGGTCCCGTCGCCGCCGCGGACGCGGGCGAGGCCCGGCAGGATCCGACGCCCGGTGAACCAGGCCTCGTCGGCCGGATGGTGCAGGAGCACCGGGCGGCGGGTCGTCGGGCGGATCGCGCCGGAGCGGCTGACCTCCTCGCCGACGAGCGAGTTCACGAGCGTGGACTTGCCGGCGCCGGTGGAGCCGCCGACGACGACCAGCAGCGGCGCGTCCAGCGACTCCAGGCGCGGGATCACATGATCGCCGAGCTGCGTGAGCGCGCCCGCGACCTCCGTGCGTGCCTCCTCGGCGCCGTCGACCGGCAGCGGCAGGTCGAGGGCGCGCAGGTGCTCGGCGAAGTCGTCGAGGACCGCGGTGTCGGTGCTGCTCATGGAACCTCCCGATCGCTCCGGGTCCCGCGGCCGGGGACGGTCGCGGGCAGGGATCGCGGCCATTGTCGCAGGGACGGGCGACGGAGACGGGCGACGGCGCGGCGGAGCAGGCGGCGCGGCGGAGCAGGCGGCGCGGCGGAGCAGGCGGCGCGGCGGAGCAGGCGGCGCCGGCGGAGCAGGCGGCGCCGGCGGCGGCGTCAGTCGAGGAAGGGGTCCAGGCCCCAGTCGGGGAAGGCGGCGCGGCGGGCGGCCTGGACCGCGCGGTCCAGGGGGTCCTCGGGGTCGAAGCCCTGGGTCCAGTCGCGCACGGCGAGCGGCCGCTCGTCGCCCCAGGTGAGGATCCCGGGCTCCGGGGAGAGGCCGTGGTCGGCGCGGGCGCGGGCGGCGGCCTCGAGATAGGCGGCGGGCAGGGGCGTCGTCGGATCCACGCTCTCGCCGCTGGCGACGGCGATCAGCTGCGCCCAGGAGCGCGGGACCACGTCGATGACGGAGTAGCCGCCGCCTCCGAGGGCGAGCCAGCGGCCCTCGCAGACCTCGTCGGCGACCTCCGCGAGCATCATCATCACCGCGCGCTGGGCCTCGAGGGTCACGGTGAAGTCCGCGAGCGGATCCCCGTGGTGGGTGTCGGCGCCGTGCTGGGTCACCAGCAGCGTCGGCCGGACCGCGCGCGCGAGCGCGGGGACCACGGCCCCGATCGCCCGCACCCAGCCGGCGGCGTCGGTGCGGGCCGGCAGCGGCACGTTGATCGCGCTGCCCGGGGCGCCGGAGCCGCCCGTGTCCTGGATGAAGCCGGTGCCGGGGAACAGCCGCTCCCCCGTCTCGTGGATCGACAGCGTGATCGCGCGGGGCTCGTCCCACAGCGCCCGCTCGACGCCGTCGCCGTGATGGACGTCGACGTCGACGTACAGCACCCGCTCCGCGCCCGTGTCGAGGGCGCGGCGGATCGCGAGCGCGGCATCGTTGTAGACGCAGAAGCCGGAGGCAGCGCCCGGCTTCGCATGGTGCATGCCGCCGGCGATGTTCACGGCGCGGCGCGCACGGCCGGAGAGGATCTCGTCGACCGCGGCGAGGGAGCCGCCGGCGATGCGCGCGGCCGCGGTGTGCATGCCCTCGAAGGCGGGGACGTCGTCGCCGCCGATGCCGAAGGCGATCAGCTCGTCGGGATGGGCGAGGTCCGCGGGATGCGAGGCGCGCCTGACCGCGGCGAGGAGCTCGGGCTCGTGCACGGTCAGCAGCTGCTCGTCGGTCGCGACCGGCGCGCCGATCCGTCGCACGCCCGGCCTCCCGAGCAGCCCGGCGCTGCGAGCCAGCTCGTGGGTGAGCGTCAGCCGCACCGGGGACATGGGGTGGTAGGGGCCGAAGTCGTAGGCCGCGAGGGCGTCGTCCCACACCACGGCGCAGCCGGCGGCCGTCTGCTCCGGGTCCGCCGCGTCCTTCGCCTCGTCACGCATGGATCGAAGCGTACCCATCGCGGACGGCGCTCCGGGGACGCGCCTGCGACGTAGACTGCCCGGCGCGCAGCGGGTGCGCCCTCCCGGGCGCGGTGCATCCCCGATCCCCGGGGATGCCGTCCTCGGCCCGCAGCGGGACGGCAGGCAGGAGGCGGGCCGATGATGGTCCACGACGGACCCGGTTCCGGGCTGCGCCGCATCCGACGGGCGCCGGCGCGCCAGCGCCCCGTCGGCTGGCGCCGAGCCGCCGCGCATCTGCGCCGGCCGACGCCGGTGCGTCTGGCCCTGGCGGCCTTCACGGGCCTGATCCTGCTGTTCACGCTCCTGCTCGAGCTGCCTGCGGCGACGACCGACGGCACCCGCACCCCCGTCGTCGACGCCCTGTTCACGGCGGTCTCGGCGATCTGCGTGACGGGCCTGTCGACGGTCGACACGGGCCGCCACTGGTCGACCTTCGGGCTGCTGGTCATCATGATCGCGATCAAGCTCGGCGGCATGGGCATGCTGACCCTGGCCTCGCTGCTGAGCCTGTCGGTGATGCGCCGCCTGGGCCTCGCCCAGCGCCTGAGCACCGCCTCCGAGACCCGCACCGAGCGCCTCGCCGAGGTCGGCGGGGTGCTGCGCACGATCGTGATCACCTCGACCTCCCTCGAGGTGCTCACCTTCATCACGATGACGCCGTACATGATCTCCACCGAGCACGGCACCGGACGCTCGCTGTTCCTCGGCATGTTCTACGCGATCAGCGCCTTCAACAACGCGGGCTTCGTCCCCGAGGCCGCCGGGATCGAGCAGTACGCCGGGGATCCGCTGTTCATGGTGCCGATCGCGATCGCCGTCGCGATCGGCTCGCTCGGCTTCCCCGTGATCCTCGTGCTGGTCAAGAAGTGGCGGACCCCGCACCGCTGGAGCGTCCACGTGAAGCTCACGCTGGCGACCTCCGCGGTCCTGCTCGCCGCCGGCTGGGTCGGGTTCCTCGCGATGGAGTGGTCGAACCCGCAGACCCTCGGCGCCGAGAGCCTCCCCGGCAAGCTGCTGGCCGCCGCGTTCACCGCCGTCATGCCCCGCTCGGGAGGCTTCGCGATGCTCGACGTCGGCGAGCTGACCACCGAGGGGCGCCTGTTCACCGACGTGCTCATGTTCATCGGCGGCGGCTCCGGCTCGACCGCCGGCGGCATCCGCGTGACCACCTTCGCGCTGCTCGTGCTGTCGATCTGGGCGGAGGTGCGCGGCGACCCCGACGTCGAGATATTCGGCCGGCGCATCCCCCACGACACCATCCGCCAGGCCATCGGCGTGCTCATGCTGGGGGCGACGATCGTGCTCGTGGGCACCTTCGCGCTGCTGCGGATGACGCCCTTCTCGCTGGACCAGTCGCTCTTCGAGGTGGTCTCCGCCTTCGGCACCGTGGGCCTGTCCACCGGCATCACCGGCGCCCTGCCGACGGATGCGAAGATCGTGCTGATCATCTGCATGTACGTCGGGCGACTCGGCCCCATGACCGTCGGCGCCGCCCTCGCGCTGCATTCCCGCGCGCGCCTGGTGCGCCTGCCGCGCGAGCGGCCGATCGTCGGCTGAGCCCGGCGCTCACCCGCTCTCTCCCTTCATTCCCTTCTCTCCCCTCTCTCCCCATCCATCCCCGCAGGAGGAGCCATGGCTCGCAGCAACGGCGGTCGGCAGCGGCAGCACGGCGACGGCGTGCTCGTGATCGGGCTGGGACGCTTCGGCGCCGCCCTCGCCCTGACCCTCGAGGAGCTCGGCACCAAGGTGCTGGCGATCGACGCCCGCGCCGATCTCGTCCAGGAGTACGCCCCGAAGCTGACCCACGTCGTCCAGGCCGACGCCACGCAGGCGGAGGTGCTCGAGGAGATCGGCGCCCGCGACTTCTCCGTCGCCGTCGTCGGCGTCGGCTCCTCGGTGGAGGCGAGCGTGCTGGTGGCCGCGAACCTCGTGGACCTCGGCGGCCCGGTGATCTGGGCGAAGGCGATCTCCGCCGCGCACGGGAAGATCCTGCGGCGCATCGGCGCCCACCATGTCGTCTTCCCCGAGGCCGACGCCGGCAACCGCGTCGCCCACCTCGTGAACGGGCGGCTGATGGACTTCATCGAGTTCGACGACGACTTCGCGATCGTGAAGATGCGCCCGCCCAAGGAGATCCACGGCCTGACCCTCGCGCAGTCGGACGTGCGCAAGCTGTTCGGCGTGACCGTCGTCGGCGTGAAGTCCCCGGGCCGCGACTTCACCTATGCGGCGCCGGAGACCATCGTGCAGCCCCATGACGTCGTCATCGTCGCCGGCGAGACCGGGGCGATCGAGCGGTTCTCCACGCGTCCCAAGTGACGCCGGAGGCGGGGGCATCGGAGGCGGGGCATCGGCGCCCGCGGCGCCGAGACCTCCGACGGCTGCAGCACTGGAGACGGCACTATCCGCCATAAAGTCGTGACCGAGCGGTCACCGGCGTGCGGCCTGCGCGTCCCTCGCCGTCCATCGGCCGTCGCCCTGCCGTTCCCCGACGCTTCCTAGCCTCGACGGGTCCCGATTCCCCGCCCCATCCCCCGAGGTGACCGCTTGTCCCACCCCGCCCGCACGTCCCGCGCCTGTCGGCCGCTCGCCCTCCTCGCCGGCACCGCCGTGCTCTCCACCCTCGCCCTGCCCACCGCCGCCCTCGCCGCCCCCGAGGACGAGGC
Organism: Brachybacterium netajii (SeqCode); assembly: GCF_054114245.1. Taxonomy (NCBI): domain Bacteria; kingdom Bacillati; phylum Actinomycetota; class Actinomycetes; order Micrococcales; family Dermabacteraceae; genus Brachybacterium; species Brachybacterium netajii (SeqCode). The sequence continues at coordinate 24,785 of NZ_JBSYXB010000008.1, read as the reverse complement.
GCTGCTGGACTCCTCCGCGATCGCCCCGCACGCCGCCGTCTACGGCTACTACGTCGACGTGTGGGACACCAACACCTCCGACGTCCTGGATCCCTCGGGGAACGCCGCCGTCGGCGTCCTCGACGGCATGCTGGAGATCTGGCAGCCCGGGGAGACCTGGGACTCCGGCGTCTCCCTGCAGCCCGCGGTGACCGACTCCAACATCGCCCAGTCGATCGAGATCTCCACGAGCGCGACCGACGCCCAGCAGGAGCGCGCCTACGTCATCGACCGGCGCCACCAGAACTACACGGCCACCGAGGGCCTCGGCCCCTACACGGAGGCCTACCGGGCCGCCGTCAACGCGGGCACCACGATCCCCGACGAGGTCCCCGCGGACGCCTCCACGGTGAAGTACTCCGACGAGTCCAACGAGAACGGCTCCTGGGCCGACGCCGATGGCGAGCTCGGGGCGACCGTCCAGCTCGTCGACGACATCCGCAACCACTCGGCGACCTCGAACAACGCCAAGGCGTACTACCAGTACCCGCGGCCGTACCGCTGGTCCGAGGACGTGGACCTGCCGTCCTACGCCGAGCCCCTGCGCAAGCCCGTCGAGGAGGCCGGGAGCGACGGAGGCTTCCCCTCGGGCCACACGAGCGCCGGGTACATGGCCGTCTACGGCCTCGCCCACTCGTTCCCCCAGCAGTACGACGACCTGCTGCTGACCGCGCAGGAGATCGGCACCAGCCGCATCCAGCTCGGCATGCACTCGCCGCTCGACGTGATGGGCGGGCGCGTCCTGTCGACCGCGATCACCGCCGGCGCGCTCTCCGACGACTCCCTCGACGCCGTCAAGGACGAGGCCTACGACGAGGGCCAGGCCTGGCTCGAGACCCAGGGCGAGGACGAGCCGCTGGTCGACCCCGACTACGACGCCGAGCTCGCGACCTACACCGCCTCGCTCACCTACGGCTTCGAGCAGACTGGCGCGACCGACGAGGACGTGCGCGTGCCCAAGGGCGCCGAGGTCCTCATCGAGACCCGCTTCCCCTACCTCGACGACGAGCAGCTGCGCTGGGTGCTGCACTCCACGGGCCTCGAGTCCGGCTACCCGCTGCTGGACGACGAGGAGGGCTGGGGCCGCCTGAACCTGTACGCGGCGCAGGGCGGCTACGGCGCCTTCGACACGGATGTCGCCGTGACCCTCTCGACCGCCGACGGCGGCTACTCCGCCGCCGACGCCTGGCAGAACGACATCGACGGCGCGGGCTCCCTCACCCTCGCCGGCGACGGCGAGCTCGTCCTGGCGGGCGAGAACTCCTACACCGGCGGCACCCTCGTCGAGGGCGGCCTGCTGCGCGCGGCGACCGCCTCGGCGCTCGGCACCGGTGATGTCGCGGTGGCCGGCGGCACCCTCGCGGTCGACGGCTCGCTCGTCCTCGACGGCGGCCTCGACCTCGGCTCCGACGGCGCCCTCGTCCTCGACGCCACGGGCTCCGCCGCCGGCACCGTCGCGGGCTCCGGCGCGCTCGTGCAGGTCGCCGGCGAGGCCTCTCTCGCCGGCACCGTCCGCGTGAGCGTGCCCGCGGGCACGGACCTCTCCGAGGACGTCATCCTCGTCTCCGCCGCCGCGCTGTCCGCCGATGCCGACGCCCTGCAGCTGCAGGTCGAGGGCCTCGCCGACGGCGTCGACGCCGAGCTCGCGGTGCGCGACGGCCAGCTGGTGCTGACCGCCGCCGGCGACGAGTCCGGCGAGCCCGGCACGGACGGCGAGGAGCCGACCGACGGTTCCGAGGAGCCGACCGACGGCGCGACCGCGCCCGTCGACGGCGCCGAGCCGACGACCGCTCCGGCGACCCAGCCCGCCGAGTCCGCCGACCCCGCGGGCTCCGGCACCGGCGAGGCCACGAGCGCCGCGTCCGACGGCGGCTCCTCCGCGGGCTCGGCGACCGGGTCCACGGGCTCTACCGGGTCGACCGGCTCGACCGGCTCGACCGAGGCGGGCTCGACCTCGTCCCGTCCTCAGGGCTCCCTGGCTCGCACGGGCTTCCCGGCGCTCGGCCTGGCCGCCGCGGCCGGGCTGCTGATCGCCGCGGGCGTCGGCACGACCGTGCTGGTGCGCCGCCGCGGCTGACCGGATCGGCTCCGCCCTCTCCCGGACGGCACGACGCCCGCCCTGCGCTCGGAGAGCGCGAGGCGGGCGTCGTCGTCCTCTGCGTCCCGTCCGGGTCCGGGTCCGGCGGTCAGTTGCCGGTCATCTCGCGGGAGCGTCGGGCGCAGGCGGCCATGGCGGCGGCGACGCCGGCGCGCACGCCCTGGCGGTCGAACTCGGCGAGGCCCTCGACGGTGGTGCCGCCGGGGCTGGAGACCGCGTTGCGGGCGACGGCCGGGTGGGTGCCGTCCTCGAGCAGCATGGTCGCGGCCCCGCGGACGGTCTGCTGCACGAGCGCCGCGGCGAGGTCGCGCTTCAGGCCCTGCCGCACGCCCTCGTCGACCATGGCCTCGACGAGCGCGAAGACGATCGCGGAGAGGGAGCCGGCGGCGGCGATGAACGCGTGGATCTGGTCCTCGGTGATCGGGACGACGACGCCGGCGCGGGCGAACAGCGCATGGACCAGCTCGACCTGCGCGTCGTCGGCCGCGGTGCCCCGCATGATCCCGACGGCGCCCTCGCCGATCCCGATCGGCGTGTTGGGCATGGCGCGCAGCACGGCGCGCCCCTCCCCGAGGACCTCCTCCATCGCGGCGAGGGAGATCCCGGCGGCGAGGGACACGACCAGCGCATCCTCGGCCAGGAGCTCGCGGATCTCGCCGAGCTGCGCGATCACCTGGTACGGCTTCACGCCGAGCACGACGACGCGGGCGGAGGAGATCGCCTCCCGGCGCCCGGGCGCGGTGACGCCGAGCGCGGCGGCGGCCCGTTCGCTGCTCTCGTCGCTCGAGTTCACGATCGCGAGGCGCTGCGGATCCGCGCCGGCGGCGAGGAACGCGCGGACGACGGGCCCGCCCATGTTCCCGGCGCCGATCACGGCGATCGACAGGTCGGCGAGATCGGCGAGGTCAGCGAGGTCAGCAGGGTCAGAGCCGGCGGCGGGGGCCGGCGGGGTGGTGGACGAGGTGTCGTGCGAGCTCATGGATCGATCGTAGGGGCCGACGAGCCGCTGGCGCTCACCGGACCGCGCACGGCCCCGCTCCGCGCGACCGTCCGACGCGCGCTCAGGCGCCGCGGCCCCAGTGCGGGGGCACGTCCCGCAGCAGGCGGTCGTCGTTGGACTCGTCCTCACCGGGCCGCGGGGCATCCTCGGCGACCCGATCGGGCAGGATCTTCGCCCCGCCCGTCACGTCCGCGGGTCCGCCGGCGCCCGTCCCGCCGCGGGACCCGCTCCCGGCGCCCGTCCCGGAACCGGCGCCCGTCCCGGGGCCGTTCGCGGGTGCGTCGGCCTCGTCGTCCCAGGGGATCGGGCGACCGGTGAGGGACGAGATCACGATCCGTCTCGGCCGGGCGCTCACTGGCGCTCCTGGTAGCGGCGGATGGCGCTCATGACGGCGACGTCCAGCAGCACGGAGCGCTTCTCGAAGCCGAGGAAGCTGCGGACCTCGGTTCCCAGGTGCTCCTCGAGGCGGGCGCGGCCGTCGGAGCAGATGTACTCGACGACCTGGTCGAAGTCCTCGCTCGAGTAGAACGAGAGCGGGTGCCCGGCGGCGATCTGCGGGCGCGGCAGACGATGGCGGACCGTCCCGACGCCCTTCGGTGCACCCGGCAGCTCCTCCGCCTGCACGAGACGATAGGCCCGGTCGAGAGCGCGACGGATCCGCTCAGCCTCGCCGTCGGGATCGATGAACAGGGCCCACGACCACACGCGCTCGGTCGCCCAGCCGGCGGCCTCGAGGCGCTCCGCCCGCAGGCGGTCGCGCTCGCGCTGGCTGGGGGTGTCGACATAGCGGGCGCCGTCGGTGTCGACGGCGAGCAGCAGACGACCGGGGAGATCAGGATGCCCGAGCGCGAGCTCGATGCGGTCCTCGGTGGTGCCGAAGTCGCGCTCGACCAGCAGGCCGAGGCGCCACAGGCGGTCAGCGAGGTCCCGCACGAGCGCATCCGTCTCGAGTCCGCGCGGCTCGGCGGCGTCCGTCGGCGAGGCCGCCGATGCGGATGACGCAGACGCTGCGGAGGCGGCCGAGGCGACGGAGGCGGCCGGCGAGTCGTCCGACGCGCCCGCGGGCTCCGCGGCACCTCCGGCCGGGTCCGCCGAGGCGGATGCCGGGGACGGCTCCGAGGCCTGATCCGGGGCCTGCTCCGGGGCCGACGCCGACGCCGACGCCGAGGATCCCGAGCCGGTCTTGCGGGCGAGGGCCGCGGCGATCGCGGCGTCGAGGTCCTCGTCGGAGAGCTCGTCGTCCGTCTTCTCGGAGCCGGAGCCGCCCGCAGAGCCGGTCCTCGAGGTGCTCGCCGTGCTCGCGGCTCCGCCGTCGGCCGCGGCGGCGCCCTCCCCCGGGCGCGGGGCGAGGCTGGTGCCGGCGAGCCGGGCATCCGCCCCGTCGGCTCCCCGGGCCCCGTCAGCGCCGGGGGCCGCGTCGGCCTCGGGCTCCGGCGGGGCGACGGCCTCTCCCTGGCCGGTGAGTTCCGCGACATGCGAGAGCACGGGGACGTCGGGGCCCCCGCGCAGCACCCAGAGCATGGCGCGCAGGTCGCGGGCGCCGTCGGAGCGCAGGCGGGAGGGGTCGAGGTCGTCGACGTCGATCGAGGAGACGACGGTCGTGCGGCCGCGGGCGCGGGTGATGACGGTGGCGAGGGCCTTGCGTCCGCCGGGCTCGGAGAGCGGGCCGAAGCGGTGCAGCAGGCGGCCGTGCGGGGTCTTCCCGAAGCCGACCGAGACGATCACGTCGTCGCGCACGATCGAGGAGGCATGGGCGGCGGGCAGCACGGTGAACAGCTCGCCCGCGCCGGGATCGAAGAAGGGCCGCAGGTTCGGGATCACCGAGACCGTGCTCATCACCCGCTCCATCACCCGGCGCGCATGCTCGGGGGTGAAGGTGAGGACCGCGAGGGACCGCTCGGGGCGGGAGCGGGCGTGCTCGATCACCAGGTCGGTGACGCGGCGCAGCTCCGCCTCCGTGGACTCGACGTACTCCATGCCCTCGGTCACCGGGCCGCGACCGTTCTCGACGAGCACCAGGCGATCGTCCTCGGCGGGGACCGGGCTGGGGACGGCGATGACGTCGACGCTCAGCGCGCGCCGCTGCGCGAAGGCCCGCAGGCCCTCGCGGGCGGTGTGGGTGTCGCGGTGGAGCTCGATGTGGGGGGCGATGCGGAGCATGTCGTCGAGCAGGCTCGGGGCGGTCTCGCCCCCGTACTCGAGGGGGTCGCCGACGACGACGGTCTGCCGGGCCCGCACGATCGAGGGCAGGGCCGCGGCGGTGGGCAGGCGGCCGCCGTCGGCGACGATGACCACGTCGAAGTGGTGGCCGCGCGGGATCACCTGCGGGACCAGGTACGGGGAGGCGAGCCAGGTGGGGCGCGCCCGGAACATGATGTCCTCGTACTTCGCCGCGAGATCGCGGATCGACACCGTCGTGGAGCGGACCAGCTCGGCGATCGCCGCGCGGGAGGTGTCCGGATAGGCCTTCATGGTCTCCACGCGGACCTCGTCGGCACCGCGGTGGACGCGCTCGGAGGCGTCGGCGAGCAGCTGCGCGTCGAGCCGGCGGAAGCGCTCGGCGACCTGGGACAGCGAGGTCCCGTCGTACTGCGAGATGGTGGGCTCGGCGCCGGCGATGAGCTCCAGCACGCTGCGCCACCAGGAGAGCTCGAGCTCGGCGGCGACCTGCCCGGCGGGCACGCGGCGCAGCCGCAGGTCCTCGACGAGGTCGCCGAGGCCGTCGAAGGCGAGGCGGCGCAGGAGCACGGTGCGGCGCGGGAGGGTCGCGAGGTCGTCGCGATCGCGCGCGAGATGCTCCATCCGCTCCTCGAGCGCGGCGATGTCGGTGCGGGCGAGGCGGGAGCCGATCTCGGTGCCGTCGAGCAGCACGCCGAGCTCGTCGAGGGCCTTCTGGACCCGGGCGGCGGTCGTGCGGACCCTGTCGAGGCCCTCCGGGACCGTCGGCGACGAGTCCTCCTGGGCGCTCTCGCGGCGCCAGTCCTCGCGCAGGCGCCGCGCGCCGACGAGCTCCTGGTGCAGGTCGGGGGCGAGCGCGGCGGGCCGCTGCAGGGCGGAGGCCTCCTTGCGCAGGCGCCGACGCGTCCCCCAGCCCATGGTGACGCCGTGCTCGGCGCGCCAGCGCTTGTCGCCGGTCGCGGCGACGAGGTCCTCGAGCGGCGCCGCGAAGACGGCCCCCTGGAAGGTGTCCAGGAGGACCGCCACCCGGTCGATGAGCGCGATCCGCTCGAGCAGCCGCTCGAGGGTCGAGGTCGCGGTCAGGCCCAGCGCGGTGCCGGTCGCGTCCAGGGCGGCGCGCAGGCGCGGCAGCAGCTCGGCGCGCAGCTCGTCGACGAGCTCGATGGCCCGCTCGGCCTGCGTGGAGGTGCTGATGGGCGCCCCGTACCAGGCGGTCTCCTCGGGACCGGAGGTGAGCACGCCGAACTCGGCGGCCTCCCGCAGCGCCTCCGCATACGGGAGGCGGGCCTCGCCGATCATGCGGGCCGCGACCGAGACGTCCAGGCGCACCGCGGTGCGCGGCGAGGGCCGCAGGCGGGTCAGGGCGGCGAGCGCCGAGATCGCGTCGTGCGCGGAGGCGCCCCACGGCTCCTGGACGCGGTGCATGGCGTCCACGTGCCCGGTGAGGATCTCGCGGGCCTCGGCGAGGGCCGCGAGGTCCTCGGGGCTCGGCCCCGTCTCGGTCTCGGCGAGGGCGTGGGTGCCGGCGCGGCGCAGGCTGTGCAGGAGCGCGGCCGAGGACTTCCGCTGCAGGGACGGGTCCGGGGAGAGGTCCGCGAGGAGCTCGCCGATGCCGCGCTCGCGGGCGATCTCGGCGAGGGCGGCGAGGTTCCGGGCGCGCTGGGAGACGACCAGGACGCTGCGTCCGCGGGCGTTGAGCTCCTCGGCGAGGTCGACGACGAGGTCGAGGGACGTGGTGCCGGGGACTGCCGCGACGGCGAGGTCCCCGCCGGCGAGGACCCGCTCGATCACGGCACGGTGGTCGGGGTCGACGGCGGCGACGAGATCGGTCTCGGGGATCGTCGGGGCCTCGGCCTCCCCGGACGCCCCGTCGGCCTCCGGACGCAGCAGCGCGCGGGCGCCCGCATGACCGGCGAGCGCGGCGACGAGATCGTCGGCGGCCCAGTCCGCGGTGTCGGCGGCGAGGTCCTCGGCGACGGAGCCGGTCGCGTCCATGAGGTTGCCGACGACGAGCGCGTGGGTCACGCGGAACCCGGGCAGGGGCTGCCCGAGCGCGCGGAAGGCGTCGAGCACGGGGTTGGGGTCGAAGCCGTAGGGGCCGTCGGTCGTGGCGAGCAGGGCGCGGGCGTCGATCGCGACCCCGGCCTCGCGCAGGGCGCGCAGCACCACGGGGTTGAGGTCGGCGGTGGCGTCGACCTCGAGCTCCACGTCCTCGCGGGCGTTCCCGCGCAGACGGAGGGTCACGGGCCGCACCAGGACGGGGGCGTGCACGGGGGCGCTGCCGTCGGCGGGGATCCAGGTGGCCTCGCCGATGCCCAGGTGGCAGGTCGTCAGACCCACCTCCTCGGCGTGCCGCTCGGCGGCCTCGCGGAGGGAGCGGGCGTGGGCGCGGGCGTCGGCGAGCGCGCCGACCTCGCGGACCAGCGAGGACAGGCGCGTGGGGCCGCGGCCCGCGAGGAGCTGCGCGAGACCCGAGGGGTGCGAGTGGGTGAGGTCCAGGACGGTCTCGCCGGCCCGCATCTGCGTGAGGAACGACGGGGCGGTGACGCCGCCGGTGATCTGGTGGATCCAGCCGTCGACGGCCTCGGCGACGACGTCCTCGCGGCTCAGCGGGGCGACCTCGCGCGGCTCATGACCGAGGTCGTCCTCGTTCTGCTCGGGGGCGATGCCGGCGCCGACCTCGTCATGGTGGGCGGAGACGATGACGCCGACGCCGCCGGTCGGGCTCGGCGGCACGGGCGCCGGAGCGGTCTCCCGCGCGGGCGCGACCGAGCCCGCCCGCACCTCGGCGGCGAGCGCCGCGGTCTGCGCGAGCGCACGCTGCCGGGCGCGCTCGCGCTCCTCGCGCACACCGCGGGCGGCCGCGGCGAGCGCGTCGTCCTGACGCTCCGACTCCCCGGCGGGGTCCTCGGAACGCTTCTTCCCGCGCAGAAGTCTCCACATGCTTCGTCACGCTACCGCCAGGGCCTGGCCGTGCCGTGCAGGCGTGCCGTGGCCGCCGCAGATCACGAGCGGGACCGACGTCGTGGCGACCGCGCGGGATCAGACCTCGTGGAGGCGGACGGAGGCATCGGCGAGGTGCTCGCGCAGGGCGTCGTCGACGGGTCCGGTGATCACGAGGTCGGTGAGTGCCGAGACCGGGCAGATGCCGGCGAGGGCGCGGTGGCCGATCTTGTCGGCGGTCGCGAGGCCGACGACCCTCCGGGCGTGGCCGATCATGATCCGCGTGACCCCGGCCTCGGCGTCGGAGTTGCAGGTCAGACCCGCGTCGACGTCGATGCCGACGGTGCCGACGAACATGGTGTCGAGCCACAGGTCCCGCATCGTCGCGGTCGCGAGGGGGCCGGTGAGCTCGAAGGAGTAGGGCTCGGCGACGCCGCCGAGGACGACGGTCCGCACGGCCGGTCGCAGCACCGCCTCGGTCGCGATGTTCAGCGCCGCGCACACGACGGTGAGGCCGGGGGCCCCGTCGCGGGAGTCGATGTCGGGGCGGGAGACGGTGCGGCGGGCGGTCGAGGTGGTGGTGCGGCCGCCGTTGAAGCCGATGATCTGCCCGGGCGAGACGAGGGTCGCGGCATGGGTGGCGACGCGTTCGCGGTGGGCGCCGTCCTGATCGGTGGAGCGGGGGCCGGCGGCGAGGGAGTAGGCGACGTCGATCGCGACGATCCCGCCGTGGGTGCGGCGGGCCAGCTGCGCGCGCTCCATCTCGACGAAGTCGCGGCGGACGGTGGACTCGCTGATGCCCAGGTCCGCGGCGACGTCAGCGACGGATAGGCGCTTGGCCTCGCTGAGCAGGGTGAGCACGTGGTCCCAGCGGGCCGGCTTGTCCAGCGCAGCGGCCGGTCGCGCGGGGGGCGCGGGCGTGTCGGGTACGGCGGGCGCGCCGGAGTCGCCGGTGCCGGTGCCGGTGCCGGGCACGGCGGGGACCTGGTCGGAGGGCGGGATGCTCACGTTCACGCATCCAGTATTGCGCGGAACCCGCGATCCCGAGCGTCCGTCCGCGCAGGAACAGGCACGGGCGCTGCGCGTCGGCGGTGCGGATTGTGCGCCGCGTCTCCCCTGTCCTACATTGTCGGCGTCGTCCCGGACGGGGCGTCTCCGAAGGACGAGAGGACATCGAGAGATGGGTTTCGACGACGCGCTGAAGAAGGTCAAGGACCTCGCCGGCCAGAACGAGGACGCGGTCGAGAAGGGCATCGACGCCGTCACCGACCAGGTGAAGGAGCGCACTCCTGACCAGTACGACGACAAGGTCGACCAGGCGGCCGACGCCGCCCGCGATCAGCTGGGCCTCAGCGACAAGTGAGCCGATGACGAAGCCCCCGACGATGATCGTCGGGGGCTTCGTCATGTCCGGGGCCGCGCAGAGTCCGCACGGCCCGCAGGAGCCGCGAGGGCCCCAGGCGCCTGAGGGGCCTCAGGCGCCTGGGGCCTCAGGACCCGGAGGTCAGTCCTTCTTCTTGCGCAGCGTGAGCACGGCCGCGACGATCACGGCGATCACGACGACGGCGATCACGACGATCAGCACGACCGGCGCGCCGCCCTCCTCCTCGGCGGGCTCCTCGATGACGGTGTCCTCGGCGATGGGGGTCGCTTGCTCCGTCTCCTCGGCGCCGCCGGCGTCGCTCGCGGCGCTCGCCTCGTCGGTCGCGTCGGCGGAACCGGTCGCCTCGTCGGCCGCGCCATCGGTCGCGTCGGCCGCACCCGCCGTGTCCTGCTCGACGGTCAGGGTCTGCGTGCCCTCGATGGGGTGGCCGTCGGAGGAGACCACGCGCCACTGGATCGTGTAGGTGCCCGCGGCGAGCGGCTCGTCGAGCACGACGACGGCCTCGGGACCGTCGATCGCGGGGGTCGCCTCGAGGACCTCGGTGCCGTCCTCGGTGCTGATCCGCACGACGGGCGTCACGTCGAGGATGTCCGCGGAGAAGGTGAACGTCAGCTGCTCCGGCGAGGTCTCCACCGTCGCGCCGTCCTCGGGATCCGAGGAGATCAGCGTGTCGTGCGCGCTCGCGGAGACGGGCATGAGCGCGAGCGCCAGCAGCAGGGCGCCCAGGAGGGCGACGAGCGCGGCAGGGGCGGAGCTGCGCAGGATGCTGCGCGGCGCGGGGCGAGGGCTGGTCGTCGTGGTCACGCCCTCCAGGCTAGTCCTCCGTCTCAGCGCGGGGTCGCGCCCCCGAGGTGGTCTTCGGCACCGTGCTCGAGCACAGGCAGCGCGGCGCGGGCCTGCGCGATCTCCGCGAGATCGAGATCGGCGACGATCATCCCCGGCTCCCGGCCCAGCTGCCGGCGCACCTGGCCGAGGGGCCCGACGACGGCGCTGAGCCCCACCCCGCGCGCCGCCCTCCCGGTGTATTCAGGGTCGGGCGCCTGGTCGGCGGCGAGGATCGCGACCGTCGCATCGAGCGCCCGCGCCCGCAGGAGCACCTCGAGCTGATCGCTCTTGCCGGGGCCGTCGCCCCAGGCCATGGGCAGCAGGACGGCCTGCGCGCCGGCGCGGGCGAGCGCCGTGAACTGCGCCGGGAAGCGCACGTCGTAGCAGGTGGCGATCCCGAACCGGGCACCGGCGAGGTCGATGGTGACGAGCTCGGTGCCGGGCTCGACGGTGTCGGACTCGCGCGCCCCGTAGGCGTCGTAGAGGTGGATCTTCGCGTAGTCGGCGTGCAGTCCGCCGCCGCGGACGATGACCGTGTTGCGCACCCGTCCGTCGTCGGTCGCGACGAACGAGCCGGCGACGACGACGATCCCGTGGCGCTCGGCGATCTCCGCGACCGCGTTCTCGAAGCGCTCATGGTGCGCGCTCGCCGCGCGATGCAGGTCGGTGCCGAAGGGCGTGAGGGTCGCCTCGGGCAGCAGCACGAGATGGGCGCCGGCCCCGGCGGCCTCCGCCGCGGCGGCCTCCACGGCCCGCAGATTCGTCTCCACGACCTCGCTCGCCCGGATCTGCGCGAGGGCGATGCGGGGCCCGGCGGCGCGCTCGACCGCAGCGACGTCCTCGGGGGTGTCGAGGTCGGCCACCTCGGCGCCGGTCGCCGGCAGCGTCATCAGCTCCCCCTCGGCGAGCTCCCGGTAGAGGCGGCGGAGGCTGAGGTCGGCCCATCCGCCCTCGGGCCGCTCGACCGCGGCCAGCGCCCGCCGCAACCGCGCGAGCGGCCAGCAGGCGCAGAGGAACTGCAGGTGCCCGTCGGGCGCGGTCAGCGCGACGACCCGCTCCCCCGCCCGATCCGCGGCGACCAGGCGCTCGAGCGTCTCGGCACGCAGCAACGGCATGTCCCCGCCGAGCACCAGCACCCGGACGTCGGAGTCCTCGAGCGCGACGACCTCCTGGACCCCGCGCGCGAGCGCCGCGAGGGGCCCGGAGCGCGGCGGGTCCTCCCGCACGAACCGGGCGCCGTGCTCGGCGGCGATCCGCGCGCCGTCATCCTTCTCCGGGCCGACGACGACCCGCAGCCCCGGCGGGATGCTGCGCAGGACCCGTTCGAGGCTCGTCGCCCCGGCGATCGTCCGACGGGTCTTGTCCTCGCCCCCGAGGCGCGTGGCGGCGCCCCCGGCGAGGACGATCCCGGCGATGCGGGGCCCGTGCTCCCCCGCGGTGTGAGGTTCTGCGGACGCGGCGGCGGTCGACATGGGGCGATCCTGCCACGGCCCGCTAGGATGACCGAGGTCCGTGCATCCGGAGGCGCCCCGCGCCACTGCTCGTCGGACCGATCGGCCCCCGTAGCTCAGGGGATAGAGCACCGCTCTCCTAAAGCGGGTGTCGGCAGTTCGAATCTGCCCGGGGGCACTGATCTGACCAGCGCGACGGCGCGCCGGCCGCTGCATCCGACGTCGAGGCCACCCTGACGAGACACCCCCTCACCGCACCGCTGCGCCGCAGGCGTTCACATAATCTCTAGTTATCCGATCCATTCGATAGGGTTTGGGTGTCCTCGACCGCGACCCGCCGACCGATGCGGGTCCCTCCCGGGAGTGAACCCCGCCATGACCTCGTCCTCTCTCGCCGCGGAGCGCTCGGCCGCCCTGCCGCGCTTCCACTGGTTCCTGCCCCCGCAGGGCGACTCCACGACGCCCGGAGCCCACCACCGCTCCGCCTCCCCCGCGCCGGCACCGGACTCCCCCGCCCTCCTCGCCGAGCTCACCGACATCGCGCTCGCGGCCGAGGAGGCCGGCTTCCACGGCGTCCTCACGCCCGTGGGCATAGGCTGCCCCGACCCCTGGGTGGTGTGCTCCGCCGTGGCCGCGCGGACCGAGCGCCTGTCCTTCATCGTCGCCTTCCGTCCCAGCCTGCAGTCGGCGACCCTCCTCGCCCAGCAGGCCGACACCTTCCGGCGCATCCACGGCGGGCGCCTCATCCTCAACGTCGTGACCGGCGGCAACCCCTCCGAGCAGGCCGGCTACGGGGTCCATGCCGCCCACGACGAGCGCTACGAGATCACCGACGAGGCCCTGCGGGCCATCGGTCCGCTCCTGCACGGCGAGCGCGTCGACCTCCAGGGCTCCCACCTGCGCCTCGTCGGCGCGGAGCTCGTCGACCCCTCCCCGCAGCCGGTGCCGATCTTCTTCGGCGGCGCCTCGCCGAAGGCCCTCGAGGTCGCCGCCGACCACGCGGACACCTATCTCCTGTGGGGCGAGCCCCTCGCGCAGATCGCCGAGCGCATCGCCCGCGTCCGCGCCGTCGAACACGATCACGGGCGCGAGCGCACGCTCCGTCTCGGCCTGCGCATCCACGTGATCGCCCGCGAGAGCGCCGAGGAGGCGTGGGACGTCGCCCGGGCGATCCAGTCCTCCTTCGATCCGGCCGCGGTCGCGGAGGTGCAGGCGCGGCTGGCGTCGATGGACTCCGTCGGCCAGGCCCGGATGGGGGCGCTGCACGGGGAATCCATCCCCTCCGACGTCGCCGACCTGGTCATCGGCCCGAACCTGTGGTCCGGCATCGGGCTCGTGCGCGAGGGCGTGGGGACGGCGCTGGTCGGCTCCTACGACGAGGTCGCCGAGCGCCTCGCCGAGTACGCGGACCTGGGGATCGACGAGTTCATCCTTCCGGGCTACCCGCACCGCGAGGAGGCGCTGCGCGTCGGCGCCCATGTCGTCCCGCGTGTGCAGGCCCTGACCTCCGCCGGCCGGCGCGCCGGCGTCTGACCCGGCCCTTCGCGTCCCGCTCGTCCTCCTTCGCTCGTCCTCCCTTCGCACGTCCTGCGCTCGCACGTCCTTCGCCTCTGGAGCCCCCATGCCCTTCTTCTCGACCTCCCCCGCCTCCCGCCGCACCGCGTCTGCACTCCGCGCCGCTCCCGCCCGTCGCACCGTCCTCGGCGCGGCCGGGGCCGCCGCCGCGGGCCTCGCCCTGTCCGCCTGCGGCGGGCCCGGCAGCTCGTCCGCGGGAGCCGGCGCCTCCGACGGCGGCTCCGCCTCCGGGTCCCTGAGCTTCTACCACTGGCGCAGCGAGGACCGCACCGTCCTCGAGGACCTCGCCGCGACCTTCGCCGAGCAGCATGACGGTCTCGCGGTCGAGCAGGTCATCGACCCCTCCGACCAGTACCAGTCCACGGCCGCGCAGAAGGCGAAGGACGGCGACGTCGGCGACGCGCTGACCGCGTTCCGCGGCACGCAGCTGGAGCAGTTCGCGGAGCTGGGGATCTTCACGGATCTCACGGACGCCGCGCTCGTCGGCGGCTACGAGCCGAACCTCATCAGCCCCGGCATCCATGACGGCGCCCAGCTGGGCGTCCCCTACCAGCTCGTGTTCAACATGCCGCTGCTGAACACGGACCTGGCCGAGCAGGCCGGCATCTCGGAGGTCCCGGGCGACTGGGACGCCTACGTCGACGCGCTCGACAGGCTCAAGGGGATCGGCGTCGACCCGATCGCCTGGCCCGGCGGCGACGCCGCCAACGCCTTCCAGATCATCAACTCGCTCGCGATGAACAACGGGCCGACGGACGACATGTTCGCCCGCATCGAGAGCGGCGAGTACGCGGCGACGGACGACTGGTGGCTGCGCTCCCTCGAGCAGTTCGCGACGATCGCCCAGTACTTCCAGGCGAACTTCGAGGGCACCACGACCGACGGCGCCGTCGCGCTGTTCGGCCAGGGGCAGGCCGCGATCCTCCCCACCGGCAGCTTCCACATCGGGGTCGCCCGCGCGGCCGGCGCCGAGTTCGGCATCGACCTCTCGCCCGTCATGACCAACGACGCCGGCACCGACCCCGCCTACGAGGGCATCTTCAACTCCACCTTCATCCTCGGCGTGAACACGCAGGCGACGAATCCCGACGGCGCGCTCGCCTGGATCGAGTTCCTCTCCGACCCGGAGAACGCGGCGCTCTACGCCGACGGCACCGCCCAGCACGTCACCGTGCAGGGCGTCGAGTACACCAACCCGGACCTGCAGGCCCTCTCCCCCTGGCAGTCGCGGGCACCCTGCTCGCGCCCCGCTTCCAGTTCATCGACCTGGACATCCGCACCGCGGTGGAGAACTCCCTGCTCGCGGTCGCGACCGGGAGCACCCCAGAGCAGGCCGCCGAGGAGGCGCAGGCGCTGATCGAGGAGAAGCTCTGAGCCGGCCCGGCCGACGTCGGGCGGTGCTCTGGCGGCATCTCGACCCGACGCTCGCGGCCATGCTGGTGCCGGCCGCGGTCGTGTTCTCGTGGTTCGTGCTGTGGCCGGTGGTGCAGGCGGTCCAGTACTCGCTGACGGACTGGGACGGCCTCTCCGCGGACTTCTCCTGGGTGGGGCTGGACAACTACCGGCGGCTGCTGACGGGCGACTCGGTGTTCGCGAAGGCGTTCGGGAACTCGCTGGTGTTCATGCTGACGGTGGTGGTCGCGCAGACGGCCCTGTCGTTCGTCCTCGCGCTCGCGCTGGTGCGGAACTCGCGGGCCCATGTGGCGCTGCGAGCGCTGTTCTTCTTCCCGACGGTGCTGTCGTCGGTCGCGGTCGCCTTCGTGTGGAGCTTCGTCTACGACCCGACGTTCGGGCTCGCGAACCGCCTCCTGCAGGCGGTCGGCCTGGGCTCCCTGCAGCAGCCGTGGCTGGGCGACCAGCAGCTGGCGATCTTCTACCTCGCGATCGTCCAGGTGTGGTTCCACGCCGGTCAGCTGATGGTCGTGTACATCGCGGGCCTCCAGCAGATCCCGCAGGAGCTGTATGAGGCGGCGTCGCTCGACGGCGCCGGGCGCCTCCAGAAGCTCCGCCATGTGACGGTCCCGCTGGTGCAGCCGGCGACGGTCATCGTCGTCGCCTACACGACGATCCAGTCCTTCAAGGCCTTCGACCTGATCATCGTCAGCACCGGCGGCGGCCCGAACCATGCCACGGAGATCCTCGCGACGCTGATCTACCACTCCGCCTTCGGGAACTTCGAGATGGGCTATGCCGCCGCCCAGTCGATCCTGCTCATGCTGCTGATCGCCGCGATCACGCTCCTGCCGCGCCGCGCGGTCGCGCTCGTCTCCGGCGGGAGCGACCGATGAGCCGCACGCGCCTGCGTCGGGCGACCGACTGGGGCGACCTCCCCCGCCGTTCGCTCCTGCTCGTCCATACGCTCGTCATCGGCCTGCCTCTGCTGGTGGTGCTCGTGACCTCCGTGAAGACCACCCAGGAGCTGTTCGCGGATCCGTTCTCGCTGCCGGCGGTGCCGACGGCGGACAACTTCGTCGCACTCCTGACGGGCGGACGGATCGGCCCCGCGCTGCGCAACTCCGCCATCGTCACCGCCGCGTCCGTGACGCTGACGCTGCTGGTCTCGAGCTGGGCGTCATTCGCGATCTCGCGGATCGGCGGGCTCCTCGGCACCGGGCTCTTCGGCCTGTTCGCCCTCGGCCTCGCCGTCCCGGCGCAGGTCGCGATGATCCCCCAGTACGTGATCTTCCGACAGCTGGGCCTGACGAACACCCTGACCGGCCTCGTGCTCATCAACATCGCGGTGACCTGCCCGGTCGCGATCTTCCTCCTCACCGGCTTCCTCCGCACCCTCCCGGGGGAACTCATGGAGGCGGCGGAGGTCGACGGCGCGAGCTCCTGGCAGCTCTATGCGCGGATCGCGATGCCGCTGTCGACGCCCTCGCTGTCGGCCGCCGCGATCTTCCTGTTCGTCATGCACTGGAACGACCTGCTCTACCCGCTGCTGTTCATCACGGACCCAAGCCGCTCGACCCTGCCCAAGACCCTCCTGGACTTCCAGGGCGAGTACGCGACGAACTATCCGCTGCTGTTCGCGGGCGTCATCATCGCCTCCCTGCCGATGGTGCTCGCCTACGTCCTCCTGCAGCGCTGGTTCGTCGCCGGCATGACCGCGGGCGCGCTGCGCGGATGACGGGGCCCGGACCGCCCGTCGGCCGGCCCCCATCAGCCGAGCATCCCCGTCAGCCGAGCGTCCCCGTCAGCCGTCCGTGGAAGCGGGCGGAGATCTCGTCGAGGCCGGCGAAGCGCACGTCCAGCCCGTGCTCGGCGTACTTCGTCTGCACCGCGTCGAGCACGGCGACCGTCGAGGCGTCCCAGATCTGCGCCGCCGAGAAGTCCACCAGCACCGAGCCCCCTGGAGCGTCCGCGCCGTCGGCTCCATCGGTTCCATCGGTTCTATCGGCCCCGACCGTCTCGGCGTCCTCCGCATAGGAGAACTGCTCGACGAGGTCGTTGCTGGATCCGAAGAACAGCGGACCCCGGACCGTGTACCGGACCTCCGGGGCCGCGCCGTCGATCGCAGCGCCGTCGGACGGGGCCGGGACGACGCTCCGTCGGACGGTCGTCACATGCGCGACCCGGCGCGCGAACAGCACCATCGCGAGGATCGCGCCGGTGCCGACGCCGATGGCGAGGTTGTGGGTCGCGACGACCACGACGACGGTCACGACCATCACGCAGGTCTCCGACAGCGGCATCCGCCGCAGCGTCGACGGACGGATGCTGTGGAAGTCGGCGGTCGAGACCGCGACGACCATCATCACCGCGGCGAGCGCGGCCATGGGGATGCGGGCCATGAGGTCCGAGAGCACGGTGACCAGGAGCAGCAGGAGCGCGCCCGCGATGAAGGTGGAGATGCGGGTGCGGGCGCGGCCGAGCTTCACGTTGACGACCGTCTGGCCGATCATCGCGCAGCCGGCGATGCCGCCCCAGCATCCGGCGAGGATGTTCGCGACGCCGAGGGCCCAGGACTCGCGGGACTTCGAGGAGCGGGTGTCGGTGATGTCGTCGACGAGCTTCGCCGTCAGCAGGGTCTCCATGAGGCCGACGAACGCGACGCTGAGGGCGGTCGGCGCGATGATCCGCAGCGTCTCGACGCTCAGCGGGACCTGCAGCTGCGTGAGGCCGGGGAGGCCGCCGGCGATCTCGCCCTGGTCGCCGACATCGGGGACGTCGAGGCCGCCGATCATCGCGATCGCGGTGACCAGGACGATCGCGATCAGCGGCGCCGGGACCGCGCGCGTGAACCGCGGCAGGCCGATCACGATCACGAGCGTCAGCGCGAACAGCGGATAGACCGCCGCGGGCACGTCGAGGACATGCTGCAGCTGCGCGGTGAAGATGAGGATGCCCAGGGAGTTGACGAAGCCGATCATCACCGAGCGCGGGATGAACCGCATGATCCTCGCGAGGCCGAGGACCCCGAAGAGGATCTGGACGATGCCGGCGAGGATCACCGTCGGCAGCAGGTACTCGACGCCGTGCTCGGCGACCAGCGGCGCGACGACGAGGGCGACGGCGCCCGCGGCGGCGGTGATCATCGCGGGGCGTCCGCCGAGGATCGACATGGAGATCGCCAGCACGACGGAGGCGACGAGGGAGACCTTGGGGTCCACGCCGGCGATCACCGAGAAGGAGATGACCTCGGGGATGAGCGCGAGGGTGGTGACCGCGCCGGCGAGGACCTCGGTGGTCAGCGCGCGCGGTCTGCGGAGGGCCTCGGTCACGGAGCGCACGGGTGCCTCGGCGGCGTGGGGGGAGTTCACGTCCGGATCCTACGGGAGCGGGGTCCGACGGTCGGGCGGGGTCCGAGTGGGGTCCGGGCGGGGTCCGAGCCGGGGCCGAGCCGGGGCCGAGCCGGGGCCGAGCCGGAGCCGAGCGGCGACGGCCGAGCGGCGTCGGCCGAGTGGCGTCGGCCTCCCCGGCCCCGGCTGCGAGCGGCCCGGGCACGGGGCGGGACTACGCTCGAAGCGCACCCTCGACCCACCCCACCCCACCCCGGCGCATCCCGCCGGGCGACCCGGACGGAGGACCGATGTCCGACGAGAAGCGCTCCTCGTTCGATGCCACCTGGCTCACCTTCGGCATGCCGATCGGCATCGTCGTCGGCATCGCGATCGGGATGGCGGGCTTCGGGAACCTCCTCGCCGGGGCGGTCCTGGGCGTCGTGATCGGCGTCGTGATCGGCGTGACGATGGGCTTCCGGAACGGTCGCGGAGAGGTCAGCGAAGAGGACATCGAGGACGATCTCGCGCGCGCCCAGGGGCTCTATGGGACCCCTTCTGCGCCTGCTGCGCCGGACTCTGCGTCGGACAAGGGCTTTCCTGAGTCCTCCCCCGACGACACTCATCCACAACCCAGCTCGCCTTCGCCTGATGCGGAGTGACGGGTGCCATGCTGAGCGGACCGACGAGGCCCCTCGTCGGATACCGACACCCTGACCTGCCCAGGGAGGAGATCTCCGTGAAGATCACCGACACGCATGACACCGCCGCCCGTCACTTCGACTATCTCGACGAGCACGATGCCGCCGACGACCGGGTCCTGACCCGCCGTCGCACGACCGCCGTCCTCGAGCCGGAGCGCTCCGCCGAGCTCGACGCCGACCGCGACGCGGACCTCACGCGCTTCGCCGCGCTCGGTGCCCGCGCCCCGCGCCCCGTCTATCCGCGGATCACGCGCCGCTCCGCCTGAGCGGCCGACCCCGCAGGTCCCGGCGAGCCCGCCGGATCCGGCGCGCTCACCAGTCGACGAGGTGGTCGACCGGACCGCGCCCGCTGCTCGGGGTGCGCGACAGCTCCCAGTCGCGCGCCCCGACCAGCGCCCGCTGCAGGAAGTCGCGGGCCGCGCGCACCGCCCCGAGATCCAGCTCCCGACGGCCCCGCCGCGCATGCGCCGCGGCGATCGCCGAGGAGAGCGTGCAGCCCGTGCCATGGGTGCTGCGCGTGCGGACCCGCGGGGCCCGCAGCAGCTCCACCCCGCCCTCGTGCGCGACGACGTCCACGACCTCGTCGTCCCCGTCCGCGGCGTCCTCTGCCGCGCCGTCCACCGCGCCGTCCGCCGCGCCGCCCAGCGCGACTCCGTCGCGGTGCCCGCCCTTCAGCACGACCGTCCGCGGGCCGAGCGCGCGCAGCCGCTCCGCCTGCGCCTGCATCCCCGCGAGGTCCACGGCGACCTCCTCGTCGAGGAGCGCCGCCGCCTCCGGCAGGTTCGGCGTGAGCACGTCGGCCAGCGGCAGCAGCCGGTCGCGCAGGGCCGCGCTCGCGCTCTCCGGCAGCAGCGCGTCCCCGCTGGTCGCGATCATCACGGGGTCCAGCACGATCAGGCCGAAGTCGTCCCGTCGGCCGCCGATCCGCTCGGCGAGCGCCTCGACGATCTCCGCGGAGGTCAGCATCCCCAGCTTCGTCGCGTCGATCGGGATGTCGTCGACGACGGACATGAGCTGCGCGATCACGAAGTCTACGGGGACCGGCAGGATCCCCTGCACCCCCTGGGTGTTCTGCGCGGTCAGGCCCGTCAGGGCGGAGGTCCCGTAGACGCCGAGGGCGCTGAAGGTCTTCAGATCCGCCTGGATGCCGGCGCCGCCGCCGGAGTCCGAGCCCGCGATCGTGAGCGCCGTCGGCGGACGGAGCCCCTCGTCGGGCTTCGTGATCGGGAGCGCGGGCGCGCTGGTGCTGAACATCGTGACGATCCCTTCGCAGGTGCTGACCGGAGCAGGTTCGACGGGTCTGATCTCAGCCGACGACCACCGCCGGCACCCCGTGCCACGCGCCCGATGCTACGCGTCGCACCGCGCGCCCGCGGAATCCGAGCAGCTGCCAGCCATCCCCGGCCACCGGTCCGGACGCTCCCGACCTCCCCCGGACGTCCTGGTCAGACCGGTCACCACGCCCGTGGATCCCGCCCCGATCGCTGGCCGCCGACGGCGCGATCGCCTAGCCTGGACGGGCGCCCGACGACGGGGCGCGGCCGCCGGGACGACCCGTCGGCCCCCCCTCCGGGCGAGGACGGCCTCGCGGAACAGGCCCCGACACCATGCCGTCCACCCCCTCCCCCGCCGGGAGCGCGCCCGACGCCGCCCGCGCCCACCGCGCCGGCCGGCGCCTCGCCGCCCTCCTCGATCTCCCGACCGTGCTCCGCCTCGTCCTGGGCTGGGGCGGTGTGCTCGCGACGATCCTGCTGGCGGGCCCCCTCTCGGCGACGCTCCCCGCGGGAGTCCTCGTGGCCGTGCTCGCGGCGATCATCGCGGTGATCGTGGTGTGCGCCCTCGGCGTCGTCCACCAGGCCGAAGCCCTCGCCCGCCTGCTCGGCGACCCCTACGGCACGCTCGTGCTGACCCTGTCGATCGTCACCATCGAGGTGGTGCTGATCGCCGCGGTGCTCCTCGGCCCCGGTGAACATCCGACGA
Organism: Brachybacterium netajii (SeqCode); assembly: GCF_054114245.1. NCBI lineage: Bacteria > Bacillati > Actinomycetota > Actinomycetes > Micrococcales > Dermabacteraceae > Brachybacterium > Brachybacterium netajii (SeqCode). Next base: position 3,887 of record NZ_JBSYXB010000008.1, on the reverse strand, counting down.
TCGGCCGGGACTCCGTCTCGGCGGTCTCGATGATCATCCTGAACCTGGTCATGGGCGTCTGCCTCCTCGCCGCGGCCCTCGCACGCCGTCCGCGCCGCCCCGCTGCCGGCCGCGTCGCCGTCGGCCCCGCCGCCACCGCACCCCTCCCCCGCGCGAATCCGCGGGGCGCGGTCGTCTATCTCGTGCTGCTGACGGTGCTCGGATTCATCGCCTTCGCCCTGCCGGCCCTGATCGGCGAGGACGGCTCCTTCTCGCGCGCCCAGGAGGTGCCGATCGTGCTGCTGACGATCGGCGTCTACGTGCTCTTCCTGGTCCTGCAGACCGGCCGCGGTGCCGCGGACTTCCAGGAGGTCGGTACGGGCTCCGCCCCCGCGTCAGCCTCGGCCCGCTCCCTGGGCGCCCTCGTGTCCGCCCACCGCGGGGAGCTGCTCGTCCGCGCCGCGATCCTGGTGGCGACGGCCCTGCCGATCGTCCTGCTGTCCCATCGGATGGCCGACCTGCTCGACGACGGCCTCGCCCGCCTCGGCGCGCCGACGGCGCTCGGCGGCCTCCTGATCGCACTGATCGTGTTCACGCCGGAGTCGATCACCGCGGTGCGCGCCGCGATCGGCGGCGAGATGCAGCGCGTGGTGAACCTGTGCCACGGCGCCCTCGTCTCGACCGTCGGCCTCACCATCCCGGTGGTCCTCGCGATCTCGCTGCTGACCGGAGCGCACGTGATCTCCGCGGAGAGCCCGGCGATGCTGGCGATGCTCGGCGCCTCGCTCGCCCTGACGGCGGTGACGCTGCTGTCGCGTCGGCCCGGGCCCGTCCACGGCGTCGCGCATCTGGTGCTGTTCGCCGTCTACGGGGTCCTCCTGCTGAGCTGACTCCGCTGAGCTGACTCCGCTGAGCTGATCCCGGGCGGTCCTCCGCCTGTTCGTGAGGCGGATCATGCTCCTGCGCCGAACGCTCGTCCTCCCGACATCCCCCGGCCACCAGCGGTTCGGTCCCGTCGGCCATGCTTCGGGCCAGCGCAGAACGGACTTGCAGGAGGCCCCCATGACCCTCGATGACGGCGACCTCCTGCGCGGGCCCCGCCTCCGCGGCCCGCGGGTGCGGACGCCGGACCCCTGGGAGGTCCTCGACGGCGACGTGCTGGAGGACGCGGGCGTCGAGGGCACCCGGTCCGACGGCACGCGGATCGACGGCGGCGCCGCGCTCGACGCCTTCATCGATCTCTCCGCCGGCATCGAGGCTCGGCTGCACCAGCGCCTCGGCGATCCCACGGCGACGCTCGCGGAGATCGCCCTGTGCCTCGAGGTGCTCGTCGCCCACGGGCGAGGCCGGGCGGAGGACGTCGACGCCCTGCGCCCGCGCTGGGAGGGCGAGATCGCGGTCTTCCGGGACACCACCGACGCCGAATGGCGGCATCCCGCGGTGACGCTCTCCCTCATCGCGGCCGCCACCGGGCATCCCTTCGCCGCCACGACCTCGCTGTTCTGGGACCGCCGCCAGCCCCGCTGGATCCCCCTGCAGGCGACGCTGACCTGGACCGACGGCGTCCACCCGGCCGGTCTCGCACTCGCGCGCCTGCGCGCCGAGATCGAGGGGACCGCGCATCGGCCCGGGGTCCGCCGCGTGTACCTGCTGGCGGCGGCAGCGGCCGACGGGCGACGCCCCGTCGACCACTCCGCCGAGCTGCTCGAGAGGTCCTCGGACCTCGGAGCCCGCCTGAACGCGGCCACCGCGGCGGTCGCCTGCGCGGTGCCCGAGGCCCCGCTGTGGGGCTACCTGTTCGACCCCTCGAGCTCCTCGTGGCTCGTTCGCGCCCGCCTCGTCGCCGAGGACGAATCGCTGCCGAGCTGCGTGCAGGAGGCGTCGGAGGAGCTCGTGCGCTTCAGCCGCGCCGTCGGCTGACGCGGCGTCGCCCGCCCCCCCTCTCACCCCTGCATCGCGGCTCAGCCCTTCACCGAGCCGGACATGAGACCGGCGATGAAGTAGCGCGAGAGCAGCACGTACACCAGCAGCGTCGGAAGCGAGGTCAGCAGAGCGCCGGCCATCGAGACGCCGTAGTCGGTCAGCAGCGCCCCGTTGGCGAGGTTGTTGAGCACGAGCGTGACGGGCCCGTTCACCGCGGTCGAGAAGAACACGGCGAACAGGAAGTCGTTCCAGGCGCTCGTGAACTGCCAGATCAGGACGACGGCGAAGCCCGGCACCGCGATCGGCAGGGCGACCGACCAGAAGGTGCGCAGCATGCCGGCGCCGTCGACCGTCGAGGCCTCGATGAGCTCCTCGGGCACCGTCTCGAAGTAGTTGCGGAAGATCAGCGTCGTGATCGGGATGCCGAAGACGACGTGCAGCAGGATCAGCGAGGGGATCCCGTTGGGGATCGGCAGGGCGAGCACCAGCTCGAGCAGCGGGATCATCACCGCCTGGTACGGCAGGAACATGCCGAACAGGATCAGCGTGAACACGATGTCGGCCCCGGGGAACCGCCAGCGCGAGAGGACGAACCCGTTCATGCAGCCGAGGATCGAGGACAGGATCGTCGAGGGGATGACCATCGTCGCCGAGCGCAGGAGGCCGGGGGCGAGCTGGTCCCAGGCCGTCGACCAGTTCTGCAGGGTCCAGCTCTCGGGCAGCAGCCAGGCGCGGGCGGGGCTCGCATCCCCCACGCCCTTGAAGCTCGTGATGAGCAGGACGTAGACGGGGATCATCACGAACACGACGCCGGCCAGGAGCAGCAGGTAGCGCATCGTGAGGATCCCGCGGCCGCGACGGGCGCGGGTCCTGCGCGCATCGGGGGAGGCGGGGCGGGCCGAGGCGACAGTCCCCGCGGGGATGCTGCTGTCGGTGCGGGCGGCGGCGCTCATCGGCGCTTCTCCCTGTTCTGCGAGATGAGGTAGGGGACGATGAGGATGCCGACGACGATCAGCAGGATCATGCCGACGGCCGCCGCGTTCGCGTAGTCGTAGCTCGACTTGAACACGAACATGTCGACGGCGGGCACCTTGGTCTGGAAGTTCGCGGGCTTCGAGATCGACATGATCAGGTCGAAGGACTTCAGCGACATGTGGGCGATGATCACGACCGCGCTCATCAGCACGGGCGTGAGCTGCGGGAAGATCACGTGGCGGTACATCTTCAGCTCGCTCGCCCCGTCCATCCGCGCGGCCTCGCGCAGCTCGTCGGACACCCCGCGGAAGCCCGCGAGGAACAGCGCCATGACGTAGCCGGAGAGCTGCCAGACGGCGGGCAGGGCGATCGCGAGGATGCCGAAGGTGACGTTGTTCCACCAGGGGTTCTGCAGGAAGCCGACGCCGACCATCTGGAACAGCCGGTTCAGGCCCGAGGCGGACTCCCCCTGGTTCGAGTTCAGCAGCCACCGCCACACGACGCCCGAGGCGACGAACGAGATGGCCATCGGGAACAGGTAGACGGTCTGGAAGATCCGCCCGCCGGGCAGGGGCCGCTCGAGCAGCCACGCCCACACGAAGCCGATCACCATCGCGCCGATCAGGAAGGCCACGGTGAACAGCACGAGGTTCGCCATCGAATGCCGGAACGCGGAGGTCGCGAACAGGTCGATGTAGTTCTGCAGGAAGACGAAGGCGATCGGCTTGCGGCCGTTGGCCTGGGCGGCGGTGTGGTTGTCGGTCGCCGACATCCACAGGTTCTTGGCGATCAGCCCGTAGACGAAGATCCCCACGAGGATCAGCGACGGGGAGATCAGGAGCAGGGCGGGCCCGTAGCGACGGGCCCGGGAGGACAGGGATTTCGTGCTGGACACGGGCACCTCGTGCATCGACGGATGACGGACGGACAGAGCCGGGCGGAGCCGGGCTGAGCCGGGCTGAGACGGGCAGAGCCGGGCGGAGACGGACAGGCGCGGGCGGGGCCGACGG